>CAZKRN010000013.1:0-112332 GCA_964555165.1 uncultured Methyloversatilis sp. | reverse complement strand
AGCTGCTGCTGTCCAAGCCGGACATGCTGCTGCTGGACGAACCGACCAACCACCTGGACGCCGAATCGGTCGAGTGGCTGGAGCAGTTCCTCGTGCGCTTCCCGGGCACCGTGGTGGCGGTGACGCACGACCGCTACTTCCTCGACAATGCGGCCGAATGGATTCTCGAACTGGACCGCGGCCACGGCATTCCGTGGAAAGGCAACTATTCGAGCTGGCTGGACCAGAAGGGCGAGCGGCTGCGTCAGGAAGAGTCGCAGGAATCGGCCCGGCAGAAGGCGCTGGCGACCGAGCTGGAATGGGTGCGCGGCAACCCGAAGGCGCGTCAGGCGAAGAGCAAGGCGCGCCTGGCCCGCTACGAGGAAATGAGCAGCGTCGAGTACCAGAAGCGCAACGAAACGCACGAAATCTTCATCCCGCCGGGCGAGCGCCTGGGCGACAAGGTGATCGAATTCCACAACGTTTCCAAGGGCTTCGGCGACCGCCTGCTGATCGACAACCTGAGCTTCAGCATTCCGCCGGGCGCCATCGTCGGTGTGATCGGTCCGAACGGCGCCGGCAAATCGACGCTGTTTCGCATGATCCAGGGCAAGGACACCCCGGACTCGGGCGAAATCGTCGTCGGCCCGACGGTCAAGATCGCTGCCGTCGACCAGACCCGCGACGGTCTGGATGGCACGAAGACCGTGTTCGAGGCGGTGTCCGACGGTGCCGACATCCTGACTGTCGGCCGCTTCGAAATGCCGAGCCGTGCCTATATCGGCCGCTTCAACTTCAAGGGCGGCGACCAGCAGAAGATCGTCGGCAACCTGTCGGGCGGTGAGCGCGGCCGGCTTCACCTTGCCAAGACGCTGATTTCCGGCGGCAATGTGCTGCTGCTGGACGAACCTTCGAACGACCTCGACGTTGAAACGCTGCGCGCGCTCGAAGACGCACTGCTCGAATTCTCCGGCTGCGTGCTGGTCACCTCGCACGACCGCTGGTTCCTCGACCGCATCGCCACCCACATCCTGGCAGCGGAGGGTGACTCGCAATGGACTTTCTTCAACGGCAACTACCAGGAATACGAGGCCGACAAGAAGAAGCGACTCGGCGAGGAGGGTGCCAAACCGAAGCGCATCCGCTACAAGCCGATCAGCCGCTGAACGCGGCGGCGGGTCCGTCCGCCATCACCACACGGTCGCGGCCCTCGTTTTTCGCCTGATAGAGCGCGCGGTCGGCACGGTCGACCGTCTGCTCGATGGTTTCGCCGACGCGGAATTCGGCCAGGCCGGCAGAGAAGGTGATGCGTTCCCCGGGTGCGCCGGCTATCGGCGCGCTTGCCTTTTGCGCCTCGCGCAGCCGCTGCAGGCTCACGACGGCCTGACAGGCCGGGGTCGCCGGCAGCAGCACCAGGAATTCCTCGCCACCCCAGCGTGCGATGCGGTCGGAGTCGCGCAGCACGTCGATGGCTACCGCGGCGAAGCGACGCAGCACCTCGTCGCCAGCAGCGTGACCCCAGGTGTCGTTGACGCGCTTGAACAGGTCGAGATCGATCAGGCATACGCTGAAGCTCTCGCCCGTGCGCTCGCTTCGCGTGATCTGATGTTCCATCAGTTCCAGCATCTGCCGCCGGTTGTTCAGGCCGGTCAGTTCGTCGCGTGTGGCCAGTTCGCGGATGCGAGCCAGTGCTTTCTCCAGTGCCGCGTGCCGTTCTCGCAGGCGCAGGCGGATCGAGTTGAGCTGCGCGCCCAGCATCGACACCACGGGCAGTATGGTGGCGACCAGCAGGAAGTGCGTCAGCTCGACCGCTGGTGGATACCGCTGCGGATCGCGCCAGGCCATCAGCCCCATGGCGGCGCCTGCGGCGAGGACGGCGAAGCTGTTGCTGACGCGGCGCTGTCGCCGGTCCAGATTGAAGATGCCGAACACCAGTGTGAGTGCCAGCAACATCAGCAGTGCGCCGCGCACGGACGGAAACAGCGTGTAGGAGAGCACCACCCAGGCGCTGGCGGCGAGAATCTGGGGCAGCGTCAGCGAGGGGTCGGCCAGACACAGGCTCCAGCCGCTGCGCAGTGCGCCATAGACGAGCAGCATCCAGACCAGCATGCCGGCCTGCATCCAGCGCACCGCACTTACTGGAGGACCCATGCCGACACGAGCTACAAATTCGGCCAGGCCGAAACACACGACATAGACCAGCATTGAGGTCAGTGCGCGCGAAACGCGCAAGCGCTGCCGCACGTCGCTGCCCAGCACCCACGTAGTCAGGGATGTCGGGCGGGGCTGCAGAGCGGCGCGTGTCGGTATCATCTTGCTCGGTCAAGTGCTCGGTGACTGCATGGCCGGCATCGGCAAATGCGGTTCTGACGCGATGCGGGCATAGCGGCCAGGGGCGATGGAAGTCGGGTGCACCTTCGTGTCTTTCCTTCCGATTTCGTCATATCCCGGCTCGATCTTGATCCCCTTGCGCGCTCTGTTCCATCCGGTCGGGTCAACTTTTGTGTTGACGCCCCGGAAAAGCGCTTCCTGTACGCATGTGCCGCGGTCGGATCAACGGACGGTGCGGGGTGGCGCGCTGTCTGGAATAATCCGCCTTTCCATTCCGTCCGCCATCCGACGCGGGCCGCTTTCCGGGCGGCCCGCCAGCGCACAGCCGCCATGAACGCAGCACGCCAGACGCTTGAACTTCTCGCTCCGGCCCGGGACGCCGACATCGGCATCGAAGCCATCAATCACGGTGCCGATGCGGTTTACATTGGCGGCCCCTCCTTCGGTGCGCGCAAAGGTGCGGACAACGACATCGCCGACATTGCGCGCCTCTGCACGCACGCCCATCGCTATCACGCACGGGTGCTCACCGCCTTCAACACGATACTGCGCGACGATGAACTGGAGCCTGCACGCCGTGCCGTCTGGCAGCTATACGACGCCGGTGTCGATGCGCTCATCGTGCAGGACATGGCGCTGCTTGAAATGGATCTGCCGCCCATCCAGTTGCATGCCAGCACGCAGACCGACATCCGCGACGCCGCCAAGGCCCGCTTCCTGCAGGACGTGGGTTTCACGCAGATCGTGCTGGCACGCGAAATGACGCTGGACGAGGTGCGCAAGGTGGCGGCCAGTACCTCCTGTACGCTCGAATACTTCGTGCACGGCGCGCTCTGCGTGGCCTTCAGCGGCCAGTGCTTCATCAGCCACGCGCACACCGGCCGCAGCGCCAACCGCGGCGAGTGCTCGCAGGCCTGTCGTCTGCCCTACACGCTGACCGACGCCCAGGGGCGTGTGGTGGCGCACGACAAGCACCTCCTGTCGATGAAGGATAACGACCAGTCGGCGAACCTGCGCGCCCTGATCGATGCCGGCGTGTCCTCGTTCAAGATCGAGGGCCGGCTGAAGGATCTTGGTTACGTGAAGAACATCACAGCCCACTACAGCACGCTGCTGAACGAACTGCTGCGCGACCTGCCGGGCTACCGTCGCGCCTCAAGCGGCCGCTGCACCTATAGTTTCGTGCCGCAGCCCGAGAAGACTTTCAACCGCGGTTCGACCGACTATTTCGCGCACGGTCGCCAGCACGGTATCGAGGCCTTCGAGTCGCCGAGCTTCGTCGGCGAGGAAGCGGCCACCGTGGTAAAGGTGGCCGGCGACCACATCGAGGTCGACGCCGCGGTGGATATCCACAACGGCGACGGCCTGAGCTATTACGACAGCCACCGCGAGTTGACGGGCCTGCGCATCAACGTCGTGCAGGGTCGCAAGCTCTACCCGAACGCGATGCCGGAGGACCTGAAACCGGGCGTGACCCTGTTCCGCAACCGCGACCAGGCCTTCGAGCGCGCGCTGGAGAAGAAATCGGCCGATCGCCGCATCCGCGCCGACCTGCGCTTCCAGGAAACGGCGGATGGCTTCGCACTGACGATGACCGACGAGGACGGCGTCTGCGCCCGGGTCGAACTGGCGCACGACAAGCAGCCGGCGCGCGACGCCGGACGGGCGCTGGCCGGCATCCGCGACGGCCTCGGCAAGCTCGGCAACACGCTGTTCGAAGCGGGCGACATTGCGATCGATCTGCAGGAAGCGCGCTTCCTGCCGGCTTCGACCTTGAACGGTCTGCGCCGCGACACTGTGGCGCTGCTGGAGGCCAAGCGCATCGCGGCCCACGTGCGGCCCGTGCCGGGCGTTCCGGTCGAGCCGCCCGTGCGCTTCACCGACACCGAACTGTCCTACCTCGCCAATGTGTACAACGAAAAGGCGCGCGCCTTCTACCGCAAACACGGCGTGGAGTTGATTGCCGATGCCTACGAGGCGAACCGGGAACCGGGCGAAGTATCGTTGATGATCACCAAGCACTGCCTGCGTTTCAGCCACAACCTGTGCCCGAAGGAACTCAAGGAGTACGACTTGCGCGGCATGGTGAAGGCAGAGCCGATGACCTTGATGAACGGCAATGATCGCCTTACCTTGCGCTTCGACTGCAAGAAGTGCGAAATGCATGTGGTGGGTCGCATCCGGAAGAACGTGCTGCAGGCGCAGGCGGTGCCGGTCACCTTCCATCGCACTGCACCGGAAGGTGTCAAGGTGACGCGCTCGGCGCGCTGATTGCCCTCAACCCTGCGGGTCCGCGTGCCGCTGACAAGACGATGCAGGCCTTGCCCGAACCCGACCGATCGCGATACGAGCCGACTCCGACCATGATGCTGAATACCGTGCCGCATTGTCCGTCCTGCCGCGTGCCGATGAAGGTGCACCGCTTCGTCAACCATGGCGGAGAAGCGCTGGAACTCGACATCTGCTGGCACTGCCAGGGTATCTGGTTCGACACCTTCGAAAACCTGCAACTGTCGCCCGGTTCAGTGAACGAACTGTTCAAGCAACTGCACGCGCACCGGGACGAAATGCAGCATCCGGTGGCCAATGTGATGGCCTGCCCGCGCTGCAGCCGCAAGCTCGAAAAAGGCTATGACCTCGTGCGCAGCGGTCGCTACATGACCTACCGCTGCCCGGAGAAACACGGACGCTACAGCAGCTTTTCGTCCTTCATGGTCGAAAAGGGCTTTGTGCGACAGATGACGCCGGCCGAAGTCGCCGATCTGGCGAAGCGTGTGGGGGCCATCTATTGCACGAGCTGTGGCGCACCTGTCGACATCCGCAAGGACCACGCCTGCCCGCATTGCCGGTCGGCGTTTTCCCTGCTTGACCCGACCGCGGTCGAGAACGCGCTGAAGGGCTACCACCAGGCCGAGGTGAAGCGCACCACCCGCGATCCGCTGGCGATGGCCGATGCCATCGTCGAGAGCGAACGCACCCGCGCACAAGCCGACCGCCAGCGTCGCAAGGAAGGCCGCCTCGACTCGAATGGACTGGAAGTCGCCGACCTGCTGGTCGCTGGCGTCGGTCTGGTGTGGAAGGTGCTCACCCGCTGAACGCGGGCGCGCTTACGACGTCGGCCGCCCGGACTGTTCGGCCTTGGCCGCAGCGGCCGCGTCCTCGTCCATGTGCCGCTTGAAGAAGCGGCCGAACCAGATGCTCATGTAGATGACGATGGCGATCACCACCAGACTCATCAACCCGTAGTCGGTCGACAGCAGATCGGACAGCGCTTTCATGACTTCCTCCCTTTCGACGTGTTCGTTTCATTGAAGCGCCGTACGGGTCATGAAGGGCTGATGCAGGTCAACCGGGGGCCTGCTTGCCTGCTACCCACGAAAGCAATCCGGTCAGGAAACGCCAGACCCGCGGCAGCAGCCACAGCATGGCGAGCAGGAAGAAGCCGAGCAGTACAAGAAAGAGGACCGGACAGGCGAAGGCCAGCCACAGACCGCCGACCGCGAGGCCGTCCTCGCTGGCCGAGGCGAGCACGTTGCTGACCGGCTCCGGTGAGGCATTGATCGCCACCCGGCTGCCCGCCTTGGTCAGATGAATGGCGCCAGTCAGCGTACCGCCGAGCAGAGCTCCCGCGAGCACCACCGGTGTGCTCTGGTCGGCCAGCGCCCAGGCGGCGAGCAGGGCTCCGGCGGGTATCCGGATGAAGGTGTGAAGGCCGTCCCACAGGCTGTCCAGCGCCGGCACCTTGTCGGTGAAGAACTCGACGCAAAGCATGAAGCCGGCAGCGACGAGCACCAGCGGATGTTCCAGCACGCCCAGATCGCCCGGCAGTTCGACCCAGCCCATCCGCCCGGCCAGTCCGGCGAGAAAGATGACGGCGTACAACCGCAGACCGCTGGCCCAGGCGAGGCCGGCGGCGGCGGCGATGGCGTCTAGGGTGTCCATGTGATCATCCCGATCGTGAGGCGCTGGCTGGGCGCATGTAGTCATGCTAGCGGCGTAGCGGGTGCGTTGCCAGCCCCGGTTGACATAATATGGTTGCTAACCATATTCTGGCTAACCATGCTCCAGGTCCGCGATCTTCCGACCCCCGACATCCTGCGTCGCTTTGCGCAGCGCTATCCGGATGCCGATATCAGCGCCGTCACCGGCTTTCTGACGCTGCTGCGCACGGCGACCGAACTGTCGCAGGCGCTCGATGCCTTTCTGGCGCGGCACGGTCTGCTGCAGGGGAGGTGGTGGGTGCTCATCCTGCTGTTCCGCGAGGAAACGCTGGAGTCCTCACCTTCGGTACTGGCGGAAAAGGCCGGCGTGACGCGGGCGACGATGACGGGCCTGATCGACGGACTTGAGCGCGACGGGCTCGTGCAGCGCGTGTTCGACACGGCCGACCGCCGGCGCATCACGGTGCGACTGACGCCGGCGGGGCAGGGTGTGCTTGACGCCGTGATGCCGGACTACTACCGGCGGGTGCGCACGCTGATGGCCGGACTGGACGAGGACCAGCGCGTACTGCTGCAGTCGATGCTGGGTGCCGTGCATGCCGGGCTCGACGCATTCGCGTAAGTCGCGAAAAAATTTGCCCGAATAGTTAGCCTCCGTATCAACACTGAAAACCGAAAGGATATTGAAATGACCCAGAGCGCACTCCAGTCCGCCATTGCCGACATCAACACCCGCTGGGACGCTGCCTTCAATCGCGGCGATGCGGCTGCAGTGGCTGCACTGTACGACGCCGAAGGCGCCGTGCTGCCTGCCGGTGGCGACGCGGCCATCGGTCCTGCTTCCATCGAGACGCTGTTCGCCGGTGCCATCGCCAGCGGTATCCACAACCACCGCATCGAACTGCATGCGGTCGCCGGCGACGACGCGCTCGCCACCCAGCGCGGCCGCTGGAGCGCGCAGGCGAAGAACGTCGACGGCGAACTGCAGACCTTCTCCGGCCACATTGCCGTGGTCTATCGCCGCCAGCCCGACGGCAGCTGGCGCGCACTGACCCATACCTGGAACTGAGGGGCCCCGGCATGAATACCCGCTCGCCGTCGCTGCGCGCGATCGCCGCACTGTTGCTGCTGGCGGTGATCTGGGGCTACAACTGGGTGGTCATGAAGATCGCGCTGGTTGACATGGACGCTTTCCAGTTCGGCGCTTGGCGCACCCTGGGCGGTGCGCTCAGCCTGTTCGCGCTGATGGCGTTGCTGCGCAGGCCCTTCCGGCCGCAGCACCTGCCCTGGCTGGCGACCATGGGTGTGCTGCAGACCACCGGCTTCACCGGCCTCATCATCCTGGCGCTGGTCAGCGGCGGCGCGGGCAAGACAGCGGTACTGACTTACACAATGCCCTTCTGGGTCATGGTGTTCGCCTGGCCGTTGCTGGGCGAGAGGCTGCACGGCTGGCAGTGGCCGTCGGCGGTCGCCACGCTGGCCGGCCTGCTGTTCATTCTTGACCCGGCGCATCTGGGTGGCGACCTCGCCAGCATGGCGCTGGCCACCTGCGCCGGTGCGCTGTGGGCACTCGCAGTCATCGTCGCCAAGCGGCTGCAGATTCGCGCACCCGACATCGACCTGCTGTCGATGACCGCCTGGCAGATGCTGTTCGGCGCATTGCCGCTGGTCGCCGTCGCGCTGTTCTGGCCGGCACGGGAAGCGAACTGGACCCCATCGTTGATCGGCGCGCTCGGCTTCAACATCGTGCTGGCGAATGCGCTGGCATGGCTGCTGTGGCTGTATGCGCTTCGCCGGCTGTCGGCTGGCACCACCAGCATGGTGTCGCTGCTGACGCCGGTGATCGGCGTGCTGGCGGCGGCGCTACAACTGGGCGAGCGGCCTCTGGCCAACGAGCTGACCGGCATGCTTCTGATCGGTTCGGGATTGCTGCTGCTGTCGCTGGACAGTCTGCGTCGTCGCCGTGCGCGGGTCGTCCCGACGGCGACTGCATCCGGAAGCACCCCGCGCGTGTAGTCAGGCCACACGGGTGCAGACGCGCCGGCCCGATATCCGGTCAGGGCAGCGTGCGCACCCGGTACATCCACCCGACTCGCGCGAGGAGTTTCCTGATGAAAAGAAGTCCCCTGTTCACAATCGTTCTTCTAACGACGATCGCCGGCTGCAGCCACACGGGCGGCAAGCCCGTTACCCGACTCGACGACGGCCAGCTGCCGCTGCCGGCCGATTACAGGTCCTGGCCCGGATTCCTCACCGGGGTACAGCGCGAGGACGTGAAGCAGATACGCGACATCTACATGAACACGGACGAGGCGAAGGGCAGCGCCGGAAAGGGCTTTGCCGAGGGTTCCGTCCTGGTGATGGAGAACTGGTCGGTCAAGATCGGTGCCGACGGCAAGCCGGTCAAAGGGGCGGATGGCAAGCTGGTGAAGGACAAGCTGGCAGCGGTGTTCGTGATGGGCAAGAACGCAGGCTGGGGCGGCAATGTGCCGGAGGCGCAGCGCAACGGCAACTGGATCTATTCCGCGTTCAAGGGCAATGGCGAGCTGAACGGCGACACGAAGTACTAAACCTGTCGCGGCTGCCACGCGCCGCTGAAGGACAAGGACTTCGTGTTCCGCCTTGACGAACACCTGGCCGCGGCGAAGGCAGGAAAGTACTGAGTCATCGGCCGGCGCTCACAGCAACAGCCGGCCGGTGGCGCGCACGTCGCCGCGGCCGTCTGCCTGCACCACGATGGCCTCGCCCATCGCGAGCCCGTCGCCGGTCAGCGCCAGCACATTCACTTGATGCGTCACCAGCGCGACCCGCCGTCCGTCGTCGAGTGCCGCGATCCATTGGCGCAGTGCCGCCGTCTGCCGCTCGCGGTTGCCCGGGCTGCCGAAGAAGGAGTTCAGCGCAGGCAATACGTCTACCTTCAGTCCGGGAAACATCAGTGTCGCGGTGTCGATGCAGCGGCACCAGGCGCTGCTGAACACCGCATCGATCGTCACGTCGCGCGCCCGCAATGCCTCGCCGGCGGCCCGGGCCTGCGCGCGGCCGGCTGCCGACAGGTTGCGCTGCGTGCTGCAGTCAGCGATGCGGAAGCCGGGTGGATCGCCCGTACCCTGCTCCGTCAGCGCGTGACGCAGCAGCAGAGCGCCGCCGGAACGCAGTGCGTCCAGTGCGATCGTGTTGCCGGCGTGCGCGCCGGTCGCTTGCAGCATCAGGCAGCCCATTGCCCGCAGGGCGTGACGTCGGTTCATGGGCGCAAGCCGAAGTAAGGACATGGGCTCTAGACCGGTCCATACTCCTTGCGGTTTCCAGCCAGTGGCGCGGTGCGACCGGCGAATCCGATCAAGGTCTCCTGATGGGTTGAGGCGAAGAAGATGAAATCGATGAAGGCGGCGATCGTGGTGGTGCTGTGCGGACTGACAAGCGCGCTGCCGGCGCAGGCCGATCCCTTGTCGGGCACACGGACCATTGTGCTCACGAACGCTGGCGGGGGGCGAGAAGTGATCGGTCAGGTGGCGTTTTCGCCATTGGGTGACGGGCGCTCGGCCTTCAAGGTAACGCTGGACCCGCGGCTGGAAGAGTACTTCCTTGCCATGCGCCCGTTCCGCTGCCTGACCGGGCCGACCCAGCGCCTGTGCAACTTCGCGGTCGAACGCGAGCCCCAAGTGGTCAGCGCGAGCGATCTGGTGCCGCTCGAGTATGCGCTCATGTTCATGCGCACCGCGCCCGCCTCGCTGCACATCGATCCGTTCAACGGGGTGTACTACCGCATGAAGGTCGTCGGCGAGCGCATCGAGGGTTCGGTGTACGACGTCGATATGGATCCGTTCATCACACCGGACAGCGTGCCGGTCGAGCGCCGTACCCGGCCGCTGCGTGACGCCGACTTGAGCGCAGGCGATCCGAAGTCTCACTGGTTGCCGGTGCTGCATATCGAATAGGCCGGCGCGAGCCGACCGCCCTTCGCGGTACTCCGGCCAGGATTCAAGCCGCGACGCTGGCTGCCGTTAACGGACCATCGTCAAACCAAGGTTGGCATCGATGCCCCCCTTGCAGGATCTCATTGCTGAAAGTTCACCGTGTCGCGATACAGGTGCCGTCGGCAGACGGCTGCGCGCGCTCATCGTCGAGGACAACCCGGTCGATGAACTTCACCTGCTGGCGAAACTGCGCGCGGCGGGCTTCGCGGTCGAGCACCGCAGCGTAGACAGCGTGTTCGCGCTCGAAACGGCATTGGCCGAGCGGCACTGGGACATCGTGATCTCCGACTATGTGCTGCCGGACTGCGACGGCCTCGACGTGCTGGCCGTGGTGAGACGCCTGCGCCCCGATCTTCCCTTCGTCCTGGTTTCTGGCGGCATTGGTGAGGCGGTTGCCGTGGAGGCCATGCGCGCCGGTGCGCAGGACTACCTGCTCAAACAGAACCTGCTGCGTCTCGGGGCGGTCGTCGAGCGCGAACTGGCGAAATCCGCCATCGCACGAGAACAGCGAGCGGAACGACAGAAACTGCGTGAGAGCGAAATGCGCTTGCACAGCATTCTCGCGACGCTGGAAGACATCATCTGGTCGATCGAACTGCCGTCGCAGAAGCTTGTGTACCTGAACCCGTCTGCCGAATCGATCTACGGTGTGTCGGCCGCGGCATTCCTTCAGGGTCAGACCGACTGGCTGGACATGGTGCACCCGGACGATCGCGAGCGTATGGTCCGGTCGTTGAAAGAGGCGACGACGAGCGGTAGCCTGACCACCGAGTATCGCATCGTGCGCCCGGATGGCGAAACGCGCTGGATACTTGATCGGGCGCGGGTCGTTTTCAACGAGCACGGTGCCCGGATACGGCTAGACGGCATCGCCCGGGACGTGACGCAACAGCGCAGCAGCGAAGCGAAGCTGCGCCACGCTGCGCACTTCGATGTGCTGACCGGTCTGCCGAACCGCATCCTGCTGAACGAAAGACTGCAGAAGGCGATCGATGCCGCCGCCGAGACGGATGCCAGGATGGCTGTCGTGTTCATCGACCTGGACCGCTTCAAGATCGTCAATGACAGCATGGGGCACGATGCCGGCGACGAACTGCTGCGTGTGCTGTCCCGTCGCCTGGCGCAGCGGGTACGGTCGAGCGATACGGTGGCCCGCCTGGGCGGCGACGAATTCGTCGTGCTGCTGCCGGAAATCCGCCAGGCGGCGGATGCACACGCGGTCTGCGAACAGATGCTGCTGGCACTCGCGCCACCGGTCACGATACAGAATCACGATATCCACTGTACGGCGAGCATGGGAGTGGCCGTCTATCCGCAGGATGGCCGTGACGTCGCCACGCTGCTGCGTCATGCCGATGCGGCGATGTACAGGGCGAAACAGGCGGGCCGCAACACCATCTGTTTTCACGAGCCGGACAAGAATGCGGCCTCGGGCGTCCTGCGTCTAGAAGCGGAGCTCCATGCCGCGCTGGCGCAGGAGCAGTTCGAGCTCCACTTCCAGCCGCAGGTCGATCTGCTCGACGGCCGTCGCATCATCGGACTTGAGGCGCTCGTGCGCTGGCGTCATCCGGAACGCGGGTTGGTGTCACCGCTCGACTTCATTCCTCTGGCGGAGGAAACGGGACTGATCGTGCCTCTTGGCGAGTGGGTCCTGCGGAGTGCCTGCGAACAGGCGAGGAAATGGCTGACGGACTTCGATCCGGAATTGCGTGTAGCGGTCAATGTGTCGGCACGTCAGCTGATGGGCAGCGACATCGTGCATGCGGTGTCGCGCGAGCTGGAACGCAGCGGCTTGCCGCCTCACAACCTCGAACTCGAACTGACCGAGTCCATGCTGATGCAGAGCGTCGGGCAGACGGTAAAGGTCCTCGGCGAGCTCAAGCGGCTCGGCGTTGCGGTTGCCATCGACGACTTCGGAACGGGGTATTCCAGTCTCGCCTATCTCCGGCGCTTTCCGATCGACGGGTTGAAGATCGATGCCTCTTTCGTGCGCGACATCGGGCACGACGCCGACGATGCGGCCATCTGCGCCTGCATACTCGCGATGGCCGGATCGCTGCGCATGCAGGCGGTGGCCGAAGGCGTCGAAACCGAGGAACAGCTCGCATTCCTGCGCGCACATGGTTGCCGTATCGGGCAGGGTTATCTGTTCGGCAGGCCGATGTCTGCCGCCGAAGCCACGGCGCTGCTGAGGAAAGGCGCGGTGTGAGTGTGCCGATCGGCTTCGAGCCGACGATCTATGTCGTCACGTACCGTTCGGTACGGTCGGGACCGCGAATACCCTCGCGACGGCGCAGTCGGCGGCGGCGCGGCAAGCCCGTTGCGAGGACGCCGGGATGCTTCCCCGATCTGCCGGGGAGCGTGGCGGTCAGCCGGCATCCCGGGCTCAATTCACGGGCATTGCGAACTCCGGCCCCCTCGACCCGCAGTCCGGCCAGCGCTGCATGATGCTCTTGTAGCGGGTGTAGAAGCGCACGCCTTCCTCGCCGTAGGCGTGCAGGTCGCCGAACAGGCTCTGTTTCCAGCCGCCGAAGGAGTGCCAGGCCATGGGAACCGGGATGGGTACGTTGATGCCCACCATGCCGGCTTCGACGCGCTGGGCGAATTCGCGGGCTGCGGCGCCATCGCGCGTGTACAGCGACACGCCGTTGCCATACGCGTGACTGTTGACCAGCGCAATCGCGTCGGCAAGACCGGGGGCACGAACGACGCACAGCACCGGGCCGAAAATCTCTTCCTTCCAGATGCGCATGGCCGGCGTCACGTGGTCGAACAGTGTGGCGCCGAGAAAGAAGCCCTGCTCGCGGCCGGCCACTGTGTGGCGGCGACCGTCCAGCACCAGTTGCGCGCCCTCCGCGATGCCCGCTTCGATCAGCGAAACGATGCGTTCCCGGTGGGCTGCGGTTACCACCGGGCCCATGTCGGTGCCGCCGGCTTCGCCGTCGCCGATATTGAGCTTCTGCGCGCGAATCCGCACCGCCTCGACCAGCGCGTCGGCGATGTCGCCGACCGCCACGGCGACCGAGATCGCCATGCAGCGTTCGCCGGCCGAACCGTAGGTGGCGCCGATCAGTGCGTCGGCTGCTTGCGCGATTTCGGCGTCCGGCATCACCACCATGTGATTCTTTGCACCGCCCAGCGCCTGCGCACGCTTGCCGTATCTCGCGGCGGTTTCAAAGATGTGGCGGGCGATCGGGGTGGAGCCGACGAAGCTCACCGCCCGCACCTCAGGGTGCTCGAGCAGCGCATCGACCGCCACCCGGTCGCCCTGCAGCACATTGAACACGCCGTCCGGCAAACCGGCGTCGCGGAACAGTTCCGCGGTCAGCAGCGACGGCGACGGGTCGCGTTCGGAGGGCTTGAGCACGAAACTGTTGCCGCACGCCAGCGCCACCGGCGCCATCCACATGGGCACCATGAAAGGGAAGTTGAAAGGTGTGATGCCGGCCACCACGCCGAGCGGCATGCGCTGACTCCAGTTGGCAATGCCGCCGCCGACGTGTTCGGAATACTGTCCCTTGAGCAGCTGCGGGATGCCGCAGGCGAATTCGATCACTTCCAGCCCGCGCTGCACCTCGCCCAGCGCGTCCGGAAAGGTCTTGCCGTGCTCGCGCGTGATCAGGCGCGCAAGATCGGCGCTGTGGCGTTCGACCAGTTCCTTCATCCTGAACAGTACGCGCGCTCGTCGCTGTGGCGCCTCTGCGCCCCAGGCCGGCTGGGCGGCGGCGGCGCTGGCTACCGCGCGTCCGGCGTCCGCTCCGGAGCCGAGCAGCACCTCGCGGGCGATATGGCCATGAGCCGGGTCGAATACCGCAGCGCTGCGTGTGCTGTCGAGTTCGTCTCGTTTTCCGTCCAGCCAGTGGGTCAGGATCTGAGCGGGCATGTCTGTTCCTCATCCGTATCCGTCGTCCGGGGACGGGATTGTGCTTCAAGCTGGCGCGAAGATCGCGCCGCTGTGCAGCATCGTCCCGTCCACGCCTGAAACCGCTTGCCGGATCGCGTCGGCGGACGTCCGCCGAGGAACGGTATCCGGCCGCTCAGCGCTTCTGCCGCATGTGCCGACTGACATGCTCGCCCGCCAGACCGATCATGACGCGTACCAGACCGTAGGCGAGCCAGCGCAGCAGGCGCTCGCGCAGCGGACGCGTCGTCCACTGGCGGTGCTTGAGCTCGCGTCCGCCGTGGCGCGCGGCAGATCGAAGGCTTTGCCGGAGTTCATTCGCGAAGCCGATGTCATGCACAACGATGTTCGCCTCGCGTGCCAGCATCAGGCTGAAAGGATCGATATTGCTGGATCCGACCGTGGCCCAGTGCCGGTCGATCACGGCCGCTTTCGCATGGAGGAAACTGCGCCGGTATTCGAAGATGCGTATGCCCTGCGACAACAGGGAACCGTACAGCGCCTGCGAGGCATAGTGCAGCAACGCATATTCGACCCGGCCCTGGAGGATGAGGGTGACCTTGACGCCGCGCGCTGCCGCTGCGATCAGCGCCTGACGGAAACGGCGTCCGGGCAGGAAATAGGCATTGGCGACGAGCACTTCCTCGACGGCGCCGTCGATCGCCTGCAGGTAGGCGTCCTCGATATCGTGCCGATGACGCAGGTTGTCGCGCACCAGCAGCGCGGCGCGAACCGTCCCCGCGTGGTGGCTCGCGTAATGCACCGTTCGCGGCAGTCTCGGCCGGAACTGCAGCGTAGCCCAGGCGACGCGTTCCCACAGCTTCTGACACTCGATGTGCATGCGTGAAACCAGAGGCCCGCGAACCCGTACCGCATAGTCGAAGCGTGGTGGTGTGTGCCCCGGCGTATGCATGTCGTCAATGATGTTGATGCCGCCTACGAAGCCGGTGAGTGCGTCGATCACCACCATCTTGCGGTGCATGCGTCGCAGCCTGTTCCGGCGGAAGCTCAGGCGGCCAAGCTCCGGACGGAACACCAGGACGTGCACTCCCGCATCCTCCAGCGTGTGCTGATGTGTCTCCTCGAAATTGCGTGCGCCGAACCCGTCGACCAGCACTCGCACGCGGACGCCACGCCGGGCGGCACGCGCCAGCGCACTGGCGATGCGCTGGCCGGTGTCGTCGGCGTCGAAGATATACGTCTCGAGGAATATCTCGCTATGCGCCAGGTCTATCGCTTCTTCCAGCGCGGGGAAGTACTGCACGCCACATACCAGCAGCCGGATGTTGTTGCCGGGCAGCAGACGGCTCATTCTGGCTGAAGCACGAGGCGCGCAGTCAGCGCGGCATGGTCGGATACGCGCGACCAGGGAGGGCCCGAATGCAGCTTTACTTCATGCACCGCAATCCCGCGAACATAGATGCGGTCAAGCCGCAGCAACGGGAATGCCGCCGGAAAGCTGCGCGCCGGCCGGCCGTGGATGAGGCTGTGCGCCTCGTGAAGACCGAGCGCGCGCGACCATTCATCTTCGGCCCGGTTGTACCAGTCGTTGAAATCGCCTGCGACGATGAGGCTGTCTTGCGGTGGAATATGCTGGCGGATATGGTCGGCCAGCATCGCGTATTGCTGCCGCCGCCCGCGTGCCGTCAGGCCGAGATGCACGCACAGTGCATGTAGACGACGGGTGCTGCCCGGTTCCATCACGCAATGCAGCAGGCCGCGCTGTTCGAAGCGGTGCGCCGAGACGTCGACGTTTCCGCTCTGCAGTATCGGGTGGCGCGAGAGGATGGCGTTTCCGTGATGGCCATGGTCGTAGACCGCGTTCCGGCCGTAGGCGGTCGCCGGCCACATCTGGTCGGCGAGGAACTCGTACTGCGGTTCGGTCGGCCAGTCTTCGTGACGTTCGGCGTGGCCATGGTGCTGGCCCTGTACCTCCTGCAGGAACACCAGGTCGGCCGCAAAAGCACGCAGCCTTTCCCGAAGTTCGTGAATCGCCATCCGGCGATTGAACTGGGAAAATCCCTTGTGGATGTTCCAGGTGCAGATGCGCAGGTCGGTCATCTGCGCAGGCCGGACGTTCCGACCCGTGGGTCGCGGGCGATCAAGGCGTACCTGCCGGCGGCGGCCGCGACACTGCGCACGATGGGTCGCATGCAGCGGCTAGGGGGATGCCGCAAGCATTCTGTCCATCGCCAGTCGTGCGGCAACGGCTTCGTGTCCGGGCACGCTGATGCGATTGACGACATTGCCTTCGACCAGATTTTCCAGCGTCCAGGCGAGGTGTTGAGGGTCGATGCGCTGCATGGTCGAGCACATGCAGACCGTGGGTGCCATGAACTGCACCGTCTTGCCTTCGTGTTTCACCTCGCCGGCCAGACGGTTCACCAGATTCAGTTCGGTGCCCACCAGCCATTTCGTGCCTGGCGCAGCCGCCTTGACGGTCTTCAGGATGTACTCGGTCGAGCCGACGAAATCCGATTGACGGCACACTTCGAAAGCGCTCTCGGGATGCGAAATGACGATGCCGTCCGGGTTCTGGTTGCGCCAGCGCAGGATGTGTGCGGGCTGGAACATCTGGTGCACCGAACAGTGACCCTTCCAGAGCAGGATCTTCGCCTTCGCCACCTGTTCCGCGGTGAGACCGCCGTTCTCCAGATCCGGGTCCCACACCAGCATGTCGTCGAGCGGGATACCCATGTTGTAGCCGGTCCAGCGGCCGAGATGCTGGTCGGGGAAGAACAGCACCTTCTCGCGCCGCGCAAGCGACCATTCGAGAATGCTGCCGCAGTTCGACGACGTGCACACGATGCCGCCGTGTTCGCCGCAGAAAGCCTTCAGGTCGGCTGCCGAGTTGATGTAGGTGACCGGCGTGAAACTGTTGTCCGGGTCATGGCCGAGCAGACCGCGCAGTTCGCGCCAGCAGCGTTCGACCTTGGCCAGATTGGCCATGTCGGCCATCGAACAGCCTGCCGCCAGGTCGGGGAGGATGGCGACCTGTTCCGGACGCGACATGATGTCGGCAACTTCCGCCATGAAGTGCACGCCGCAGAACACCAGGAATTCGGCATCGGTCTGGCCGGCCAGACGCGACAGCTTGAGCGAGTCGCCGGTCAGGTCGGCATGGCGATACACATCCTCGCGCTGGTAATGGTGACCGAGGATGACCGCGCGCTGACCAAGCTTTTCGCGTGCCGCGAGGATGCGTGCCTGCGCCTGCTCGTCGGCGAGCGCATTGAAGCGGTCGAAACTGATGGTGGCAACTTGCATTCGGATTCCTTGGTGCGGTGTGCGTCAGCCCTGATGCCAGGGCAATCCGGCCTTGCGCCATCCGCCTACCGTATTGCGATGACCGTTGGCGTCCAGGTCGCCCTCGAAACCTTCGAGGATGTTGTATGCGTTGCTGTAACCGGCCTCGGCCGCCGCCGCGGCCGCCCCGTGGGAGCGACCCCCGCTGCGGCACAGGAACATGACCAGCGACTCCGGATCGACCTGATGCTTGAGCTGAGTGATGAAATCGGGGTTGCGCTGGCCGTTCGACATATTCCATTCGATCTCTACCGACTCAGGCACTTCACCAACCCACTGCCATTCGGCGGACGTCCGCACGTCAACGATGCGGGCGCCCGGGGCGAGTTTCAACAGTTCGTATGCTTCGGCCGGCGTCACTGCACCCGCGTACGGAAGCTGGAGTTGCTGCGCGCGCTCACGGGCCAGCCCGAGGATTTGTCCAAGTGTTGCCATGGCAGGGTATCGGTTTCGGTCGAAAAGAATGAACCGAATTATATCGTGCGCCGTCATGGCGGACCGAATGCACTTGTATGGTGCGATCTTTGAGGTGTGCGCACCCAAGCGGGGCGTGCCTGCGCCGCTATTGTGCATGCCACTGAGCGGAGTGCCGCCTGTGGCACAATCGACAGGCGGTCGCAATTGCGTGGCACGGCTTCTGCTTGTCGCCGCGCAGCAGGAAAAGTCGCAGTCTTCCTGAGATGCCTTGCCGGGCATCGATCCGATTGCGCAGGAGCGATATGCGATCATTGCATGTCGTCTCGTCGTGACCCCGAAGCCGACCCAGTCGCACAATACATACCTCGTAGGAGAGATTAATGACCACCGCGAAGCAGGTTCTCGACCTCATCAAGGAAAAGGAAGTCAAGTTCGTCGACTTCCGATTCACCGACACCCGTGGCAAGGAACAGCACGTCGGCGTGCCCATCAGCGCGTTCAGCGAAGACAAGTTCACCGAAGGCCACGCGTTTGATGGTTCGTCGATCGCCGGCTGGAAGGGCATCCAGGCTTCCGACATGCTGCTGATGCCGGATCCGGAGACCGCCTTCATCGACCCGTTCTTCGACGAAACCACGCTCGTACTGAGCTGCGACGTTGTCGAGCCGTCGGATGGCAAGGGCTATGACCGCGACCCGCGCTCGATCGCCAAGCGTGCCGAGGCGTATCTGAAGTCCACCGGCCTGGGCGATACCGCCTACTTCGGCCCGGAGCCTGAATTCTTCATCTTCGACAGCGTCGAGTGGACCATCGACATGTCGGGCTGCCGTGTGACGATCTTCTCGGAAGAAGCCGCCTGGGCGTCCGGCGAGAAGTTCGAAAGCGGCAATACCGGTCACCGTCCGGCCGTGAAGGGCGGCTACTTCCCGGTCCCGCCGGTCGATTCGCACAACGACATCCGCGCCGCCATGGTGCTGGCGCTGGAAGCTGTCGGCATCCCGGTCGAGGTACATCACCACGAAGTCGCGACCGCCGGCCAGAACGAGATCGGTACCAAGTTCAACACCCTGGTCCGCCGCGCCGACTGGACGCAGACCCTGAAGTACATCGTGCACAACGTCGCGCACAGCTACGGCAAGACCGCGACCTTCATGCCCAAGCCCATCGTCGGTGACAACGGCTCCGGCATGCACGTGCACCAGTCGATCTGGAAGGACGGCAAGAATCTGTTCGCCGGCAACGGCTATGCCGGTCTGTCCGAGTTCGCGCTGTACTACATCGGCGGCATCATCAAGCACGCCAAGGCACTGAACGCGATCACCAATCCGGGCACGAACTCGTACAAGCGTCTGGTGCCGCACTACGAAGCACCGGTCAAGCTGGCCTATTCGGCACGCAACCGCTCCGCCTCGATCCGCATCCCGCACGTCGCGTCGGACAAGGCTCGCCGCATCGAAACCCGTTTCCCGGATCCGCTGGCCAACCCCTACCTGTGCTTCGCCGCACTGATGATGGCGGGCCTGGACGGCGTGCAGAACAAGATCCATCCGGGCGACCCGGCGGACAAGAACCTGTACGACCTGCCGCCGGAAGAGGACAAGCTCATCCCGACCGTCTGCGCCAGCCTCGACGAAGCGCTGGCCGCGCTGGAAGCCGACCACGCCTTCCTGACCAAGGGTGGCGTTTTCTCGGAAGACTTCATCGCTGCATACATCGATCTGAAGATGGGCGAAGTCAATCGTACCCGCATGACGACCCACCCGGTCGAGTTCGACATGTACTACAGCCTCTGATCCGGATCGCATCCGGACTGTGTGTCGGCAGGTCGGGCATGCAGGGCGTTGAAGGCGGAAACGGCATGTGCGTTTCCGCCCGAGGAAAAGGACGGCAACTTGCCGTCCTTTTTCATTGTCACTTGCCGGTCGGGCGACCTACACTCGGCCGGCAATGACCCGATCCGTCTGGTGACCCACATGCTCCGAGGTTTCAAACGCATCCTGCTCGTTTCCATCCCTGCCTGCACGGCCTTGCCGGCCAGCGCCGACGTGTTCAAGTGCGTCGATGGCGAAGGCCACGTCACGTATACCAATGACAAGTCGAGCGCACGTGGCTGCAAGTTGCTGTCCAGCGACGTGCCGGTCAGTTCCGTGCCGGGGGCCGGGGTTGCTCCGCCCAAACCGGCTGGTCCGGCCTCTTCCGGTGGCTTTCCGAGCGTGAGCGGAGACCAGCAGAAGGCGCGTGATTCCGAGCGCAGGCGCATCCTTGAGGCCGAACTCGACACCGAAATGAAAAGTCTGGATGCCGCGCGCAAAGCCCTGAGCGAAGGGGAGTCCGTCCGCCTGGGCGATGAACGCAACTATCAGAAGTATCTCGATCGCATCCAGGGGCTCAAGGACAATGTCGCTCTGCACGAACGAAACGTCGACGCACTGCGCAAGGAGATTGCCAAGCTGCCCTGACGGGCCTTGGCTTACCGACGCATCGAGTACTTCGGCTCGCTTCTTGCTTTTCATGGGGCCATGAGCCTGCCCTCCGCCCGCCAGTGGCCCGATCGCTTCAACGGGCTCGAACTTCTCGCCAGCGCGGTCGCGCTTCTGGACGCCGAGCGGCGCATCGTCTATCTCAATCCGGCCGCCGAGAACCTGTTTGCGGTCAGCACTGCAAAGCTGGTCGGCAAGCACTGTGTAAGGTTGATCGGTTCGGATCACGGACTGGACAACGCACTGGAAAACGCACTTGCCCGCGACTGGAGCTATACCGGTCACAACCTGACGGTCGAGCGGAAGCTGGGTGGTCCGCTGCAACTGGATTGCACGGTGTCGCCGGTGCATGCCGATACAGCGCGCATCCTGCTTGAGTTCCGGCCGATCGACCAGCAATTGCGGGTGGCGCGGGAGGAGCAGTTGCTTCAGCAGCAACAGGCAAATCGCGAGCTGATCCGCAATCTTGCCCACGAGATCAAGAATCCGCTGGGCGGCATACGCGGCGCCGCACAGTTGCTCGAAGGCGAGCTCGAACGCATGGAGCTGCGCGAATACACCCAGGTCATCATCAAGGAGAGCGACCGGTTGCAGGACTTGATGAATCGCCTGTTGCATTCGCATCGCGCGATGCAGGTGACCACCGTCAGTGTGCACGAGGTGCTTGAACGCGTGAGGCTGCTGATTGCATCGGAATTCCCCAAGGTGGCCGTGCAACGCGACTACGACACCAGCCTTCCTGACCTCGTGGCTGACCGCGAACAGCTCATTCAGGTGGTGCTCAACATTGCACGCAATGCCGCCCAAGCCATGCACGGCGATGGCGTGATCCGTCTGCGCACGCGTGCCCATCGCCAGGCCACGCTGGTAAAGCGCCGGCACAAGCTGGCACTCGAATTGCAGGTGATCGACAACGGCCCCGGCATCCCCGAGGAACTGCTCGACCGCATCTTCTATCCGTTGGTGTCCGGCCGTGATGGCGGCACCGGACTCGGGCTGACGCTGGCGCAAAGCTTCGTGCACCAGCACCACGGCACCATCGAGGTGCAGAGTCGGCCGGGTCACACAGTCTTCACCATACTTCTGCCCTTCAAACAGGGGGCGACGGAGAAATCATGAATCCGGTCTGGATCGTCGATGACGACCGCTCGATACGATGGGTGCTGGAAAAGGCGCTTGCACGCGAGTCGATTCCATTTGAAGCCTTCTCGTCGGCACAGGAGGCGCTGGATGCGCTGGAGGCTGGCAGCCCGCCACAGGTGCTGGTGTCCGACATCCGCATGCCGGGCGAATCCGGGCTTTCACTTCTGGAAAAGGTGAAAGCCCGCCATCCGAGCCTGCCGGTCATCATCATGACGGCCTATTCCGACCTTGACAGTGCGGTGGCCGCGTTCCAGGGGGGCGCGTTCGAGTACCTGCCCAAGCCCTTCGACGTCGACCATGCGATCGAACTGGTCCGTCGTGCCATCGAAGAGAGCATGCACCAGGGAGGTGCTCCGACCGAAGCCGACATGGCGCCGGAAATCCTCGGCAAGGCGGCGTCGATGCAGGACGTGTTCCGCGCCATCGGACGGTTGGCGCAAAGTCACGCCACCGTGCTCATCAACGGCGAGTCGGGCACCGGCAAGGAACTTGTGGCGCGTGCGCTGCACCGCCACAGCCCTCGCCGCGAAGCCCCCTTCATCGCGATCAATACCGCTGCCATCCCGCGCGACCTGCTGGAATCCGAGCTGTTCGGACATGAGCGGGGGGCCTTTACCGGTGCTACGGCGACACGGCGCGGACGTTTCGAACAGGCCGACGGCGGTACGCTCTTCCTGGACGAAATCGGCGACATGCCGCCGGAGTTGCAGACCCGGCTGCTGCGTGTGTTGTCCGATGGCCATTTCTATCGCGTTGGCGGCCATTCGCCGATCAAGTCCAATGTACGTGTGATCGCAGCTACCCACCAGAATCTCGAAGACCGGGTCAAGCAGGGCCTGTTCCGCGAAGACCTGTTCCACCGGCTCAATGTCATCCGTCTGCGCATTCCGCCGTTGCGCGAACGGCGCGAGGACATCGTGCTGCTCGCCCAGCATTTCATGACGCGCAGTGCGCAGGAACTGGGCGTCGATGCCAAGCGCCTGTCCGAACCGGCCATGCGCTATCTGCAGGGCCTGGATTTCCCGGGTAACGTGCGCCAGCTGGAAAACCTTTGTCACTGGCTCACCGTGATGGCCCCGGGCCAGACCGTGGATGTGAAGGACCTGCCGGCGGAGCTGCGCGCGCAGCCGGCGCGTGAGGCGACCGGCGACTGGGTCGCGTCGCTCGCGTCCGAGGTCGATCGCCTGATCGCGTTGAAGCAACCGGCACTGTTCGATCATCTGGTGCAGGAATTCGAACGCACCCTGATTCGGCGCGCATTGACCAGTACCGGCGGCAGGCGCATAGAGTCGGCCCAGTTGCTGGGCATCGGTCGCAACACCATCACGCGCAAGATTCAGGAGTTGAACATCGAAGGCGGACGCGAAGGCGACAGCGAAGCCGAATGAGCCGGCGGGCGATGGGGTGACGTCGCGCCGTTACAATCCCGCCATGACTGCCGACGACGCTTCCCTCACTGCCGACGCGCTGCGAGCCCTTGCCCCGAGGGCTGCGGCCGTCTGGCACATCGAAGTCTGCGATTCCACATGCAGCACCAGTTCCGATCTGCTCGAGCGGCGCGATGCCGGAAACTGCGTGCGCTTCGCGCTGGAACAGACCGCCGGTCGCGGCCGGCGCGGGCGCGACTGGATTGCGCGCCCGCGCGACAGCCTTACCTTCTCATTGCGCGTGCGCTTTGCCGGCCCGGTCGACCGCTTGTCCGGGCTCAGCCTGGCGGTCGGCGTCATTCTTGCCGACGCACTTGCGGGTGCAGGGTTTGCCGGACTGGCGCTGAAATGGCCGAACGACCTGATGCAGCGCAGTGGCCCGGCCGGCAGCCAGGAAGGTGGCAAGCTCGGTGGTGTGCTGATCGAACTTGCATCGGCCGCGACACATACCGATGCGGTGATCGGCATCGGTGTGAACCTGGCGCCTCCGCCCGTGGTCTGCGCGCTGACTCCGGCCTCGCTATTTGAGGCGACACCTCCGCGCAGCGAGTGGCTGCGCGTGGCTGCGGCCTTGCTCGAAGGGCTGGCGGTCGGGCTCCCGGTGTTTTCGCAGCAGGGTTTCGCCGCCTTTGCCGGGCGCTGGAACCAGATCAATCTCCATGCGGGTTGTCATGTCGAGGTGATCGGCGAACCGAGCCGGACGGCGGGCGTGTGTGTCGGTGCCGATGTCGATGGCGCGCTCATGCTCGACGGCGGAGATCGCATCGAACGCATACTGGCGGGCGACGTTTCGCTTCGCCAGCGCGGACCTGACTGACATGGTGTTGCTGATCGACGCCGGCAACAGCAGGTTGAAATGGGCCTGGCTGTGTGACGGCGTACCGGGCAACGAAGCGGGCACCGAACTCGGCGCGCTGGACACCGTCTCTCTGCGCGCGGTCTGGCGCGATGCCACCGCCGCCGTCTATGCCTGCGTGGCCGGCGATGTCATCGATGCACTGCTGCGTGCGGCATTGCCATCGGGTGCCGCGGTGCACCGCGTGCGCGCCGAGTCGACTGCCTGCGGCCTGGTCAATCTGTATGACCGTCCCGGTCAGCTCGGCGCCGACCGCTGGCTGGCGCTCATCGGCGCACGCACCCTGGAAGCGGGCCCGCTGGTCGTTGCCACCGCTGGAACCGCCACCACGGTCGATGCACTCGATGCGGCCGACCGCTTTGTCGGTGGCCATATCCTGCCCGGCCTGCACATGATGCTGCAGTCGCTCGCCCGCAATACCGCCGATCTGCCCCATGCGCAGGGAGTACCTGCAATCTGGCCACGCAACACGGACGATGCCATCCTCAATGGGTGCGCTGGTGCCCAGGCCGCCCTGATAGAGCGGGTTCAGGGGCGACTCGGTGACGGTGCAACCTTGCTGCTTTCGGGCGGTGGTGCCGACGCGCTGGTGCCGCACATCGGAACCGCCTTCCGTCGCGTCGACAACCTGGTGCTTCGCGGTCTGGCCCGTATCGCCGCCGATGTGCTGAAATGACGGCCTTCTCCAGCGTCCTTCGCGTCTGTCAGCGGAACTTGCCATGCGTCTAGTTTTTCTTCTCCTCCTGCTGGTCAATATCGCGCTCGCTCCGTTCGCGTCCGGTCTGGTCGAGTACGGGCGCCGCGGAGAACCGTTGCGCATGACCAGTCAGATCAGTCCCGAACGTATCCGCATCCTGCCTGCCCCGGTCGCGATGGCGCCGGCACAACCCGATCCGCCGGCAGCGGCGACTGAGCCGCCGGCTGCGGCGATGCCGGCTGCGTTCTGCCGCGCGTTCGCGGGCCTGAGCCGGGAACAGGCCGACCGGCTCGCTGCGCGTGCGCGCGAACTCCAGCCCGGCGTGACCCTGAACGAGAGCGAGCAACCCGGAACGCCGTCCTGGTGGGTGCATGTGGCCGATCTCGGGAGCCGTCAGCTGGCCGAGCGCAAGATGGCCGAACTGCGTGCGCTGGGCGTGCGCGAAATGGCGCTCATGCCTGACGCCGAAGGTCAGCGATTCGATATTTCACTCGGTCTGTTCAAGACCGAGACCGGCGCCCGCGAGTTGCTGGCGCGATTGTCGGGACAAGGTGTGCGCAGCGCCCGCATAGCCGAACGGGAAGGACGGCCGGGGCGACTGCGTGTCGCGCTGAGTGGAGCCGAATCGGAAGTCGCCGCCTTGCTGACCGGCTTGACGTCCGAACTCGAGGGCATGGAGCCCGCAGAGTGCCCGTGAATTTCGTGGTCGGACTGACCGGGGGCATAGGCAGCGGCAAGTCGACCGTAGCCGAGATGTTCGTGCAGAGGGGCGCCGCGCTGGTCGACACCGACGCGATCGCCCGCGAGCTGACCGGGCCAGACGGAGCAGCCCTGCCGGAACTGCGGGCACGCTTCGGCGACGACTGCATCGCCGGGGACGGTGCGCTCGACCGTGCACGCATGCGGGCGCATGTATTCGCCGATCCGGCGGCGCGCCGTCAGCTGGAGGCCGTCCTGCACCCGCTGATCCGCGTCGAGGCGCAACGTCTGACGGAAGAAGCGGTCGCGCCCTACGTCTTGCTGGCGGTACCGTTGCTGGTCGAGTCAGGCAACTGGCGTTCCCGCTGCGATCGTGTGCTCGTCGTCGACTGTCCCCCCGGACTGCAGCGAGCGCGTGTGATGGCGCGTAGCGGCCTCGGTGCGGACGAGGTCGAACGTATCGTCGCTGCACAGGCAAGTCGCGAGCAGCGACTTGCCGCTGCCGACGACGTGATCGTCAATGACGGAACCAAAGAGGCGCTTGCGGACAGGGTGGAGTCACTGCATCGCCGCTATCTCGCGCTTGCCACCGAAGAAAGACCTGCTCAATCGTTGTGACCTCAGGGCTTTTCGGTCAAAATCATCAGAATTTGCTTGAACTTGTGCGGAACAAGCCCCGGTGATCACATACGAATATCCTCTCAACGAGCGCATAAGGACACTGCTGCGCCTGGAGGATCTTTTCGAGCGCACGCAGCACTTCATGCGTGGCGACGGCGCGCATGAGCATCATGTAGCGCTCGTTGGCCTTTTCGAGATACTCGAAGTGGCCTCGCGGGCCGATCTCAAGGTTGATCTGGTGCAGGAACTGGAACGCCAGCGGCAGACGCTGGTCGCGTTCCGCAACAATCCCGATATTTCGGAAGAGGCGCTTTCAGGCGCTCTGTACGAAATCGAGCAGGCCAGTGCCGCCCTGCTTTCGATGGCCGGCAAGATCGGCCAGTACCTGCGCGAGAACGAATGGCTCATGAGCATCAAGAGTCGTGCCGCGATACCGGGTGGCCTGTGCGAGTTCGATCTTCCTTCCTATCACTACTGGCGTCATCGCGACACGGCCCATCGACAGGCTGACCTCGCCGGCTGGCTGACGCCCATGCTGCCGATACGCGATGGTTTGACCATCGTGTTGCGCCTGCTGCGTGCAAGCGGTCGCCCCGAGCGACACATCGCCGGTACCGGCGCCTTCCAGTTGATGATGGGGGGCAAGTCGGCGCAGATGCTGCGACTGCGCGTACCGCTCGAAGAGCCCTATACGCCGGAAATCAGTGCCAACAAGTACGCCCTGAACATCCGCTTCATTGCGCCCGGCGGCCACGCCCGGCCGCGGGTAACCGACACCGACGTCAGTTTCGAACTGACTTTCTGCAATCTGTGAGCACGCCTGCAATTTTCGCGACCGGCGGGCGCAAGGTGGTTTGTCCGCGTTGTGGCGAGCCCGCCCTGTACGCGCCGTCAAACCCGGCACGTCCGTTCTGCAGCATGCGATGCAAACAGATCGATCTGGGGGCCTGGGCGAACGAGGAGTACCGCGTTCCCGACGCTGTGACGGACGTTCCGCCGGACGATGGGCTTGTCTGATCGCTGATCGTTGCCTCTCTTCCGCCCCGTCGAGTGCATCGTTTCCTGCCGCGATCCTGAACGGGCGGCTCAGTCCAGCCGGAAGACCACGGGCAAGAGCAGTTCCCGCGCCCCGGCCGCCTCGATGCGGCCGATCTGTCGCGCGGCGCGCAGAGCTGCACTGTCAAGAATGCTGTGTCCGCTGCCGGCCAGCACGGCCGCGTCAATGACCTCGCCCGCGGCGTCGAGCTCCAGACGCAGCATCACCTTTCCTTCCAGGCCCAGGTCTATTGCCGCTTGGGGATAGAAAAGGTGTTCATGAAGCTTGCGCTGCGCGCGCTCACTGGCTTGCGCACGCTGCACCGGCGAAGGCCGGGAGGACTGCAACGCGTCGCGCGTCGGTGCCGGGCGGGTGAGCGGGCGCTCGGTCAGCGTATCCTTCAGCAGCGGTTCGACGGCTACGGCTTCCTTTGCTTCGGTGGGGCGCGGCGCGAGCAGCCGCGCTTGAAGCGGTGCGGACGCCCGTGGCGGTACATCGCCAGCCGCGCGTGGCCAGAACAGCGGTGCGGCGTGCAGCATTGCGGACAGTGCAAGTGCGAAAGGAAGTTTCGGATCGAACAAACGACAGGACGGGGTCGGTAAACTGCAGCCATTCTGCCGCAGCCGTGTTCGCGCAACGGCGAATCCTCACAAGGAATCACGATTTGAATTTGCCGCTACGTGCGCTGTTCGTCTTCGGCGCGGTCATTCTTGTGGCGTCGGCGCACGCCGAACTGCCCGACGCATCCCGTTTCGGGCGCGCCATGGAGCTGGGCGATATCCGCTCGGCCAGCCGTTGGCTGGAGGAAGGCCTGCCCCCTGATTTCGAGGCCGACGTGAGCGGCAGCGGCCTCATGATCGCCGCTGCCGAGGGCAATATCCGGCTGATGGAACTGTTCGTCGAGCACGGCGCCGATATCGACTACGTCAGCCGGATCGGCGAACAGGCCATTGCGCTCGCCGCCTGGAAGGGCAGGCAGCAGGCGGTGGAGTGGCTGATCGAGCGCGGTGCTTCACTCGATCCGCCGGACAAGACCTGGAGCGCGTTGCATTACGCTGCCTTCGCCGGCCGCACCCGGATCGTCGATCTGCTCGTACGCAAGGGCGCGAAGATCGATGCACGCGCCCCCAATCTGGCGACGCCGCTGATGATGGCGGTGCGCGAAGGTCACGAGGACATCGTCCGTGCCCTGGTGGAGGCGGGGGCCAGCACGACTGCAGTGTCGGACCGAGGAGAGAACGCGCTGGCCTGGGCGTTGCGTTACAACCGGCTGAAGATCGCGGGTCTGGTGGCGCCGCCGGAACAGGTGGCCGAGGCGGTCAACGCCGAGCCGGCACCGGCCGCGCCGGTGCGGCCGCCGGCACCGGTGGCTTCGATTCCGGCTCCGCCGGCGGTGACGGAATTGCTGAAGAAGCTGCGCCTGGCGGAAGCGCAGGGAAAACCGACCGACGCCCTGCGCCGTCAGTTCATGGCGGCGGTCGACGCTCACCGCAAGGCTTCCGCCAGGCAGGCGGTGAAGGCGGCGCCAACAGCGTTGGTGATATCCGCCAAGCGTGGCAAGGCCGGCGGCGAGCGCGCCGAACTGGTGGCTGGCGCGGCCACGCCAGCGGTGCAGACGCTGGCCGACGATGCCGGCGCGGCCGATATCCTGCGCGCGCTCACCGCGGCGCAGGCAGCGGGTCAGCCGACAGAAGAACTGCGTCGCCGCTTCAGGGCTGCGGTGGACCGGATTCGCGTCCAGCCGTAACGCGGGCTTCGCCACCGAGCGCCATCACAGCGCCATGATGGGACAGGAAAACGCGGCCGCCCAGATGCGCCAGCAGATCGGTGCGTCTGAGCCTGTCCATCACCGGGCCCTTCACTTCCGACAGGTGCAGCAGCACGCCCATGTCCTGCAGGCGGTGGGCCACGGCTTCCAGCATTTCCAGCGCACTGGCGTCGATGTCGTTGACCGCCGAGCACTGCAGCACCACGTGCTGCACCGATGGCTGCGCTGCGACCAGAGAAAGGATGCGGTCCTCCACCTGGCGTGCGTTCATGAAATTGAGCCCCTCGTCGACGCGCAGGCCTATCAGCGCCGGGTCGGTGTCGACCCGGTGGCGTTCCACATTGCGATAGTGCTCGGTGCCGGGCACGCAGCCCACCACCGCCATGTGCGGGCGACTTGCCCGCCACAGATGACCGAGCAGGGTGAGCAGCACGCCCGAGCTGACACCGGCTTCCACGCCGGCCATCAGGGTGACGACCAGGGTCGTCATCGCGGCGAGGAAATCCGGCCGCGAACTGCGCCAGGTCTTGCGCAAGGTCGCGAAATCCACCAGGGTCAGGATGGCGACCACGATGGTGGCGGCCAGTGTGGCTTGCGGCAGGTAGTACAGGGCCGGGGTGAGGGTGAGCGAAGCCAGCGCGATGCCGACCGCGGTGAAGGCGCCCGCCGCGGGCGAGGCCGCGCCCGCGTCGAAACTGACTACGGAGCGCGACAGACCGCCGGTCACCGGATAGCCTCCGGTCGCTGCTGCAGCCAGATTGGCGACGCCGAGGCCGACCAGTTCCTGGTTCGGGTCGATGCGCAGCCGGCGTTTGGCGGCGAAGTTCTGCGCCACCGACACCGATTCGACAAAGCCGATCAGGCTGATCAGAAAGGCCGGCAGCAGGATGGGCAGCAGGATGTCGGGCGACATCGAGGGCACGGTGAGCGGCGGCAGTCCGGCCGGTATGTCGCCGACCCGACGCACGCCGGCTTCGTCCAGTTTCAGCGCCCACATCAGAGCGGTACTGCCGAGCACGGCAAGTACCGGCCCGGCCTTGGCACACATGTCGGCCGCGCGCGTACCCAGACCCAGCCGGCGCAGCAGCGGCTTGAGACGGCTGCGCGTCCAGTACAGGAAGGCCAGCACGCCGGCACCCATCGCCGCGGTCGGCCAGTGGATGGCGGGCAGGCCGGCAATCAGCTGCGGCAGCAGTTCGGGCAGCGTGTCGCCGTTGGCGCGTATGCCGAGCAGGTGCTTGAGCTGGCTCAGCGTGATCAGCAGCGAAGACGCGGTCAGGAAGCCGGAAATGACCGGGTGGCTGAGAAAACTGGCGAGAAAGCCCAGACGCAGGATGCCCATCAGGACGAGCATGACGCCGGAGAGCGCGGCCAGCGTGAGCGCCGCCTGCAATCGCGCCGCCTCGTCCACGATGCCCAGACCGCCGATCGCGGCGGCCGTCATCAGCGACACGACGGCGACCGGGCCGACAGCCAGTGCGTGGCTGCTGCCGAACAGCGCGTAGACGACCAGTGGCGCGATGCTCGCATACAGACCGACGTGCGGCGGCAGATTGGCCAGCTGGGCGTAGGCCAGGCTCTGCGGAATGAGCATCAGCGTGACGATGACCGCTGCCAGCAGGTCGGCGCCGAAGGTGGCGCGGTCGTAGCGCCGCCCCCACTCCAGTATCGGCAGCCAGCGTGCCAGACCGCCCGGCCTGCCCGTCGGTACGGGAGATTTCAGGGCGTGCGAACTCAACTGCTCATCTCCGGCCGTGCCAGCCATTCGCGTCCTTTCAGCATGCCTTCCCAGTACAGCGGCGGCAGTATGCGTTCCTTCAGATACCAGGCCAACGCCGACGGGCGGGTACCGTCGATGAACCAGTCCGGAAAGCTCGGTGCGAGCTTGCCACCGTAGGTGAATTCGGCCAGCACGATCTTGCCGCGTTCGACCGTGAGCGGGCATGAACCGTAGCCATCGTAGCGCGCCGACAGGGGACGGCCGGCGAGCGAGGCGATCACGTTCTCGGCCACGACCGGTGCCTGCTTGCGTGCAGCGGCCGCGGTCTTGGCGTTCGGCGTGCAGCTTGCGTCGCCCAGCGCGAACACGTCTTCATGGCGCACGTGCTGCAGCGTGCCGTGATCGACCTCGATCCAGCCCGCCGCATCGGCGAGCGGGCTGGCGCGCACGAAATCGGGTGCCTTCTGCGGCGGGCACACATGGATCATGTCGAAGTCCTGCACCGTGGTTTCCTTCGCGCCGTCGGCGAGGGTCCGCGTGAAGGTGGCCTGCTTCGCGTCGCCGTCGATGGCCGCGAGCGTCGATCCGAAGTTCAGCGCGATGTTGTAGCGCTTCACGTAGTCCATCAGCGCCGGCACATAGTCGGCGACTCCGAACAGCACGGCGCCGGCGTTGTGGAAGGCGACCTCGATGTCCTTCAGCACGCCGCTGCGCAGCCAGTGGTCGCACGACAGATACATGGCTTTCTGTGGCGCGCCGGCGCACTTGATCGGCATGGGTGGCTGGGTAAACAGCGCGCGACCGCCGCGCAGTTGCTGCACACATTGCCAGGTGTAGGGCGCGAGGTCGTAGCGATAGTTGGAGGTGACGCCGTTGCGTCCCAGCGTCTCGACCAGACCTTCGACGCCATGCCAGTCGAGCTTCAGGCCGGGGCACACGATGAGCTTGCGGTACTTCACGATGCGGCAGCCATCGAGCAGCACCGTATGCTTGTCGGGCTCGAAGGCGGCCACTGCGCTCTTCATCCATCGCACGCCCCGCGGCAGTATGCTGCCCAGGGTGCGTGCGGTGTCCTCCGGCTTGAATATGCCGCCGCCCACCAGGGTCCAGCCGGGCTGGTAATAATGCACGTCGGCCGGATCGACGATGGCGATATCCAGATCCGCCTTGCGCGCCAGAAGGCTGGACGCGACCGCAATACCGGCCGCGCCGGCGCCGACGATCACGATATCGTGACTGGCATCGACGCTGTCGGCCGGTGCGCGGCCACCGCTGGCGATGCGCCGCACCACGCCACCGAGGTCGTAGCCGGCTGCGCGCGCGCACTGCAGGATGTCGGGCAGGGGCAGGCGATCCGCTTGCGACAGCGCCCAGAGTGTCGCCGACCGCGTGCCGCTGCGGCAGTAGGCCAGCACCGGGCGCGCCACGCGTTCGAGCAGTTCGGCGAAGGCCTGTGCGTCATGGTCGCTCACCTTGCCCGATTCCACGGGCAGATAACAGGCCTCCATGCCGAGTGCCCGGGCGGCGACGGCGATCTCGCTGAAATTGGGCTGGTCCGGCCTTTCGCCATCGGGGCGGTTGCAGATGACGGTGCGGAAACCCGCAGCCTTCAATGCCGGAAGCTCGTCAGGCAATATCTGCGGGCTGACCGACAGGCTTCGCGTGAGCGGATTGATGTTCATCCTCATCCTCCTCCGGGACGGCGCGGCGATGCCGGCATCTTCCGGCTTGACGGCCGCGTGGGTTTGCGCGGGCAGGACGTGCTGCCGGTCAGATCGCGTTCAGCGGAATCTTCAGGTAGCGGGTGCCGTTGTCCTCCGCCGGCGGCAGATGGCCGGCGCGCATGTTGACCTGCACCGAGGGCAGGATGAGGACCGGCATGTCCAGCGTCGCATCCCGCGCCGTGCGCATGGCGACGAATTCGTCCTCGGAAACGCCGTCGTGGATATGGATGTTGTGCGCGCGTTGCTCGCCGACCGTGCTTTCCCAGCGCGGCTTGCGGCCGTCGGGCATGTAGTCGTGACAGAGGAAGAGGCGCGTCCGCTCGGGCAGCGACAGCAGCTTGCGGATCGAGCGGTACAGGGTGCGAGCGTCGCCACCCGGGAAGTCGCAACGTGCCGTGCCATAGTCCGGCATGAACAGGGTGTCGCCGACGAAGACCGCATCCTCGATCGCGTAGGACATGCAGGCCGGCGTGTGGCCGGGTGTGTGCATGGCGCGCGCGTTCAGACTGCCGATGGTGAAGGTTTCGTCGTCGCGGAACAGGTGATCGAACTGGCTGCCGTCGCGGCGGAACTCGGTGCCGGCGTTGAACAGTCTGCCGAACACGTTCTGTACGGTGACGATCTGTTCCCCGATGCCCAGCTTGCCGCCGAGTTGCTGCCTGATCCACGGGGCCGCGGAAAGGTGATCGGCATGCACATGAGTTTCCAGAATCCACTCCAGCCGCGCACCGAGTGCGCGGATGCGTGCGATGATGCGATCAGCCGAATCGGTCGAGGTACGGCCCGAATTCGGGTCGTAGTCGAGTACGCTGTCGATCACGGCGCACGCCAGGGTGGCGCGGTCGAGAACGATGTAGCTGACCGTGTTGGTCGCGTTGTCAAAGTAGCTTTCGATCTGCATGGTATCTCGGGTCATTGCGGTTCTTCCGGTGGGGTCGGCTTCGGTCCAGCGTCTGCTCAGGTGACTGTATAGCGCCCCGGCAGCATGGGTTTCCGTAACCTAGGTCACCCGGCCGGCGTTCCGTGGCGGCTGCGGATCGTCGTTGCCGGCCACGCGTGCGCCAGTGACCGATGGCGGCTCCGCGGCGTCGCCCCGGTTTTGCGGCCCGTTCACCGTGTATCGGCAGAGGCCGGAGCGGTATCCGCAGCTGGACCCGTCTTGACAGTCGAAACCAACGGCCGCCTGGCGCACCGGCGGCGACCCGTAACGCCATGGCGATGCAAGAACTGCCGTTCGAACTGGATTCCGCTGCCCTCCGGCGCCGCTTTGCCGTGCTCGTGCTGGCGTGGGCGGTCGTCTGCAGTCTGGGCAGCTACATGCTCGCGCGCTCCGCGCTTGAGGACTACCTTGCCGACATGCAGGGGAGCACTGCCCTCCGGCTCGACAGTCTGAACGAATCCCTGTCCGTCAACCTTCGCCAGCTGGCTGCGCTGCCGATCGCGCTGGCGCGGCAGCAGTCGCTGCCGGACTATCTTGCGGCACGTTCGAACGATCCGCTCAGCCGCGATCTGCCGGCGGGACCTCCGCTGCGCAGTTACCTGGCGAACCGTCGCGACACGCTGGGCCTGAGCAGCCTGCTCAATGCGGTCGCCCAGGACTTCAATCTGGCACTGGTCTATCTGCTCGACGAGCACGGCAACGCGGTCGCGGACAGCAGCTTTCACCTGCCGCATGCGGTTCTCGGGCTGAATTACGCGGACCGTGACTACTATCGGCAGGCGCTTGAGCACGGCACCGGTCTTCAGTACCTGACGGGGCGGACCACGAACGTGCCGGGCTTCTATTTCTCCGCGCGGGTCGATGTCGTCGGTCGTCCGCCAGGCGTGCTCGTGCTCAAGCAGGACGCCGAAGCAATGCGTCATCTGTTCGGCGGATACGACCAGCTTGCACTGGTGACCGACCGCAACGGTGTGGTGTTGCTGTCTTCGCCGCCCGATCTGGTATTGAAGCGCTTCGCGCCCGCGATAGCGGAACCGGATGCCGCCCCGGCGCTGGAGGCCGATCATGGCGTGCAGCCGCCCTCGCTCCCCTGGCAATCGGAGGACAGGGCATTCATTCCCGGTAACGGCCACGTACATGTGCTGCGCATCGACGGGTTGAAGCATATGGCGCTGGGACAGACGATCGATGGAAGTCCATACACCGCATGGGTGCTGCTGCCCCTGCATGACGAGGTTCCGCTGCTCGTGCGCTATGCGGGCGGGGGTGCGGCCATCGGCCTGCTCGGACTGGCGCTGATCGCATTGTTCTTCCACCGTGAGCGGCAGAACATCGAACTGCGACTCGCCCGGCGCGAACTTCTCGATCTGGCCAACGCGCTGCCGCTCACCGTCTTCCGCTACCACCGTCCGTCGGGACGTCCCGGCCGCTTCGCCTTCCTCGGTCACGGCGTAGGAGCGCTGTTCGGCCTGAGCAGTGAGCAGATCACGGCCGAGCCGTCTGCCGTCTGGCGAGCCTGTGGCATCCGCGAGGACAATCCGCCGGTGGCTTCACGCGAACTGCAGGTCGCCACACCTGCGGGTTCGCGCTGGCTGCGGGTCGACAGCACGCCGGTGGCGGACGGCCGCGGCGGCACGCTTTACAACGGTTACTGGCTCGACATCACCGAAGGCAAGGTGAACGAGGCCAAATTCCGCGCCCTCTTCGAACACGCATTCGATGCCTTCTTTTTCGTTGACGAGCAAGGCGTGGTCAGCTGCAACCCGGCGACACTGGAATTGTTCGGTGTGACCTCGGAGCAGGGGCTGCGCAATCGCTCTCCGTGGACGCCGCCACTGTCGCCGCTGTACCAGCCCGACGGCGAGGAAAGCGCGCGCGCGGCCCGGAATCTGCTGGACGCGGCGCGCGAAACGGGCCGTCCGCACATGCGCGAGTGGCAATTCACCGGTGCCGGCGGGCGCATCTTCTCGGTCGAACTGGCGGCCATACCGGTGCTGCAGGACGCGCATCGGCTCTACTGCATGATCGCGCACGATGTGACGCTGAAGAAGGAAGCACAGGCGGCCATGCAGCGTGCCCGCGATGCGGCCGAAGCGGCGGCGAGTGCCAAGTCGAGCTTCCTTGCCAACATGTCGCACGAAATCCGGACGCCGATGAACGCGATTCTCGGCATGACCGAACTGGCCCTGCGCGACGACATGTCGCCGCGCCAGCGCAACTATGTCGAGAAGGCGCACCGCGCTGCGCGCGGTCTGCTGTCCATACTGAACGACGTCCTCGATCTTTCCAAGATCGAGTCGGGGCGGCTCGACATCGAGCACACGGACTTTCGTCTCGACACAGTCATCGACCGGCTGGTCGACGTGATCGGCGTGAAGGCGGAACAGAAGGGTCTGGAACTGCTGTTCCGCGTCGAAGCGGGAATTCCAGCGGCACTGGTGGGAGATCCGGTACGCCTGGGGCAGGTGCTGATCAATCTGGCCAGCAACGCCATCAAGTTCACCGCGAGCGGCGAGGTGTTGATCGGCGTGCGCGCGCAGTCGCGGGACGAAGCTTCGGTCGAACTGCATTTTTCGGTGAGCGACTCGGGCATCGGCATGGACACCGGACAGCTGTCCCGGCTGTTCCAGCCCTTCACCCAGGCGGACAGCTCGATCACCCGACGCTACGGTGGCACCGGTCTGGGCCTGACCATTTCGCGGCAACTGGTCGAATTGATGGGCGGTCGAATCTGGGTCGAGAGCGAACCGGGTCGCGGTTCCACCTTCCACTTCACCACGCGCCTCGGGCTGCAGGCCGGTGCCGCGGAGCCGCGCGCCACGATGGCCGGCGATCTGGCGGGGTCGCGAGCGCTGGTCGTTGACGATCATCCGGGCGCACGCGAAGTACTGGCCGAGCTGTGCCGTGGCATCGGTCTGAGCACCGATACGGCGGCCAGTGCCGGCGAAGCGCTGGAGGTGCTGGCCAGCGACGGGGGGGCACACGGTCTGCTGCTGGTCGACTGGAAGATGCCCGGCATGGATGGCGTTCAACTGGCCGAAGAGGTGAGGTTGCGCTGGCCGCACCGCGCCATGCGTTTTGTCCTGGTCACCGCGATGGGCCGTGACGACGTGGCCATGCAAGCCGCGGGGCGCCAGTTCGAGACGGTATTGCACAAGCCGGTCACGCCGTCGGCACTGCTGGATGTCGTGTCGCAGGTCTTCGGCCGGCATCGGGACATGCGCGAAACCGGGCGCGACAGTCCGCAGGTGGATGCGAACATGGCCAAGCTCGCCGGTGCCCGCCTGCTGCTGGTGGAAGACAACGAACTGAATCGGGAACTGGCGACCGATCTGCTTGGGCGCGCAGGCATCGAGGTGGTGACGGCCGGTGACGGGCGCCAGGCGCTCGACCTGCTTGAGAGCGACAGCGGATTCGATGGCGTGCTGATGGACTGCCAGATGCCGGTCATGGATGGGTACACCGCTACCCGCGCGCTTCGCCTGCTGCCCGGTCTGGCCGATATGCCGGTGCTCGCGATGACGGCCAGCGTGCTGGACGCAGACCGCGCGCGCATGACCGCCTGCGGCATGAACGACTGCATTCCGAAGCCGCTCGATGTAGCGCAGATGTTCGCCACGCTGGCGCGCTGGATCGGTCCGAAGCTTGCGGATCGACGTCCGACCGTTTCCGTCGCGCGGACGGCCGACGGCCCGGTGCCGTCGCTGCCGGGCCTCGATGTCGCTGCGGGGCTTGCGCATTGCATGGGCAAGTCCGCGCTCTATCGTCGCGTGTTGCGGGGCTTCGTGCGTGGCCAGCGCGATTTCTGCGCGCACTTCCGGCAGGCACTTCAGGACGGACAGTCCGATCTGGCGATCCGGCTGGTGCATACCCTGCGGGGATTGTCCGGCACGATCGGTGCGGACGCGGTTCGCGTGTCGGCGACCCGGCTTGAAGGCTTGCTGGAGACCTCGGCGCCCGCCGGGAACACGCAGGCCGCGTCGGCAGTGCTGGAGCAGGAACTGACCAGTCTGCTCGACATGCTCCGGTCCAGTCCGTGGCTGGCGGACGAAAGCGGCGAGGCGCAACCTTTGCCATCCTTCGATCTGCTGGCGGGGCCGCTTTCCGTGCTGGACGAACTCGTGGCCGACAGCGACGCCGATGCGCGTCTGGCTGTTGCCGGACTGCAGCGCATGCTGGCCGGAACAGTGCTTGAAGCCGAGGCTGCGTCGCTTGACGATGCACTGGGCAACTATGACTTCGAGCGCGCCGCAAGCTGCCTGCAGACGCTGCGGGAACGGGCGGTCGCCGGTCGCTGAGCGCCCGCCGTCGTTCACGGCATGCCGGGCCCCTTGTCGGGAGGAAGGTCCACGTCGGTCATCGGCCCGTGCATGTCCGCATAGGTTTCGTGGATGCGCAGCATTTCCGGCAGTACGTGAGGAAAAGTGGCCATCAGCCGCGGGTCGAAATGCGTACCGGTGCTGCGGGACATGACGACCCGCGTTTCCTCGATGGGCAGTGCCGGCTTGTACGGGCGCTGGCTCATCAATGCGTCGAACACGTCGGCGATGGCCACGATGCGACCGAACAGCGGAATGTCCTCACCGGTCAGAGCGCTCGGATAGCCGCTTCCGTCGAAGCGCTCGTGGTGGGTCAGCGCAATCGTGCGCGCTGCGTCGAGCAGCGGATCGGTGTGTTTGCCGATGATCTCGGCGCCGATTTCCGGATGCCGTCGCATGACAGCCCATTCGGCCGCGTCGAGCGACGCCGGCTTCAACAGAATGGAGTCCGGTATGCCGATCTTGCCGACGTCGTGCATCGACGCCGCAGTGAACAACAGTCCGGCGGTATCCGGTCCGAGCCCGATCGCCTCGCCGATCAGACGCGAGTAGTGGCTCATCCGGATGACATGGTTGCCTGTTTCGTTGTCGCGGAATTCCGCGGCGCGCCCGAGTCGGCGGACGATCTGCTCGCGCGATGCGGACAATTCGGCCGTGCGCTCGCGTACCCGGTTCTCCAGCATGCGCGCCTGATCGTAAAGGGCCAGATGGGTGCGCACCCGCGCGCCGACGATGGGTGGACTGATGGGTTTGGTGATGTAGTCCACCGCACCGGCCTCAAGCCCGATGCGTTCGTCCTCGATCGAGGTCATCGCGGTGACGAAGATGACCGGTATCCGGCAGCGGTCGGGGTTGGCCTTGATGCGGCGGCACACGTCGTAGCCGTTCATGCCCGGCATCATGATGTCCAGCAGCACGAGATCGGGCGGGTCGTCCGAAGCAACGATGTTCAGCGCCCTTTCGCCGCTGGTGGCGACCTTCACCCGGTAGTCCCGGCGCAGCAGGCCGCTCAGCAGATCGATGTTCTCCGGCGTGTCGTCGGCGACCAGGATGGTCTGGCGTTCCTTGCGTCGATGCGTGCAGTCGGTTTCGCTCACCGCGTTCTCCTGTCTGCTTTGCAGCCCCCGTACCCGGGACTTCCCTTCCGTGCGCGCGGGTGGCCGTCAGGCCCGGAACATATCGCATATCGGGGCGCGACCGGTAGCGATCGCTTGCCGCCGGGCGTCAAGCGGCGACGGAGCAGGGGGAATGCGGCGCACGGGATCGAACCTGAAAGCCTCACTTGACCGCTTGCCATTCCGCTGGACGCTGCGCCCCTCGCGGATGTCAGCCGCTCGCTTCGCTCGCGTTCCGGGCGAGACGGCAACGCCGATCGAGCGGAATGTACGGCTTCATGGCCGACAAGGTGGTCGCCGGCCATGGTGCTTCGCGATCCTCTTCCCGATGCGCGGCCGCAGTCGCGAAGGCGGCCGGGGCCGGTACCGGCGATCGCCCCCGGGCGGCGGCGCCTCGTCCGGTCCCTGAAACGTGGAGCGCTGTCATCCCGACCGGCGGTCGGGCCGGTGGCTCATCGGCCGGGCACGTCAAGGCTTGGGTGCACTCTTGGGCTGGATGATGGCGCGAACACGCTTGGACTGGTCGCCAGCAGAGGGCACCGACTTCGCGTCCGACGAATTGGTGACCGTGTAGTTCTCGGTCAGCGAGTTGTATTCGATGTACTGGCCACGAACCTCGTCGCCGCCGCTCTTTACATAGGCGCGGACGAAGAAGCGGGTGATCTCGGTTTTTGCGTCGTGCTCGATGCGCTCGGCTTCACCCTCCATCCATTCGTCGATGCCCTCGCGCTTCTGGCGGAAGCGCGCCAGCCCGCCTTCACCGCTGGTGGCCACGCCCTTCTGGTAACCGGTGGCGTCCTGGGTCACCACCACCTTGTTCGCCTTGATCGTGAGCGTGCCCTGGGTGAACACCACATTGCCCTCGAACACGTGGGTTCGGGTGCGGTCATCCACCGTCACCTTGTCGGCTTCAAGATTGACCGGCTTGTCGCGGTCGGCGCGCTCGGCGCGGGCGGACGATGCGAGGCAGGCGGCGAGCAGGGCGAGTGCGAAGGCGGCCTTCTTGGCGGTGCGCGATGTCATGGGCGGCGGGTTCTTTCCAGTGTGGCTTTGACGCGCGATTCGAGAATGTAGGTCTGTTTGACGCGATCGGCCACCATGCCGACCCCGGTCGCCACGGATCGGCCATGGGTGATGTGCACCGGCTGGTCGGTCCTGGCGATTTCGTCGTCCGGATACACGTTCAGCACACTCGTGGCAAGCGTCATTTCCGGGTTGCCGGCACTGGCTTCGCGCCGCACTTTCACATTGTCACGCAGGATGGCTTCCTTGCCATCCCGGGTCAGCAGTCCGCGTTCCGCGCTCACGTGGGTGGGCGACAGCTTGCCGCGATAGATCAGGTCGGGCGCGTCCAGCTCGGTGCTGTCGTCGTCGGGGTAGTGACGCAGCTGCTTCGCGCTCAAGGTGTGCTGCACCATGCCGGTCTCGTCGAGACGGCGCACGGTGAAGTTGTCCACGATCACGTCCGGGTCGTGTCGCAGCTTGCCCGAGGACGAACGCTCCTCGATCCGCGTCGCGCGCTCCAGCCAGATGGTCAGTCCGGCCAGCATGAGCAGGATGAGCAGCGGCAACAACTGCTGCACTTGCCGTCGCAGGTTCAACGCAGACAGTCCTGCAGCAGGGCGTCGAGCGCGCCGCGGGCGTCGAGCAGGAATTCGCAGGCCTCGCGCACGGCTCCGCGGCCACCATCCGCTTCGGCGACCCAGGCAACGTGCTGACGCACGAAGAAGTGAGCGTTGGCCGGCGCGGCCGAGAAGCCGCAGGCACGCAGTACCGGCAGGTCGACAATGTCGTCGCCCATATAGCCGCATTGCTCCATCGCCAGACCGCGCTCGGCCGCCAGTTCGCGCATCGCCTCGCGCTTGTTCTCGACGCCGAGCAGTGCGGTGTCGATGCCGAGGTTGGCAGCGCGATGTCGCACTGCCGCGGACGAGCGGCCGGAAATGATGACCAGCTCGACGCCCGCGCCGGCCAGCATCTTCAGGCCGTGCCCGTCCAGCGTGTTGAAGCCCTTCATCGTGTCGCCGTCGGGGCCGAACCAGAGCGTGCCGTCGGTCAGCACGCCGTCGACGTCGAAGCCCATCAGCCGCACCTTGCGCGCGGCTTCGCTTGCGGATTTTTCGCTCATATCACCTTGGCCTGCATCAGGTCGTGCATGGTCAGCGCGCCGGCAAGCGAACCATTGCGGTCGGTCACCAGCAACTGGTTCACGCGCCGGGTTTCCATCAGGTCGGCCGCTTCGGCAGCCAGCCGGTCTTCGGCAATCGATTTCGGATTCCGGCTCATCACGTCGGCGACCGGCACTGTACGGACGTCGCCCACGCGGTCGATGGCGCGACGCAGGTCGCCATCGGTGAACACGCCGGCCACGGCACCCACCGCGTCGACCACTACGGTCATGCCCATGCCACCACGCGTGATCTGCAGCAACGCTTCGGTCACCGTCGCATCGACGCCGATGGTCGGCACGCTGTCTGCCGGCCGCATCACGTCGCGCACATGGGTGAGCAGGCGACGACCGAGCGCGCCGCCCGGGTGGCTGCGCGCAAAGTCGTCCTCGCGGAAGCCGCGTGCGTCGAGCAGTGCCACCGCCAGCGCGTCGCCGAGCGCGAGCGCGCAGGTGGTGCTGGCAGTCGGCGCAAGGTTGAGCGGACAGGCTTCCATATCGACTCCGGCGTCCAGATGCACATCGGCCAGCGTGGCGAGCGTGGAACCCGGTTTGCCGGTCATTGCAACGGTACGGCCACCCTGGCGCCGCACCAGCGGCACGATGGCCAGCAGTTCCGCCGTTTCGCCCGAATTCGACAGCGCGATCAGCACGTCGTCGCGATGGATCATGCCGAGGTCGCCGTGCAGCGCCTCCGCTGCGTGCACGAAGTAGGCCGGCGTGCCCGTGCTGGCCATGGTTGCCGCAATCTTGCGTGCGATGTGTCCGGACTTGCCGAGGCCGCTGACGACGACCCGACCCGGACTGTCGAGTATCAGGCGCACAGCCTGTGCGAACTCGTTGCCGAGGCGCGCGGAAAGCACCGCCAGCGCACGGCCTTCGATGTCAAGTACCCGACGGGCGGCGGCGAGGATGTCTTCGTTGTTCGGCGGGACGACGTGTGTCATGCGCGAGGCAGGGTGTGCAGAGGCGGGTAGTCGCCCGTACTACAGGCGTGAGGGTGATCGGTTATGATCTTTCCGGATTATAACAACCTGCTCCGACAGGCGGCCGTCCGGTCATCCGGAAGCGGTCCGAATACATCGCCACCATGTCTGCCCTAGAGCTGGTTCTCCTGCTGCTCACCGCTTCGGTGCTGGTGGTGGGCCTTTTCCGCAGCGTCGGGCTGCCGCCCATCCTGGGCTATCTGCTGGTCGGCGCCCTGGCCGGCCCGCACGCACTGGCCTTCATCCCCGATACCGACGAGGCCAGGCATTTCGCCGAGTACGGCATCGTCTTCCTGATGTTCTCGATCGGGCTCGAATTCTCGCTGCCCAAGCTGTTCTCGATGAAGCGCCTGGTGTTCGGTCTGGGCACCGCGCAGGTTGCTTTCACCGTGCTGGGCGTAGTGGCTTTTGCCTGGCTGTTCGGCCTCGGCTTGAAGGGCGCGATCGCGGTCGGGGGGGCCATCGCGATGTCGTCCACGGCGGTGCTGATCAAGCTTCTGGTCGAGCGGCTGGAACTCGATTCGGCACATGGCCGGCAGGTGGTGGGCGTGCTGCTGTTCCAGGATCTGGCGGTCGTGCCTTTCCTGGTGGTCATTCCGGTACTGGCGCTGGGCGCCGAGGAAAGCGTCGAGGCACTGGGTCTGGCTGCGGTCAAGGCGGCGATCGCGCTCACGGTCATCCTCTATCTCGGTCCGCGCCTGATGCAGCGCTGGTTCCACATCGTGGCCCGGCGCAAGTCGTCCGAACTGTTCATGCTCAATGTGCTGCTGGTCACTCTGGGCATGGCCTTCGCCACCGAGCTGGCCGGTCTGTCGCTCGCGCTGGGCGCCTTCCTTGCCGGCATGCTCATCTCGGAAACCCAGTACCGCTATCAGGTGGAAGAGGACATCAAACCTTTCCGCGACGTGCTGCTCGGGCTGTTCTTCGTCACCATAGGCATGAAGCTCGACCTGGCTCTGGTGTTTTCCGAACTGTTCTTCGTGCTGGTGACCGTGCTGTTCATCCTGATCGGCAAGTTCGCGGTGGCTGCGGCCGCATCGCGTGTTTTCGGGTCTTCGCCCGGCAATGCGCTGCGCGTGGGTCTGTGGCTGTGCGCCGGCGGCGAATTCGGTTTCGTGCTGATCGCGCTGGCCGACGCTGCCCACCTGATTCCGGACCGCATCCTGCAGATAGTGCTTGCTTCGCTGCTGCTCACGCTGCTCACGGCACCGATACTGGCGCACTACGCCGACCGCATCGTGCTGCGGCTGGTGCCCTCCGAATGGCTCTTGCGCTCGATGCAGCTCACTTCCATTGCTGCCCAGTCGCTGGCCACCGATGGTCACGCCATCGTCTGCGGTTACGGCCGCAACGGTCAGTACCTCGGGCGCTTCCTTGAAAACGAAGGCATTACATTCATCGCGCTCGATCTCGACCCGGAACGCGTGCGCGAGGCGGCAGCGGCCGGCGAAACCGTGGTGTTCGGCGACGCCGGCCGGCGCGAAACCCTGATCGCCGCCGGCATTGCGCGCGCCTCCATCGTGGTCGTCACCTTTGTCGATACCGATGCGGCGATGCGCGTCATCGGCCTGGCTCACGACCTGCGCGCCGACGTGCCGGTGGTGGTGCGCACTTTCGACGAGCGCGACTACGACAAGCTGTCGGCCGCCGGTGCCACCGAAGTGGTGCCGGAATCGCTGGAATCTTCGCTGATGCTGGCGACCCACGCACTGGTGCTGCTGGGCGTGCCACTGAACCGGGTGCTCAAGCGCATACGCCAGTTGCGCGGCGACCGTTACCACCTGCTGCGCGGTCTGTACCGGGGGGCCGAACATCTTGCGGAAGAGGCGGTCGGCGAGTCGCAGCACCGGCGCCTGCATTCCGTCACGCTGGCGCCGGGCGCCTGGGCCATCGGCCACCGCATCGACGAATTCCATTTCGAGGACGTGCGGGTCGATGTGAGCGCGATCCGCCGGCGTGGCATCCGCGCGCTCGAACCCAGTTCGGATCTCGCTTTCGAAAGCGGCGACGTGGTGGTGCTGCTGGGCGAGCCGGCCGAACTGGCGCGGGCCGAGGGCAAATTGCTGAAGGGATGAAGGTGTGGCCGATCAGACCGCCCGCGCGCGCAGGCGGCCGCCGGTCAGAACGCGACGCACACCGTGTAGAGCTCGCCGTTGGCTTCGTTGCCGGCATTGATGTTGGCGGCCGTGCCGCTTGCCGCGCCGCTGCCATTGACGCGCGCCATGGCGCGCACATTGCCGGTGTCGGTGCTGCCGTCGTCCATGGTCGAATCGACCTGCCGCGCCAGACGCCCGGTGATGCCATCGGAACAGAGGAAGAAGGCGCCGGTCATGGGCAGCGAGGCCGAACTGGAACTGGTGGCCGTCGTCTCTGCCGGCGTGATCGGAGCGGAACCCGTAATGCCGATGACGCCGTTGTCGGCATTGCGCGGGAAGTAGTTGTCGGTATCGCTGGTATTGGTGGTGCCGGTCAGCAGATTGGCCTGGCGCAGGTGTTGCCAGACGAGAAAGGCTTCGTCGGTCGCGGTGCCCGAATTCCAGGCGCCGCCGATGCGGCCGTTGCCGCGCGCGTCGCTGCCGGGTGTGCTGGCCGTGGCACCGCCGACATGCTGGCCGGCGGCCGGATCGTCGCCGGGCATGAAGCGGAAGCGGTCCTGGTAGGCGTAGATCGCGGTCGATATGGTCCGGAAGTCATTGACCAGACTTTTCGCCTTGGCGCTGTTGATCAGTTCCTGACCCTTGAGCACGCCGCCGAGCAGCAGACCGATGATGACCAATACGATGGCGATCTCGACCAGTGTGAAACCCCGTTGAGTGGATGGCATGAGACTTCTCCTTTGGCTGAACACTGTGCACGTTCCGTGCCGAGCGCTCTTCACCGGCTTTCCTCTCCTCCTACGTTCAGGACCCGGGCCGCTTTTCCGTTTTTCCGGATGCATCTCCTCGCCTTCCACGCTGCGGAGATGCCGGCATCGATCATGACAACTGACCGTTTTTCGACAGCACCGTCATGTTCCGGTCACATGGTGTGCAATCCGTCACGCCGGAGCCTGCCGTGATCCTTCGCTCCGGCGCTGCCCGCATTGCCCGGCTGAACCGCTGGCTCGGCGCCGTCCGGCCCTGGCTGCTGCTGTGTGTCCTGGGCAGTCTGCATGCCGTGTTGTGGGCCGGTGATGACGCGACCCTCGGTCGCGGTGTGCTGCTGACCCATCTCGGCCTGCTGCTGCTGTGGCAGCCACTGGTGCGCGCGCAAAGCCGTGTCGAAGCGGGTGGGTTGCTCGTGCTCGCGCTGCTGCTGCTCGCGCTGATGGTGTTCTACGGGCCGCGCGCACTCAGTCTGTGGATGCTGCTGCTGGCCGGACTGATCGGCGGCAAGGTGTTCTTCTCGACCGCGCGCGGGCCCCGCATCCACTACCTGGGCGCGCTCGCCTATCTGATCACCGCGCTGTTCGCGGTGGCGCTGCCGCGCGCCCTGCCGCCCGGTCTTTCCGTGCAGCCCGGTCTCGATACCCTCGGTCTGTGGCTGTCTCCTCTCGCGCTGACGGTCATGCTGGGCGTGTCCGGCCAGCAACGGACCGACCGAGACCCGGATGTGCTCGATTTCGTGTCCGGCCTGTTCGTGCTGCTGCTGCTGGCCGTGCTGGCGCTGGGCACGCTCGCCATCATGCTGCTGTCCGGCATCGACTACCTGCGCGCGTTGCTCGGCGCACTGGCCCTGCTGGCGGCGATGTTGCTGCTGCTCAGCTGGGCGTGGAATCCGCGCGCCGGCTTCGGCGGTCTGGGCGTGGCCTTCACACGCTACGTGCTTTCGCTGGCGCTGCCCTACGAACGATGGCTGGAGAGCCTGGCGGCGCTGGCGGAGCAGGACGGCCGCCCCGAGGACTTCGTTGCCCGCGCCGCCAATCGCCTGCTCGCGCTGCCGTTGGTGGCCGGCGGCGAGTGGCATACCCGCGGCCGGGGACCACAGCATCACGGACAGTTCGGCGAGACCGGCAGCCACCGCTACGACTTCGAGCATCCGCTGCTCGACATGGCGCTCTACACCGCACGTCCGCTGTCCGGCGGCCTGGTATGGCATGTCAATCTGCTGGTGCAGTTGCTCGGCCAGTTCTACCAGTCGCGCCTGCGTGCCGAGGAACTGCGCCGCCTGAGCTATCTGTCGGCCATCCACGACACCGGTGCCCGGCTCACGCACGACGTGAAGAATCTGCTGCAGTCGCTCAATACCCTGTGTTATGCGCTGAACGAAGCCGACGGCCCTGAAGCCACCCGGCGTGCCAATGCGCTGCTGGCGCGTCAGTTGCCGGTGATCACGGCAAGGCTCGAAGCCACGCTGGACAAGTTGCGCCGCCCGCAGCCGGCGGACGACGAATGGATGCCCGCGCCGGAGTGGCTGCAGTCGATGCAGGCGCGTTTCGCCGGTCAGGGCGTGGCGGTCGAGGGGGCGACCGAACCTGACCTGTGGTTGCCAGGCGCGCTGTATACAACCGTTGCGGAGAATCTGGTGGCCAATGCGGTGCAGAAGCGCCTGGCCGAGCCGGGCATCGCCATTGTGCTGCGGCTGGGTGGCGAGCGTCTTTCGGTCGAGGACAGCGGCCGCGCCATTGCGCCGGACATCGCACCCGGGTTGCTGCGCGAGCCGGTTGCTTCGGCCACCGGTCTGGGCGTGGGGCTTTACCAGTCCGCGCGGTTGGCCGAGGCGGCCGGCCATGTGCTGGCCCTCGAACACAATCGGGATGGTTGCGTGTGTTTTGCGCTGGCGCCGCGAACGCACATGCCGTTCAGCGAACCGGCGTGAGCCGGGCGCGCAACGCCTCCATCCGGTCGCGGTTCACGCCGAAGTCGTAATGGCCACGGCGCGCGCCGCTGCGAAAGCGGATCAGGTGCGTCTGGTCGTCGATCCTGAATTCCGCCGCGTCGACAAAGCCGAACACACGCGACCTGAACTCCGCCGCAACATGGCCCGCTTCGTTGTGCGTGATCGTGCTGCGCGGCAGTGCTGCGATGGCCTGCAACAGCGCTTGTCGTGCATGTTCACCGCTGCCTTCGAAGCGGATCGGGGCAATGCGGTGCTCGCCCTGCGCTTCGGTCGATACGCAGTTCGGCGTGTCAGGGCAGGGGGTCAAGGCGGGTGGGGCGGCCGACGCCGGGCATCCGGCCAGCAGGGCGGCCGCGAGCAGGCCGATGCGGTGGGCGCCGTGTTTCATCGGAGCGCTCTCGCGGCGAGCCAGGCCATCACCTCGACCGCATTGCGGTCGGGCGGAAACACCGGATAGAACACCTTGACGATGCGCGCCGCGTCGGCGATCAGCGTGAGCCGGCGGTACAGCGTGCGGCCGTCGACCTCGAAAGTCGGCAGCGCCAGCGCGTCGCGCAGCGCGAGACGGGCGTCGCTCAGCAGCGGAAAGGGCAGATGCAGCCGCACAGCCGCCTCGCGCTGATCGTCGCTGTCCTGTGTACTCAGTCCGGACACGCTGACGCCGAGCGCCGCCAGTTCCGCGTGGCGATCGCGGAAGGCACAGGACTGCGGCGTGCAGCCGCGTGCGCCCGGTATCGCGTTCCAGCCTTCGGGCAGCGGCACGCCGGGGCGGCCGGTCATCGGGTAGATATAGATCACCTGCAGGCCCGCCAGCGCCGACAGCGTCACCACCCGGCCATCGGTCGCCGGCAGATCGACGGCCGGCAGATGCAGGCCTTCGAGGTGGGCGGCTGCGCCATCGTCGGTCGGTTCCGGCAGGTCGGCGGGAAGTTCGGTGAGCGGCATGTCCATGGTGCGTCGTTCCGTGCCGGGTCGGCCCGCCGGAACGCGCGTGCGGCGGGCGGAAAGCCCCGCGCCGGCGGGGTGGGCGATGCGGGTCGCGCGCCCGCAGGGCATCGTAGCAGCTTCGCCCGTCGGGCCGGCAAGCGGCCATTGCCGGCTGCCCATCGTCGCGCAGCGCCCTGCTCGCGCTCCGGGCCTGCGTCGATGCCGCGGCCGCCGCGGGAACCGGAGGCCGATTCGGCCGCGGGCGAGCCTGCACAGCGTTTGAAGCCGGGCATACTCGTGTCGCGTGCCCGACGGGCCTGTCCGGCATGCCGGCTGCGCGGGCTCTCGCGCACAGCGATCATCGATACCACGCGGGTGAGGCCGGCCCGGCCGCACGCCGCCAACGCCGAGGATGCAGGTCATGAATGCAAACGACGATGTACTGGTCGCCAACCGTGTGCTGCTGGTGCATTTCGACAGCTACAGCACGGCGCTCGTGTTCGCGAAGTGGAACGAAACGCTGTTGCTGCCGGCACCGTTGCCGCCGTCGGCCGAACTGATGTCCGAACCCGAAGACGAGGTGGCGGACGATGGCGAAGCGGTGAAGGCCGCTGCCATCGCCCGGCTTGGCCTGAACCCGGCCGAAGTGGTGCGGGCCTGCGATTTCAGGCATTGGGTGTCGACCGCGGACGGTCCGGTCAGGGTGCATCTGCTGCGCTTCACCACCTTCGAAGCGCCCAAGGCCGCGATCGAACCGCACGGCGGCGTGTTCCGGCCGATCAGCGCACTGCGCGGCGGGGTGCCGGTGGAACTGCTGCTGGCGCGCGAGGTGTTCAACCTGATCGTCGGTGCGGGCGGTGGCAGGGCCTAGAAAGACGCCGCCGACGCGTGTGCCTGCGCCAGCCCCGCCAGCCCCTTGCAGTCGCCAAACGTGCCGAGCTGTCCGCGTTCGCTGAAGGTAGCAGCAGGCCGTGCTTGCAGCACGACGTCGACGGGCTGCTTCAAACTGTCCGGAATCGGGTCGTTCGATATCGACGCGCTGATCGGCAGCGGGGCTGCCTGCCGGAAGCGCGCCGCCTGCTCGAACCCATCCGTTGCATTCCGCCAGCGGAGGCGGAGGTGGACTGCCATCGGCAACTTGCCCGTCAGGCTTCCGCGGTGGAAGCCCGACTTGACCCAGCGGGCCTCCGCGATACCCAGGGCGGTTCGCGTCAGCGCAGGACGTAGCAGACTTTTCCGATGATGTGGTCGGCGGGTACGAAACCCCACACCCTGCTGTCGGCGCTCTGGTCACGGTTGTCGCCCATCATGAAGTAGTGGTCTGGCGGCACCTCGCACATGAGTCCGCCCGCTTCGTAGACACACCGGTCACGATGCGGAAAGTTGACGACCATCGAGCTTGTGTCGCGAGCTTCCTGCTGACGGATGATCGAGTATTCGATATCGCCCTGTGATTCCACGAAGGTGCGCAGCCGTTCGGAGGTCTCCGGATCGATGAAGTCGGCAGTCTGGCGCAAGGCGATCGGCTCGCCGTTCACAACCAGACGGCCGTTCTTGTATGTCACCTTGTCTCCCGGAAGGCCGATCAACCGTTTTACGAACAGCACGGATCTGTCCATCGGAAATTCGAAAACGATGATGTCGCCGCGAACGAGTGGCGAAGTGATCGGTGACCGGTGGAGGCGGACGCCGAAGAGGACGTGGTTTCCGTAACCCCATTTCTGGGCGATCAACAGGGCTCCACGCGGGAGGGTGGGGAGCATTGACCGAGACGGGTGCCTGTAGGGCTCTCCGACGAACGCTCTGAACGTCATTACAATCAGGAACATCGCCGCCATCGAACCGAGCAGGCCGTACCAGCGGCTATAGACGGGACGGCGCTTTCCGTCCGGATACCTCCTCGCAAGACGATAGGCGTGTGCCGCACATGCGAGAGGAATGGCGAACTGGAGCAGAGTGATCGGGTTATCGCCGGATTGGGCGTCGGAAGAGATCGCGCCCAGCACGCGCACTGTCAGGGCAAGCAGGAAGTAGAAAAGTGCCCACCCGGGTCGCGCGACGTAGAGCATTGCCCCAGGCTGCATGAATACCCCGAGCAGCAGAGCGACCCAGCGATTCGGTTTGGCGTTCATCGGATCGACTTCCTGCTTGTTGGTATGCATTTCCGGAACCGGACTTCTCTATCGCCGGTGTGATGCCTGTACTCCGGAGGTCGACGTCCCGTTCGAAGGGTGGACGGCGTCCAAGGGAGCTCAGCTTCGTGTCGTGCCCCGGTGGCCGGGGAGGCTTCGATCGACCATGCGGACTGCCCTGTCCGGATGCCGGCAACATGGCGACGAACGCTAGCAGAGGTGCGAGGGGGATGCCAGCAGGATTTCAGACCGTATCGGTGACGGGACGAATCGATCTCGTCGCCCCACCAGCGGCGCAAGATCGTTCGCGCCGAATGTCTCTTGCGCGGTTTCATCGTTGCCGAGGAAGCCTTCGGCCAGGGTAGCCTTCTTTTCCCGCCGGGCGACGATGCGTTTCCCGGGCGGCGAGCGACGATGCGGGTTCAGACGAACGCCTGCGCCCTGACGGCGGCCGACCATCGCAATGCGGTTCTGCGCTGCGTCGGCAGCGTGTGCTGGCAAGGATGGCCTTCCGGAGGGTGCCGTTCAGGCCTGGCCGGTGCCCGGTGCGCTGCGGTCCGCGCAAGACCGTATGCCACCCCGTTCCTGCGTTTTCAGCCTTCGGCCGGAAGGGGGTTTCCGAGGCAGGGCAGGCCGGTCCAGTCGAACTCGCGCAGGAAGGCAAGAAGCTCGTCGATGGCCGCCGAACGCGGACGGTCGCTCAGCAGCAAGGCGCGCACTTCGCGAACAAAGGGAGCGCCTGCCACGTGGCTGAACGACAGACCGCTCGAAAGCGCGGTCGATTCGGCCATGAAGGCAATGCCGACGCCGGCGCGGATCATGGTTTGCACCCAGTCTTCGCGCGTCGTCTGCTGCACGACGTTCACGTCGATGCCGCGTTCCTCCATGCCGCGCTGGATGTAGGTGCTGAACTCGCAAAGGCTGCGCTCGCAATAGGGCTCGCCCGCGAGATCGACGATGGATATCGTGGGCTCGTCGCAGAACCGGTGGGCGGAGGCGTGTGCGACGACGAAGTCCTCGCGATACAGGACCGGTCCGCTGAAACGACGTGCAATCGCGTAGGGCGAGGCGACAAGCGCGACATCGACGTCGCCCTTGTCCAGAGCGTCGATCAGCGCTTCCATCGAGCCTTCGTGGAACTGGATGTCCGTCCTGCGGTGTGCCGTCTGAAAGGCGATGAAGGCGGGGAAGATGACGCTCAGGTCTATCGTGCACATGATGCCGACGCGCACGATTTCGGGGCGTTCCTGCTGCAGGCGTCGCGCCAGGTCACGTGTCTGGCTGGTGGCTGCATAGATCTGCTGCAGGCTGGGCAGCATTGAGCGGCCGAAGTCCGTCAGGCTGACTGCCATCTTGCTGCGCTCGAACAGCAATCCACCGAGGGTGTCTTCCAGCTTCTGTATCGCTCTGGTCAGCGCGGGTTGCGACACGAAGCAACGTTCCGCCGCGCGTGTGAAGTTCAGTGTCTCGGCCAGAGCCAGGCAGTAGCGAATCTGATAGAGCTCCACCTTGTGTTCCCCGCTTGCGGTTGGGGCGTGATACACGCCGTCTATGGGTTGATGAAAACGAGTGATTTCCGGAAACGCCACCCGATGACTGCATAATCGGCATTCCGACGCATGACCGTGTTCCAGCGATGCCGACCCACGATAACAGTTTGACCGTCCGTGCAGACACCGTGTGTCGGCGCGCGCCGACCTGCACCGGACTTGCGTGGTGAAGTGCGTCGCTGCCGGCGAGCTGGATGCTCTGAGACAGTCCTTTGCCACGGAGTCCGTCGATCTGGACGCGCAATCCGATGCCGCCGACGCGCGGGCCCGCCAGTACTGGCGCGAACTCGAACATGCGGTGGCCGGCCACCTGCGCACCCGCTTCCCGTGCACGGCCGATTTGCTGGGCCGCCCGTGCTTCGGTGCTCTGGTGCGTCGCCTCATCGTCGACAGGCCGGGGCTGGACTCGCTGCGCCAGGCCGAACAGGTGTTCTCGGGTGGATGGCTGGGCGGGCAACACGAACTGAAGATGCTGCCCTGGCTGGGCGAACTGCTGCGGCTGGAAGCGGCGCTCGCCGCGATGGCGGACGCACGTGCCTTGCGGCGCAGCGCCTTGCCGGGCTTGCTGTACTTCAGATCCGGACAGGATGTGATCCGTCTTTACGACTGGTGGCGCAAGGGCATGCAGGGCAGGGCGCCGTCGCTGCGCGCGCGTTGCGCCGCTTTGCTGGTGCTTCGATCCACGCGGATGCACCTGCTCGAACTGCCGTGCGCCCGCCCTGCAAATGTACGTGCCGGAGGCGCCGGACTCGAAACGGTGCTGCCCGGCACCTGAGGCCGGGCGACCGGCTTTCGCGTCGTGTGCCGCGCAGGCGCATGCAGCGCGGCACGCGGACAGCGTGCAAGGCCGCTGCCGCGAGGCGTTCCGACCGAGCCTTCCCGCTTTGCCGCCTCGGCAGGCCGCCCTTGGTGACGAGCGCGATCCCGCAGCCGGACGTGGCCGCTACCCGACCCGCCGTGGCAGGCAGCGAGCCCCGGACGCGAGGGCCATTCCGCTCGCCACGGAGCGCACGCGATGCCGATCAGCCGTTGCCGCCGCCATAAAGCTTCTCGCCCATCCATTCCTTGGCATCCAGCATGCCGTCGCCATTCTTGTCCATCTTGTCGAAACTCATGTCCATCACCTTCATGAATTCGGACTTGCTCACCATCTTGTCGCCATTGGTGTCGATCTTCTTCATGACTTCCATGGTGCGCATCTTTCCGCTGAAGTCCATGTGGAACACGGACGTCTCGTCCGGGCCTGCCTGGACGGTGGCGCTGGCGAAGGACAGCAGCAGGGTGATGGATGCGGCATGCAGTACGGCCTTGATCGTATTCATTGAATGACTCCGTTATTGAGGGGCTGTAACGACCCGGGCAGGCAATCTGCACAAGGTCATCCAACGGAGTATCCGAAGTGCCGGCGAAGCTGTGAAATGCCGATGTTCGATCACCGGATAACCGGAAAGCATCACGCCGGCAGGCGGCTTATCCGGCCAAGGGCTCCAGCAGCGCCGCCAGATCGTTCTCGCCGAATTTCTCCAGCGCCGCCTCGTCATTGCCGAGGATGCCCTCGGCCAGGGCGGCCTTCTTTTCCTGCAGGGCGACGATGCGTTCTTCGATGCTGCCGGCAACGATGAGCTTGTAGACGAACACCGGCTTGTCCTGGCCGATGCGGTGGGCGCGGTCGCTCGCCTGGTTTTCGGCGGCGGGGTTCCACCAGGGGTCGTAGTGGATCACCGTGTCGGCGGCGGTGAGATTGAGACCGACGCCGCCGGCTTTCAGGCTGATCAGGAACACCGGCACGGTGCCTTCCTGGAAGCGGCGCACGACCGCCTCGCGGTTCTGCGTGTCGCCGGTGAGCATGACGCTGCCGATGCCGGCTTCGACCAGCTGTTCGTGGATCAGGTCGAGCATGCCGGTGAATTGCGAGAACACCAGCACCTTGCGCCCTTCGGCCAGCAGGTTTTCCAGCATGTCCATCAGCAGGTCGAGCTTGGCGCGTTCCTTCACGCGGGCGGCGGCGTCGGTCTTGAGCAGTCGCGGGTCGCAGCACACCTGGCGCAGCTTGAGCAGCGCGTCGAGGATGACGATGCGGCTGCGGGCGAAACCCTTGCTGGCGATTTCGTCGCGCACGCGCTTGTCCATCGCGGCGCGCACGGTTTCGTAAAGGTCGCGCTGGCGGCCGGTCAGTTCCACCGTACGCAGCACTTCGGTCTTCGGCGGCAGGTCGGCGGCCACGTCGTCCTTGCGCCTGCGCAGGATGAAGGGCGCGACGCGTCGCGCCAGCAGGTCGCGGCGGATGGCGTCGCCGTGCTTTTCGATCGGCGTGCGCCAGTGGCGGCTGAAGTCCTTCTGTTCGCCGAGGAAGCCGGGCAGCAGGAAATCGAACTGCGCCCACAACTCGCCCAGATGGTTTTCCAGCGGCGTGCCGGTCAGACACAGCCGGTGCCGCGCGCGCAGCAGGCGTACCGCACGGGCCGCCTGGCTGCCGGCGTTCTTCACCGTCTGCGCTTCGTCGAGTATGAGCAGGTGGTAGTCGTGCGCAGCCAGCTTTTCGTGGTCGCGCCACAGCAGCGGGTAGGTGGTGAGGCAGACGTCGTGCTCGGGCACCCGGGCGAAGCGCTCGCCGCGGTCCGGGCCGTGCAGCTTGAGCACGCGCAGTTCAGGCGCGAAGCGCTCGGCCTCGCGCTGCCAGTTGAACACCAGCGAGGTCGGCAGTACGACCAGCGCCGGGCGGTCGAGGCGGCCGGCGCGCTTTTCGGTCAGCAGGTGAGCCAGCGTCTGTGCGGTCTTGCCCAGACCCATGTCGTCGGCCAGGATGCCGCCGAGGTCATGCGTGCGCAGGTGCTGCAGCCAGGCCAGACCTTCCCGCTGGTAGGGGCGCAGTTCGATGCCGAAGCCTTCCGGCGCATCGACCGGCGTCACGCCGTGCATGCCGCGCAGGCGCTCGACCCACTGTTCCAGAGGTTTGAAGCCTTCGCGCGTCCACTTCGCATCCAGCGCTTCGGCCAGGCGCGGTGCGTCCATGCGCGACACCTGCAGTGTGCCGCCGGTCGGGCTGTCGAACAGGTCGACCAGGGTGCGCGCCAGCGGCTTGATGCGGCCGGCCGGCACGACGATGCGCTCGCCTTCGGCGGTGAACAGGTCGGTCGTGTCTTCGTCGCGCATGCGGTCGAGAGCCACCGGGTCCAGCCAGCGGCCGTCGCGCTTGAACAGTGCGTGCAGCAGCGGCGCGAGGTCGAGCCGGCGGCCACCGACCTCGATGCCGAGCGACAGTTCGAGCCAGCCGTTCTCGCCTTCGTCCAGTTCGGCGTGCCACTCATCGACCACCAGCACGCGGTGACGGAAATCCGGCGGGCAGTCGATCAGCCAGCCGGCGCGGGTGAGCTGGCCGGCCGCTTCGCCGAAGAAGTTCGCCCAGGCTTGCTCGCTTTCAAGGCCGAGTGCGCCGACCGGCAGCGATTCGTACATCTGCAGCCAGCTTGCCTTGACCGGTGCGAAGCCGATCTTGCCGAGCAGAGACAAGGCCGACCGTTCGCCCGGGAGGTCGCGCTGGACGCGCACGGCGCGGCCGTTGGGCAGCGTTGCAAGGTCGGAATCGTCGGTCGCCGCGAACTTCGCCTGACCGTACTGAAGCGACACGGTGGCGATGTCGTACAGCGCATGGCCGAGCGCCTTGTCGTAGCGGCGGTGTGGCTTCACGTGCCACACCGGCAGGCTGGTCAGCTTGAGTACCGGCCGCAGTCCCTCTTCCACCACGGGCAGGCTGGCGGCGTCGCGGCCCAGCGGAGACGGCAGTCCGGGCGCTGCCTCGGCCAGTGCTTCAGCCACCAGAGGCAGTTCGGCCGTCGTGAGCAGAGGCAGTTCGAGTACCGCCTGCACCGCGTCGCGCTCAGGGTGGGTGATTTCGCCTGCCTGCGCACGGGCGATGTCGAGATACCAGGGGGGCGCTGTGGGCAAGGTCCAGTCGGCCGGTGGTGCGCAGGCGAGCAGGGCCCTCACGCCCAGTTTCTCGGTCTGCCACTCCAGTTGGCCCGCGCGCGCCTCGCCCGGTTTCAAGGGGCGCGCGTCGTCGCTGCTTTCATCCACGCGCACGAAACAGCGGCCGGTGTCGAGCGCGGCGCGCAGCACCTCGAGCCCGTCGCTGCCGCGCAGTTCGAACGGTACGAAGGGGCTCGCGCTGCGCTTCCGCATTGCGTCGCGCAGCGTGCGGAACACCGGCAGATCGTTTTCCTGCACGAAGGAGGGGGGCTTGAGCAGGGCCTGTTCGAAATTGAACCAGGGCTGGCTGTCGGCGCCCGGCGCGCTGTCGCGTCCGGCCCGGTCGGTCAGTTTCGCCTTGAGCAGGCGCAGGTCGGGCGCCTGGGTACCGCGAGGCGTAACCAGATAGGCGATCGCTTCCTTTGCGGCGTTGCGCTTGCGCGCGCCGCCCGCCGCCGGTCGATCGCTCAGCCGCTTCGGCAGGTTCTGGGCCCAGCGCAACACTTCGGCGCGCGGCCGCTCTATCAGTTCGCCCTGCTTCTTGGCGGCCAGCAGCAGGCCGACCGCGTGCTTGCAGCGATTGCCGACCGGGCAGCTGCAGCGGGCGGCCACTTCCAGCGTCAATTCGCCGAAGTATTCGCGCCGCTCCAGTCGCACCGTGACCTGATAGGGCTGCGGCCGGCTGCCGCGCACGAGGGCGCGCAGCGTCGAACCCTGCACCTCGATGTCGCCCACCCGCGAGACGTACTGGCTGCCGCGCACAATGGTGTCCTCGGAGAACATTTCTCCGAGCATCCGGTTGTCGAGCTGGTGGAGCAGGCGCGTCATTTCCATCGCGGACGGGGCACGGCAGCCAAAAAAATGGACGCAGGATTGTAAGCCCTGCGTCCATCCGTGCCGTGAACGTGCGATGTCAGGTGCGCGGCGGCTCCGGTTGCGCCAGCCGTGCCGTCACCGGCGTCCAGCTGACGTGATGGTGCAGCAGGCCGGCCGCGTCGCGCGCCCGGGCGGGGTCGCGCGCCACCACGGCCACCACCCCCTGACCGCCGGCTTCCACATGTACCCCCATGCCGCGGTACTGGGTTGTCAGCGTGCGTACACGGCTGTCCTTGCGTGGCATCAACAGCACGGTGGCAGGGCCGTTCGGTGTATCGAACACGATGTGCCAGCCGGTACCGCCGGGCACGGGACACAGCTTCACATAGCGCACGGCGGTAAGCGGTACCTTCACTTCGGCGCCGAAGCTTTCCAGCACCTGGGCGACGCGCTGCGGTTCGATCAGGCGCGTGCTCATCAGCGCCTCCGGCTCGTGCATCACGTGCTCGACCGCCAGCGCGACGTGTTCGCGGTCGGGGGCGGCGTGCCAGTACTGCACGCCCAGTCCGACGCTGAGAAGCATGCTTGCGGCCAGCGCCCACAACTTGAACGGCGAGCCGGTGCGCGCCCGTCCGCCGACCAGGATGCGTTCGGCCAGACCGTCGGGCACATCGATGGCGACCGTCTGCTGCAGCATGCGCTCGCCGGCATTGATGCGACGGGAAAAAGCCTGGCAGGCCGGGCAGGCGATCAGGTGCTCTTCCGCCGCTTCGCTCAGACGGCGCGGGTCGGCCAGCTTTTCGCGGCGGAAATCGATGCAGTTGAAGTCCATGGTGCGGTCGTCGCGGTGGCTCATGATTCGACCCTCCGCGCCGGCTGACCGGCAAGTGTCGCGCGCAACGCCTGGCGGGCACGCGTGAGGCGGGTCATCACCGCACCTTCGGTGGTATCCAGCATGTCGGCGATCTCGGCGCACGAGAATCCACCCAGTGCCTGCAGTACCAGCGGTTCGCGCAGTGTCAGGGGCAGGCTGCCCAGCAGATTTTCCATCTCGAAAAGCTCTATCGGTTCGTGATCGGCAGCGATCTGCAGGTCTTCCAGTTCGGTGTCGACGAAATCGAACTGCTTGCGCTCGTACAGCCGGGCGTGTTCACGCCGCACGATGGTGATCAGCCAGCTCTTGGTGGCTGCGGAATCCTTGATGTCGTCCCACGATTTCCAGGCGCGGGCGAAGGTTTCCTGTACCAGATCCTCGGCAACGAACTTGTCGCGGCACAACCACCACGCGAATCGGTACAGGTCCGGGCTGAAGGCCCGCACCGCCTGTTCGAAGCTTTTGCGTTTGCTGAATCCTAGGATCACGACATCGTCCGTGGTGTGCGCTGACAAGGCTAAAGACCGGCGTGCCGGTTGCAACCTTACACCCACCGGCACGCACTGGATCGGACGCCGTCGGCAAGGCCTCGTGTGTCTGCGCCGGACGCGAAAGTCCGCGCCGATCAACCGGGGTTTCCAGGTCGAACCGGGGTCTCGATCGCCTGTGCACGCCGCGAGGACCGTTTGTTGCGGATGGCGCCTGCGCAGGCTCGCCCCTCTTTACAATAGGCAGCTCTGGAACATTTCGGCCTCGCATCATGCAGAACTTCTTCGCCGTTGGCGCGGGTGCGGCACTCGGTGCCTGGCTGCGCTGGGGCCTGGCGCTGGCCTTGAATCCGCTGTTCGCGGGCTTTCCGCTCGGTACGCTGGTGGCCAACCTGACCGGCGGCCTGCTGATGGGTGTGGCACTGGCGGTGCTGCAGGCGGTGCCTGAGTTGCCGGCCCATGTGCGCCTCCTCGCGACCACCGGCTTCCTCGGCGGGCTGACCACCTTCTCCAGCTTTTCCGGCGAGGTGTTCGCGCTGTTCGAGCGCGGCCACACCGGCTGGGCACTGGTTGCAGTGGCGGCGCATGTGCTCGGATCGCTGGCGATGACCGCGCTGGGCTGGTGGGGCTGGCAACTGCTGCGCGGCTGAGCGGTTCGCGCAGCCGCCGTCTTTCGCCGACAATGGCGCCCTTTGCGCGTGGTGAAGACCGCAGTCCGACCCGATGAAAGTGCAGCACCCCGATCTGAATTCCCTGCTCGAACAGTGCATGAGCCGCGACGCGGCGGCGATTTCGCGCGCGCTGCGCGAACTGCCGCCGGCGATGCGCGCGCCGGACAAGTGGCCGGCTAAGATCGCTGAACGCGTCGCGGCGTCGCAGGCCCGGGTGGCCGCACGCCGCGCGTCGGCACCCAAGGTCGAGTATCCGGAAGAGTTGCCGGTGTCGGCGCGGCGCGACGAGATCGCGGCGGCGCTGGCGGCGCACCAGGTGGTCATCGTGTGCGGCGAAACCGGCTCGGGCAAGACGACGCAGCTGCCCAAGCTGTGCCTGGAACTGGGCCGCGGCGCGCGCGGGCTGATCGGCCACACGCAGCCGCGACGCATCGCCGCGCGCGCCACCGCCGACCGGGTGGCGAAGGAACTGAACGTGCCGCTCGGCCGCGAGGTCGGTTTCGCCATCCGCTTCACCGACCGCACCTCGGAAGACAGCCGCATCAAGCTGATGACCGACGGCATCCTGCTGGCCGAAACGCAGCGCGACCGCTGGCTGGCCGCCTACGACACGCTCATCATCGACGAGGCGCACGAGCGCAGCCTGAACATCGATTTCCTGCTCGGCTACCTGCGCCAGCTGCTGCCGCGCCGCCCCGACCTGAAGGTGATCGTCACCTCGGCCACGCTGGACGCCGAGCGCTTCGCCAACCACTTCGCGCAGAACGACAAGCCGGCGCCGGTGATCGAGGTCAGCGGCCGGCTCTACCCGATCGAGATGCGCTGGCGGCCGTTCGACGCCAACAAGGAGCGCGACCTCTACGACGCGGTGGCCGACGCGGTCGACGAAGCCTTCTCGTGCGGGCCGGGCGACGTGCTCGTGTTCATGCCCGGCGAGCGGGAAATCCGCGAATGCGCCGAGACCTTGCGCAAGCATCACACGCGGCTGCCCGGCGTGAAGCCTGACATCCTGACGCTGTTCGCGCGCCAGTCGGCGCAGGAACAGTCGCGCGTGTTCCAGGGCTCGAACGGCCGGCGCGTCATCCTTTCCACCAACGTGGCCGAAACGTCGCTGACGGTGCCCGGCATCCGCTACGTGGTCGATACCGGGCTGGCGCGCGTCAAGCGCTACAGCTACCGCAACAAGGTCGAGCAGCTGCAGGTCGAGCCGATCGCGCAGTCGGCGGCGAAACAGCGCGCCGGCCGCTGCGGCCGGGTATCCAGCGGCGTCTGCTTCCGGCTGTACGACGAGGACGATTTCAAGCAGCGCACCGCGCACACCGATCCGGAAATCCTGCGCTCGTCGCTGGCCGGCGTCATCCTGCGCATGAAGTCGCTCGGTCTGACCGACGTCGAGGAATTTCCCTTCATCGACCGCCCGGCGCCGCGCGCGATTGCCGACGGCTACCAGCTGCTGCAGGAACTGGGCGCGGTGGACGAGGAACGCACGCTCACCCCGCTGGGCCGCGAACTGGCCAGACTGCCGCTGGACCCGCGCGTCGCCCGCATGATCCTCGCTGCGCGCAACCACGCTGCGCTGAAGGAGGTGCTCATCATCACCGCCGGCCTGTCGGTTCAGGACCCGCGCGACCGCCCCGAGGAACGCGCAGGCAGCGCCGACCAGGCGCACGCGAAGTTCGCCGACGAGCGCAGCGAATTCCTGTGGTATCTGAAGGCCTGGGCCGCGTTCGACGAGGTGTGGCATCACCAGTCGCAGGCCAAGCAGCGCGAGTGGTGTCGCGCCAACTTCCTGAACTGGCTGCGCATGCGCGAGTGGCGCGACGTGCATACCCAGTTGCACACGCTGTGCGCCGAGCACGAGTGGCCCGAGAACGAACAGCCGGCGGCTTTCGACGCGCTGCACCGTGCACTGCTGACCGGCCTGCTCGGCAATCTCGGTCTGCGCATCGAGGACGCGCGCGCCGGCGAGCCGCCCTATCTGGGCGCGCGTGGCATCAAGTTCTGGCCGCACCCGGGTTCGGCGCTGGCTAAGAAGGGCGGCAAGTGGATCATGTGCGCCGAGCTGGTCGAGACGACGCGGCTGTTCGCACGCTGCATCGCGCGCATCGAGCCGGAGTGGGTGGAGGAGGTGGGCGCCCACCTGATCCGCCGCTCGACCTACGAGCCGCACTGGTCGAAAAGCCGCGGCGAAACGGTGGCCTGGGAGCGCGGCGTCATCCACGGCATCACGCTGTACGCCAAGCGCGCGGTGCAGTACGGCAAGACCGACCCGAAGCTCGCGCGCGAACTGCTGATCCGCGAGGCGCTGGTCAATGGCGACGTCAGCGACGTCGCGCTGAAGCAGATGAAATTCCTGCAGCACAACCTCGACCTGATCGCGCAGATCGAGCGGCTGGAGGAGAAGCAGCGGCGACAGGACCTGCTGGTCGACGAATCGCTGATCGAGGCCTTCTACGATTCCATCGTGCCGGCCGACGTGATCGACCTGCGCGGCTTCGAGCGCTGGCGCCGCGACGCCGAGCGCGACAACCCGAAGCTGCTGCACCTGACACGCGAACAGCTGATGCGGCACGAGGCGGCCGGCGTCAGCAGCGAACGTTTCCCGGCGAAGATGGATCTGCTCGGCCAGCGCCTGAAGCTCGAATACCGGCACGAGCCGAATGCGGCCGACGACGGCGTGACGCTGACCGTGCCGCTGACGCTGCTGAACCAGATTCCGGCGGCGCGGCTCGACTGGCTGGTGCCCGGGTTGATCGAGGAAAAGGTGGTGCAGCTGGCGAAGACGATTCCGCCCAAGCTGCGCCATCGCATCCAGCCGATCAGCGGCTTCGTCGCCGACTTCCTCGCCCAGCAGCACGACCAGTCGGAACCGCTGGTGAAGGTACTGGCGCGCGCGATCGAGGTGTATGTCAGCCTCAAGCTGCCGCCGGACGCGATCCGCGCCGAGAACCTGCCGGCGCACCTGATCATGAACATCCGCGTGATCGACGAACACGGTCGCGTGCTTGGCCAGTCGCGCAATCTGGCCGAGTTGCGCACGCGGCTGAAGGACGAGGTGGCGCGACGATTCGAACAGGCGCGCATTGCCTTGCCGACGGCGTCGTCATCCGCAGCGCCGGTCGCCGCCACGCCACCGAAGGCGGTCGGAGCGGCGTCTGCGCCGGCCGTCGAGTCCCGTTCCGCCAGCGCGCGCGGCAGCATGGCCGACGCACTGGCCGCGCTCGGCGCGCGCGACGCTGTCGCGAAAGCGCCGATGCCGCCGCCGACAGCGAAGAAGGGCCGCGCCGAGCCCGCGCCCGAGGCGGCAGTTCCTGCACAGTCGGCGGGCGAGGGCCGCTGCACGAGCTGGACTTTCGGCGAATTGCCCGAGCTGATGGAAGTCGAGGTCGCCGGCCGCATGGTGATCGGTTTTCCGGCGCTGCAGGACGACGGCGACGCGGTCAGCGTGCGCGTGTTCGATACGCCGGAAGCCGCGCTCGAGGTTCATCGCCGCGGCCTGCGCCGGCTGTTCGCGCTGGAACTGCGCGACCAGGTGAAGTTCATCGAAAAGAGTCTGCCCGGGCTGCGCGACATGGCGATGCAGTTCATGAACCTTGGCAGCGAGGCTGATCTGCGTGCGCAGCTGGTCGCCGCGACACTGGAACGCTGCTGCATGATGGAGCCGTGGCCGCAGGACGCCGCCGCCTTCGCCAGTCGGCGCGACGAGGCGCGGCCGCGCATTTCGCTGGTGGCACAGGAAATCGGCCGCCTGGCGGGTGCCGTGCTGACCGAATACACGGCGCTGAACAAGAAGCTGATCGCGCTGAAGGCGCACCCCGATGCGGGTGCCGACATGCGTGCCCAGCTCGACGCGCTGGTCGGCAAGCATTTCATCGAGCGCACGCCTTTCGAGCGGCTGACTCACTATCCACGCTATCTGAAGGCGATCGCGCTGCGCATCGACAAGCTGCGCGCCGACCCGGCGCGCGACGCGCGGGCGATGGCCGACTGGCAGTCACTTGCGACCTTGTGGGAGCGAGAACGCATCGCCCGCGCTCGGGCCGGCGTGAGCGACCCCTTCCTCGATGAATTCCGCTGGCTGCTCGAAGAGTTGCGGGTGAACCTGTTCGCGCAGGAACTGCGCACCCCGGTGCCGGTCTCGGTCAAGCGGCTGCAGAAAATATGGGAATCGCGTTCGCACGGTTGAGTCTGCGCAATTCCTGCAGCAGCGGGTAATCATGGAAGCGGCGTCAAGTCGCAGGTCTTGATTCGGGGGCGCTGTCGCGGGCCCTCACCCCCGGCCCCTATCCCGCTGATGCGAGAGAGGGGAGTGGTCCGGGCGCAAAGTTTCGGTCCCTCTCCCGCATCAGCGGGAGAGGGTGGCGCGCAGCGCCGGGTGAGGGTCAAGGGGCTTCGATACCGGCTGTCGTCGCGAGCAAGCTCGCTCCCACGAACCCCCGGCTCGGGCCGCAGCTTCGGTCTTGTGTGCGAGCGGCCTTGGCCGCGACACGGCGGTCCCTCATCCGTCGACCTCGAAAAATGGAGATGTCCGAATGCCCGCCGATGACCGCCTGCGCACCTTGATCTCGGCTTTCGAGAGACTGACACCCGCCACCGTCGACACACTGGCCGCGCTCTACGCCGATGACGCGCACTTTCGCGATCCGTTCAACGACGTGCACGGTCGCGCCGCGGTGGCGCGCATCTTCAGCCACATGTACGAACAGGTCGAGGCACCGCGCTTCGAAGTGCACTCGGCGATGGGTGAAGGCGACGCGGCGTGGCTGGAATGGACCATGCACTTCGTCATGCGCGGCCGCGCGCAGACCATCGTCGGTGCGACGCGGCTGCGTTTCGACGCGCAGGGCCGGGTGGCCGAACATCGCGACTACTGGGACGCGGCGCAGGAGCTGTATGAAAAGCTGCCCTTGATCGGTGGCGTGCTGCGGGCGCTGCGGCGGCGGCTGGCCGCCGGCTGACGCTGCCGCAAAGCGAGGGGCTGGCAAGGCAGACCCCGGCGGCGCCTACTTCTTCTGGGCGCTGCCGCCGGGCGACGCATCAAGCCGACGCGCTTCCTCGACCGAAATGATTTCGAAGATGGCGATCACCTTGCGTACGCCCGAAGTCGATGCCGCCACTTCCTTGGCGGCCTTGGCCTCGCCTTCGGTCAGCAGGCCCATCAGATAGACCTTGCCATTCTCCGTCACCACTTTGACGTGGTTGGCATTGACGCGCTGCGAATCGAGTATGCGGGCCTTGACCTTGGAGGTGATGACCGCATCGCTGGAGCGCTGCGTCAATGAGGACACACCGGCGATTTCCGTTTCATTGCTGATGCCGCGCACATTGCTCACCGTGGCTGCGATGGCGGCTGCTTCGGCGCGCGTGGCTTCGTCCGCAACCTGTCCGGTCAGCAGCACATTGCGGTTGTAGCTGACCGCACTCACGTTGGCGCGGTTGCCGAGCTTTTCACGCAGGCGACTGTCGGTGCGCAGTTCGATGCCTTCGTCCTCGATCAGTGTGCCGCTGGTGCGACGGTCCAGCGCCGACATGACGGCGGTGCCGGCGCCGGCGGCGACGACGGGAAAGCAGCCTTGCAGCATGGACGCCAGGACACCGATGGCGCTTGCGAGAAGCAGGGGGCGGAGGGAGTGCGGGAGGCGGATCTGGGTCATCATTCGGTTCCGAGTAGCATGCAATCGATGCCGTCGCACAGGCAGTGCAGGGTGAGCAGGTGGACTTCCTGTATGCGGGCCGTGCGATCGGCGGGTACGCAGATGTGGATGTCGCGATCGGTCAGCAGTTCCGCGATGCGGCCACCGCCACGACCGGTCAGCGCCACAACGCGCATTTCCCGTTCGTGCGCGGAATGGATGGCGGCGATCACATTGGCCGAATTGCCGGAGGTCGAGATCGCCAGCAGTACGTCCTGAGGCTGGCCGAGCGCACGTACCTGCTTGGCGAATACCTGTTCGAAGGCGTAGTCGTTGGCGACCGCAGTCAGGATGGAACTGTCGGTCGTCAATGCGATGGCGGCCAGTTCCGGTCGTTCGCGTTCGTAACGGCCCACCAGTTCGGCCGCGAAATGCTGTGCGTCCGCTGCCGAGCCGCCGTTGCCACAGGCGAGGATCTTGCCGGTGGCCATCAGGCTTTCCACCATCAGTTCGATCGCTTCGGCAATCGGCGCCGCCAGCACTTCGGTGGACGAGAGCTTTGTTTGCGCGCTGTCGATGAAGTGCTCGGAAATGCGTGATACCAGATTCATGTGAGCTCGCGGCGTTGACGGTGGCCGGAGTGTACCAAGTTCGGCTGCGCGAGCCGGTTTTGTGAAGCCCGCTTGCAGACGGATACCTGCGCTTGCAATCGGAGAGGCGCGATCAGGGGCCCAGCTCCACCCATACGTCTACGCGCAGCCGCTTCCAGGGGTCGGGATCGGGTGCCAGTTGGCCGATGCGTGCGCTCAGTCGCCGGCCGGCATCCATTTCGTCGGCGGCCTCGAAATTGGCAGCGCGGGGCAGGTAGCCGATCATGATGCCGCGCCACAGCACGCGCACGGCACGCGCGTCGTGCCGGTTGCCGGGTTCGCGTTCCAGCGTCAGCGTATCGCCGACGGCGAGGCGGGGCCACACTTCGGCGAGACGATGGTACTGCGCGCCGGCCAGTGGCGAGCGCTGGGCGAGCAGGCGCAGACCGTCGGCCTGCGCGTTCACGCAGGCGAGCGCGAGCAGGGTGCTACAGACCGAACGCATCGCGTATCCAGTCCACGCAGCCCGCGTCCAGCGCCGACATCGCAACAACGTCGAAGCGCGCCGGGCGGGCCTGCGCCCGACGACCCTGTGCCGCCAGCCAGTGCTGTGCCGCGCGGATCAGCCGTGCCTGCTTGACCGGTCCTACGCTGGCGGCGGCACCGCCGAAGCGGCCGTCGCGCCGCATGCGTACCTCGACGAACACCAGCGTGTCACCGTGTTCGCACACCAGATCGAGTTCGCCGTCGCGCCAGCGGAGGTTGCGGCCAAGCACGCGCAGACCCCGGGATTCGAGAAAGCGCGCCGCCAGCGCCTCGGCGGCGGCACCCTGCTGCGATCGCGTGTTCATGCGCGCTTGTGGCGGTGCGCCGCGGCGCTCAGAATGGCGGACCACACGCAAGCCAGCGCACGATGAACACGCCCGAATCTTCCGTATCCGTTCACGACGACACCCCGCCTGAGTTCAAGACATCGGCATTGTATGTCGTCGGCACACCCATCGGTCATCTGGGCGAATTGTCGGCGCGCGCCGTCGCCGCCTTGCGCGCGGCGGACCTGATCGCCTGCGAGGACACGCGCGAAACATCGCGTCTGGCACGTCATCTCGGTCTGCGCGGGCAACTGGTGGCGGTGCATGAGCACAACGAACGCAGTGGCGCCGAGCGACTGATCGCCGCACTGGCCGACGGCAGGTGCGTGGCGCTGGTGTCCGATGCCGGTACGCCGGCCGTGTCCGACCCCGGCGCGCGCGTCGTGCGCGCGGTGCAGGACGCGGGTTTCCGCGTGGTGCCGGTCAGCGGTCCGAGTGCGGCCGTGGTGGCGCTGTCGGCCAGCGGCCTGCTCGATGCACAGTTCCGCTTCGTCGGCTTTCTGCCGGTCAAGTCGGCTGCACGCCGAAAGACCCTCGAATCGCTGCGCAGCCAGGATTGCGCACTGGTGTTCTACGAAGCACCGCATCGCATCGTCGAATGCGTCGCCGACATCGCGGCCGTGCTGCAGCCGGAACGCGAACTGGTGATTGCCCGAGAACTGACCAAGCTGTTCGAGCAGATCGTGCGCCTGCCGGTGGCCGAGGCGCCGGCCTGGCTGGCGGCCGATGCCAACCGGCAGCGCGGCGAGTTCGTGCTCTTGCTGTCCGGCGCGCCGCCGGAAGAGGGTCTGGACGCCGCGGCGCGGCGCACGCTGGACATCCTGCTCGACGAACTGCCGCCCAGTCGTGCGGTGAAGGTGGCGCAGGCCATTACCGGTGCACCGCGCAAGCTGCTCTACGACCATGCGATGGAACAAGGCGTGGATGCACCGGAGGACGACCGGCGCGCATGACCCGCGGTCTGTTCCCTGCTCCGGTGGGAGGCAACGCGACTATGCGGGATAATCGCCGGACCGACTCGCGGGCGCCGTTCCCCCGAGTTCCGCGAACTGGACTGGATACCTCTTGAACAGACTGACGATCACCCGCCCTGACGACTGGCACCTGCACCTGCGCGACGGTGCCGCATTGACGGCAGTACTGCCGGACACCGCACGCCGCTTCGCGCGCGCCATCGTGATGCCCAATCTTCGCCCGCCGGTCACGACGGTGATGCTGGCCGCCGCCTACCGCGAGCGCATCGTGGCGGCGCATGCCGCGACGCCCGGATTGCCGGCGTTCGAGCCGTTGATGACACTCTATCTGACCGACAACACCCCGCCGGACGAAATCGACCGCGCGGCCGACAGCGGCTTCGTCAAGGCGGTAAAGCTCTACCCGGCCGGTGCCACCACCCATTCCGATTCCGGTGTGACGGACGTGGCGCGCTGCGATGCCGCACTGGCGCGCATGGCGGAGCGGGGCCTGCCGCTGCTGATCCATGGTGAAGTGACCGATGGCGACGTCGATGTGTTCGACCGCGAGGCGGTTTTCATCGAACGCGTGCTGCGCCCGTTGCTGGCGCGCCACCCGACGCTGCGCGTCGTGTTCGAGCACATCACCACCCGGGACGCCGCGGAGTTCGTCGCTGCAGCGGGCGACAGGGTCGCCGCCACGGTGACTTCCCACCACCTGCTGATGAACCGCAATGCCATCTTCGCTGGCGGCGTGCGGCCGCATCATTACTGTCTGCCGGTGCTCAAGCGCGAGGTGCACCGCGTGGCGCTGGTTGCAGCGGTGACCTCGGGCAACCCGCGCTTCTTTCTCGGCACTGACTCCGCGCCGCACGCGAAGGGCGCGAAGGAGGCGGCTTGCGGCTGTGCCGGCTGCTACACCTCGCACGCCGGCATCGAGCTGTACGCCGAAGCCTTCGACGGCGCCGGCGCGCTCGACCGGCTTGAGGCCTTTGCCAGCTTCAACGGTCCGGACTGGTATGGCCTGCCACGCAACAGTTCGCAGATCACGCTGGTCCGCGAGTCGTGGGAGGTCAAGGCCAGCCAGGAATTTGCCGATGGTGATGTACTGGTGCCGCTGCGCGCGGGTGAGCGCGTGGCCTGGCGTATCGAGTGAACCCATTCATGACACGACACCTGCGCCTGCTTCTGCTGCCGCTGGCCGCACTTTCCGCCGGTTGCGAGATCGACAACGCGGCCTACATGATCGAGGGCAAGGAGCACGCCCTGATCATCAGTCGCGAGAAGCCCTTCTTCTGGAGTGACCAGTACGAACTGGCCATCATCGTTTCGCGCATGCCGAACTGCCAGCGCCGCCATCCGATGAAGCCGGCGCGTCTGAGTACCGGTACGGTCACCGTTTTCGAGGGCGGTGAGCCGAATCGCTACGTACTCAGGCAGGGCTCCAGCCGGTGGTATGCGGTGAATACGACGGACTGCGTGTTCGCGGTCATCGAAAAGCCGGCAACCGAACCGGTCGTGCTGGGCAGTTTTCGCGACAAGGGGGACAAGTTCTCCTTCGTTCCGGTCAAGGCAGCCGCGGAGGAGAGCGGCTCCTGATTGCGACGCTGGCCGATCGCGTCGGCAGCGGGCCGCTGCATGCAGGGCTGCGTCCGCTGCTTGAACATTTGGCGGGGAGCGAAGTACCGGCCGCGTCCTGCATCGACCGACTGGCGGCGCAGAGGGGCCGACCGCTGACACTGAGTGGCCTGCCCGTGTCCTTTGTGTCCGCCGACGCAAGCGGCTATGAGGCACGCATCGCGGCCAGCGGATGCGTGGCGACGCGCGACCACAACTGGCACGACCTGTTCAATGCGCTGACCTGGCTGAACTATCCACGGATCAAGGCGGCGATGAATGCCCGCCACTGCGATGAGATCGCCCGGCGCCCGGGCGGCGCCCGCGGACCGGTGCGGGACGCGCTGACGCAGTTCGACGAGGACGGTCTGGTGCTGGTGAGCGACGACATGGCGCTGATCGACGCGCTGTGCGGCCATCGCTGGCGGGAAGCGCTGTTCGATCGTCGCGCCTCGGCCTCCCGCGCCACATTGCACGTGATCGGTCACGCACTGATGGAGAAGGCCATGTCACCTCACGTCGGTTTGTGCGCGAAGGTCCTCCATCTGCACGCCGACGATCTGCCTGCCGGACACGAGGCGTTCGATGCCTGGCTGGCGGTGCGCATTGTCGACGGTCGCTGGCCATCCGGTCCGCGCGATCTGTGCCCCTTGCCTGTGCTGGGTTTGCCCGGCATGACGCGGGACAACACCGATGCTGCGTATTTCGACGACACCCGGCAATTCAGGCCGCTTCCGGCAGCGCGAATGCGCACATGAGGATGGGCGGCAGCGTCTCGTCCGCGCGCGCTTGCCCGGCTCAGCCGCGCAGGCCGGTCACGAAGCGGCCCAGGCGCTCAAGTCCCTCGACCAGATCCTCCATCGATGCGGCACAGGACAGCCGCACGTGGCGCTCGGGGTCGAGAACGCTGAAGTCGCGTCCCGGCGTCAGCGCGACGCCGGCTTCGCGCAGTGCTCGCTGGCAGAAGGTCCAGGCGTCAAGACCGGTGTGACTGACGTCGAACCAGGCGTAAAAGGCTCCGTCGGGCGCTACATCGACCGGCAGACCGATGTCGGCAAGTCCGGCGGTGACGAATGCGCGACGCTGCGCGAAGCCGGCGCGGCGCTGTTCGCAGACGGCGAGCGACGCCGCGGTGAAACAGGAGAGGGCCGCGATCTGGGCGGTGGTGGGCGGACAGATGTAGTAGTTCTGCGCCAGCCGCTCGATCACCGGTACCAGCGCTTCCGGCAATACGCACCAGCCCAGCCGCCAGCCGGTCATGCCGAAGTATTTCGAGAAACTGTTGATCACGCAGGCGTCCGGATTGCCGGCCAGCGCCGTCTGTGGCCGTCTGCCCTGTGCGTCGTCGGCCTGCAGGTTCAGATAGATTTCGTCCACCAGACACCAGGCGTTTCTCGCCCGCGCCAGTGCGCAGATCGCGTCCAGCTCTGTCGGTGCGATCGAGGTGCCGGTCGGGTTCGAGGGCGTGGCCAGCATGACGCCCCGGGTGCGCGGGCTCCAGTGCGCTTCAACCGATGCCGCGTCGAGCTGGTAACGGCTGGCGGCCGTAGTCGGTACCCGCCGGATGTCGGCACCGAAGCTGCTCAGGAACTGCCGGTTGCAGGGGTAGGACGGGTCGCCGACGATGACCTCGTCGCCCGGGTCGACCAGGGCCGCGGTGAGCAGCAGCAGCGCGGCCGAGGCGCCTGCGGTCACGACCACCCGTTCCGGTGCGATGTCGGCGCCGTGCATCGTGCGGTAGAAGCCGGCGATGGCCTGACGCAGTTCCCGCGTGCCCAGCGCTGCGGTGTAGGGAATCGGGCGTCCGTCCATCCATTCGCGCATCGCGGCGAGCACGGCGGGTGGCGCACCGGTATCGGGTTCGCCGATGTTCAGCTTGATGATGCGCTGGCCCCGGCTTTCGAGATCGGCGGCGAGCTTGCCGGTTTCCATCGCGAAGAAGGGCGATACCGCTTGCGCGCGCTGCGAAATCTTCATGGCTTTCGATCTCCCGCTATCCGATGGCCGCAAGAGGTGCCGGAAACGAAAAAGGCGGCCCGCGGGCCGCCTTCGTCACAGCCGGCCCGCGTCAGGCGAGGCGGCCGTGGCACTGCTTGTATTTCTTGCCCGAACCGCAGGGGCAGGGGTCGTTGCGGCCTACCTTCGCGAAGGCCGACGCAGGTTGTGCCGGCGCGTTGCCACCGGCGGGCGGCGCCAGAGGATCGACGCCTTCGCCCGCCATGGACGGGTCGAAGTCGGCGTGCGTGAAACGCATGTTGTCGAGCGGCGGCGGTGCCGGTTCGCTTTCCTCTATCTGTTCGGGCGAGCGGATCTCGACATTCATCAGCACGCGCGTGACTTCGCCGCGCACCTGGTCGAGCAGGCTTTCGAACAGTTCGAAGGCTTCGCGTTTGTATTCCTGCTTCGGATTCTTCTGCGCATAGCCGCGCAGATGGATGCCCTGACGCAGATGATCGAGTGCGGCAAGGTGTTCGCGCCAGTGACTGTCCAGGCTCTGAAGCATCACATTGCGCTCGAACTGGCCGAAGGAGTCGGCACCGACCAGCGCAACCTTCACCGCGTACTGCTCGTCCGACAGATCCTGCGCGCGTTTGAGCAGGTCTTCGTCGGCGAGGTTGGGCTCGGCCGCCAGCCAGTCGGCGAACCGCGCTTCGATGCGGAATTCCGACAGGAAGGCGGCTTGCGCTCCGGCCAGATCCCACTGTTCCTCGACGCTCTCGGCCGGCACGTACTGACGGAAGGTGTCGTCAAGAACGCTGTGGCGCATCGCGCCGATGGTTTCCGAGATGTTGTCGGCTTCGAGCAGCGCGTTGCGCTGTTCGTAGATCACCTTGCGCTGGTCGTTCGACACGTCGTCGTATTCGAGCAACTGCTTGCGGATGTCGAAGTTGCGCTGTTCGACCTTGCGCTGCGCCGACTCCAGCGAACGGTTCACCATCGCATGCTCGATCGCCTCGCCCTCCGGCATCTTCAGTCGCAGCATGATGGCGTTCAGCCGCTCGCCTCCGAAGATGCGCATCAGCGGATCTTCCAGCGACAGGTAGAAGCGCGACGAACCCGGATCGCCCTGACGGCCGGAACGACCGCGCAACTGGTTGTCGATGCGGCGCGACTCGTGACGTTCGGTGCCGATGATGTGCAGGCCGCCGGCCTTGACCACCTGTTCGTGCAGCGACGACCATTCGCTGCGCAGCTTCTCGACACGTGCGGCGCGGTCCGCCGGGTCCATGCTCTGGTCGAGTTCGAGCGCCTGTACCTGCTTCTCGACATTGCCGCCGAGCACGATGTCGGTACCGCGACCGGCCATATTGGTGGCGATGGTGATGACGCCGGGGCGGCCGGCCTGGGCGACGATTTCCGCTTCGCGCTCGTGCTGTTTGGCGTTCAGCACCTGATGCGGAAGCTTGTCCTTGTTCAGCAGGCCGGACAGCAGTTCCGAACTTTCGATCGAGGTGGTACCCACCAGGACCGGCTGGCCGCGCTCGTGACAATCCTTGATGTCGGCGATCACCGCGGCGTACTTTTCCTTCGCCGTGCGATACACCAGATCGTTGTTGTCCTTGCGCACCATCGGCCGGTGGGTTGGCACGACTACGGTTTCGAGGCCGTAGATCTGGTGGAATTCGTAGGCTTCGGTGTCGGCCGTGCCGGTCATGCCGGCCAGCTTGCCGTACATGCGGAAGTAATTCTGGAAGGTGATCGAGGCCAGCGTCTGGTTTTCGGCCTGGATCTGCACACCTTCCTTCGCCTCGACCGCCTGGTGCAGGCCGTCCGACCAGCGGCGGCCGGGCATCAGACGACCGGTAAATTCATCGACAATGATTATTTCGCCGTTCTGAACCACGTACTGCTGGTCGCGGAAATACAGGTTGTGCGCGCGCAGGCTGGCATACAGGAAGTGAACCAGCGTGATGTTCGCCGGTTCGTAAAGGCTGCGACCGGCCTCCAGCAGGCCGTGCTGTACAAGTATCTGTTCCGCGTTCTCGTGGCCGGCTTCGGTCAGCAGCACCGAGTGTGCCTTTTCGTCCACCCAGTAGTCGCCCGGACCGTCCTCCTTTTCGCAGCGCGTCAGCAGCGGCGCGACCGCATTGAGCTTCACGTACAGGTCGGTGTGATCGTCCGCCTGACCGGAAATGATGAGCGGTGTGCGGGCTTCATCGATCAGGATGGAGTCCACCTCGTCAACGATGGCGAAGTTCAGGCCGCGCTGCACGCGCTCGCCTGGCGAATACACCATGTTGTCGCGCAGGTAGTCGAAGCCGAATTCGTTGTTCGTGCCGTAGGTGATGTCCGACGCGTAGGCGGCCTGCTTCAGGTCGTGCGGCATGCGCGAGAGGTTGACGCCCGTGCTCATGCCGAGGAAGCCGTACAACCTGCCCATCTGTTCGGCGTCGCGGCTGGCGAGGTAGTCGTTGACCGTCACCACATGAACGCCCTTGCCGGACAAAGCGTTCAGATAGACCGGCAAGGTGGCGGTCAGCGTCTTGCCTTCACCGGTCCGCATTTCAGCGATCTTGCCGGTGTGCAGCATGATGCCGCCGATCAGTTGCACGTCGAAGTGCCGCATGCCGTGCACCCGCTTGCTCGCCTCGCGCATGACGGCGAACGCCTCGGGCAGCAGGGCGTCCAGTGTTTCGCCGTTCGCGTGGCGTTGCCGGAACTCGGACGTCTTGCCGGTCAGCGCTTCGTCGCTCAGGCCGGCAAGTTCGGATTCAAGCGCATTGATGCGGACGACGACCGGACGATACTTTTTCAGCAGGCGATCGTTTCGGCTACCGAATAATTTGGTGAACAGAGAGGCAATCATCGAAGACAGAGGCCCGTCGCGGGCAAACCGATGGCAGAAAAGCCTCGGATTCTAGCATGGGGGGCCTACCCCCATTCCTGCAGGCCGGTGCAGGGCGGGGTGCCGGCCCGGGAGGAGGTCCCGGCAGCACGGCAGCAATGCACGGACCGATCTCGACGGTGCCCGGGGTTCGGGTCGGCGACGTGTGGCGCTTGCCACCCGGGCAAGTCAGGAACCGGTCTTGCCGGTACGCGCCTGCTCGCGGCCGGAGGGCAAAGCCTTGCGGGCAAGTTCCAGAAAGCGGTTGGGATTCTGCGCCACGCCCTTGACCCGGACTTCGAAATGCAGATGCGGCCCGGTAGAGCGGCCGGTGCTGCCCACCTCCGCGATCTTCTGGCCACGTCGCACCACCATCCCGGGCTTCACGAACAGCTTGTTGGCGTGGGCGTAGCGCGTACTCAGGTCCCGGCCATGGTCGACCTCGACCAGATTCCCGTACTGTGGATGAAAGCCTGCCTCCGTGACCACGCCTGCTGCCGCCGCGATGATGGGCGTGCCGACTTCCGAGACGAAGTCGACGCCCTCGTGCATCGCACGCGAACCGGTGAAGGGATCGATACGCCAGCCGAATCCGGAGGCGTTCCAGCTGCCGCCGGATACCGGCAGCGTGGAAGGAACCAGCGACAGCGTCGCCTGATCAAGCAGCAGTTCCGATTCGATTACGCCGAGATAGTCATCCTGGTGTGCGAGAAGGTCGGAGAAGTGCTTCATCTGCACTTCCAGTTCAGCGGCGGACAGTGGCTGCTCGCTGACCAGCGGGCCGCCGCGGCCAGGTGGCGCATTGTCGCTGATCGGATCCGGCGGCTTCACTCCCGCCAGTTTCGCCAGACGGGTGCCCAGTGTGTCGAGCTGTATGAGCTGGGCCTGCATCTGCCCGAGCTTGACCGCCATGGTGTTCAGGTTCTCCCGGACGAACTGCTCGCTGCGTTCGATCTCCTCGTTGCGCGCCGCGGTGATCAGTTCGTCGATCATGGGGATGCGCAACTCGCTCGCGTGCTTGAGCGTGATGAAAGAGAAGGCCGAGGCCAGAACGAAAACCAGGACGGTAAAGGCAAACAGCGCGCCGACCAGATGCCTCGGCGCGATGGTGATGGCCTTGGCGGTTGTCAGTCGGTCCGAAACCAGAATAATCTGCACGTCCGCTCCCAATAATTCTTCTCATGTCCGCACGCCCGTTGTACGTCCATCTTGAAGCACAGGACGCACTGACCAGACTGACGCTGCACGCCAGACTGATCAGCCGCGCGCAGCGAGCTTACGAAAAGTTCCTGCCGCCAGAACTGATCCAGGTCAGTCGGGTGTTGAACGTGAAGCAGGGTGTCGTGGTGATCAGTGCCTCTTCGGGCGCTGTGGCTCACCGGCTGAAGCAATTGCTGCCCAGCGCCCGGGAGGCGCTGCGGGAAAGTGTCGGCGAGGTTACCGAAGTCAGGGTGAAGGTGCAAGCATATGATCCGCCACGGGTTAATGCGGCGGTGCCGCACCGGCCGGTAAGCGATAGCGCCCGCAGGAGTGTTGTGTCCGGAGCCGCGGCAATGGACCCCGACAGTCCGCTCCGCAAGGCGCTGGAACGACTGGTGAACCGGTCGTAGCCAGCGTGATTGCGCAGGCGACGGCAACCTTTTTCGACTAGAGAATCAGTACGCGTTCCAGCGCGAGCAGGGCGAAGAAACCCAGTGCGGCGAACAGCGCGTACTTCATCAAGGCCCAGGCCAGGCTCAGATGGCGCGGGTTGCGGGTAAGTGCGTAGGCCAGGAAGCAGGTGCCGACCGCGATGATCAGCAACACCCCGATCAGGCGGACGATCAGCATGTGTTGCGGTCAGGCGAAGGCGGGCGCCGAACCGGCGTCGTCGATCTGCGGACGATACTGGTTCGATACGGCCGACGGCGTGTTCCCGGCCTGTTCGAAGCTGGCCCATTCCCATGCGTTCTGCTCGGCAAGAAGCGCGTGCAGCAGCGCGTTGTTCAGCGCGTGACCCGATTTGTGGGCACTGAAAGCGGCAAGCAGGGGATGGCCGAGAATGTAGAGATCGCCGATGGCGTCCAGTACCTTGTGTTTGACGAACTCGTCCGCGTATCGAAGGCCATCGCTGTTCAGCACACGGTATTCGTCCATCACGATCGCGTTTTCCAGACTGCCGCCCTGCGCAAGCCCGTTCTGGCGCAGATACTCGACTTCGTGCATGAAGCCGAAGGTGCGCGCGCGTGCGACGTCGTTGACATAGGACTGATGGGCGAAATCGATCTTCACCCGCGTGCCGGTACGCTCGATTGCGGGATGACGGAACTCGATGGAAAACTCGAGACTGAAACCATCGTAGGGCTCCAGACGCGCCCACTTGTCGCCGTCCTTCACTTCCACCGTTTTCAGCACGCGAACGAACTTCTTCGCGCTGGCTTGTTCGACGATGCCGGCCTGCTGGATCAGATACACGAAGGTGGAAGCCGATCCGTCCATGATCGGAAGTTCCGGGGCGTCGACGTCGACGAAAGCGTTATCGACGCCGAGTCCGGCGAGTGCCGACATCAGGTGTTCCACGGTTGAAATCGTGACGCCTTCGCGACTGAGGCAAGAGGCGAGTCTCGTGTCGCCCACCGCATGCGCGTCGGCACGCAGTTCAACCGGTGGCACGAGGTCTACGCGGCGAAAGACGATGCCGCTATTGGCGGGTGCCGGGCGAAGTTCAAGATTGACCTTGAGGCCGGAGTGGAGACCCACACCGGTGGCGCGAACCATGGAGCGGAGCGTGCGTTGCCTGATCATGGCAGGAATGACAACCGGAAGCGAAAGTTCAAGTTTACCTCACCTTGGCGTCACACCCCTGTAACAGCTCGTATCCGTCCGGCCGCGCGGCCGGACGGGCCGGACCGGCGTCAGTCAGCCTGTTTGCGCAGGAAGGCGGGGATGTCCAGCGTTTCGACGCCGTTTGCCCGCATGGCCTCCACGGCACTGGAGGCGGTGCGGCCACCGCGGCCACGCATTACGGCCGGGATGTCCAGATGCGAGTAGTCGGTGCCGCTTGCCGCGGACTGCATCGCGACGTCGTCGGTACCGGTACGGATGATGGTCATCGGAGGCTTGCTGCTCATTGCGCGCGGTGCACCAAGGCCGGTGGCCACCACGGTGACGCGCAGGCGGTCTTCCATCGCATCGTCGAATACGGTGCCGAAGATGACGTGCGCGCCCTCCGCGGCGAAGGCGCGCACGGTTTCCATTGCGTCCTTCACTTCCTTCATCTTCAGCGAACGGCTGGCGGTGATGTTGACCAGCACGCCGCGCGCGCCGGACAGCTCGACGCCTTCGAGCAGAGGACTGGCCACGGCCTGTTCGGCGGCGATGCGGGCGCGGTCCATGCCGGCGGCTTCGGCCGAACCCATCATTGCGCGGCCCATTTCGCCCATCACGGTGCGCACGTCCTGGAAGTCGACGTTCACAAGGCCGGGGATGTTGATGATTTCCGCAATGCCGCCCACGGCATTGCGCAGCACATTGTCGGCAGCCTTGAAGCCGTCCTCCAGGCTGGCGTCCTCACCAAGCACTTCCATCAGCTTCTCGTTCAGGACGACGATGAGGGAATCGACGTGACGGGCGAGTTCTTCGATGCCGGATTCGGCGGCGCGCATGCGATTTTCGTAGTCGAAGGGTTTGGTCACGACGGCAACGGTCAGGATGCCCATTTCCTTCGCGACCTCGGCAACGATGGGCGCCGCGCCGGTGCCGGTGCCGCCGCCCATGCCGGCAGTGATGAACACCATCTCCGCGCCGCGCAACTGGTCAGCGATGTGCTCGCGGTACTCCTCGGCGGCCGTGCGGCCGACTTCCGGCTTGGCGCCGGCGCCGCGCCCGTTCTTGCCGAGCTGAATCTTGACGGATGCCAGGTTGCGGGTCAGCGCCATGCCATCGGTATTCGCAGCGATGAATTCGACACCGTTCACGCCCTCGCGGATCATGTGATCGACCGCATTTCCTCCGGCGCCGCCAACACCGATCACCTTGATCACTGCACCCACCGGTTCCTTGTCGAGAATCTCGAACATACCCGCCCTCCTGTTTTCCACGAACGCCTCCGAGGCCGAAGGGCCTCTTGGCCACAAAACGCGCGCGACCACTACATTTAGTGATTGCCCGCGAGTATACGACTAAACTTAGCGCAACGCATGCCGTAAATGCTGTTTGCGTCCGGAATCTCAGAAATTTCTTTCGAACCACGACCGCATGTTCGCAAGTACCTGACGCACGTTGCGGGTCTCCCGCGCAACCTGGCCGCGGCGACGCTGCGATGCGCCTTCCATGACCAGTCCGATCGCGGTCGCGAAACGTGGATGGCGCACCACGTCGGACAGGTTTCCGCTGTATTCGGGTACGCCGATACGCGACGGCAGATGGAACACGTCGTCGGCCAGATCGGTCATGCCGCGCATGGTCGCGCTGCCGCCGGTCAGCACCACGCCGGACGACAGCAGTTCCTCGTAGCCGCTGCGGCGCAACTCGGCCTGGACAAGCTCGAACAACTCGGACACCCGTGGCTCGATCACGTCGGCCAGCGCCTGCCGCGACAACCGGCGCGGACCGCGGTCGCCGATGCCGGGCACCTCTATCATGTCTTCGGCGTCGGCCAGTGCCGACATCGCGACGCCGTAGCGCAGCTTGATGTCCTCCGCCTCGGCGGTCGGCGTGCGCAGCGCCATGGCGATGTCGTTGGTGATCTGGTCGCCGGCGATCGGGATCACAGCCGTGTGGCGGATGGCGCCTTGCGTGAAGATGGCGATATCGGTGGTGCCGCCACCGATGTCGATCAGGCACACGCCGAGATCCTTTTCGTCCTCCGAGAGCGTCGACTGGCTCGATGCCAGCGGCTGCAGGACGAGGTCGACCACTTCAAGGCCGCAGCGCCGCACGCACTTGATGATGTTCTGCGCCGCCGATACGGCGCCGGTCACGATGTGCACGCGCACCTCAAGCCGCTTGCCGCTCATGCCTATCGGTTCGCGCACGCCGTCCTGGCCGTCGATGATGAATTCCTGCGTCAGGGTATGAAGGATTTCCTGATCGGCCGGTATCGGCATTGCACGGGCGGTCTCGACCACGCGCTCAAGGTCGAGACGGGTGACTTCCTTGTCCTTGATGGCGACTACGCCGTTGGAGTTGAAGCTGCGTATGTGACTGCCCGCGATGCCGGTGAACACCTCGCGCACCTTGCACTCGGCCATTAGTTCGACTTCCTGTATCACGCGGGAAATCGAGTCGACGGTCGCTTCGATGTTCACGACCACGCCCTTCTTCAGGCCCTGCGCCTCCTGCGATGCGAGGCCGAGGATGTCGAGCCGGCCCTCGGGAGTGAGTTGCGCGACGACCGCGGAAATCTTCGAAGTGCCGATGTCGAGTCCGACGATGAGGTCCTTGCTGTCTCTTGTCATGGCTTGTCCTGATTTTCGTGGCTGCCTGCGCGTATCGCGTAGCCGTTCGGGTAACGCAGGTCGGCGTAGATCACCTTCTGCACGCCGCGCCTTGCCAGTTCCGGGTGGGTGCTTACGTAACGTTCCAGTCGTTCCGCGATGGGCAGTTTTTCGTCCTCGCGTCCCAGTTCGAGCCGGCTCCCGTCGTCAAGCATCAGTTGCCAGGCTTCGCGCGGCGTAAGTACGAGTTTCCCGATGCGGCGTGCCATCGGCGCCAGCAGGCCTGTCCATTCGCGATGGCGGGCGATCATGCTGGCAGCGCTGGCGTCCGGGCCGATGAAGAGCGGCAGGGCGGGGTGATGTTCGGCCGGGAACAGTTCGCCCTGTGCGTTGATCATGCGCGAGGGCGTGCTTTCGGGGCCCCACCAGCGTGCGACGGCCACGTGTTCCTCGATGTCGACTTCGAGCGAGCCCGGCCATACACGGCGTACCGTTGCACGACGTACCCAGGGCAGACTTTCGAATACCGCGCGCGCGTGCTCGATGTCCGTGGTGAGGAAGCTGCCGTCGACGGCGCGCCGCGCCGCGTCCTCGACCTGCGCGGCGGTGAGATTGGCCGGTGCCCGTGTCAGGGAGACCGAGTGCAGTGGCAGCACGGGCATCCGCGCGAACAGAAGGACCAGCGCGTAGCCTGCGGTTGCGCCAGCGATCAGCAGGATCACGTCAGCGATCATCGTCAGTGCGCGCGGGCTGTCCCACAGTCCGCCTTCCTCGCGGCGTCCGGGCTCCTTGGTGCGCGATGAGGAGCGCTTAGCCAAGGCGGGCCGAATCCAGTATGCGCAGGCACAGCTCGCCGAACTCGATGCCGACCGCGCGGGCGGCCATCGGTACCAGCGAATGCGAAGTCATGCCGGGCGAGGTATTGATCTCCAGCAGCCAGGGATGACCGTCGTCGTCCAGCATCAGGTCGGCGCGGCCCCAGCCGCGGCAGTCGATGAGGCGGGCGGCACGCATCACGAGATCCTGGATATCGTGCTCCAGGTCGGCATCGAGGTCGCTCGGGCAATGATATTTCACCTCGTCGGTGAAGTACTTGTTCTGGTAGTCGTAGTTGCCTTGCGGTGCTTCTATGCGGATCAGCGGCAGTGCCATGTCGCCAAGGAAGGGGGCAGTCAGTTCGCGTCCGGCGATGAACTGTTCGGCGAGCACCAGCGGGTCGCAGCGCGCGGCCTTTTCGTAGGCAGCCGGCAGTTCCTCTGCGCGACTCACCTTTGTGGCGCCCACGCTCGACCCCTCGCGTGCCGGTTTCACGAACAAGGGCAAGCCCAGTTCCTTCGCCACGGCGCGGAAGTCGCTGCCCGCGTGCAGCAGCTTGTAGCGCGGTGTCGGCAGACCGGCCGACAGCCACACCATCTTCGTGCGCCACTTGTCCATGCCTATGGCCGAAGCCATCACGCCGCTGCCGGTGTAGGGAATGCCCAGGCATTCGAGCGCGCCTTGTATGGTGCCGTCCTCGCCGCCGCGGCCGTGCAGCGCGATGAAGGCGCGTGCAAAGCCGTCGCGCTTCAATTCCAGTAGGTCGCGTTCGGCCGGGTCGAAGGCGTGGGCGTCGACACCCTGTTCCTTCAGTGCGGCCAGTACCGCACTGCCCGACATGATGGAAATCTCGCGTTCGGCGGAACGGCCGCCGAACAGCACGGCAACCTTGCCGAGGGCGGAGGGTGAATGGTGGCTCATGATTTCTGGATGTCCTGTACGAATCTGGCAGGCAGTTGTCCGATGGAGCCTGCACCCATACCGAGCACCACGTCGCCGTCGCGCACCGTGTCGAGCAGGGTCTGTGGCAGTTCGCCGATGTCTTCGACGAATACCGGCTCGACCTTGCCGGCCACCCGCAATGCGCGAGCCAGCGCACGGCCGTCGGCGGCCACGATGGGCGATTCTCCGGCGGCATACACTTCGGTCAGTACCACCGCGTCGGCGGCCGACAGCACGCGCACGAAATCTTCGAAGCAGTCGCGCGTGCGCGTGTAGCGATGCGGCTGGAAGGCCAGCACGATGCGCCGGCCCGGGTAGGCGCCACGCGCGGCTTCGAGCGTGGCAGCCATTTCCACCGGATGGTGACCGTAGTCATCCACCAGCGTGAAGTGGCCGCCGGCCGGCAGCGCGATCTCGCCGTGGCGGGTGAAGCGGCGGCCGACGCCCTTGAATTCGCCGAGTGCGCGGACGATGGCGTCGTCGGATACGCCGACCTCGTTGGCCACCGCGATCGCGGCCAGCGCATTGCGCACATTGTGCAGGCCGGGCAGGTTCAGTTCGACCGGGATGCGCGTGGTCGTGCCGTTGACGCGCACCGCGTCGAACAGCATGCGCGTACCGTCGGCGCGCACGTTTTCGGCGCGCACCTGGGCGTCGGCGTCCAGGCCGTAGCGGATGATCTGCTTGGGTACCTGCGGCATGATTTCGCGCACATTCGCGTCGTCCGCACACAGCACGGCGACACCATAGAAGGGCAGGCGGTTGAGGAAGTCCACGAAGGCCTGTTTGAGCTTTCCGAAATCGTGGCCATAGGTGTCCATGTGGTCAGCGTCGATATTGGTGACCACGGACACCACCGGAGACAGGAAAAGGAAAGAAGCGTCCGATTCGTCCGCCTCCGCCACCAGGAATTCGCCGCTGCCCAGGCGTGCGTTGGCACCGGCCGAATTCAGCCGGCCACCGATCACGAAGGTCGGGTCGAGGCCGCCTTCGGCCAGACAGCTCGCGATCAGCGAGGTGGTGGTGGTCTTGCCGTGGGTGCCTGCCACCGCCACACCCTGCTTGATGCGCATCAGTTCGGCCAGCATCTGCGCGCGCGGCACGACCGGGATGCGCCGTTCGCGCGCGCGCAGTACTTCGGGGTTGTCCGCGCTGACGGCGGTCGAGGTGACGACCGCGTCGGCGCCAGCGATGTTGTCGGCGGCGTGACCCTGCACGACGCGCGCGCCCAGCGATGCCAGTCGGCGAGTGACGGCGTTGTCCGCCAGGTCGGAGCCGCTGACCGTGTAGCCCTGGTTGAGCAGCACTTCGGCGATTCCGCTCATGCCCGAGCCGCCGATGCCGATGAAATGGATGTGGCTGATCTTGTGCTTCATGTCCTGTTCCCGTTGCTGTCCTTGCCTCCGCGCGCGAGCGAGGCGCAGATGTCTGCCACTTCCGAGGTGGCGCCCGGGCGGGCGTGCGCCCGTGCGCGTTGCGCCATGTCCTGCAGCCGGTTCCGGTCGAGCGAGCCGATGAGTGCCGCCAGCGTGTCGGCATTCAGACCCGATTGCGGCAGCAGCACGGCTGCGCCTGCGTCGGCAAGAAAGCGCGCGTTGCCGGTCTGGTGGTCGTCTACCGCATGCGGGAAGGGCACCAGCACCGAAGCGACGCCGGCGGCGGCCAGTTCAGCGACCGTGAGCGCCCCGGAGCGGCAGATGACCAGATCGGCCTGTGCGTAGGCGGTCGCCATGTCCTGGATGAAGGGCAACAGCGCGCCGGTGACGCCCGCCGCGCGGTAGGCGGCTTCCAGTTCGGGCATATTGCGTTCGCCCGCCTGGTGCACGACATGGGGTCGCATTTCCGGGGGAATTTTCGCCAGCGCCTGCGGCACGGTCGTGTTCAGTATCTGCGCGCCGAGACTGCCGCCGACCACCAGTATGTTCAGCGGCCCTGTGCGACCGGCATAGCGCGCGACCGGCGGCGCCAGCGCAGCGATGTCGGCGCGCACCGGATTGCCGGTCCATTTCGAACCCGGCAGCGCATCCGGAAAGCCGCCGAGAACGCGGTCGGCCACCCCCGCGAGCACTCGATTGGCCAGACCTGCGACCGAGTTCTGTTCGTGCAGCACGAGCGGTATGCCCCGCAGTACCGCCATCATGCCGCCGGGAAAAGTCACGTAGCCGCCCAGTCCCAGCACCACCTGCGGCTTCACCCGGCCCAGTACCTGCAACGCCTGCCAGAATCCGCGCAACAGGTTCAGCGGCAGCAGCAGTTTGCGCAGCACACCCTTGCCGCGCAGCGCGGTGAACCGGATGGACTGCAATTCGTAGCCGCGCGGCGGCACGATGCGCGCTTCCATGCCATCGGCGTTGCCCAGCCAGACGATGCGCCAGCCCCGCGCGCGCAACTCGTCTGCGACCGCGAGGCCCGGGTAGATGTGCCCTCCGGTGCCGCCGGCCATGATGAGTGCGATGCTCATCGCCGGTTCTCCCAGTCGATGCGCAGGATGATGGCCAGTGCGATGCAATTGACCAGGATGCCTGAACCTCCGTAGCTCATCAGTGGCAGCGTGAGACCCTTGGTGGGAAGGATGCCGACATTCACGCCCATGTTGATGAAGGCCTGCACGGCGAACCAGATGCCGACGCCCTGTGCTACCAGGCCGGCATATGCGCGTTCCAGCAGCAGCGCGCGGCGGCCGATGGCGAAGCAGCGATGCACCACCAGTGCGAACAGCGCGATCACGGTGCTCACCCCGAGCAGGCCCAGTTCCTCGCCGATGACGGCAAGCAGGAAGTCGGTATGGGCTTCCGGCAGATAGAACAGCTTTTCAACGCTGCCGCCGAGTCCGACGCCGAACCACTCGCCGCGGCCGAAGGCGATCAGTGAATGGATGAGCTGATAGCCCTTGCCCTGCGGGTCATTGTTGAACGGATCGAGGAAGGCGATGAAGCGCGCCCAGCGCAGTTCGTTGAAACGGATGATGAGTGCAAAGCCGATCATCGCCACCACGCCGAGGGAGAAGAACAGCTTGCCGTTGATGCCGCCGAGGAAGAGCATGCCGAAAGCGATCAGAACGATGACCACGAAGGCGCCGTAATCGGGTTCCGCCACCAGCAATGCACCGACGCACAGGATGACCAGCGCCATGGGTACGAAGGCACGGCGGAAGGAATGCATCTCCGGCAGCCGGCGCACGATGTAGCTGGCCGCATACAGCACCGTAAACAGCTTCACCAGCTCGGAGGGCTGCAGGTTGACCGGTCCGAGATTGATCCAGCGGCGCGAGTTGTTCACCACCGTGCCGATACCCGGAATGAGCACCAGCGCGAGCAGCACGATGCCGCCGAGAAAGAGCCACATCGAGGCGGCCTGCCAGGTGCGTACCGGCACCTGGAAAGCCATCAGTCCGGCGACGCCGCCAATGGCGAGGAACACCGCCTGACGGACCAGGAAGAACTCCTGTTTGTTGCCCGTGAAGCGGCTGCTGTCGGCGACCGCAATCGAAGCGGAATACACCATGACCAGGCCGATCAGGAGCAGGGCCACCGCCGGCCAGAGCAGCCAGGGATCGAGTTCCGCCGGTTTCGGCGAATCGCCGAAGCGTGGCGAATCGAGGCGCATGCTGCCGCTCATGAGCGCGCTCCTTCGGCCGCGATGCGACGCGCCTCGGCGATGAACACCTCGGCGCGGTGTGCGTAATTGCGGAACATGTCGAGGCTGGCGCAGGCGGGCGACAGCAGCACCGCGTCGTGCGGCTGCGCGGCGGCGAAGGCGGCGCGGGTGGCTTCTTCCAGCGTGGCGAAACTGCGGTAAGGGACGCCGTGGGCAGCAAGCACTTCGGCGATGACCGGCGCGTCACGGCCGATCAGCGCGCAGAAGCGCGCGTGGCGAGCGCACACCGGGCCCAGCGGGCCGAAGTCCTGTCCCTTGCCGTCGCCGCCGAGGATGATGGCCAGCGGTCGGCCGAGACCTTCGATGGCCGCCACTGTGGCACCGACATTGGTGCCCTTGGAGTCGTCGATGAAGCGCACGCCGCCGGCGTCGAGCACGGTTTCGACACGATGCGGCAGGCCGGCGAAGTCGCGCAGCGCAGCGACGCAGCGGTCAAGCGGCAGACCGATCGACTCGCACAGCGCGAGGGCGGCGAGCGCATTGTGTGCGTTGTGGCGGCCGGCCAGCTTCATGTCGTCAAGCGCGAGCAGCGGCTGCGCGCCGCGCATCAGCCGGGTGCCGCCATCGCGCTCGGCCAGACCGTAGTCGCCGGCCTCGGGCACGCCGTCTCCGAAGCCGATGACGCGCGCGCCGGCGCGGCGCATCGCGGCCACCCGGGGGTCGTCGCGGTTCAGCACCTGTACCGTGCGCGCGCCGAAGATGCGTGCCTTCTCCGCCGCGTAGGCAGGCATTCCGCCCGGGTGACGGTCGAGGTGATCCTGCGTCACGTTGAGCACGGTGGCTGCGTCGGCGTCCAGCGTGTCCGTCGTTTCGAGCTGGAAGCTCGACAGTTCGAGTACCCAGGCATCGGGCACGGTGCCGGCGTCGAGCACGCGCATCAAGGCGTCGAGCGCGGCTGGCGAAATGTTGCCGGCCACTTCGGTGACCAGGCCGCAGGCGCGACAGAGCGCGCCGGTCAGCGTGGTGGTCGTCGTCTTGCCGTTGGTGCCGGTGATGGCGATCACCTTCGTGCGTTCGCGCCAGCCGAGATCGCGCAGCGCGCGGGCGAACAGTTCGATTTCGCCGACCACTTCGATGCCGCGGCGCTTCGCCTGCTGCACCAGCGGTTCGTGCGGGGCCAGGCCGGGCGACAGCGCGAGCAGCGCGATACCGTCGAGCAGGCTGTCGTCGAACAGGCCGCAGCGCAGTTCGGCCGCCGGAATGTCGCGTGCCAGCGCCTCGAGTCCGGGCGGCGCGGCACGGCTGTCGGCCACGCGCAGCTCGGCGCCCTGGCGGGCGCACCAGCGTGCCATGGCCAGGCCGGATTCTCCGAGGCCGAGGACGAGGACGTGGGTGCCGAGGAGACTCATCAGCGCAGCTTCAGGGTGGAGAGGCCGAACAGCACCAGCATCAGCGTGATGATCCAGAAGCGCACGACCACCTGCGTTTCCTTCCAGCCGCCCAGTTCGTAGTGGTGGTGCAGCGGCGCCATGCGGAAGATGCGCTTGCCGCCTGACCACTTGAAATAGAGCACCTGGATCATCACCGACAGCGTTTCGGCGACGAACAGGCCGCCCATGATGAACAGCACGATTTCCTGACGCACGATCACCGCCACGGTGCCGAGCGCGGCGCCCAGCGCCAGTGCGCCGACGTCGCCCATGAAGACCTCGGCCGGATAGGCGTTGAACCACAGGAAGCCGAGGCCTGCGCCGCACAGCGCGCCACAGAAGATGGCCAGTTCGCCGGCACCGGGGATGAAGGGCACGCCCAGATAGCGCGAGAACACCGCGTTGCCGGCGACGTAGGCGAAGATGGCGAGCGCGCCGCTCACCATCACGGCCGGCATCGTGGCGAGGCCGTCGAGGCCGTCGGTCAGGTTCACCGCATGGCTGGTGCCGACGATGACGAAGTAGGTGAGCACCATGAAACCGATGGCGCCCAGCGGATAGGCCACGGTCTTGAAGAAGGGCACGATCAGTTCGAGCTGGGCCGGCACCTGTGCGGTCAGACCGAGATAGGCGGCTGCGCCTGCGGCGAACACCGACGACCAGAAGAACTTCGGCTTCGCCGGCAGGCCCCTGGGATTGCGATGCACCACCTTGCGCCAGTCATCGACCCAGCCTACCGCGCCGAAGCCCAGAGTGACGATGAGCACCACCCACACATAGCGGTTGGACAGATCGGCCCACAGCAGCGTGGTGATGCCGAGCGCGATCAGGATGAGGGCGCCGCCCATGGTGGGCGTGCCAGCCTTGGTCAGATGCGATTTCGGGCCGTCATCGCGCACCGCCTGACCGATCTTGTATTCGGTCAGCTTGCGGATGACCATCGGGCCGAACATCCAGCAGATGGCCAGCGAGCTCATCATCGCCAGCACTGCGCGCAGCGTGATGTAGTTGAACACGTTGAATGCGCGGATGTCCTGCGCCAGCCAGCGGGCAAGTTCAAGAAGCATGATGGTCCTGTCCGTTGTGAGCGATCAGCGCGTCGGCGACACGCTCCATGCGCATGAAGCGCGAGCCCTTCACCAGCACGGTGGTGGAAGCGTCAAGCTGCGGACGCAGCGCATCGGCAATCGCGGCGTGATCGGGGTGGTGGAGGGCGCCGCTGCCGAAGGTGGCGACCGCGGCGCGTGCGGCTTCGCCGGTGGCGAACAGCGCGTCGATGCCGCGCTCGCGTGCGTAGGCGCCGGCCTCGCGGTGGAATTCGGGACCCTGGTCGCCGACTTCGCCCATGTCGCCCAGTACCAGGACGCGACGACCCGAGGCGCTGGCGAGCACGTCAATGGCGGCGCGTACCGAATCGGGATTGGCGTTGTAGCTGTCGTCGATGATGGTGCTGCCGGCCAGCCCCGCACGTATCTGCTGGCGACCTTTCACACCGTCGAAGCGATTCAGCGCCCACACCACGGCCGCCATGTCGGCACCGGCAGCCAGTGCGGCGGTGGCTGCGCACAGTGCGTTGCGTGCGTTGTGCAGGCCGGGTACGCGCAAGGCGATGCGCGCGACGCCGAAGACGCCGCGCAGGTCAAGGCGGTAGCCCAGTCCTTCCGGCGTGGCGTCGGCGACCACTTCGGCGGCGTGGTCGAGGCTGAAGCGCAGTACCCTGCGGCCGGCGTTGCGGCCGCACCAGTACTCGGCGAAATCGTCGTCGCCGTTGATCACCGCGATGCCTTCGCCCAGCGCGTCGAACACGTCGCCGTTCTCGCGTGCCACTTCGGCCACGCTGTTCATGAATTCGAGGTGTTCGCGCTGCGCGTTGTTGACCAGCGCGACCGTCGGTCTTGTCATGGCGGCCAGCCAGGCGATCTCGCCCGGATGATTCATGCCCATCTCGATCACCGCCATGCGATGGGTGTCGCGCAGGCCGAACAGCATCAACGGAACGCCGATGTCATTGTTCAGGTTGCCGCGTGTGGCCAGTACCGCCGTGTCGGGGTTCCAGCCTACGCCCAGCGCGTGCGCGCGCAGGATGGCGGCGATCATTTCCTTCACCGTTGTCTTGCCGTTGCTGCCGGTCACACCGATCAGCGGCAGCGTGAAGCGGCTGCGCCAGACGCGGGCGATGTCTCCCAGCGCGATCCGCGTGTCGGCGACGCGGATCAGCGTGCCGCCCGAGTGTGCGCAGTCGTCGGCGATTACTGCGGCGGCCGCACCCGCTGCCTGCACGTCGGCGATGAAGTCATGCGCGTCGAAGCGCTCGCCGCGCAGCGCGACGAACAGGTCGCCGGCCTTCACCGCGCGGCTGTCGGTCGAGAAGCCGGCGATGTCGACGTCGGGGCCGCTCAGCGCTCCGCCGCAGGCGGCTGCCACGTCGGAGGCCTTCCACAGCGACTTCATTGCACGCCTCCGCGGGCGGCGAGTGCCGCGGTGGCCTGGTCGATGTCGGACCATGGCGTGCGCACGCCCATGCGTTCCTGATAGTGCTCGTGACCCTTGCCGGCGATGAGCACGACGTCGCGTGCGTCGGCATCGAGTACGGCGGCGCGTATCGCAAGTGCGCGATCGACCTCGCGCCGTACGTCGGCGCAGGCGGGCATGCCCGTCACGATGGTGTCGAGTATGGTCTCCGGGTCCTCGTTACGCGGATTGTCCGACGTGATCCAGATGCGCGCCGCGTGTTCGAAGGCGACCGCACCCATGAGCGGGCGCTTGCCCGGATCGCGGTCGCCACCGCAGCCGAAGACGCACAGCAACTTGCCACCGCGTGCCCCGGCGACCGGTTGCAGCGCACGCAGTGCCTGTTCCAGCGCGTCCGGGGTATGGGCGTAGTCGACCACGATGAGCGGTTCGCCGTGACCCCCCAGCCGCTGCATGCGGCCCGGGGGCGGCACCAGCGCGCCGGCGACGCGCGCCGCGTCAGCGAGCGTTACCCCGGCGTGCAGCAGGCTGCCGGTGACCGCGAGCAGGTTCTGGATGTTGAATCGACCGGCCAGCGCAGTGTTGATCCGTACGAGTTCCGTACCGTGTTCGATGTCGAAGCTCAGGCCGTGTGCCAGGTCGGCGTTGCGCGCACGCAGACCGCTCACGCCTTGCGGCAGATCGGCGTCGAGCGCGCAGCCCGTGACGGGCAGGCGCGAGGCGGTCTCAAAGGACAGCGTGCGGCCGAAGGCGTCGTCGGTATTGATCACCGCAGCGTGCAGACCGGGGTGACGGAAGAGGGCGGATTTTGCCGCGGCGTAGTGCTGCATGTCCGGGTGATAGTCGAGATGGTCTCGTGTGAGATTGGTGAAGACGGCTGTGTGGATGCGCACGGCATCGATGCGCCCCTGGTCCAGGCCGATTGACGACACTTCCATGGCGCAGGCACGGGCGCCGGCGGCCCGCAGGTCGGCCAGCGTCTGATGCACGCTGACCACGTCAGGTGTGGTGTTCGCGGACTCCGTGAGCTGCTCCGGCAGGCCGCTCCCGAGCGTGCCGATGACACCGCAACGTGTGCCGAGACGGCCCATGGCCTGGGCGATCCACTGGCTGACCGAGGTCTTGCCGTTGGTGCCGGTGATGCCGATCAGGTGCAGCGCCGAGGAGGGGTGGTCAAGCAGGTCGTCGGCGAGTGCGCCGGCGCGCTCGCGCAGCGACTCGATCTCGATCACCGGCACCGGAGCGGCTGTCGGAGCGCCGCCCGCTTCGCAGACGACAGCGCAGGCACCGCGTTCGATGGCCGCGTCGATGTAGCGGCGGCCATCGGTACGCTGGCCGGGCAGCGCGAAAAACAGGTCGCCGTGCCGTACCTGGCGCGAATCCGCCCGCACGGCGCGCGGCACGACGCCGCTGCGCGACAGGGCGGTACGGACGGCGGCGATCGCAGCCGCGGCGTCGGGTCGACTCACCATGCCTCCTTGCCAATGGCGCTGTTGCGCGCCATCTGCAGCAACGGAACGGGCGCATCCGGCGACACGCCGGTGGCGCGCAGCGTCGCACTCATGATCTCGGAGAATACGGGCGCGGCAACCTGGCCGCCGTAATGCACGCCATTGGACGGTTCGTCGATCATGACGGCGACGACGTAGCGCGGGTCCGACACCGGAGCAAAGCCTACGAAAGAGGCGATGTACTTGTTGGCGTAGCTGCCACCTTCGATCTTGTGTGCCGTGCCGGTCTTGCCGGCCACGCGATAGCCGGGGATCTGCGCCTTCGGCGCCGTCCCGCCCGGGCCTGCCGCCATCTCCAGCATGCGGCGCACTTCGCGTGCGGTCTGCGCGGAGTACACCTGCAGCCCATTGATCGGTGGCGTCTCGACGCGGGTCAGCGAGAGCGGAATGAGGTCGCCGTCCCGCGCGAACACCAGGTAGGCGCGTGCCATCTGCATCAGCGTGACCGACATGCCGTGGCCGTAGGACATGGTGGCCTGTTCGACCGGCTTCCAGGTCGAGGCCGGGCGCAGCCGCCCCCCCGCCTCGCCCGGGAAACCAAGGCGCAGTGGCGAACCGAACCCGAGCTGGTCGTACTTCTCCCACATCTCGGCCGGCGTGAAAGTGGCGGCAACCTTGGCAACGCCGACATTGGACGATTTCTGGATCACTTCGGCCAGACTCAGCACGCCGTGCGGATGCGCATCGCCGATCGCGTGGCGGCCGAAACTCAGCTTGCCGGCGCAGTCCACCGGGGTGTCGAACGTGTAGCGGCCACTTTCGATGGCCATGGCGGCGATGAAGGGCTTGATGGTCGAGCCGGGCTCATAGGTGTCGGTGAACGCCCGGTTGCGCAGCGGCGGGCCGGCCAGCTGTGCCCGGTTGTTCGGGTTGTAGGTAGGCCAATTGGCGAGCGCCAGTACCTCTCCGGTGCGCGAATCAAGAATGACCGCGCTGCCGGCACGTGCCTTGTGTTCGCTGACCGCCTGCTTCAGGCGGGTGTGTACCAGGAACTGCAGGCGCGTATCGATGGACAGCCGCACGTCTCCGCCGTCGCGCGGCGGTGTCAGGACCTCGACGTCCTCGACCACGTTGCGCCGCGCGTCGGTGATGACGCGACGCTGACCTGTCTGGCCGGTCAGTGGCCGGTTCATCGCCAGTTCGATGCCCTCCAGACCGCGATCGTCCATGCCGGTGAAGCCGACCACGTGGGCGCTGACTTCGCCGTGCGGGTAATAGCGCCGGTACTCGGGTTCGGCGCGTATGCCCGGCAGTCCCAGTGCGAGCACCTTCTTGGCCACGTCCGGTGCAACCTGACGCTTCAGATAGCTGCGGCCGCGGTTCTCGGGAATCCGGCGCGAGATTTCGCGATGGTCCATCTCCAGCAGTCCGGCCAGTTGCCGGATCTCGGCGGGTGTCAGCCTTTCGGCACCGATGTCCCTCGGATTGGCCTTCGCCGCGGTGCGGCCAGGGCGCGATTCGGCGACGATGGCCGATACCTGGGTGCTCATCGCCAGCACCTGTTCGTTGCGGTCAAGTACGCGGCCACGCGAGGCCGGCGTGGGCAGTACGCGGGAGAAGCGCTCTTCGCCCTTGCGTTGATAGAACTCGTCATTGACGGCCTGCAGCCAGAAGGCGCGCGCGAACAGTCCGGCGAACAGCGCCATCATGACGATCAGCATGAGACGGGCCCGCCACGCGGGGAGCAGTTCGGCGAGCAGCGGGTTGTGGGCGAACTTCATCGATCAAGCTCCGCCGGGTCGATCACGATCAGGCGCTCGCGTTCCGGTGCGCGCATCCTGAGCTTGGTTTCCGCCAGCCCGGCGATGCGCGCATGCGCAGTCAGCGCACCCTGCTCGATCTGCAGTTGTCCCCATTCGGTCTCCAGCACCCGCATGTGCGCGATTTCGCGCTCGAGCGCCGTGTGCATTGCGCGCGAACGATGCTGGGACGACACCAGCGCGATCGCGGAGGCGACGAGGGCGGCGATGAGCACGAAGTGCAGGCGAAGCATCTCAGCAAGCCCCTCGCAGCCGTTGATCGACGGATCCGTCCGTGCCGCACACCTTTTCCGCCACACGTAAAGTGGCGCTGCGCGCTCGCGGATTGCGTGCCAGTTCGTCCCGGCTTGCGCGGTAGCGGCCGATGAGTGTCATCGTCGGTCGCGGCAGCTGGTCGGCACGCAGCGGCAGATTGCGAGGCGGCTGCGGCGGCGAGGCCTGATCGGCCATGTAGCGTTTGACGATGCGGTCTTCCAGCGAGTGGAAGGAAATCACCGCCAGCCGGCCGCCCGGTTTCAGCGCGAGCAGCGCCTGGGGCAGCACTAGCGACAGCTCTTCAAGCTCCTGATTGATGAAAATCCGTAGAGCTTGAAAGCTGCGCGTCGCCGGATGCTGGCCCGCCTCGCGCGTGCGGACAGCGGCCGCCACGATCTGGGCAAGCTGGTATGTGGTGTCGACAGGCCGCTCGCTCCGAGCAGCAACAATCGCCTTTGCAATCGCTGAAGCAAACCGTTCTTCGCCATAGTCCCTGATGACCTCCCTGATGTCTGCTTCGTCGGCGCGAGCGAGCCACTGCGCCACTGTTTCGCCCCGGCTGGTGTCCATGCGCATGTCCAGCGGAGCGTCCTGCCTGAAACTCATGCCGCGCTCAGCTTCGTCAAGCTGTGGCGACGACACGCCGATGTCGAGCAGCACGCCATCTACCTCGCGCACACCCAGCTGTTCGAGTACCGCGCCCATTTCCGCGAAGCGCGCGTGCACCAGCGTGAAGCGCGGGTCGGTGAGCGCTTGGCCGGCGGCGATCGCCGCCGGATCGCGGTCGAGCGCGATCAGCCGGCCGGACGGCCCGAGTGCGGCCAGCAGTGCGCGGCTGTGTCCGCCGCGGCCGAACGTGCCGTCGACGTAGACGCCATCGGGACGCACCGCCAGTGCGTCCAGCGCCTCGGCGAGCAGTACGGGAATGTGTTCCATGTCAGAGCCTGAAGCCGCTGATCACTTCGGACGGGAGGGGCACGGCCCCTTCGCGTGCATCGCGCGCGGCCGCCTCGATGTTCCAGCGGCCCTCGTCCCACAGTTCGAAGCGGTTGCCCCGTCCGACCAGCATGACGCCCTTGGTCAGGCCCGCGCGCTCGCGCAGATCGGCACCCAGCAGCAGTCGCCCCGCGCGGTCTATCGATTCGTCGCGTGCATTGGCGGTGAAACCCAGCTTGAAATCGTTGCTTGCCTGATCGAGGTCGGGCAACTGGTCGAGGCGGGCGAGCAGGGCCTCGAATTCGGGCAGCGGATAGAGAAGGATGTGTTCGCGGGTACGCGCCGTCATCACCACCTCGCCCTCGCACATGTCCATCAGTTTCTTGCGCGGACGAGCGGGGATGACGATGCGGTGCTTGTCATCCATCGTGAGGCGTGTCGTCCCGTAGAACATGCGCGTGCCCGTGTAAGCCCGTCAGCAGCGACGGGCTGGAGTGGCGGTCAGGGTCGTCTTTCCCACAATCACTCCACTTCTTATCCAATATTGCTCCACTTTAGCCATCAAGCAGCAGGTGGTCAATAGCTGGAATGCGCCAAATCTATTTCTGCAACAAGGACTTAGCGGTAATATTCCACAAAGCCTGTAAATAAAAATCCTTTGTTTTTAATGGGATAGAAAATGAACTGAATGTGTGATGTGAGCAAATGCCCGCGCCATGCCGCTTCGTGGGGCGAAGTGGACGAAAGTGGGGCGGGTGTGCAGCCGAGTGGGGGAAATGCGGAAGACGGACCGGACAGGAGTGGAAGTCCGCCTGTAAGCCGGGTTCTGTTGTGCGCGAACGCACCGGCAACCATTCATCTGGGCGGCGTGTTGCCACGCCGCTCGAGCAGCCTACCCGGAAGCGACGCGAGCCGCGTCATGGCTTCCCTATTTGGCCTTGCCCCGGATGGGGTTTTGCGTGCCGTGCGCGTTACCGCACACGCGGTGGGCTCTTACCCGGCGTTGCCGCCCGCCCGAAGGCGCACCATTTCAACCTTGCCTGTGCCTCGCGGCCATCGGCGGTATGTTTTCTGTTCCACTTTCCGTCGCCTTGGGCCGCGCTCGCGCGCGGCTTGCTGCGCCCGGCCGTTAGCCGGCATCCTGCTCTGCGGGGCCCGGACTTTCCTCCGCGCTTGCGCGCCGCGGTTGCCCGGCGGACTTCCGCGGCGGATTCTAACCCCGGCAGTGCCACAGAGGGCGCTCGGCGCGCGAACCCCGGCGTCCGCTATGTGCGCCCGAGCAGCCGATGCGCCGCGCGCTCGCCCCACCAGGACGCTTCTTCAAACAGGGACATGCCGCTGAGGTCGGCGTGCGCGTGCAGCACGCGACCGCTGCGGTCGCGCAGCGAGCGGGCCGGTGCGTCGATGAAACCCGGTTCGGGCAGCGGCATGGCGTGACCGCGCAGGACCAGTTCGACCGCGCGGATGCGCCGTCGCCAGCGCGGGTCGTAGGCCGCGTCCAGGTCTGCCAGCGCGAAATCCAGCAGTGCCTCGTCGCTTGCCTCGGCCAGCCAGCGCCGTGCGCCGGAGACATCGCGCCAGCCGGACTGGTAGGCCGTGAATACCGTGGCGGATGGTCGCGCCAGGCGCGTCCATTGATGGCTGGCGACCACGTAACCCAGGCCCGGTCCTTCGTGCACCACGTTGTCCCAGGCCAGATCGACGCCCGGCTTTTCGTGCGGAAAACCGTCGAGCAGCAGATTGGCCACCAGCCAGGGCGCGCTCGCGGGCAGCGCTTCGCGCGGCAAGGCGTCGGCGAGTGCCGGGTCGATGCGGCGCGCGACGTGCAGAGGCATCGCGCAGATCACGTGATCCGCGTTCAGCAGCACGCGACGTCCGTCGGCCGTGATCACGGTGATCCGGACCTGGTGACGTCCTTCCGCGATGTGCACCGCGTGACCGGCGAGCGTGCGCGTGTTGCGCAGTCGCTCGCGCATGCCGGCGCACAGCGCGGCCAGTCCCTGCGGCCAGGTGAGTACCGTGCCCGGTTCGGCGTTGCGGGCCTCGCCGCGCCGGCTGGCGAAGTAATGGAGGCCCGCCCAGGCCGACACGACGGAGGCCGGCGCGCCGTAGTCGTCGCGCATCGCGTAGTCGATGTAGCGGCGCAACGGTGCGTGGCGGTGGCCGTGTGCGTCCAGCCAGACGTCGAAGGTCTGGCGGTCCAGCGCGCGCAGGGCGGCGTCCTGCGAACATGCCGCCAGCGGCAGGGTGAAGGCGTGACGGCCGTCCGCGCCGCGGTGCGCCGCCCACGCCCGCATGGCCGAATTGAAGCGGGTGGCCGCGGCGGCGTCCTCGGGCGTGCGGTCCGGCATCAGACCTTCGCGCCAGACGCCGCCCGCCAGGGTGCGCTCGGCGGCCGGATGCACCAGCACCTGTTCGTCGTATTCGGGCGCGGCCACGCGCGGGTCGCCATACAGCACGCCCAGGTCGGCCAGCAGTTCGCGCACGTGCATCGCTTCGCTGCCGGGCAGCGGCAGGTAGTGGGCGCCGCGCGGGCAGGCTATGCCGCCGAGCACGCCGCCGGCCGCATTGCCATCCGGTTCCGGGCCATCGATCAGCAGCAGGTCGCGCTGTCCCTCCCGTGCCAGGCGCCAGGCAGCGCTCAGGCCAGCGACGCCGGAACCGAGGATGGCGATGGCGCAACGCAGTTCGCCCGACGGCGGTGGCAGCGAGGTGCCGTCGCGCAGCGCGTGGCCTTCGCGCAGGCCGGGGCGTACGACGGCAACGGGAGGCGGAGCGAGGGCCGGTGTGCAGCCGGGCAGCCAGGGCAGGCTGGCAAGCGCGGGCGCACTGGTCAGGAAGCGGCGGCGTTTCATCGCATCTGCCGCGACCAGTCCTGTTCGAAGTAGTGCACCAGCCTCTGCGTGTTCAGCCGGTTCGGCGCCACCTCAGGGGGGCGCATGTCCGGCGGGAAATCGAACATCTGCGCCAGCGTGCGCGCGTCGAGATGGCGCAGGCCGGCGGGCAGCGCCGCCGGTGTCCGGTAGCCCGCCTCGCGGCTGGCGATGATGAAGCCCCAGTCGCCGAAGCTGGGCACCTGCGCATGGTAGGGCGCGGTGTGCAGCCCGGCTTCGCGCAGCGTGGCGTCGACGCACCAGTAGGCGTGCGGCGCATACCAGGGCGAGGTGGACTGCACGACGATCAGGCCGCCGGGCGCCAGGTGGCGCGCCATCAGCCGGTAGATCGGCACCGCATACAGCTTGCCCAGCGCGTAGTGCGATGGGTCCGGAAAGTCGGCGACGATCAGATCCCAGCCCGGACCGGGCGCCGCTTCCAGCCACTGCGCGGCGTCCGCGTTGATGGTGGTGACGCGCGCGTCGCGCAGTGCATGGCCGTTCAACGCGGACAGTGCGTCGGTGTCGCGGAACAGCCGGGTCATCGCCGGATCCAGTTCCACCAGCGTCACCTGTTCGATCTGCGGGTACTTCAGCACTTCGCGCACCGCAAGCCCGTCGCCACCGCCCAGTACCAGCACGCGCCGGGCCTGCGGCAGTGCGGCCAGCGCCGGGTGCACCAGTGCCTCGTGATAGCGGTGTTCGTCACGGGTCGAGAACTGCAGGTTGCCATTCAGGTAGAGCCGTGTGTCGTCCTGCCACCGGGTGAGCACGATGCGCTGGAAGGGTGTGGTTTCCCGATGCACGATGCTGTCGCCGTAGAGGCCGGCTTCGGCCGCGTCCGTCAGTTTCTGCGCCCATATGAGTGCGGCCAGCAGCAGCGCCAGCACGATCCGGCCACGCAGTATCAGCGCGCGGGCCTGCGGCAGTTCGGTGCGGTAGCGGTGGGCCAGCCACAGACCGATGCCGGCATTGAGCAGACCGAACACCACGGCCGTCCGCGCCAGACCGAGCAAGGGCGCGAACACGAGCGGAAACAGCAGGGACACCGCCAGCGCACCCAGGTAGTCGAAGGTGAGCACGCGGCTCACCAGTGCCTCGAAAGCCTGTTTGCGCTGGTGCAGCAGACGCATGACCAGCGGGATTTCCATGCCGACCAGTACGCCGATCAGCAGCACGATGGCGTACAGCGAGACGCGGAAGGGCGAGCCCGCCCAGGCGTAGATCAGGAAAAGCGCGCAGGCGGACAGGCCGCCGAGCAGGCCGACCATCAGTTCGATGTCGATGAAGCGGGCCAGCACCGCCCTTTCGGCGACGTACTTCGACAGATGGGAACCGATGCCCATGGCGAACAGATAGGCCCCGATGATGGTGGAAAAGCGCAGCACCGATTCGCCCAGCAGATAGCTGGCAAGTGCGCCGGCGATCAGTTCGTATGCCAGGCCGCAGGAGGCGACCACGAAGACGGCAACGATCAGTCCGTGGTGGCGTGGCTCGCCAGCGTCCGTGCAGGGTGTCGCATCGTCATCCGGTTCTGTTGCGGGGCGGGATTGCGGCGGCATGGGGCAGCGGCTAGAGTGCGTGCGCACAGATGATTCGAGACGCGCAATCATGCCGCAACTCCCCGTGGATCAGTTCTACCTCTATGTGAAGCACCTGCTGTCGGGCCTTGTCATGGTCGGCCTTTTCGCGGCCATCTATGTGCGCTTCACGCCCTTCCACGAGTTGCCGCTGATCCGCCGTGGCTGCACCGCCGCGGCGCTGTCGCTGGCCGGCGCCGTCATCGGCTTTTCCCTGACGGTCGCCTCCAGCATCCTGCACAACGACCACTATTTCATGTTCGTCGCCTGGGCCACGCTGGCGGCGGTGGTGCAGATGGCGGCCTATCTGCTGATCGAGCGCAGCCTGCCGGAAATGAAGGCGGCGATCGAGGCGAACAATGTGGCGATGGGCGTGCTGATGGGCACTGTGTCGCTGGTGGTTGGCGTGATCAATGCGGCGTGTCTTTCCTAGAGGAGTCGAGCATGGGTATCGGTGATTTCATCAAGAAGCAGTTCATCGACGTACTGCAGTGGAACGAGGACGGAGACGGCGTGCTCGCCTGGCGCTATCCGATGCAGGACTTCGAAATCCAGTACGGTGCCAAACTCACCGTGCGCGAATCCCAGATGGCCGTGTTCGTCAATGAGGGCAAGGTGGCCGATGTGTTCGGACCCGGCCTGCACACGCTGAACACGAACACGTTGCCGGTGCTCACCTATCTGCAGAACTGGGACAAGCTGTTCGAATCGCCCTTCAAGAGCGACGTCTATTTCTTCAGTACGCGGCTGCAACTGGGGCGCAAATGGGGTACGCCGCAAGCGGTGACGGTGCGCGACAAGGATTTCGGCATGGTGAGGCTGCGCGCCTTCGGCATGTATTCGTACAAGCTGGCCGACCCGAAGAGATTCTTCACCGAGATCAGTGGCACGCGCGACCGCTACGCGGTCGAAGACATGGAAATGCAGTTGCGCAATCTCGTCGTATCGACCATGAGCAGCACGCTGGGCAGTTCGGAAGCCCCCTTTCTCGATATGGCGGCCAATCTGGGTGTCATGTCCGAAACGGTGAAGGCGGCGATGACCCCGGTGTTCGAGCGATACGGCGTGGCCATGGACAATTTCGTGGTCGAGAGCATTTCGCTGCCGGAAGAACTGCAGAAGGCGCTCGACACCCGCATATCGATGGGCATGGTCGGCAATATGGCCACCTACACCCAGTACCAGACCGCCAATGCGATTCCGCTGGCGGCCCAGAACGAAGGTGGCCTGGCCGGCATAGGCGCCAGCCTGGGCGCCGGCCTTTCGATGGGGCAGGTGATGACCGAGGCGATGCGCTCGGCACAGGCCGGCATGGCCCCGGTTGCGGCGCTTGCGGCCGAAGCGCCCGAGCTGCGGCTCGGCAAGCTCAAGTCCTTGCTCGACGGAGGGCTTATCACCCAGGCCGATTACGACGCGGCCAAGGCCGAAGTGATCAAGCAGATCACGGGCGGCTGAACGTCCGCATGGCGATGTATCGGGTGGCCTGCCCCGGCTGCGGGGCACCGGTCGAATTCCGTTCGGCCGCCTCGCGCATGGCAGTGTGCGGTTACTGCCGCACCACGCTGCTGCGCGACGCCGATGCGGTGCGCGACATCGGCAAGCAGGCCGCGCTGATCGACGACCATTCGCCGGTACAGATCATGACCGCGGGCCAGTACGCCGGTCAGGGGTTCACCGTTGTCGGCCGCATACAGCTGCGCTACGAGCACGGCGTGTGGAACGAGTGGCATCTGCTTTTCGACGATGGCAGCGCTGGCTGGCTGGGCGATTTTGCCGGCCAGTTCGTCATCACCCGACCGGATGGCCAAGCGATCGGTCCGCCGCTGTTCGACAAGGTGGAGCCGGGCAATCGCTGGTCGCACGGCGGCATCTTCTGGTGCGCCGCCGATATCCGCACGGCCGAATGCGTTGCGGCGGAGGGCGAACTGCCGTTTCCGGTCGACGCGCGCTGGAGTGCCCGTGTCGTCGACTACCGTCACCGCGACGAATTCCTGACGCTGGATTACTCCGATCTGCCGCCTGCCGTGTTCCGCGGGCGAGCGGTCACGCTGGCCGCCTTGCGTGCCCAGCGTCTGCGCGAGGGCGACGATGTGGCTGCGCGCGCCGGCCGCCTTCAGGGGGGCGTGTCCACGCTGCTCTGTCCGGCCTGTGGTGCGCCGGCCGCAGTGGTGCCGGGCGTGACCCAGCATCTGAGCTGCCCGTCGTGCCGTTCGCAGATATTGCTCGCCGCCAGCCAGGCCGAGGTGATCCGCCGGCAGACGGCGGACGATCGCGCGGTCGGTGCGACACTGCAGGCGGGCGAGACGTTGACCATCGACGGCATCGGGTGGCGCGTCATGGGCTGGCTGCGCTGCGGCGTACCGCACGTTGCCTCCGAGCCGGAGTGGTACGAGTACCTGCTGTTCGCGCCGCAGAAGGGCTTTCTCTGGCTGATCGAAGCGCGCGAAGGCTGGCAGCGTGCCGAGGTGCTGGATGTCTGGCCCGAAAGCTTCAGCGGCAGCGCGGCGCGGCTGAACGGAGTGTCCTATGTGCGCCGCCATCTCTATACCGCGGAGGTGCGGCAGGTGGTGGGCGCCTTCCCCTGGCGAGCCCGCACCGGTGAGCGCACCGAGATCGGTGAATACGTGAAGGGCGATCGGGTCCTGAATCTGGAGCGCGGACCGCACGAACTGGGCTGGTCGCTGGCGTGCCCGGTCGATCCGGATACCGTGGCCGGCTGGGCCGGGCGCAAGCTTGCATCCATCGTGCGCACCGGCGATGCGCTCGACGACGGGGTGCAGGCACTGGCCGGCGCTGGCGACAAGGCGGCGCTGAGGCCGATCGCCTGGGTCTTCAGTGTGCTCATGGTGGTGATGAATATGCGCTTCATGCTGCCCTTCAACGTCGATGCCATGTTCGTCACCGGTGTCATGGTTTTCCTGCTCTGGATACCCGTTCGCAGCGCAGGCGACGAGGCGGCGGACTGAACCATGGGACGCCTGCTTTACGGCCTCTACGCAATGTTCCTGCTCGTCGTGAGCCTTGCCATCAATGGCGACGACGACGATGGCGGTCGTTCGCGCTCCTATTCCTCCAGCTCGGATTCGGGTTCTTCCTGGGGGTCGGGTCACAAGTGAGCGCGCCGCCGATCGGCCATCACGTGTTGCTCGATCTGTACGGCGTCGAACCCGCGCCGCTTGCCCGGTGCGCACTGATCGAGTCCGTGCTGGGTGAGGCTGCCCGTGCCGCCGGCGCCCGCATACTCGGCGCGCGCTTCCACCCCTTCGGCCCCGGGCTGGGCGTGACCGGCGTACTGCTGCTCGCCGAGTCCCACATCAGCATCCATACCTGGCCCGAACATGGCTATGCGGCGGTGGACGTATTCATGTGCGGCAACGCGCAGGCCATGGCCGCCGCGATGCTGATCGGCGAGCGGCTGGCGGCGGCCCGCATCGAGGTGCGTGAATGCGTGCGCGGTGGGGATCCGCTTGATCGGGAGCAAGACCATGTCGCCCGCCTTGGAGGCCTTTGCCGAGGGTGATGCACGCTCCTTCGGGCACGCGGACCCTCGTCGATGAGGTTGGGAGGGCGGACACATCACGCACTTCGTACCGAGCAAACCATCGATCTCCGGATGAGTACGACACATGTTTTCCGGTCTCCGCGTCCGAACCGGTAAACTGCGCGCCTGGCTTATAGACAAGGCCCTGCCTCGATGCTCAGACTGACCGAAGTAAAGCTCCCGCTCGACCACCCGCAGGAGGCGCTTCGCGCCGCCGTGCTGGAACGGCTGCGCATCGACGATGCCGATCTGCTGGCCGTTCGTGTGTTCCGCCGGGGCTACGACGCGCGTCGCCGTTCGGCCATCCATCTGATCTATACGCTGGATGTCGAACTGCGCGACGAAGCTGCGGTGCTGCGGGCGCAGAAGCCGTCGCCACATCTGCAGCCGACGCCCGATACGCAATACCGGTTTGTCGCTCATGCGCCGGACGGTCTCGCTCGCCGGCCGGTGGTGATAGGCATGGGCCCTTGCGGCATTCTTGCCGCACTGGTGCTGGCGCAGACCGGATTCCGCCCCATCGTGCTGGAGCGCGGTCGCGCGGTGCGCGAGCGCACCCGGGACACCTGGGGCCTGTGGCGAAAGCGGGTGCTGGACCCGGAGTCGAACGTGCAGTTCGGCGAGGGCGGCGCCGGTACCTTTTCCGACGGCAAGCTCTACAGCCAGATCAAGGATCCGAAACACTACGGCCGCAAGGTGCTCACGGAGTTCGTGAAGGCCGGCGCACCGGACGAAATCCTGTACGTGAGCAAGCCGCATATCGGCACCTTCCGCCTGGTCGGCATGGTCGAGAAGATGCGTGCCGAGATCGAATCGCTGGGAGGCGAAATCCGCTTCCAGTCGCGGGTCGATGAGCTGTTGATCGAAGACCGCGCGGTGCGCGGTGTGAGACTGGCGGACGGCGAGGTCATCGAGACGGATCACGTTGTGCTGGCCATAGGCCACAGTGCGCGCGACACCTTCGCAATGCTCTACGACAAGGGTGTGTATATCGAAGCGAAGCCCTTTTCCATCGGCTTCCGCGTCGAACACCCGCAGGGCCTCATAGACCGCTGCCGCTTTGGCGATTTCGCCGGTCACCCGGTGCTCGGCGCCGCCGATTACAAGCTGGTGCATCACGCGAAGAACGGCCGCTCGGTGTACAGCTTCTGCATGTGTCCCGGCGGTACCGTGGTGGCGGCGACCTCGGAACCGGGGCGTGTCGTCACCAACGGCATGAGCCAGTATTCGCGCAACGAGCGCAATGCCAATGCCGGCATCGTGGTCGGCATTTCGCACGAGGACTATCCGGGCCATCCACTGGCCGGCGTCGATTTCCAGCGGCACTGGGAGTCGCGCGCATTTGAACTGGGTGGTGGCGACTACAGTGCGCCGGGCCAGCTGGTCGGTGATTTCGTTGCGGGCAGACGGTCGAGTGCGCTCGGCGAAGTGGTGCCCAGCTACACACCCGGTGTGAAGCTGGGGGATCTGTCGACCGCGCTGCCAGCTTATGCGATCACTGCCATGCGCGAGGCCTTTCCGGCCTTCGACCGGCAGATCAAGGGGTTCGCGATGCATGACGCGGTGCTGACCGGTGTCGAGACGCGTACCTCGTCGCCGATCCGCATCAAGCGCGATCCGGTGAGCTACCAGAGTCTCAACACGCGCGGACTTTATCCGGCCGGCGAGGGGGCGGGCTACGCCGGCGGCATCCTGTCGGCAGCGGTTGACGGGATCGAGGTGGCGGAGGCGGTGGCGCTGAGCATGGTGGCAGACGCCCGTGCGGCTTTGTAGGCGCGGGTGTCGGCCACCCTGTCGGACGGTTCAGCCGCCGGTGTCGAAAAAGTGCAGCACTCTTTCCGGCAGCCAGTCGAGCCGGCCTTTCGGGGCGCCGCTGACATAGCCGACGTGACCACCCTGCACGGTGTAATCCGGCCGTACATCCGGGGACAGCTGGTCCGGGGTCGCCAGCGACCAGGCGGGCACCATGGGGTCGTTCAGCGCCTGCAGCAGCAGCAGTGGCGTGCGCACGGCCTTCAGCAACGGCTTCGATGCACAGCGCGTCCAGTAGTCCTCGGCGTCGCGGAAGCCATGGACGCGCGAAGTATAGACGTCGTCGAAGCCGCGTATCGACGCGCACGCGGCCAGCGCGGCGGCATCGATCTGACCGGGAAAGCGTGCCGCCTTCTCCATCGCGCGCGGCTTCATGCTGCGCAGGAAGTACTGCGCATAGACGCGGTTGAAGCCCTGATCGAGCGCGCGGCCGGCCGCGCCAAGTTCCACCGGAGCACAGACGGCCGCGGCGGCGGCAAGCCATTTCGACGCTGCCTGCCCCTGTTCGCCCAGCCACTTGCACAGCACGTTTCCGCCCAGCGAAACGCCGATCGCGAATACCGCCCGGCCTTCGTTGCGCGACACGATGCGTGGCAGAAGCCAGTCCAGTTCCGCGCTGTCGCCGGAGTGGTAGGCGCGCAACAACCGGTTGGGTTCGCCGGAACAACCGCGGGCGTGGACGACGGCGCCATTCCAGCCGCGTGCGGCCAGTGCGTGCATGGTCGATCGGGCGTAGTGGCTGCCCGAACTGCCCTCCAGACCGTGGAAAAGCAGTACCAGTGGTTGGCCGGCTTGCCGCGGCAGCCAGTCGATATCGACGAAATCGCCATCCGGCGTATCGATGCGCTCACGCGTCAGTGCCGGCATGGCCTGCGGGATGAAACGCGGCCAGATGGTCTGGGCGTGGCCGCCGGGCAGCCAGGGTGCGGGGCGGTAGGGCGGCGGTGTGCTCAAGTTCGGGAGACTTTCCGTCGCGGGGCGCGGACGAGAGCGCGGAGCGCGACGTCCCGGTGCCCGCTTCTCAGTGCAGCGTCTTCGGTGCGTCGCCGCCGTCCTGGGCCGCCGGCATTACCGACGCGTGATGCAGAACCATATGCCAGCCCAGTGGCCCGCGCATGAATACATTGGTTACGGCGAGGGGTGCGCGCGGCGCGCGTTCGCCTGCCACGCTCAATGTTTCATGCACGCTGTGTATGGCCTGCAGCGCGCCCTGGATGACGACCGCGTTACCGATGCGCACGTCGGCATGCGCGCCCGCGAACGCTCGTCGCCAGACTTCGCGTACGGCGTCGTAGCCACTGGCACGCGGACCGCCTGCCAGTATGCATACGATGTCTTCCTCGTCCGCCCAGACCGCCATCATGCCTTCGATGTCACCGCGGTTGCGCGCGTCGTAGAAAGCGGATTCGGCCTCCTGTGGCGAGGCGAAGAAGTTCTTGCGCCGGACTTCCATCCGCGCGCCGCTCAGTGGCCGGCAACTGCCGGACCGTGGTAGCTGTAGCGCGTGCCGCAGTAGGGGCAGGCCGCCTGCCCGGTCTTGCTCACGTCGAGGAAGACGCGCGGATGGCGTGCCCACAGAGGAGCGTCGGGCAGCGGACAATGCAGCGGAAGGTCTTTCGCGCTGACTTCGATTTCGCGCGCGCGGTCGCGGCTGGAATCGGTACCGGCTTGGGTCATGGCAATGTGCTCCGAACGGGAAAGATGCGCGGAAAATGGTCCACCTGAGTTCAGATCCTGCTCAGCCAGCGATGGTATTCCGGCGCGCGGCCGTTCACCACGTCGAAGAAGCGGGTCTGGATCTTCTCGGTGATCGGGCCACGGCTGCCGGCACCGATGATGCGGCCGTCCAGTTCGCGGATCGGCGTCACTTCGGCCGCAGTGCCGGTGAAGAAAGCCTCGTCGGCGGTGTAGATGTCGTCGCGGGTCAGCCGCTTGGACACGACCTGATAACCCAGTTCGGCGGCGATCTCGATTACCGACGCGCGGGTGATGCCGACCAGGGCCGACGCGATTTCCGGTTCGTAGATCCTGTTGTCCTTGATCACGAAAAGATTCTCGCCCGCGCCTTCGGCGACGAAACCATCGACATCGAGCAGCAGCGCCTCGTCGTAGCCGTGTTCGGTCGCTTCCATGTTGGCGAGGATGGAGTTCGCGTAGGTACCGGAATACTTGGCGCGGCACATCGACACATTGACGTGGTGGCGCGAGTAGGACGAGGTTTTCACGCGGATGCCGCGCTTCAGGCCGTCCTCACCGAGGTAGGCGCCCCAGGGCCAGGCGGCGATCGACACGTGCACCGAGGCGCCGCGCGTGGAAATCCCCATCTTTTCCGAGCCGAAGAAGGCGATCGGACGGATGTAGCAGGATTCCAGCTTGTTGGCGCGCACCACTTCGAGTTGCGCTTCCATCAGTTCTTCGCGGCTGTACGGCATCTTCATCATGTAGATGTGGGCCGAATTGAACAGCCGGTCCGTGTGTTCCTTGAGGCGGAAGATGGCCGTGCCGATTTCCGTGTTGTAGGCGCGTACGCCTTCGAAGACCGCGAGACCGTAATGCAGGGAATGCGTCAGTACGTGCGTGGTGGCCTCGCGCCAGGGCACCATCTTGCCGTCGTACCAGATATAACCGTCGCGGTCGGCCATCGACATGGGAAACACTCCAGAGATTGCGGTAAACCCGTGATTTTAGCCGAAGCTGGTGATCCGGCGGCGCTTGGACGTGTCTGCCGCGTTAAAATCGCGGCATGAGCGAACGCATCTGGAAACCCAACGTCACGGTGGCCGCCCTGATCGAGGACAAGGGCCGCTTCCTGCTGGTCGAAGAGCACACCTCTGCCGGGTTGATGCTGAACCAGCCGGCCGGCCATCTCGAAGAGGGCGAATCCCTGGTCGATGCCTGCGCGCGCGAGGCAATGGAGGAAACCGCCCATCCATTCGTGCCGCGCGAACTGGTTGCCATCTATCAATGGCGGCGGCCGGATGGGGAAGTCACCTATCTGCGCTTTGCCTTCTCGGGCGATGCCGGCGAACAGATTGCCGGACGCGCGCTGGACGACGGCATCGTCCGCGCGATCTGGATGACGCCGGCGGAAATCGAAGCGAGCCGCGATCGTCACCGCAGTCCGCTGGTCATGGCCTGCGTTCGGGACTGGCTGTCGGGTGTGCGTCTGCCTCTGGCGACCGTGCGGCACTTTTCCTGATGCGCCTTGTGCTGCACGCGTTGCCGCTGCTGCTGGCGACATCGCCATTGCAGGCGGACGACGCCGTCGAACTCGAGCTCTGTTTCAACTATGGCTGCGTTGCCACTCAAACCGTTTCCTACAGCCAACAGCACATGGCCTTGCTGCGTGACGGCTTGCTGCAGGCCGCGGACGCGGCGGAGGAACGAGAGCGCCTCGCCGGCGCCGTCGCCCGGATGTATCGCTGGGCCGGCGAGCAGTCGCCCATCCATGTGGATCGTGCGGGCGATTTCCTGGACGACGGTGCATACGGGCGCATGGACTGCATCGACCATGCGCACACTACGGAGCGCATGCTGGAACGGCTGCAGCAGGCCAGTGCACTGCGTTTCCACCGCGTGTCAGGCATCGAGCGGCGGCGCAGCTGGCTCATCATGCAGCACTTCAGCGCGACCGTCGAAGAGACGGGAAGCGGCCATCGCTGGGCCGTGGATACCTGGTTTCGCGACCATGCCGAACCGGCAGTCGTGATGGACATCGACGAATGGAAGAACGGGAGCTACCCGGATGAATGAAGCACTGGCGGGTATTGCACCCGGAGATGGCGAAACCGTGGTGGTGGGCATGTCGGGCGGCGTCGATTCGTCGGTGTCGGCGCTGCTGCTGAAACAGGCTGGCTACAAAGTGGTCGGCCTGTTCATGAAGAACTGGGAAGACGACGACACCGAGGACTACTGTTCCACGCGGCAGGATCTGGTCGATGCCGTGGCTGCGGCCGACGTGATCGGCATGGACCTTGAGGTGGTCAATTTCTCGGCCGAGTACAAGGACCGTGTATTCGCCAGTTTCCTGCGCGAATACCAGGCCGGCCGCACACCGAATCCGGACGTGCTGTGCAATGCCGAGATCAAGTTCGCCGCCTTTCTCGACCACGCGATGCAACTCGGTGCCAGCCGCATCGCCACCGGTCATTACGCGCAGGTTCGCGAGTTCGAGGGCCGTTTCCAGTTGCTCAAGGGTGAGGACGGCAACAAGGACCAGAGCTATTTCCTGCACCGGCTGAACCAGGCCCAGTTGTCACGCACGCTGTTTCCGGTCGGTCACCTGTACAAGCGCGACGTGCGCCGCATCGCTGCCGACGCCGGGCTGGCGAACGCGGCCAAGAAGGATTCGACCGGCATCTGTTTCGTCGGCGAACGGCCGTTCCGGGAGTTCCTGCAGCGCTATCTCCCGGTCACGCCGGGCGACATCCGCGACCTCGACAGCGACCGTGTGCTCGGACGCCATGAAGGTCTGATGTACCACACCGTCGGCCAGCGCAAGGGTCTGGGCATCGGCGGTCTCAAAGGTATGGCGGACGACGCCGGAGAGCACGAAGCCTGGTATTCGGCACGCAAGGACATGGAAAGAAACGTGCTTTACGTGGTACGTGGTCACGACCATCCGGCGCTGCTGTCCGGCCGCCTCGTGGCGACCGATCTGTCATGGGTGTCGGGTGCTTCGCCGCATACCCAATGGGTATACGCGGCCAAGACCCGCTATCGTCAGCCGGACGCGCCGTGCAGTATCGATGCGGTCGACGCCACACGCTGCGAAATCGTGTTTGCCGAGTCGCAGTGGGCGGTCACGCCGGGTCAGAGCGTGGTGGTGTATGAAAGCAAGGTCTGTCTGGGTGGCGGCATCATCGACTCGTCGACCCCCTGAAAACGGTTTTCGCCGTCAAGGGCGGCAGCCGACACAGCGGGTCGACAGGCCGGACATACGGGGGTTGGCGACAAGGGCAGGATGCGAACGCCCTATTCTCGCGGCACGGTGTCGGTGAAGGAAGCGCGCTGCATCAGTTTGTCCTGCAGTCGGGCCAGATTGGGATACGCGCTGCGCCAGTCGGTCTCCGGCATGCGGAAATCAAGGTAACCCAGCGCGGCTCCAACCGCGATGTCGGCCAGCGTGATGCCGTTGCCGTGGCACCAGGCATTGTCGGCAAGATCCTTCGAGAGCGCGTCCAGTGCGCGGCCAATCTTGAGCTTGTGGCGCTCGACCCAGGCCGCGCTGCGTTCTCCGTCGCTGCGGCGGTTTTCCAGCACGATGGTGACAGCTGCATCGGTCATTCCGTCGGCCAGCGCTTCCCAGCGCTTGACCAGCGCCCGTTCGCGCGCCATCGCGGGCAGCAGCTTGTTGTTCGGCGCAACGCCATCGAGGTACTCGACGATCACCCGCGAGTCGAACAGACAGGTGTCGTCGTCAAGCACCAGCACCGGAATCTTGCCCAAGGGGTTGACCTCGGGCACGCCAGTATCTTCCACCCATGGAGAATCGATCACCAGTTCGCAGTCGATCTTCTTTTCGGCAAGTACGACGCGCGCCTTGCGCACGTAGGGGCTGGTGAGGGATCCGACGAGTTTCATGGGCGGTACCATCTGAAGACGCTGTGAGTATAACGTCCAGCCCCGCTCTGCCGTGTCGGGGTACCCGCTCGCGCATGATAAAATTCGCGACCGGCTGCACGGTGCACCGCGCGCTGTGGCCTCCGGCCAACCATTCCCCCTTTTCCCGCAGGTTTCCTCATGAGTGCCCACACCCTTTCCGCGCTGTCGCCGCTGGACGGCCGCTACGCTGCCAAGCTCGATCCCTTGCGCGGCCATTTCAGCGAGTACGGACTGATCCGCAACCGTGTCCGCGTCGAAATCGCCTGGTTGCGTGCGTTGGCCTCCAGCCCGCAGATTCCCGAAGTAAGGGCTTTCTCGCAATCCACGCTGGATGAACTCGATGCCGTCATCCGTGATTTCGGCGTCGACGATGCGGCCGCGATCAAGACCATAGAGGCGCGTACCAACCATGATGTGAAGGCGATGGAGTACTGGCTGAAGGAACGCCTGGCAATGAATGCCGAAGTCACCGGCGTGTCGGAATTCATCCACTTCGCCTGTACCTCGGAAGACATCAACAATGTGTCGCATGCGCTGATGCTGAACGAGGCGCGCAGCGAAGTACTCTTGCCGGCGCTGGATGCGGTGATCGAGCGTCTGCGCGGCATGGCGCACGAACTGGCCGAGCTGCCGATGCTGTCGCGCACGCACGGCCAGCCGGCCAGTCCGACCACGCTGGGCAAGGAAATGGCGAATATCGCGGCACGGCTGATGCGCGCCCGCGCGCGCGTCGCTGCGGTCAGCCTCACCGCCAAGTTCAACGGCGCGGTGGGCAATTACAACGCCCACCTGTCGGCCTATCCGGAGGTCGACTGGGCACTGTTCAACCGCGAGTTCATCGAATCCTTCGGCCTCGAATACAACCCGTACACCATCCAGATCGAACCCCATGACGCGATGGCCGAACTGTTCGACGCGATGGGCCGCGCCAACACCATCCTGCTCGACGCCGCGCGCGACTTCTGGATGTACATCTCGCTCGGCTACTTCAAGCAGAAGCTGAAGGAAGGCGAGATCGGCAGTTCGACCATGCCGCACAAGGTGAACCCGATCGACTTCGAGAACGCCGAGGGGAATCTCGGTCTGGCCAATGCGGTGCTGCGGCACCTGTCGGAGAAGCTGCCGGTGTCGCGCATGCAGCGCGACCTGACCGATTCGACCGTGCTGCGCAATATGGGCGTGGCTTTCGGCTACAGCGTACTGGCACTGGATTCGCTGTCGCGCGGACTGGGCAAACTGCTGGCCGAACCGGCCGCGCTGGCCGCCGATCTCGATGCCTGCTGGGAAGTGCTGGCCGAGCCGGTGCAGACCGTCATGCGCCGCTACGGCATCGCCAACCCGTACGAGCAGCTGAAGGAACTGACCCGTGGTCGCGGAATCACGCGCGAAGGCCTGCAGACCTTCATTGCCGGACTCGACCTGCCGCAGTCCGAGCGCGACCGGCTGCTGGCGATGACGCCGGCGAGCTATACCGGCGACGCGGCCCGTCTGGCGCGCGCCATCTGATTGCGGAGAACGGACGATGAGTTTTGCGGAAACCCTGAAGACGCTGCCCGGCGTGTCGCATCTGTCGGCGCTGCAACTTCTGGACGCGGCCGGCGAAGTGGTCGCCACCATCGAGAACAAGCCCGGCCAGGCCGGCTCGCTGGCCGTCTACAACCACCTTGCCCAGCTTCACGGCGCGATCACGCCGGATGCGGCGAAGCAGGCGCTGGAGATCTATGCCGAGCACACGATGGACGCACAGGCCAATCCCGGAAAGCATCCGAACATCGACCGTCTGATCGCGTTGATCGAGAGCGGTCAGACCCTGCGTGTGAAGCAGGTATTCGCACAGCCCTGATCGCAACGTGCAGACAAAAAGAAACCCGGCCGCGGCCGGGTTTCTTTTCGGGTGCAGGGGCTGTGCTCAGACCACCGCTTCCTGCTTCTGTTTGACCGGCTTCACCAGTTGCTCGCGCTTCACACCCAGCCACATGACCAGCGGGCTTGCCACCAGTACCGAAGAATAGATGCCGAACAGGATGCCGATGGTGAGCGCGACCGCGAAGTAGTGCAGCGCTTCGCCGCCGAACAGCAGCATCGACAGCACCATCATCTGCGTCGAACCGTGGGTGATGATGGTGCGTGAAATGGTGCTGGTGATCGCGTGGTCCAGCACTTCCGGCACGCTCATCGTGCGCTTGCGCGCGTTGCGGAACACTTCACGCACGCGGTCGAACACCACCACCGATTCGTTGACCGAATAGCCCAGCACGGCCAGCACGGCCGCCAGCACCGGCAGCGAAAATTCCCACTGGAAGGCGGCGAAGAAGCCGAGGATGATGACCACGTCGTGCAGGTTGGCGATGATGGCCGACACCGCGAAGCGCCACTCGAAGCGCATCGCCAAGTAGATCATGATGCCGATGATCACCAGCATCAGGGCGAGAGAGCCGTCGGCGGCCAGTTCCTTGCCGACTTGCGGGCCGACGTACTCGACCCGGCGCAGTTCGGGCTTCGCGCCCTCGCCGGCGGACAGCGTGGCCATCACCTGCTGGCTCACCTTGGCCGAGTCGCTGTCCTTGACCAGCGGCAGGCGGATCAGCACGTCGCGGGCGGTGCCGAAATTCTGCACCTGCGGGTCGCTGAAGCCGCTGTCGGTCAGCGACTTGCGTACTGCATTCAGATCGGCCGCTTCGCTGTAGGCGACTTCCATAAGCGTACCGCCGGTGAATTCCACCGACAGATGCAGGCCGCGCGTGGCAAGGAAGAACACCGCGAGCAGGAAGGTCACCAGTGAAACGATGTTGAACACCAGCGCGTGGCGCATGAAGGGGATATCGCGCCGGATACGGAAGAATTCCATGGCTGTTCAGCTTTCCTTGTATGCGTTCAGGCGCCTGCGCCCGGTTTCCAGATCGTGCCGATGGACAGCTTTTCGAGCTTGCGGGCCCGGCCATAGACGACGTTTACCAGCGCGCGCGACACCACGACGGCACTGAACATCGAAGTCATGATGCCGAGGCAATGCACGACGGCGAAGCCGCGCACCGGGCCGGAACCGAAAATGAGCAGCGCCAGGCCGGCGATGAGGGTGGTGACGTTGGAGTCGAGAATGGTCGCCCATGCGCGCTCGTAGCCGGAACTGATGGCCGCCTGCGGGCTGACGCCGTTGCGCAGCTCTTCGCGGACGCGCTCGTTGATCAGCACGTTGGCGTCGATGGCCATACCCAGCGTCAGCGCGATGGCCGCGATGCCGGGCAGAGTCAGTGTGGCCTGCAGCAGCGACAGCAGCGCGATCAGGAACAGCAGGTTGGCGGCCAGTGCGGCGGACGAGATGAACCCGAACACCATGTAGTAGCCGATCATGAACACGGCGATGGCGATGAAGCCCCACAGAGTCGAGTTGAAGCCCTTCTCGATGTTCTCGGCGCCGAGCGACGGGCCGATCACGCGTTCCTCGATGATGTCCATCGGCGCAGCCAGCGCGCCGGAGCGGATCAGGATGGCCAGCGTGTTCGTTTCCTGCGGACTGAACTGGCCGGTGATCTGGAAGCGGTCGCCGAACTCGCCCTGGATGGTGGCGACCGAGATTGCCTCGCCCCGGCCTTTCTCGAACAGCAGGATGGCCATCATCTTCTTCAGGTTCTCGCGGGTGACCGTACGCATGATGCGACCGCCGGTCGAGTCGAGCTTCACCGCCACGGCCGGACGGTTGTTGTCGTCGAAGGCCGCCTGCGCGGTTTCGAAGCGCTCGCCCGTCAGGATGACCTGCTTCTTCACCGGTACCCGGTTGATATCGCCGCCGCGCGAGCGTTCCGGATAGACCTCGAGCCCGTCGAAATTGCCGCTCAGCATCGCTTCCTGATCGACAAGTCGCACCTCCAGCGTGGCGGTGCGGCCGATCAGGTCCTTGGCCTTTGCCACGTCCTGCACGCCGGGCAGTTGCACGACGATGCGGTCGGCGCCCTGCTGCTGGATGACCGGTTCCGCCACGCCCAGTTCATTCACGCGCTTCTGCAGCGTCAGGATGTTCTGCTTGATCGCCGACTCGCGGATGTCCTTTTCGGCGATTTCCTTCATGCGCCCGGTGATCACGAAGTCGGCACCGGATTCACTCGTCACCCAGTTCATGTCGGGCAGCACGGACTCTATCGTGCCGCGTGCGGCGTCGCGGCCGGCTGCATCGCGAAAACGCAGCACGATGGCGTTGCTTTCGCGATTGATGCCGCCGTGCCGGATATTCTTCTCGCGCAACTGTGTGCGCAGGTCTGAAGCCATGGAATCCAGGCGTTTGGTCATCGCGCCCTTCATGTCCACCTGCAGCAGGAAGTGCACGCCACCGCGCAGATCCAGGCCGAGGTACATCGGCAGCGCACCGAAGCCACGCAGCCAGTCCGGTGACTTCGACAACAGGTTGAGTGCGATCACGTACTGGCTGTCGGCGGCGTCCGGATTCAGTGCCTGCTCCAGTACGTCGCGTGTCTTCAGCTGGGTGTCGGTGTCGGCCAGACGCACGCGCACGCCGGTGGTATCCAGAGTCAGTCCGGTGTGAGAGATGGCGGCGTCCTTCAGTGCCGTTTCGACCCTGGACATGAGCGCATTGTCGAGTACCACGCCGGTACGTGCGGTCGATACCTGCACGGCGGGCGCTTCGCCGAAGAAATTGGGCAGGGTGTAGATCAGCCCGAGCAGCAGCGCGACGATGACCAGCGCGTTTTTCCAGAGCGGGTAGCGGTTCATTGCAGGACGGGAAGGAGGGTGGGGGGAGGTTTGCCGGCGACGTTTCGCCACCGGCACGGACCGGTCCGGCTCAGAGTGCCTTCAGCGTGCCTTTCGGCAGCACGGTGGAGATGGACTGGCGCTGAACGGCGACTTCGACATTGGGGGCCAGTTCGACGGACACGAAGTTGTCGCCCACTTTCGTGATGCGGCCGGCGATGCCACCCTGGGTGACCACTTCGTCGCCCTTGGCCAGCGCTTCGACCATGGACTTGTGTTCCTTAGCGCGCTTCATCTGCGGACGGATCATCAGGAACCACAGCATCACGAACATCAGGATGATGGGCAGCAAACCCATGATGCCGCCAGTCGGGTCGGCGCCGGCGGCGGCTTGCGCGTAGGCGGGGGAAATGAACACGTTGATCTCCGGTTGGACTTATTGGAAAGCTCGCGAGTATATCAGCCGTGTCCGACAGGCTCCGACGCGCAGGATCTGCTCGCGGTGCGGCGCAGGATCCGGAGGCGGAAGCCGCCGCTCTTGAACACCCGTAATCCCGTTCTCGCGCGAGAGGGTGCCGGGGAGAACGATCACACCCCCCGCCGACGGTCGGCAAGGAAGGCCGCGGACCACCCTGCAAAGAGGCCGGCTTCGATGGCCTCGCGCGCCTCGCGTGTGAACTGCTGGTAGAAGTGCAGGTTGTGCAGCGTATTGAGCCGCGCGCCCAGCATTTCGTTGCAGCGGTGCAGATGGTGCAGGTAGGCGCGCGTGTAGTGCGTGCAGGTGTGGCACTCGCAGGAGGCGT
>CAZKRN010000012.1:0-116000 GCA_964555165.1 uncultured Methyloversatilis sp. | reverse complement strand
CTTGCCTGCATTGTGAATCACTCAGCAAGGGATATGATTTTCGGGGGCAAGCTCAGAGCGCCTTGTCCAGTGAGGCGGGCGGCTCAGTGATCCTGCTAAGAGAGTCTGACATCTGTTGTGGCAAACTAACGACGCTGTAGAAACCCCCATTCCGGGGCAAGCGGCTGCTTCCGGCCCTGGCCGGCTCGAAGTCGTTCGTCCTCATTTCAGTCTCGCGATCTTCGTTTCATCGTCGTCTCCGGAGGTCTGCCTCGGCCGTTGCCCGGCGACACTCGAATGGCGGCAGTGGCGCCCGCCAGCTTACCTAATTCGCGTATCCATGGTGCCCGAGCTTTTCAGCGTGACTATTTGACTTGGATTGGGAAGAATGTGCGCTCCATAACCACGCCCCGTTCAGAAATGCTCGTCCTAAGGGCTGCAGGTAAAGATCACACTCCTGCTGCGTCTGCACAGCATGGAAGGTAAGGCTTCGAAGCGACGCGGTGGCGCTGTGAGGCGATGCGGTGTCGGCGAGGCCGTTGATCACACGGGCTCTGGCTCCTAGCAAACAATCGCGGCCGTTCAAGCGACTTGTGCCAGCTCGCAGAGATCCTTGAAAGATACCTCGCTGCCGTTGATGTGGCGCGGTGACTCTGTGCTTGGTGTGCCATATAGTTCGCTGCGAGGTCTCTCAAAACTTATGGATCGATCTAGAACAAGAGGCGAGGCGTCGCTGAGGGCCATTGACCTGTTCAGTGGCTGTGGGGGGCTTAGCGTGGGGCTGCGCAAGGCCGGCTTCTCCGTGGAGGCTGCCGTTGAGGTTGACCGCAAGGCTCAGGAGACTTACAGGCTGAACCATCCGAAAGTGCGCCTTTATGCGGAGGACATTCGGCGCCTTGACCCCCAGGTGATCCTCACGGATGTGGGGCTTCAGCCTGGTGAACTTGACCTGCTGGCGGGCTGCCCGCCTTGTCAAGGCTTCTCCCGTTTGCGTACCAAGAACAAGCACGTGTCAGTCTCCGATGAACGCAATGACTTGGTGGCCGACTTCTTGAGGTTTGTTTCGGCAATGGTCCCGAAGACTGTGATGCTCGAGAACGTGCCGGCGTTGGCGCAGGACGGGCGCTTCCTTCAGATGCGCGATTCATTGCATGGCATCGGTTATCAGACCGTTGTGCACGTGCTGGATGCGGCCGACTACTTGGTCCCGCAGAGGCGCAAGCGGCTGATCATGCTGGCTTCTAGGGTGCACCAGCCATTCGTGGCGTCCACTGCTAAGCGTCGCATTACGGTTCGCGAGGCGCTCGCCAGCTTGCAGGCGGCGGATCTTGAAGGGGATCCTCTGCATGCCCTTGGTGAGAACCGATCTAAACGCGTTCGGGATTTGATCGCATTGGTGCCGAAGAACGGTGGTAGTCGGAGTGATTTGCCGAAACGATTGCAGCTTGGATGCCACCAGCGAAGTGACGGGTTCAGTGACGTGTATGGTCGTATGCGCTGGGATGACGTCGCACCAACTATCACTAGTGGCTGCCACAACCCGTCAAAGGGGCGGTTCTTACACCCCGCAGAGAATCGAACCATCACGTTGCGAGAAGCAGCTGTGCTCCAGGGCTTCCCGAAGCGGTACCGCTTCGATGTTAGGCATGGCAAGGAGGCGATTGCTCTAATGATTGGTAACGCACTTCCTCCGCCATTCATCGCAGCCCACGCGAAGGCGCTTAGGCAGGGGTTGCTCGATGCAAAGCTAGCGTAACGCTTGAACCGCCCCGGATTTTGCGGAGGCTCCAACTCTTGAGAAGATGGAGCCATGAAGAGATCATCGAAGTCCTCACCTGACGTTCGCGAGCGTGCTGTCAGGCTGGTGCAGGAGCACCGCGGGGAGTACCCGTCGTTGTGGGCGGCGGTCGAATCGATCGCACCGAAGATTGGTTGCGTGCCGCAGACGCTGCTGGATTGGGTCAAGCAGGCGGAAGTCGACGCGGGCGCGCGTCCGGGCGTGACGACGGCGGATGCGCAGCGCATCAAGGATCTGGAACGCGAGGTCAAGGAGCTTCGCCGCGCCAACGAGATCCTGAAGCTTGCCAGCGCGTTTTTCGCCCAGGCGGAGCTCGACCGCCGTTTGAAGTGATGTACGGGCTGGTCGATGAGCACCGCGACAGCCACGGGGTCGTGGTTTATCGGGGACGTGGCAACAATTCCCCGGCCACGCTGAACAACGGCGAGACGAGAGCCAGCGGCGGGCACTGGACGGTGACGTCGGGGCCGTCCGCTTGTCGGCTTTGAAACGGTAGCTGAGATCCATGCGCTACGTCCCCGCTGCGATTCGCTCGACGACCTCGCGAGCGGCGACGATGGCAATGCCGCGATGGCTGCCGATGGGCAGCAGGTGCTTGCGGTCGCCGGTGACGATCAACTCGGCGCGCGCCGCGACGGCGGCGGCGATCACGTGATCGTCGTCGGCATCGTTGGCCACCACGCGCGGCACGGTGGCCGGCGTCACCAACGATACCAGTGCCGTGTACTGCGCGACCAGCGCCTCGATGCTGGTGCCGAAGCTGCGGATGCGAGCGGCGAACTTCGCATAGCTGAGCGTGTGCGCCAGCTCGTCGAGCAACACGGGGCTGCTGAAGAGGTCGACGGCGTCGCCCTCGATGGCCAGATCTATCAAGCGCCGAGGCGGCCCATGCCACAGCAAGCCGGCCACCACGACGTTCGTATCGAGCACCAGCCGCAGCGGCCGATGCGCTGAACCTGCCATCAACTCGCCTCGCGCAGGCGCCGCTCGGCGCGCACCTTGCGCACCTCCTCGACGATCTCCTGCTCGATCTCCGGGGTGAGTTCCTCTTGCGGTGCGCGCTGCCACATTGCTTGCAGCGCATTGCCGGCGCGGCGGCGCAACTGCTCGCGCAGCATTGCCTCCATCGCCTCGGCCGAAAGCAAGCCCGCGCTGGCAGCCTTCTGCGCCAGTTCGTCGGGCAAGGTAATTTGTACGGTGGTCATCGTCGGGGCCTCGTTCCTTAGCTGCTCAAGTTGCCGACCATCTGCTTGGTCTGGTACTTCACGATCATTCCGTCGAGCAGCGCCTTGACGATGCGCCGGTCCTCGTCGGGCATGTGGCTGACCGCCTCGAACTGCAGTCGCAGATCGTCCGACGGTCCGCGCTCGCTCTCGTCGAACACCCGTTGATCCGGGCTGGCGTGCAGCGCCCGTGCCAGCCCCACGAGGGCTTCAAGCGACGAGTATATCGGGGACGCAGCCACATTTCCTGTCAGTGCTCGTCCGAACTTCTTTCCACCGCTCTTTCACAACCCGAAGCACCTGACCAGCCGCTACGCGGGAACAAGCCCTTGACCCGACGAGTGGTGGAATGGGGCGCGACCGCGCCGCATGGGGCCGCATCGTGCGCACGCTGTCGGAGGCGGACGATGGGGGTCAGCGGCTGCAGACCTGCTACCGCTTCGACGGCTTGTCGAACCTGACGGAGGTGTGGGCGGGCCCGACGACGGATACGACCGGCACCCAGTGCAACTTTGCGGATGCCACGCTCAAGCTGCAGCAGAGCTCGACCTGGGACGACTTCGGCAACGAACTGAGCCGCAGCGATGCGCTGGGCCGCACCTGGCAGTTCCGCTACGACTACTACGGCCAGCTCGAATCGAGCCAGACGCCGGAACAGGCGCACAGCGTATATCGCGTATATCGGGGACGCAGCAACATTCCCCGTCAGCGGCCATCCGATTTCTTTTCCATCACTCTTTCACAACCCCGGGCCAACCTGACCAGCCGCTTCGCGGGAGCAAACCCATGGCCCGACGATGAGAAGCAACCGCACGAGCCGTGCCGCGGGCAGCAGCACCACGAGCCATCTCCTTTACCCCGTGCATCATCGCGAGCGGATGCCGGTGGCGAGCGACGGTAGCCTCAACCCGCCATCATTTGCCTGAACTGCGGGTTCTGCAGGGCCCACACCGCCGCTTCGAGCCGGCTCTTCATGTTCAGCTTGCGCAGAAGATGCTTGATGTGCACCTTCACCGTGGCGTCGGAAATGCCCAGCACGCGGGCGATTTCCTTGTTGCTGCGACCGTCGGCCAGCAGGCCGAGGATTTCGCGCTCGCGTTCGGTGAGGTCGCTGTGCGAGGCGGCGGGCGGGGCGTTGAGCGCGTGCGCGAGCAGGCCGGCGACGCTGGCGTCCAGCACCACATTGCCGCCCACCGACTGCTTGATGCGGGCGCACAGTTCTTCCGGTTCCATGTCCTTCAGCAGATAGCCGTCGGCGCCGGCTTTCATGGCGTCGAGCACGTCGCGCTCGTCGTCCGACACGGTGAGCATGACGCAGCGCGCGCGCGTGCCGGCGGCCTTCAACTGGCGCAATGTTTCGATGCCGTTCATCGACTTCATGTTGAGATCGATCAGGATGAGGTCGGGGTCGAGTTCGGCAGCCAGTGCGAGGCCACCGGCGCCGTCGCTGGTTTCGCCCGCCAGTTCCAGTTCGTCGTCGGCGCGCACCAGTTGCGCTACGCCCTTGCGGAACAGAGGGTGGTCGTCGATCAGCAGTATGCGTATGCTCATGGAGTGCTTTCCGTCAGGCGTCCGGCCGGCAGTTTCTGCGGTGAGAAGGTGAGCTGTACCCGCGTTCCGCCGCCCGGCCGATGGTCGACCGTCACCTCGCCGCCGAGCGAGTGCGCGCGTTCGCGCATGATGCTCAGGCCGTAGTGGTTGCTTTCGGCATAGGGGTTGGTCAGGCCTCGGCCGTCGTCATCGACGACCACGGTGAGCAGGTGTTCCGGGCCGTAGTGGATGCTCACCCACACATGATAGGCGCGCGCGTGGCGCACCGTGTTCGACAGCGCTTCGCGGATCACCTGCATGACGTGGAATTCCTCGTTCACTTCGAGGTGACAGCGGCCGAGATCGTGCACGAAGCTGATGTCCAGCCCGCTGCGCTGTGCGAAGTCGTCCACGGTGTCCTGCACCGTGGACAGCAGCCCGCCCGGCCCCATGCGGACGCGGAAGGCGGCGATCAGTTCGCGCACTTCGCGGTAGGCGGCGGACAGCCCCTCGCGCAGTTCGCGCGCGGCCTGTGCGACGTCGGTCGGGTGCTTCTCGCGGTCGAGGCCCCGCTGCAGGCGCGCGACCTGGATCTTCATGTAGGCCAGCGACTGCGCCAGCGAATCGTGCAGTTCGCCGGCGATGGCGCTGCGCTCCTCCATCAGCGCGACCCGTCTTTCCTCCTGACTTCGGCTGACGCTGGAGATGGCCAGCGCCGCCAGATGCGCGAAGCTTTCGGCAAGATGTACCTGGAGGTCGTCCACGCGCGCCGATTCGGGAAATTCGATCACCAGCGTGCCGACCGACACGTCGCCACGGCACACCGGCACGATCAGGGAATGGACCGGGCAGTCCGGCGACGGCGGCAGCACGCGTGCGCTCACTTCGCGGGCGTCCTGTTCCACCTCGAGCTGGCGCACGATGGCCGGCTCGCCGTGCGTGCCCAGCAGCGGTCCGGTGCCGAGCGCCTTGTGCGCCGGCGTGCTCAGGCGCAGCGCCACGGTGCGCGCGCCGAGCGAACTTTCGAGCAGGACGAGGCCGTTGCGCAGGCTGAACTCGGACACGTCGCCGTCGGTGAACATGCGGGCCACCTGATGCAGGGTCTGCAAGGCCTGGGTCTTGCGGCGCAACTGTTCGCTGCTGGCCTGCTGCCGCCAGCGGCCCTCCGCTTCGAAACCGGCCTGGCGTGCGCTCAGTTCCGCCAGGCTGTCGACCAGGCGTTCGATCTCGTCGCGGCCGCGGCTGCGTGAGCTGTCCGGCATCAGCGCAAGAGCGGCTTCGGTGCGCTTGACCAGGATGCGGTGGGCACGCTGCGCGATCAGCATCATGCCGGCGACAATGACGGCGAAACAGAGGCCCTGCAGCAGCAGCATCACGGCGACGCGTTCGAGCAGCGTGCGTTCGACCTGCCGGAAGGCGGCACAGGCGTCGCCCGCGCGGTCGCCTGCGCACATGCCGACCAGCGTGCCGAAGACCTGTTCGAACTGGCGCTCGATCTCGACGCTGCCCCAGATGCTCAACAGCGCAGCGAGCGAGCAGCCCGCCAGTGTGGCGATCAATCCGGTATACAGCGGATAGCGCCCGTGCGGGCCGAAGGAGGATCGGATCACCATGACTCTTTATGTCTTTTCAGCGTGGATGCTGGCCCTGCTGTTTTCTGCCGTGGTGGGTTCATGGTACGGCGCGGCGATGGCTTACGCGCTGCCTGCGGCGGTGGCCGTCTGCGGCCTTTCCATGCTCTGGCTGGCGCAGCGACTGCCCTGGTACGTCGGCCGCCCGCATCCGCCCGAAGCCGACGCCCGGCAGGTGCAGTGGGCGGGTCAACTGTGCCACAACATCTCCTCGCCCTCGCTGACGATTCAGGGGCAGCAGGTGACTTTCGCGAACCAGGCATTTCTTGCGCTGCTCAACTATCGCGGGCGGAGCGATCAGGTGGTGGGCCTGCCGCTCACCAATCTGCTGCATCCGGTCGACCATGCGCGCTTCGCCACCCTGATGGCCATCGCTGCCGGCGAGGATGCGTCCGATGCCGAAGGCGTGCTGCGCCTTGTGCGCGCCGATGGCGGGACGGTGAAGATGCATGCCAGCATTTCGCCGCTGCCCGCGGTGCCCGGCAGCCTGCTCATACAGTTCAGCCCTGACGCGGCGCTGGCGCCGGTCCGCGACGGTGTCGAGGAGACGATGCCGGTGGTGCTCGACCAGCTCGATCTGGTGCTTTTCAAGACCGATGCCGAAGGGCGCATCGTCTATGTGAATCGCGCCTGGGAGCGGCTTACCGGCCGTTCGCTGGCGGAGAGCCGCGGGCGCCCGATTTCGCTGGCCGCTCATCCGGAGGACCGCGACGCGGCAGACAAGGCCGTGCTGTCGGTGGCGGGCGGGCAGAGCGATCATGCGAACGTCGAACTGCGCATGGTCAACGCCGGTGGCACGGTGTTCTGGGTCACGCTGCGCGCCCGCACGTGCACGCTGCCCGATGGCGATCTGGTCGGTGCGGTCGGCACTCTGGGCGAGGTGACGCGACGCCGGCGTGCCGAGGAAATCGGGTCGAACCGTCGCTATCTGAACACGCTGCTGGCCAATGTACCGGGCATGGTGTACCGCGGCCGCAACGACCCGGACTGGACCATGGAATTCGTCAGCGATGGCAGCATGGACCTGATCGGCTTCGAGCCCTGGGAACTGGTGGACAATCACCGCGTGGCCTTTGGCAGCCTGATCCATCCGGAAGATCGCGAATTCGTCTGGGCGCAGGTGCAAGCCAGTCTTGCGCAGCACAAGCCGTATCAGATTTCCTATCGCATCGCCGATGTCGGCGGCAACTACCTGTGGGTGTGGGAGCAGGGGCGAGGGGTTTTCTCGTCGCAGGGCGAGCTGCTGGCGATTGAGGGCTTCATCACCGACGTGAGCGAGCGGCGCGGTGCCGAGGAGCGGGCGCGGCGGCGCATGTGGTTCGAGGCGCGTACCGGCATGACCAGCCGCGCCATCTTCGATGCTTTGCTGGCATGGACGCTGCACCAGTCGCAGCTGAACGATTTTCCGTTCGCGCTGCTGTGGGTCGATGTGGGTGGATTGTCGTCGGTGCTGGCGGGGCGCGGCGGCGATGCGGCCGGACAACTGCTGGCCAGCGGTCTGGCCGGCCCCGGGAGCGGCACGGGCGAAACCGCCGAACAGGTGCTGGACATCGTGGCGCGGCGCTTCCGGCCGGTGAGCTATCCGGGGGCGGCCGTCACCTATCTCGACAACTACCAGTTCGCCGTGCTGCTTACCGACTTCCGTGCCGGCGAGACGGCGCGTGCGCTCAGCGGGTCGAGCGATCTCATTCCGGCGGTATCGCAGCTTGCCAGCCGGCTGGTGCAGGAATTGTCGGCACCGCTGAGTGTGGCGGGCGAGAGCATTGCGGTGCCGGTGGCCGTGGGCATCGCCATCGCCGACGCCCGCTACATCGGCGCCGAATCGATGTTCGCCGCTGCCCGCCGCGCGGCGACCCAGGCGAGCGAACTGGGGCCGGGTCACTGCGAGTTTGCCGACGAATGAGTGCCGACGAATGAGTGCCGACGAACGAACCCGGGAACCTCTGTCGAACGGCGTCGCGGGCGGGGTTGTCCGGGTGTGCGGCTGCGGCGATCAGGGTTCGATGGCGATGCCGCGCAGCGGCTCGCCCTTGCCGACCTTGCCGACAGGCGTGGCACGACCGGTGGTCAGGTCGATCACATGAAGTCGCGCGGCGGGGTCGGCGGCGGTGCTGAACACGGCCAGCGCCGTGTTGTCCAGATCCGCGATGTCGAAGTGGGCGTCCGCGATGTCGGCGACGCCGAGCCGGCCGACCGTGTACAGCTTTCCGGAATTGGGCGACACCACCGGCTTTTCGCCCTCGATCGAGCCCTGGCGCACCAGGCTGCCAAGTGCGATGTCGATCGCGAAGTTGGTGGTGAGCTTCTCGTCGTTCTTGTTGTAGGTGTAGCCGGCAGCGGCGATTTCCGGCTTGTTGCCGTACTGCACATCGCCGTCGGCATAGGTCAGTGTGCCGTCCGGCTGCATGCCCGGCTGTTCGGCGTTGAAGTCCACCTGCGCGCCGGTGTCGGGGTGGACTCTCAGATTCTGCCGGGCGTCCGACACGATGCGTATGCGGTCGGCCGACGGATTGAAATCGAAGCCGAAGCGCTCTCCTTCGAGCGGCAGTCTGCCTTCGCCGAGCGCCATGAACTGTCCGCTGGCGACCTCGATGCGGCCGACGCGGCCGGCACTGGTCAGCGCGTACAACTCGCCACGGGCTACCCGGTAGTCGATGCCGAGCACCTGTTCGCCGTGGGCCAGACCGGCGAGCGGCCGGTCGGACAGGAAGAGCTCCGGCCGGCCTGCGTTGAAGCTCACCAGACGATGTGAGTGCGTGACCGCGTGGACCGTTTCCTTGCGCTGCGGGCTGGCGGCCGGATCGAGGCCGGTACAGGCGGTGCTCAGCAGCGTGGTGGCAAGACAGGTGATGCGAAGCAGGGGCGAGGCGGTCATCGGACGTTCTCCGGGCAACGGGGGGTGAGTATCGATACCGGAAACCCCGGCTGACCGCTTCAGGCGCTCCGCGCGGTGCGCGCCGTCGTCCTGTTGCCCGCGAGCGGCGCGGCCCTTCCGGGTCCGGCCGGGCGGGCAGTCGCGAAAGGCGTCGAGCGGCACCGGCTGTCGGCGACCGTTCGGGCGGGCAAGCGCGGTTTCCGGAGTGCTGTGTGCGCTAACGGCTGGCCGGGTCCGGGTCTTGAGTCGGGGCCGGCGCGATCCGACGGCAGACCCGGGCGGCCTCAAGGGCGTTCGCGCCCTGCCGTTAAGCGACGAGTGCCCGATTCCGTCCCCGATGTCCAGAACCGAAGATGTCCTGCTTGTACCGATCCGCCGGCATTGTCCTCGCGCTGCTCCTGCTTGCTCCCGTCACGGCCGGCGCAGCGACCGCTGCCTTCCAGACCACGGACCCGGCGGGAAGACCGCTGGACAGCGTCGTTCTGTCGCTGATTCCCGTCGCCAGGGGGGCGCTTCCGGCACCGCGTCCGGCCCGGATCTCGCAGGCCGGCAAGGCCTTCTCGCCCATCGTCAGCGTGGTGCAGACCGGTACGCCGATCGAATTCCCGAACAACGATACGGTGCGACATCACGTCTACTCCTTCTCGCCGGCCAAGGTGTTCGAACTGAAGCTCTACGCCGGCAAGCCGGAGAAGCCGGTGCTGTTCGACAAGCCGGGGGTGGTCGTTCTGGGGTGCAATATCCACGACCACATGGTGGCCTATGTCGTGGTGGTGGATACGCCGTGGTCGGTCGTGTCCGGACTCGATGGCAGCGCACGCATCGCCGACCTGCCGTCCGGCGACTATCTTCTTCAGGTCTGGCATCCGCGCCGGCTGGGCCTGCCCGATCTGCCCGTTCGAACGATCCGGGTGAACGGCGAGCTGAGCGAAAAGGTCGTTGTGGAGCTGAAACCTTGAACGCGAAAACGTCACCGGGTGCCTGAACCTGAAGCGATGATGAACATCGGCCTCAAATGGAAAATCGCCGCCTGGTGCGCGGCACTGCTGCTGGTGACCCAGGTCGGCGGCCTATTGCTGTTCGGCCAGATCGGGCGCAGCAGTGCCATGGACGACGCCGCTCTGGAACTGAAGACCGGCGACCGCGTGTTCGCGCGCTTGCTCGACGAGCGCACCACCCGCCTCACGCAGGCCGCCCGGGTGCTGGCTGCCGATTACGGATTCCGCGAATCCCTGCTCAGCGGAGACCGTGAAACCATCGCGTCTGCGTTGTCCAATCACGGTGGCCGGATCAATGCCGACCTGATGCTTCTGCTGGCGCTCGACGAGTCGGTCGTCGCCGGAGCGCCCTTCGACCCCGGCCGCGCGTCGCCACGGCTGCATGCGCTGATCGAAGCGGCCCGGCAGGACCAGGGCACCGGCGGTTTCGCCGTGATCCAGGACGGGCTTTACCAACTGGTCGTGGTACCGGTCATGGCACCGGTTCCTGTGGCCTGGGTGGTGATGGGATTCGCGGTCGACCGCCGCCTCGCCAACGACCTGAAGGAGGTGACCGGACTTGAGGTGAGCTTCGTACGTCGTCCGGGAGACGCGCCGTGGCGGCTGGTTTCGAGCACGCTGAACGAGCCGGTGCAGAGCCGGTTGCTGCATCTGCTGTCGGCTGGCGGCGTCGCGGGCGGCGAGGCGATATCGCTCGAAGGGCGCGACTACGTGAGCCGCCTGCACGAGATCGACGCGGGCGGCGGCGAAGAGGTCGGTGCCGTGCTGCAGTTGTCGCTCGAGCGCGCGCTTGCACCGTGGGAACGCCTTTACCGCGACTGGAGCGGCCTGTCGCTGATCGGCATCGCGCTGGCGCTGGTCGCCAGTGCCTTCATGGGGCGCTCGATCGCGTCGCCGGTCGTCCGGCTGGCCGATTTTGCGCGTCGCGTGGAAGCAGGCGAGTACGGCGCGCCGCCGCAGCTGTCGCGTGGCGACGAGATCGGCACCTTGACCGACGCCTTTGCGCACATGGCCGGCGCGATTGCTTCGCGCGAGACGCGCATCACCGAACTGGCGTACTACGACGCACTGACCGGTCTGCCCAATCGCGCCTGCTTTGCCGAGCGGCTGGACGAATACGCGAGGAACGCCGTGGCCGAAGGCAGCGATCTGGCCATCGTCAGCCTCGATGTCGATCGGTTCAAGATGGTGAATGACACCCTGGGCCACGAATTCGGCGACCTGTTGCTGCGCGAGGTCGCCCGTCGCTTGCGCGAGACACTGCGCGACGTGCGCGATCAGGTGGCTCGGCTCGGCGGCGACGAGTTTGCCGTGATGCTGCCCGGCGCCGACGCGCACAAGGCGCTCGGTGTCGCCCACCGCATCGGCGAAGCGCTGAACCGGCCGATGGATCTGGACGGCCGGATGGTCGATGTCAGCGCCAGCATGGGCGTGGCCGCCTGCCCGCAGCACGGGCGCGACGCGCAGGCCTTGATCCGGCAAGCCGATGTCGCGATGTACCTCGCCAAGCGCCAGAACACGATGGCCGAAGTGTACGACCCGAGGCATCACGACCAGAGCGTCGAGCGGCTGTCGCTGCTGAGCGAGCTGCAGACGGCGGTCGAGCGCGACGAACTGGTGCTCCACTACCAGCCCAAGGTGGCCACGGCCTGCGATCCGGTGCACCACGTCGAGGCACTGGTACGCTGGATACACCCGACACGCGGCTTTGTGCCGCCGTTCGAATTCATTCCTTTCGCCGAACAGACTGGCTGCATCAAGGCCATCACGCTTTGGGTGATGAATGCGGCGATCCGTCAGTGCGGCGAATGGCTGCGCAAGGGGCTGGAAGTGAATGTGTCGCTGAACCTGTCGGCGCGCGACCTGCTGAATCCCGATCTGCCGGCCCTGTTTTCAGGAATGCTCGACGCGCATGCCTGCCCGGCACGGCTGATCACGCTGGAAATCACGGAAAGCGCAGTGCTGGACGATCCGCTGCGCGCGCTGAACAATCTGCAGCGCCTGCGCGAAACGGGCTGCGCGCTGTCGATCGACGACTACGGAACCGGCTATTCCTCGTTGTCCTATCTGCGACAGATGCCGGTCAGCGAGATGAAGATAGACCGCAGCTTCGTGATGCACCTTCTCGACAATCCGAACGACGAAATCATCGTACGCTCGACCATAGAGCTGGCGCACAACATGGGACTGAAAGTGACTGCAGAGGGGGTCGAGAGCGAGGCGGTGCTGCAACGGCTGCGCGAACTGGGCTGCGACCTCGTCCAGGGTTATCTGATCAGCAAGCCGATTCCGGCCGATTCGCTGGAACAATGGTTCGCCGAGTCGCGCTGGGCGCAGCGGGATCCGGGCTCGACCGCGGATAGAAAGCCGGAGGCGACACAACCGCCGCGCAGCGCCGGACGCGTCGTGGCACTATGATCGCCCTTTCACGGAAACTCCCGGCCCGATACCTGCTTCAGGTTACGGTATCGAGAATCTGCAGGAGTTCACGACAATGATGAAACGTACAGGCGCGCTCGAACTCATCACGCGCCGGCCGGCCGTGGCGGCGAGATCCGTGCCCCTTCTGTTCGTACATGGCGCCTACACCGCAGCCTGGTGCTGGGACGAGCATTTCCTGCCCTGTTTTGCCGAAGCCGGCTATGAGGCCGTTGCACTGTCACTTTCCGGCCATGGCGGAAGCCCCGGCCGCGAGTACCTCGACCTCATCAGCCTTGACGACTACGTGCGCGACGTGCTCGAAGTGATGGACGATTTCGAGACGCCACCCGTGCTGATCGGACACTCGATGGGTGGCATGGTGGTACAGAAGTGTCTTGAGTTGAGACAGGTGCCCGCTGCGGTGCTGATGGCCTCCGTGCCCCCGCAGGGGCTGTGGGCGTCGGCCGTCGGTCTGGCGATGCGCAAGCCGGACCTCATGTCGGAGCTGAATACCCTGCTCGCCGGCGGTTCCACCTCGCTCGAAGCGCTGCGCGATGCGCTGTTCGCGCAGCCGGTATCGATGGAACGGCTGCAGCAGATGGCGAACAGGGTGCAGCCGGAATCGGCGCGCGTGATCTGGGACATGACGCTGTTCAACCTGCCACAGCCGGCTCGCATGCATCGTCCGCCGCTGCTCGTGCTCGGCGCCGAGTGCGACCCCATCATTCCGCCAGCGCTGACCGAAATGACTTCGCGGGCACTTGGCGTACCCGCCCACCTGTTTCCGGGCATGGGACACGGCATGATGCTGGAGGCTGACTGGCGCAGAGTCGCGCAGCACGTTCTCGACTGGTTGCCGAAAGTCGCTTCCTTGTCGTCCGGCCAGGGGCAGGACTGTACGGCGAGCAACTGAGGCCGGCCTTGGTCGCGCGGCCCGGGCCGTCCTCAGCGCGCACGGGCGGCGTGCCGCTCCAGATAGTCGAGGATGTCGGGCAGACGCAGCTGAGGTTCGCCGGGCAGGGGACGCGAACCCACCACCCGGTTCATCCAGGCCATATTCCTTTCCATGCGCCCGACCACGCGACGCCACTCATCGGCCGTGCGTGACGACGGTTCCGGCAGTGCGTGGCACTGGTCGCAGGCGTCGCGGAAGCTGCGGCCCGCCGTATCGAGGTCCGGATAGCGCGCCACATTGATCGGCTTCTGTGCATTACGTCGCAGGTAGCCGATCAGCATGCGTACTTCTTCCTCGTCCGGCGCGGCGAGATCGCCCATCATTTCCTTCATCAGCGCCCCACGGTTTCCGTGTCCGCGCATGCGCACCACCATGCGGTCGACAATCTTCGACCACTTGTCCGGGTGATGCATGGCCGGATTCGGAACGTGGTGGCACTGAACGCAGTAGCGCGCAAGCAATGCTGCGCCAGGCGAGTCCGGTTCGGGTAGCGAAGCGGCCTCCAGCGAAGGCGGGAGAATGCGCGTGAGCCAGCCGGTCTGCGACGACGATGACCAGCGTGCCCGGGCTGTGTCGATCGCGGCCTGATTGGACAGGACACCGGCGACCACGAGCGGACCGTAAAGCAGCGTGGCCAGCGTGATGCAGCGAAATGTCAGGTCAAGAAGCGGGCGGAGAAACATTTTCGCAAGGAGGAGGTCAGTCTTATCCAGAGTAGTTCAGCAAGGTGCCCGGCAACAGATCGGTTTGGCACGATCGGGTTCCGTGAGCCTGAAGATGCGCGTTGGCGAGTCGTTCCGATGCGTCGCCACATCGGCCACAAGGATGATTCAAGCCGGACGAGATCGGCGCCGATAATCTCGGTGTTCGGCAACGGGAAGAGAGACATGGATCTGTTCGATTTCATGACCGGAAGGTCTCTGGGGCGTACCCAGGATTACGGGGACGAGGTCCTCAACGCCGGCTGGTTGCCGCAGCCGGAGGCCGCTCTTGCCGGCCGTCGCCCGCAGCCGGTCCGACAGCGCAGCGTTGTTGCCGACCCCGACGCTTTCCTGCGCGACATCTATCGCGCCCAGGAGTGAATCCAGGCGGCGTCGGTCGCCCCGCAACCTCCTCTCGTTTTCCTGACCCGTGCGGTGCGCGCAATCCGCTTTGCACTGCCGCTGGCACGGGTAATATCGCGGTCATGTCGAACGACCGCAGCATCCCCTTCTCCTCCATGACAGGCCTCGGTCACCGGCCGGCGCGCATGCGCCCGTCAGGATGGTCGCCCGCCGGGCGGTTCTTCCCGGAAAGAGGAGCGAGCGGTGAGTGACGGCGTCCGGCGTCTGGGTCGCTACGTGCTGCGCCAGGAACTCGGGCGGGGCGAGCGCGGAGCCGTATTCGAAGCGACCGAGGCGGGCAGCGGGCGGCTGGTCGCGATCAAGACCTTCCGGACCGATCTTGCAGCCGATCCGGTCGGCTACGTGCGGGCACTGGGCGAGCGCTTGCTCGCCTGCGCGTCTCTCCGGCATCCCGGCATCGTGCGCATCATCGAGCAGGGCGTCACCGACGACGGTCAGCCGTGGGTGGCTCAGGAGCACGTGGATGCGCGCTCGCTGCGTCAACTTCTGGATGCCTTGCCCCGGATGTCCTTCGACTGGGTGCGCAGCATAGGGCGGCAGGCCGCGGAAGCGCTGGCCTTTGCCCACGCAGCCGGAATCGTCCACGGTGGACTCAAGGCTTCGAACATCCTTGTCGATGCGGACGGGCGTGTGGTGCTCACCGACTTTGCGCTGCCGCTGCCTTCGCCGGACGCGCTTCCTGCCATGCCCCAGTATCTGTCGCCCGAGCAGGTGCAGGGCTTGCCACCGGACGCGCGTTCCGACGTTTTCGCGCTGGGCGCCATCCTGTTCGAAATGCTTGCAGGTCGTCCGCCCTTCGGGTCACCTCTGACCGGCTCGCTCTCCAGTGTGCTGGAGAGCATTGCCTATTCGCCGGCACCGACACCCAGTGCCATCGATCCGGACGTACCGCCGGAACTGGACACGATCGTGATGAAGGCGCTGGCCAAGTCGCCGGTCGATCGCTATGCCGATGCGTCGCAACTGGCGCTGGCCTTGAATGGCAGCAATCAGGTTCTGCAGTCGCCGCCACCGCAAGCCCCGGTGGCGGCGAAGGTCGAGGAAGCGCCCGCACCGGCCTACAGGCGCGGTCATTCCGGCAAGCCCAAGGCGCCGGTGGATGAGGTGATAGCCGAACTGGAGGCCGATATCGTTGCCTTCGCTGCGCGCGGTGTGCCGGCTGCGGACGCTGCAAACGTGCGTGTCGTGCCGCCACGTCCGCAGCGCGAACAGGTTGCGCCGGAACTTGCGTTCCCGACCCTTCACGAGTCCCCGGCGCCTCCGGCTGCCGCGTCCGTGCCCCCGAAACGGCCCGATCGCGCTCCGATCGGCGCGACGACACCCGTTGCGCCGCCGGTTGCAGCCTCTTCCTTGCTCTCCGATCTGGCTGGCGAAGCGCAGCGCATCCGCGCGCATGCGGCGCAGATGCAGCGCGGCGAGCATGCCGCGCGCACCGAAGCGGAACAGGCGCTGTCCGAGCGCATGCAAAGGGTGCGCGATTACTTCACACAGCTCTCGTCGCAACTGAACGTGATCAAGCCGCCGATTGCACGCGACTACCCGCTGCTCGGGCTGGGCGTGCTGCGTGGTCTGGCCTGGCAGGCTTCCGACGTGAACACGCGCAATCGCGGGCCGGAGGCACCGGATCACCTGATGCGCGTGTCGCTCTCGTGGCTGTTGCGCGGGCAGGCAGTGCTGCGCTGCGAGCGAGATCCGCTGGCTGCCGATGCGCTGCGACAGGCGCTGCGCGAACACGGTCTGCGCTTCGAGGAACAGCCGGCGCGCGACGAATTGAACCGGCTGCGCGCCCAGGTCTTCGACGTGGCACCCGAAGTGCGCGGCCGCATCGAGCTGAGTGCCGACTATGCAACGCGCGCGCTGCGGCTGACCTTGCAGAACGTCGAGCGCTTCGGCGTGGTCGATTACACGCCGCCAGCGGAAGACCGCGATACCGAATGGCTGGACGAACTGGTGCGCCTGCTGCTCGGCCAGCCCAGCCGCTTCGCTGCACTTGCGCGCTTGGTGGTGCCAGCCGCGCGCTGAATCTGGCGCGGATGCTGCTTCGGTTTCTTCACCGCGGCCTGTCGCCCGGCGTGCGGATGGCCTGACCGCCGCGCCGGGCGACAGGCCGGCGGACGCGTGCCGGCTCAAGTTGCCGGCAGGCGCGTCGTTTCACCTTTCGTTGGACATCAGGAGGCGAGCCATCATGGACTGGGCGGACATTCGGATACCTCTGGCGGAATGCCGCGAAATCTACGACGTCGGCGACGTCGACCGGGCGATGGAGGCGGGGGCACCCTCGCGCAACGAGGCGCTGACCGCCTTCTATGAAAAGATGCGGGCGCTCGGTGGCGTGCGCTATGTGGTCAAACCCTCTTCGTTTGACGGGCTGGACCCGCTGTACGCGCGCTGCCCCAACTTCGCGCCGGTACTGGACGATCTCAAGCGTTATCTCGCGCTCGCCGTGGCCGGCAACGAGCCGATGAACTTCACGCCCATGCTGCTGCTCGGCGAACCGGGCATAGGCAAGACCCATTTCGCACGCCAGCTGGCCCAGATGCTCGGGACCGGTTTTGAATTCGTATCCATGTCCTCGCTGACCGCGGGCTGGATACTGAGCGGGGCCTCGGCACAGTGGTCGCATTCCCGTCCGGGCAAGGTGGCGCAGGCGCTGGTGTGCGGTGACTACGCCAACCCGCTGGTCGTGCTGGACGAGGTCGACAAGGCCGGCGGCGACGCGCGCTACGACCCGATGGGCGCGCTCTACGGCTTGCTGGAACAGGACACCGCACGCCGCTTCAAGGACGAATTCGTCGACGTCGAAATCGATGCCAGCCACATCATGTGGGTGTCGACCGCGAACGACGAACGCTCGCTGCCCGATCCGATACTGAGCCGCATGAATGTCTATACCGTGCCGCGCCCCGACCACGATCAGGCCTGCATCATTGCGCGCACGCTGTATGGCGAGATGGTGGCCGCGCACGACTGGGGCTTCGATCCGGAGCCGCCGGACGACGTGATCGACCGGCTGGCCGACATCCCGCCGCGGGACATGCGCAAGGTACTGCTGGCGGCGCTCGGCAATGCGAAGCTCGATCACCGTGCACAGCTGCAGGTCGGCGATCTCGACGCCGGCCGTGCGACCCGACCGAAGAAGATCGGCTTCTGAAGGCTGCCTGGCGGGCGGCAAAGGCCGGGGAGGCTGATCGGGGCGGATCGACATTGCATCGTGGGGCGCTCTGCATGCTTGTTCCGGACGGCCCGTCTTGAGGCGTACGCCTTGCCCGTGGCACGCGCTTCAAACGAGGTTCGCGATTCAACCTGAAAGCCCTGGTTGATCGGTGCGCGGCGTCCGGTTCCGTGGCAACAGACCCTAGAGGGTGTGGCTGCGGTCACCGCGCGTGAAGCCGAGGGGGCGCACATCGGCCATTCCGCGCAGCAGACAGATGGCCTTGAACAGTTCGCCCATTTCCGCTGGCGAGGTGAGCCGGTCGATCGCCGTGTTGTCGCGCGCACGCGCGAGCGGGTCGGCATCGCGGTCAAGCAGATCCAGCAAGCCGCAGTTCAGCAGGAAGTGCGCCTGTGAGGTGTAGCCGGCCAGTGACAGCCCGCTCTCGAAGCCGGCTTCGGCGATGGCGGTGAAGTCGACGTGGGCGGTCAGGTCGTTCAAGCCGGGCAGCCACAGTGGATCGGTGTGCGCGTGATGACGGTAGTGGCACATCAGCGTGCCGCTGCGTCGATCCCGGTGGTAGTACTCGGCCTGCGGAAATCCGTAGTCGATCAGCAGCAGGCCGCCGCGGCCGATGCGCCGCGCCCACTCGGCGATCCAGGCGCGGGCGACGAGATTGATCTCGCTTTCGTATCCGGGGTGGAAGCCGACTGAGCGGGCCTGTTCGGCCAGCGCATCGGGCGCCGGTCGCCAGTCCAATGCAAGCGTGCCTTCGCGCTCGACGACAATGCCGGCCTGTTCGATGCCGGCGGCGCTGTGACGCAGAAGTTCGACCGGCATCGCATCGAGCACCTCGTTGCCGATCACGATGCCGTCAAACTGTTCCGGCAGGCTGTCCAGCCAGTGTACGCGTCCGGCCAGATGCGGCAGTTCGCTGGCGATGCACGCCTTCTGGCGGGCGCGCAGATCGGCCGACAGTTCGAGGATGTCGTAGCGCTCGGGCAGCGCATCCAGGCGTTCGAATTCGCCCAGAAGGTCCACCGCCAGCCGGCCGCTGCCGGCGCCGGCCTCGATCAGCCGCGGTGCGGACAGCACCATCAACTCGGCAAGCTGGTGCGCCAGTGCGCGACCGAACAGCGGCGATATTTCCGGTGCGGTGACGAAATCGCCGCCGGCGCCGAACTTTTCCGGCCTGCCGCTGTAATAGCCCAGCCCCGGTGCGTACAGTGCGCACTCCATGTAGCGGCTGAACGGCATCCAGCCCGTGCGGGCGATCTCGTCGCGGACGAGCGCCTGCAGGCGGTCGCTGTGATCGAGGGCGGCGGGGTCGGTCGGGAGAGGGAAGGAGAACGGCGGCTGGGCCATGAACGGGCCTCGGTCGGGCAGGAAGTCGCGGGTCCGCGATAATGCGGCATCGCGGCAGCGCAGACAAACAGGCGGGACGGAAGTCGGGTGAATACGCGATGACAATGGAACACGGCAAGGTGGCCCTGATCACTGGCGCGGCACGTCGGCTGGGTGCGCAGATCGCGCGCACGCTGCACGACGGCGGTTGGCGGGTGGCCATCCATTACCGGCAGTCGGCGGAAGAGGCGTTGCTGCTGCTGGACGGCTTCAACGCGCGGCGCGAACGCAGCGCCTGCTGCCTGTCCGCCGATCTGCTCGATACCGCCCGCCTGCCGGAACTGGTGGAGACCACGCTGGGCAAGTTCGGGCGGCTGGACGCGTTGATCAACAACGCTTCGTCTTTCTACCCGACGCCGGTCGGGCGCATCACCCTGCGCGACTGGGACGATCTGACCGGCAGCAATTTCCGGGCTCCGCTCTTCCTGTCGCAGGCAGCCGCACCGGCGCTGCGCGACGCCGGTGGCTGCATCGTGAACATCGCCGACATCCATGCCGAACGTCCCTTGCCCGGTTACGCGCTGTACAGCGCGTCCAAGGGTGCGCTGGCTACGCTCACCCGCGCGCTGGCCATCGAGCTCGCGCCGCAGGTGCGCGTCAATGGCGTGGCCCCGGGGCCGATCGAATGGCCGGAAAACGATCTGTTCGACGCAGAGGAAAGGGCGCGCATCGTGCAGCACACCCTGCTCAGGCGCGAAGGCAGTCCACAGGACATCGCGCGTACGGTACGCTTCCTGATCGAGGATGCGCCCTATATCACCGGCCAGATCATCGCCGTGGACGGCGGACGCAGTGTCCACCTGTGACGCATCCATCAGACCTTTGTCGTATTGAAGCGGCGCAGTCCCGCGGGTAAGGTCCTTGTTTGTAAAATAGCGTCACAGTCCACAGTCACCCGGCCCGCCATGACTTCCCAACAACGATCACTGTGCGTGCTGTTCGCCGATGTGTCCGGCAGCACCCGGCTTTACGAAAAGCTGGGCGACGCCGAGGCGCTGCGCGCGGTCGAGCGCTGCCTGAACCGCATGAGCCGCGTGGTCGACGGTCACGGTGGCACCGTGATCAAGACCATCGGCGATGAAGTGATGACCACTTTCCCGAGTGCCGACGCAGGCCTGCAGGCGGCTTGCGAGATGCAGCACCGGGTCACCGATCTGCCGCCGGTGTCCGGTGTCAAGCTGGCCATCCGGGTCGGTTTTCATTTCGGTCCGGCGATCGAGGAAAACGGCGATGTGTTCGGCGACACGGTGAATACCGCGTCGCGCATGGCCGGGTTGGCCAAGGCCGGACAGATCATCACGACGGCCGAGGCGATTGCCGCAGTCAATCTGTCGCTCGGCCCCGAGGTGCGGGAAATCGACGCACTTACCGTGAAGGGCAAGAGCGAGGACGTGCGTGTATTCGAGGTCCTCTGGCAGGAAGGTGCGGACCTGACGATGAAGGCCTCCAGCATCGTGGCCAGTTACGGCGCCGCGCGCCTGCAGGTGAGCTATCGCGGTACCGACATCACGCTGGACAACACCCACGGCCCGCTCACGCTCGGGCGCGACATGGGCAACGAAATCGTGATCAAGGACCAGCGCGCCTCGCGCAATCACGCCCGCATAGAACGCCGGCGCGACAAGTTCGTGCTGGTAGACCAGAGCACCAACGGCACCTTCCTGAAGATCGAAGGCGAGAACGAAGTCGTGCTCAAGCGCGAGGAGATGATCCTGCGCGCCCACGGCACCATAGGTTTCGGCCACAGCGCGCTGGAGCAGGGTATCGACCTGATGCACTTCGAGGTGCTGGAGTAGGTTCCGGGCACCGCCCTTCCCGGGCGAGGGCCATGTTGCAGATGCCTGTGTCGAGCGCGCCTGGCCGCGAGTGCGCAAGGTGAGAGCCACCGTCCGATGCCGAAGGGATTCCGTGCTCGCCGTTCATCGCGCCGAAACGGCTCGGGACTGAGAAGCTTCGTCACGCGCAATGCCGGATTGGCCTTGTCATCGGCGACACTTGGCGTGCAGTGCATATCGCAGTCGCCCTGGCGACTACGCGTGCGCCGTCCGGCTGCGTTTGTGACGTATCGCCGCGGGCCGGCGCCAGCGCCTCGTCGGCGGAACTCTGCAGATTCCGGTCCTCTTGCGGCCATGTCTCTGGTCATCCTTGTGCCGGAGCGGATGTTCCTGAGTGCCGGAGTCGTCCTCCTGCCGTTCAGATGCTGATGCGCTTGCGCAGTTCCGGGCTGCGCACCACAGTGTCGCGTCGCGACGGTGAGGCTTCCATCAGCCCGCTTGGCGGAAGCGTCTGCAATCTCGCGATCACATCGGGCGCAGCGCAGGCTGCGTCAAAGCCAAGTACGACCCTATCCGGCGTGCTGCTCGTGATGCTCAGGCAGTTGCGCCCCAGCTTGCGCGACAAGGGCATGAGTATGCCGGCCTGGACATTCTGACCGGCGTCTGCCAGGCCGCCGGCCATGTCGACCAAGAACTCCGCGTGCTCGCTGCCCAGCGATTTCACCTCGGTTGCCAGTACCGCGCGCATTGATGCGATCTCGTGCAGCAGCGAGCCGGCAACGTCCTCGCCCGGCAGACCGGTCAGTTGCAGTGCCACCTTTCGCGCTGTGAAGTGGAAGTGACTCAGGAAGAAGTCGCGGCTGAACTGGTCGCCGACGCGCTTGCCGATGTCCGCAAGGGCTTTCTCTTCCGAAGTCCAGCTGCTGCCTTCCGGAACTTCCGTGTTGAGATATACCTCTTCGCCCGACTTGCGGTCGATGCAGCGCACCGTCCATGACGTGAGCACCACTTTCTCGATGACCAGTCCGGAAGCGGCCAGCTTGACGCTCAACCTTTTGAAGCGCACTTCACTGTCGATCGCGAAATCCGCGCTTTGCGGCGTGCCGGGGTCGTCCGTCCAGGTGCGGAAACCGAAACCCTGGATGTGCTGTTTCAGTGTGTTCTCGGCGAGCTGCGAACGCTGTGAGGGCGCATCCGGATTGGCGTCGGTCCAGCGCGACGCGACGGCCACCGCGATCTTCGGGTCGCCGTTGTTGCGGATGAAGTCGACCCGCTCGTCCTTCGACATCTGGTTGAGCGTCTTCTGCACCTGGCGCACACGCACAGCGGCTCTTACCTCGCCCGCCATCAGACCGTCCTTGCCCAACTCGGCAGGACCTTCTTCCAGCACCGCCTCGATGAAGTCGCCGCCATGGTCCAGCATCCGGGATTGCAGCACGGCGTAGTGGGCATTGACCGACGCCGGATCGACGAACAGCGCTACCGCCTTTTCAAGAATCTGCCGGCGCGCATCGTCACGCATGGCCTGGGTGAGGGCGTTGCGGTCGTTCGCAAGTGCAGGGTCGCCGGGATCGGCCAGACCGATCGCGCTGATGATGACGACACCCGGTTCGAGTGCGGCCGCAGCCCTGGCTGGAGGCTGAGCGGGCGGCTGCGCTTCGACGGTTGCTGGCGTTTCGGCCGGCGTCGAGGTGTCTTTACCGGTGAGGAACATCCAGGCGCCGCCTGCAATGATCAGCGCCGCCATGGCTGCTGCGATGGCTATCGGCACGCGAGCGGATGCGGTTCGGCCTGACGTCGGTGCCGGGGGCTGACCTGTCGTCGGTTGTACTGCCGGGGCCGACGGAACCGTTGCGGGGGGCGGAACGGCCGGTGTTGCCGGCGCGGGCATTGTCTTGAGTGTTGCGTCCGCCGATGAGGACACTACGGTGGCGTCGGCGTCGCCCAGGCTCACGACGGTCGCCTCGTCGTCCCCAGACGAGGACAGCGCGGCGCTCAGCGCACGCCGGAAGTCGCCAGCACTCTGGAAACGATCCTCTGGCCTTTTTGCCATTGCCTGCCGGACTACTGCGTCGATCCGCGGTGATACATGCACGTTCAGAACCGAAGGCCAGGGCGGATCTTCCTTCAGCACCTTGTGCATGATGGTGGTCAGCGCGCCGGTGAAAGGTTTCTCTCCGGTCAGCAACTGATAGAGCACGACGCCAGCCGAGAACAGATCGCTGCGGCCGTCCACGGTCTGGCCCATGAACTGTTCCGGCGACATGTAGGACGGCGTGCCCATGACGGTGCCCGCCTGGGTCAGATTGGAGGAGTCGATCCGGGCTACGCCGAAGTCGGCCACCTTCACCGTGCCGTCGGGCAGGAGAATGATGTTGGCCGGCTTGATGTCGCGATGTGTGACGCCGTTGCGGTGGGCGTGTTCCAGCGCGTCGAGCAACTGGTCCATGATGTGGCCGACCATCTGCAGCGGGATGCGTTCGTCGGAATCGAACGCATCCTTCAGTTCGCGGCCCTGCACGAATTCCATGGCGATGAAGGCCGTGCTGCCCGCTTCGTCGTCGTCTGCTTCCCCGTACTCGTAGATGGCCACCACATTTGGGTGGTTGAGCCGGCCTGCGGCTTGCGCCTCGCGTTTGAAACGGGCGATCACTTCGTCCGCCTCGCTGCGTTCCAGCTGTTCGCGCTTGAGCGTCTTGATGGCGACACGGCGATCGATCACCGGGTCGTGACCTTCATACACGATGCCCATCGCACCCTGGCCCAGTTCGCGCAGGATGTCGTACTTGCCCAGCTTTGCAGGAATGCTCACGTGGTGTGCTCCGGCCGGCGCTGCTTGTCTTTACTTATACTTGGCGTCGATTTCCCAGACCGATTTCTGCACCAGTCTCTGCACCATGCCGTCCAGTGTGATGCCGCCTTCCTGGCTGCTCGACACACCGAGGATGGACGTACCCTTTGCACCGACTTCCATCTTTTCCTCGGTGTATCCCTGCGCGAGTTGTTCGGTCGTGTTCGCGTCCATGATCTTGTAGCGCATGCCGATGATCCATACGCCGGCAGCGGCACCGGTCTCGACCGAACCGACGGCTTCACCGGCGGCGTAACTTCCGCGACTGCCACCAAGGATGCCGATGATGTTGCCGATGGTGCGGCCACTGACGCCTTCCTTGGCAGCGGCGACCTGCTCGGCCTTCAGGATGTCGAATTTGACGACGTACTTGGTTGTCTTCAGTTTCCCCTTCTGCAGCATCTTGCGCGCAGAATCCGGGTCGCCCATCGAGTAGGCAAGCTGGAACTCGCCGAGCAGCGGACCGAGGTCGGCGCGTTCGAGTACCTTGAAATTCGCCTGTGAAAGTTCAAGTTCTCCGAAGTCCGCAATGTTGTTCGACGCGAACTTCTGCATGAACGTGGCGTTGTTGCTCTTGATCTCGCCGGGTACGACGATGACGGTCGGGCCGGTCTTGGCCTTGTTGGTGTACTCGACCGCCTTGTACATGGCCTTGTCGGCACTTTCATTGGCTTTTTGCGATACGCCGCTTCCAGCGGTCGGCGAAGCACTTTCGAAGGTGGGTTGCGCATGGGCGTGTGGCAGCAACGCGGCGAACGCGGCGATCAGCGTCGCCTGTTTCAGTGCGTGGTTCGGAATGAAGTCCATCTGTGCCCCTTTCGGTAAAGATTGCCGGGACGCCTGCGTCCCTGAGTGTCCGCGGCATCCGGCCGCGGGGTCTATTTGGATTTCTTGCGCCCGTGCTTGTCTGCGGGGGGATTCGTACTGCAATAGCCGCTCAGCAGCGTACCGACCACCGCATCGGCCTGCTCCTCGATCAGCGTACCTGCCATGCCCAGTGTGTCGCTTCCAGAGTAGGACTCGGCCTTTGCACTTGCATCGGAAATGACTTTGCCGCCAGGGGTGCCGAGTGTGTAGGCAATCGAAACATGGACTTCCGGAATGCGCAGCACCGGATTGACGGTCGAACGAGCATCGATCAGTCCGCGCATCACCAGTTGCGCCCCCATCTTTTTCGACGCAGCGAGCGCTGAATCCGGGTCGTTGCGGAAGTAGGCATCGACCTCCGCCTGCGCGATCTGCGCCCGTATTTCCTGTTGAGAATAGGTGCGGATGCCGTGCCTGAGGAGGCGGCGGTTGATGGAATTGAAATGCGGACTGAAACGGCTCTGCTCGGCGGTCACGCCGTCGCCGCTGCGCTCGCCCATCAGGATCATGATCTTCTTGCGACGCAAATCGTCCAGGCAGGCTTGAGGCAGCACGATCGCGTGACTGGAAGCGCCCTTGCGCGCTTCTTCGGCCTCGGCATCCTTCCGAGCCTCTTCGGAAAAGCTGAAGGCCGCTGCCGTCGCAGTCGCGAGGATCGACCATGCAACGAGCGCAGTACGGGCAAACAAGGTCAGGAAACGTTGCTGGGCGGGAAGAGCGCGCGACATCGGAGACTCCGACGTTCGAAAACCGTTGGACTATAGCAAAAGGCTTCGCTCTCCCCTGCTCTGCGGGCACGCGTGCTGTTGCATAACGCACGGACAACCGTCCGGTCCGCTGAGCGGACCGGAGCGGTGCATCAGGCCTTCACGCACTCGGCGATGAAGGCCTTGCGATCGTCGCCCGTCAGCGACTTTTCCTTGGCGTCGGCTGCGCACTGTTTTTTGCGCTGGCGTTCGCCGTCGTCCGCTGCGGTCGATTTCGCTTCGTCCTTCTTGCCCGAGGACAGGCAGGTGCTCATGAATGCCTTGCGTTCATCGCCCTTGAGCGCTTTTTCCTTCGCTTCCTTGTTGCAGGCACGCATGCGTTCCTGCTGCGCGCCCGCCCGGGCGTCGGGCGGGAGCGCAAGGAAGACGGAAAAGCCGAGAAGCGCGAGTGCGAGCGAGTGGCTTGAGTGCGACATGACAGACCTCCTGGACAGATGACGGATGAAGGGTGGACGACACCCCGGAAGGGTGCCGCCGTGCATCCTATGCCCATGTCATTGTCATGTACAGTCGGGTCAGCCGTCCTCTCCGCCGAGCGCGCGGCGCTGCCGCTCGACGAATTCAAGTGTGGAGTCGATGCCGCGGAAGCTCAGTATGGTCGTACGCACGGCGGCTTCGACCAGCACCGCGAGGTTGCGGCCGGCCGCGACCGGGATGACCACCTTGCGTATCTTCACGCCGAGAATGTCCATCATTTCGTTGTCCAGCGGCATGCGCGTCGCTTCCGGCAGACCGCTCACCTGCCTCTGCAGATGCACGACGAGTTGCAGTTTCATCTTGCGCCGGCAGGCGGTTTCGCCGAACACGGTGCGGATGTTGAGTACGCCGAGGCCGCGCACTTCGAGAAAATCCTTCAGCAGTTCGGGGCAACGGCCTTCGAGCACGCTGGGCGCGATGCGGGATATTTCGACGCAGTCGTCGGCCACGAGACCGTGTCCGCGCGAGATCAGTTCCAGTGCAAGTTCGCTCTTGCCGACGCCGGAATCGCCGGTGATCAGCACGCCCATGCCCAGAACGTCCATCGATACGCCGTGCAGTGTGGTCTGGTCGGCCAGTTCGCGTGCCAGATAGGCGCGCAACTGGTCGATCACCGACGCTGCGCTGCGCTGTGTGGTCATCAACGGAATGCCGCGGTCGGCGCAGCCGGAGCGGATGGCGGCGGGCGGGTCGGCCCCGTCGGCCACGATGAAGGCGGGCGGGCGGGCGTCGAGCAGACTGCCGACAATATCGTCGACCTTGCGCGTCGACACGCTCTCGGCCCACAGGATTTCCGGCACGCCGACAACCTGGATGCGTCGCGGGTGGATGGTGTTCAGATGGCCGACTAGATCGGCCGGTGACAGTCCGATCTGGTCGGCAACGATCAGCGTTTCACCACTGCCGCATTGCCACTGCAGACGGAGCCGGTCGCGGTTGTCCTCAAACAGCCGCGCGACGCTGAGTTTCCGCATGTGCGGGCTGCCAGGAGGTAAACAGGGTATGGATGGCGGCGACGTCGGCGGCGTGAAGCAGATGTTCCCGGAAGACCTTGTCGGCGAACATCTGAGCCAGTTCCGACAGAATCTGCAGATGCAGTTCGGTTGCCTGCTCGGGAACCAGCAGCACGAAAAGCAGATTGACCGGACGACCGTCCGGCGCGTCGAAGGCGACAGGACTTTCGAGACGCACAAAGCCGCCGATGGCTTCCTTCAGGCCCTTGATCCGGCCGTGCGGAATGGCAACGCCTTGACCGAGTCCGGTCGAACCGAGCTTCTCGCGGGCGAACAGGCTGTCGAACACCTGACTGCGGGCAATGCCCTGGTTGTTCTCGAAAATGAGACCGGCCTGTTCGAACACGCGTTTCTTGCTGCTGGCCTCAAGGCCGAGACAGATGTTGGAAACGGGCAGCAGTTTGGCAATGAGCGTCATGTCGGGGACTACTCCGGGCGCGCGGCGGGCGCGGTACCGGGATTAACGGTGGCCGCGCCGAAAAGTTGATTGCACTGCAACAAGGCCGCGAATTATACGCCCGCTGCAGCCGGCAATCCCTTTATTCAGCCGTCTGGTGCTTGAGTGCTTCACGCGAGTGTTCGCCGGACTTCTCCTTGTGCTTCAGCACCTGGCGGTCGAGCTTGTCGATCAGTGCATCGAGCGTGGCATACATGTCTTCGCTCTCCGCCTCGACGAAGATGTCCTTGCCGCGGACGTGCAGAGTCACCTCTGCCTTCTGCAGCAGTTTCTCGACCGACAGGATGACGGAAACGCTTGTCACGTGGTCGAAGTGGCGGATCACGCGATCGATCTTGGACTCGATGTACTCGCGGATGGCCGGGGTGACTTCAAGGTGATGGCCGGTGATGGTGAGGTTCATGTTGCCTCCTGTCGTTACGGGACGAAAAATGCGTGGCGATCGGGACAGGCCGGACGTGCCCGGACTCAGATCGCCTTGCGCACACTGACCGGCGGGATGTTCAGGGACTCTCGGTATTTCGCGATGGTGCGCCGCGCAACGACGATGCCCTGCTGGCCCAGTATTTCCGCGATGCGCGAGTCCGACAAGGGTCGCTTTGCATCCTCGGCACCCACCAACTGGCGGATGAGTGCGCGGATTGCGGTGGCCGAACAGGCCCCGCCACTCTCGGTCGCGACGTGGCTCCCGAAAAAATATTTCAGTTCGAACAGGCCGCGGGTGGTCGCCATGTACTTCTGCGAGGTGACGCGCGAAATGGTGGACTCGTGCAGTTCCAGCGTTTCGGCGATTTCACGCAGCGTGAGCGGCCGCATCGCCACTTCGCCGAACTCGAAGAACTGGCGCTGCCGTTCGACGATGGCCTGAGACACGCGCAGGATGGTGTCGAAGCGTTGCTGCACGTTCTTGATCAGCCACTTGGCTTCCTGCAACTGACCGGACAGACCGCTGCCGCGCTGACCCTGCAGGATTTCCGCGTAAAGCCGGTTGATGCGCAGGCGCGGCATCGCGTCCGGATTGAGCATGGCTGTCCATTGGCCGCGCACCTTGCGCACCACCACGTCGGGCACGATGTAGCGTGCGTCGATCGGCGCGAACTGGGCACCCGGACGCGGGTTGAGCGAGCGGATCAGCGTCTGCGCCGCGCGCAGCAGTTCCTCGTCGCAGCCCACGGCGCGGCGGATTTTGGCGAAGTCGCGCGCGGCCAGCAGTTCGATGTGCTGGTCGATGATGATCCGGGCCAGTCGCGACACTTCGTCCGTCGGCAGCGCGTTGAGCTGCAGCAGCAGGCACTCGCGCGGGTCGCGGGCACCGACACCAACCGGGTCGAAGTTCTGCAGCTGGCGCAGTGCGATCGACAGGTCGTCCAGGTCGATATCCGCTTCTTCGGGGAGCAACTCGACCAGTTCTGTCAGGTCCTGGTTAAGGTATCCGTCGTCGTCCAGCGCCTCGATCAGCAAGCGGATCAGGTAGCGGTCGCGCTCGCTCATCTGGGACAGTGCGAGCTGTCCGCACAGATGGTCGCGCAAGGAGGTACCGGCGGCCTGCACGTCCTGGTAGTCGCCGTCCTCGTCGTCGCCGCCGCTGCGCGAGCCATAGCTGCCGCTCTCGCCGGACCAGTCGTCCATGTCGGCGCTGCTGGCGTTCTCCTGGGCGCGCTCTTCGGCACGATCTTCCTGCTGCGTTTCGGCGCTGTCCTGCGCCGTGCCGTCGCGTGTCTCGCCGGCGCCATCCTGCTGCGGCAGGTAGTTGGCGGCCGGCTCGCTTTCGTCGCGCTCAAGCATCGGATTCTCGTCCAGGAAGCGTTCGATCTCCTGGTTGAATTCGATGGTCGACAGCTGCAACAGCCGGATGGACTGTTGCAGTTGCGGCGTGAGCGCGAGGTGCTGGGAAAGTTTGAGTTGCAGCGACTGCTTCATGGTCTTCGGGTTCTGGCGGTCGTCTACAGGCGGAAGTGTTCGCCGAGATAGACCTTCCTGACGCTCTCGTTATACACGATTTCTTCCGGGCGGCCGCTGGCCAGTACCTCGCCAGCGTTGATGATGTAGGCGCGGTCGCAGATACCCAGCGTTTCCCGCACATTGTGGTCGGTGATGAGTACGCCGATACCGCGCTCCTTCAGGAAGCGGATGGTTTTCTGGATGTCTATGACGGCGATCGGGTCGACCCCGGCAAAGGGCTCGTCGAGCAGGATGAAACGCGGCGAGGTGGCCAGTGCACGGGCGATCTCGACACGACGGCGCTCACCGCCCGACAGGGCGACCGCCGGGCTTTTGCGCAGATGGGCGATGCCCAGTTCTTCCAGCAGTTCGTCGAGACGCGCCAGGCGTCGCGTTGCGTCGGTCTCGGTCAGTTCGAGTATGGCGAGGATGTTCTCTTCCACGTCCAGCTTGCGGAAGACCGAATTCTCCTGCGGCAGGTAGGACAGACCGGCATGCGCCCGCCGGTGTATCGGCAAGTGGGTGAGGCGCTCGCCGTCCAGGTGTATGTCGCCACCGTCGGCGCTGACCAGGCCGACGATCATGTAGAAACAGGTGGTCTTGCCGGCACCATTCGGGCCGAGGAGACCGATGACCTCGCCGCTGCCCACGTCAAAGGAGACGTCCTTCACCACAGGGCGCGATTTGTATTTTTTCCGCAAGCGCTCAACTTTGAGACGGCTGGCAGTCCGGGTTTCACTCATCTTGTTCTGGATGTTGGCGCAATACCTTGCGAATGCTATCCGCGGAAAAGCCCCGGGATTGCAAAAATCTTGCCTGTTTCGCCCAGCTTTTGGCATCCGCGGGCAGCGCGTCGAACTTGCGGGCCCACACGGCACGGGCGCGGGTCGCGTCGTCCTCGCCTATCGCGGCCAAAGCCCCGGCCGCGTCCGCATCGGCCACACCCCGCTGCTTCAGTTCGTACTGCAGCTTGCGTGTGCCGAAGCGGCCGGCGCGCGAGGACACGAATTGCCCGGCGAAGCGGCTGTCGCAGAGCAGGCCGCATTCCTCGAAACGGGTCAGCAGGGAGGCAATTTCGTCCTGTTCGCCCTCGTCGCTCAGCTTGCGCGCCAGTTCGGCGCGGCTGTGCTCGCGCTGCGCGAGCAGGCGCAAAGCCTTCTCGCGCAGCGTGGCGCTCACGCGGCGTCCGCCTTGCCTGCCGGGGCGATCGCCGCCAGTTCGGGCATGCCGCAGGCGACCCGCACCTTGTTCTCGATTTCGCGTGCCATGGCCGGATTGGCGCGCAGGAAGTCACGCACGTTGTCCTTGCCCTGGCCGATGCGGTCGCCGCTGTAGGAATACCAGGCGCCGGACTTCTCGACGAACTTGTGCAGCACGCCCAGTTCGATGATTTCGCCTTCGCGCGAAATGCCCTCGCCGTAGAGGATGTCGAACTCGGCCTGCTTGAAAGGCGGCGCCACCTTGTTCTTGACCACCTTGACGCGGGTTTCCGAGCCGACCACCTCTTCGCCTTTCTTGATCGCGCCGGTGCGGCGGATGTCCAGGCGCACCGAGGCGTAGAACTTCAGTGCATTGCCGCCGGTGGTGGTTTCCGGGTTGCCGAACATGACGCCGATCTTCATCCGGATCTGGTTGATGAAGATGACCAGCGTGTTGGTGCGCTTGATGTTGGCGGTCAGCTTGCGCAGCGCCTGACTCATCAGACGCGCCTGAAGGCCGGGCAGCGAATCGCCCATTTCGCCCTCGATTTCGGCTTTCGGCGTCAGCGCGGCCACCGAGTCGATGACGACGATGTCCACACCGCCCGAGCGCACCAGCATGTCGGCGATCTCCAGTGCCTGTTCGCCCGTGTCGGGCTGCGAAATGAGCAGATCGTCGATGTGCACGCCCAGCTTGCCGGCGTACTGCACGTCGAGCGCGTGCTCGGCGTCGATGAAGGCCGCCGTGCCACCCAGCTTCTGCATTTCGGCTATGACCTGCAGCGTCAGCGTGGTCTTGCCGGAGGATTCCGGTCCGTAGATTTCGACTACGCGGCCGCGCGGCAGACCGCCAATGCCGAGCGCGATGTCCAGTCCGAGCGAGCCGGTCGATACCGCCTGGATGTCGTTCTCGAGCTGACCGTCGCTCATGCGCATGATCGAGCCCTTGCCGAACTGCTTCTCGATCTGGGCCAGCGCTGCAGCGAGCGCCTTGGCCTTGCTGTCGTCCATGGTGAATCCTTTCCTGGGTATGCGGTCGATTATGGCACAGTTCTTGCCATAGGGTCTTTTTGCGTGTCTCCCAGCAAAGCCAGGAGCACGGCCAGTGTATGACATGCGGATTGATGGCGGACCGCTTCGCGGTCACCGTCGAAATGCAGGGTTTCACTGCGGCTGCGGCCGTCGGCCAGCGCCCAGCCGAAGCAGACGGTGCCCACCGGCTTGCCCGGCACCGCGCCGCCGGGGCCGGCGATGCCGGTGATCGACAGTGCGACCGTGGCGTCCGAATGCGCCAGCGCGCCGCGCGCCATCGCCAGCGCCACCGCTTCGCTGACGGCGCCGTGCGCCTTCAGCGTGGCTTCGGGCACGCCCAGCATGCGCTGCTTGGCGGCGTTCGAGTAGGTGACGAAACCGCAGTCGAACCAGGCCGAACTGCCGGCGGTGGCGGTGACGATTTCCGCCACCCAGCCGCCGGTGCACGATTCGGCGGTAGCCAGCACGGCACCGGCCGCTTTCAATGCGGCGCCCACGTCGATCGACAGCGTCTGCAGATCGGCGTCCATCAAAAGAAGCGCTCCACCAGCACATGCAGCGCGGCGATCGACGCAGCGGCGAACAGTGCGGCGATGGCGTCGTCCAGCATGACGCCGAAGCCGTTCTTCATGTTCACGTCCACCCAGCGCGCCGGTGGCGGCTTGAAGATGTCGAAGAAGCGGAACGCGAAAAAGGCGGCGAGCTGCCACCGGAAATCGACCGGCGTCACCCACAGCACCAGCCAGAAGGCGACGATTTCGTCCCACACGATGGCGCCGTGGTCGGCCACGCCGAGCGCGCGACCGGTGCGCTGGCAGCAGGCGCTGCCGAGCGCGAAGGCGATCAGCAGGAACAGCGCGAAGGCGCCGTCGGAAAACGAGGGTTTGATCAGCAGGTAGAGCGGCCAGGCGGCCAGCGTGCCCCAGGTGCCGGAGGCGAAGGGGATCAGGCCGCTGCCGAAGCCGCAGGCCAGCATGTGGGCCGGGTGGGCGAGGAAGCCGGGTCCGGGGTAGGGCGCTCTGGTTTTCATGATTCAGGCGAAATGGTCATAACCGCGTCGGCCGACCGGTAGTTCTGCGCCGGCAGCATCGACCAGGTGCACGCCGTCACCGGACTGCATCGCGCCGATGCGGGTGAGGGGCAGCGCCAGTCGGGCCGACATCGCGACGAGTGCATCGTCGGCCTCGGCGGGAGCGCAGAACAGCAGTTCGTAATCGTCGCCGCCGGCCAGCAGCGCGTCGCGTACCGCGGTGTCGTCGGCGCAGGCCGCGTGCAGCGCCGCCCAGGGCAGCGCCGCGTCGTGGACCGCTGCGCCCAGACCGCTGGCACGGGCGATATGGCCGAGATCGGCCAGCAGGCCGTCGGACACGTCGATCATCGCCGTCGCCAGGCCCTGCAATGCGGCGCCGAGGGCGACGCGCGGTTGCGGCTGTTCCAGCGCGGCGATGCAGTCGTCGCGCGCGCTGCCGGGCAGCCGGAGCGTGCCCAGCCGGTCGCCCAGACCGAGCGCTGCGCGGCCGGGCTGGCCGGATACCCAGATGCCGTCGCCAGCGCGCGCGCCGCTTCGGCGGATCGCGCGGCCGGCCGGGACCTCGCCGAAGGCGGTCACGCACAGGTTGAGCGGGCCGCGCGTCGTGTCGCCGCCGATCAGATCCACGCCGAAGCTGTCGGCACAGTCGAAGAAGCCGGCGGCGAAGGCGGCCAGCCAGTCGTGATCGAGCTGCGGCAGCGACAGCGCCAGCGTGACCCAGCGCGGCACGGCACCTATCGCGGCGACGTCGGACAGATTCACCGCCAGTGCCTTCCAGCCGAGGCGTCGCGGGTCGGTGTCCGGCAGGAAGTGGGTGCCGGCGACCAGCATGTCGCTGGTGACGGCCAGCTCGCAGCCGGGCGAAGGCGCAAGCAGCGCACAGTCGTCACCCGGGCCCAGCGCGGTTGCGCGCATCGGCCGCACGAAGTGGCGGCGGATCAGCTCGAACTCGGGCGTCATCGGAAGGCGGGTCTCATTCGCTGACCGGAGCGCACGTCGTGCGCATCTGCATGCAGTGTCCGCTCCGCGGTCAGCCGCGCGGACGGTTGCGCGCCGCTTCGACCTCGACCGCGCGCAACTGCGGTGCCAGTTTGTCGAGCACGCCATTGACGAATTTGTGACCGTCGGCGCCGCCGAATTCCTTGGTCAGTTCGATCGCTTCGTTGATCACGACGCGGTAGGGTGTCTCGATCATGTTGACCAGTTCGAAGGTGGCCACCAGCAGGATGGCGTGTTCGACCGGCGACAGTTCCTCGACTTTGCGGTCCAGGTGGGCGGCAAAATGCCCGCGCAGCGCGCCAGCGTTGTCCAGCGCACCTGTCAGCAGCATACGGAACAGCTTGTGGTCGACCTTGGAGAAGCCGGCGTCCTCGCTCAGGTGGGCGATGATGTCCGGTGCCTGGTTGCCCGACAGCAGCGATTGATAGATGCCCTGCACCGCGTATTCACGGGCGAGGCGACGGCTTGATTTGCGGGGGACTTCGGGTCGGGTATCCATGGTCAATCCGTCAACCGGGCGAGAAGGCGTGCCATCTCGACTGCGGCGCGCGCGCAGTCGGCGCCCTTTTCATGCATGCGCACGAGGGCCTGGTCGTCGTCCTCTGTGGTCAGTACGCCATTGGCGATCGGCACACCGGTCTTCAGCTGGATGTCGGCCACACCGCGCGCCATTTCATTGGACACGATCTCGAAATGGTAGGTCTCGCCGCGGATGACAGCGCCAAGTGCCACCAGCGCGTCGTACTTGCCGGACAGCGCAAGGCGCTGCAGCGCGAGCGGCAGTTCGAGCGCGCCCGGTACGGTCACGATGAGGGTGTCCGCAGGGGCCACGCCCAGTGCGCGCAGTTCGGCGCAACAGGCCGAAAGCAGGCCATTGCCGATGTCCGGATTGAAGCGGGCCATGGCGATGGCGACGCGCAGACCCTTGCCGTCAAGGTTCTCGTCGATTTCCGGGATGTCGTTGAAGCGGGGCATGTCGGTATCCGTGTCAGGTGCTCGTTGCGCCGGTCGTCAGGCATGAAAGGCCTGCGCCCCGCCAGCCGGACACCGGTCGACGGAGCGAGGGTGGGGAGTCATGTCAGTCCTGCAGGTAGCCGGTCAGTTCGAGATCGAAACCGGCCATGCTGGGAATCTTGCGCGGGTTGGCCAGCAGCCGCATCTTGCGCACGTTCAGCGAACGCAGTATCTGGGCGCCGACACCGAAGGTGCGCGCGTCCCAGCGTGCAGCCGGTGCCGAATCGGGATCGGTGAGCTGCTGGCGCAGGCTGGCATCGGTCTCGTTACGACGCAGCATGACGATGACTCCGCTGCCTGCGTCGTTGATGATCTGCATGGTGCGGTCGATGCCGAAACTGTGGCGGCCGGAGGTGCTGTCGAGGAAGTCGAGCACCGAAATCGGTTCATGTACGCGTACCAGCGTCTCGCGCTCGGGAGAGATGCTGCCTTTCACCATGGCCAGGTGGATTTCTCCCGTGGTGGTGTCCTCGAAGCCGTGCAGCGTGAAGTTGCCATAGGCACCCTGCACCTCGCGCCGCGACACCTCGCGCACCAGTGCCTCGGTCGCGGCGCGCCAGGCGATCAGGTCACGGATGGCGCCTATCTTGAGGTCGTGTTCCTTCGCGAATTCGATCAGATCCGGCAGGCGCGCCATCGTGCCGTCGTCCTTCAGGATTTCGCAGATCACGGCTGCCGGCTCCAGTCCGGCGAGATGGGCGAGGTCGCAGCCGGCTTCGGTATGGCCGGCTCGGATCAGTACGCCGCCCTTCTGGGCGGTGAGCGGAAAAATGTGACCCGGCATCACGATGTCGTCGGGCTTTGCGTTGCGCGCCACCGCCACCTGGATGGTGCGCGCGCGGTCATGCGCCGAAATGCCGGTCGTGACGCCGGTGGCGGCTTCGATCGATGCGGTGAAGGCGGTGCCGTGCGGCGTACGGTTGTGGCGCACCATCTGCTCCAGCCCGAGCTGGCGGCAGCGTTCTTCGGTGAGCGTGAGGCAGACCAGGCCACGGCAGTGCTTCACCATGAAGTTGATGGCTTCGGGCGTCACGAATTCGGCCGCGAGTACGACGTCGCCCTCGTTCTCGCGATCTTCCTCGTCAACCAGAATGACCATCCTGCCGGCCTTGATCTCGGCAATGATGTCCTGCACCGGTGCCAGCGCGCTCATGCCCGTTCTCCGGCGGTCATCATGCGCTCGGCGTAGCGGGCGATGAGGTCGATTTCGAGATTGACCCGGCTGCCCGCCGTGAGACCGCCCAGTGTCGTGACCTGAACGGTGTGAGGAATCAGGTTGATCGAGAACTCGCAGCCGTCCTCGACGTCGCTCACGCGGTTCACCGTGAGACTGACACCCTGCACCGTGATCGAACCCTTGCGCGCGATGTAGCGGGCGAGCGGTTGCGGCGCGACCACCACCAGCTCATGCGATTCGCCGACCGGGGTGAAACGGCGTACCGTGCCGACGCCATCGACGTGGCCGCTGACGAGGTGGCCGCCCAGCCGGTCGGACAGGCGCAACGCTTTTTCCAGATTCACCTCGCCCGGTGCGTCCAGACCGACCGTGCAGTTCAGCGTTTCCTTCGATACGTCGAACTGCGCGTTGCGGCCGTCGATGCCGATCACGGTCAGGCAGACGCCGTTGTGGGCGATCGAGTCGCCAAGCGCGACGTCGTCCAGGCCGAGACCTGCGGTGTCTACGGTCAGACGGACGCCCTGTTCGAGCGGATCGATGCGGGTGATGCGGCCGACGGCGGCCACGATGCCGGAAAACATGGGGAAGGGGTGCGCGACGGAAAAGGAACCCGATTTTACGCGATCAGTGCGTGCTGCTGGCAGCGATTACGCGATCGAGGCGGGCGGCGAAGGCGTCGGGCAGCACGAAACCGACCGTGCGCGCGCTGTCGATCTCGCGTCCGTCCGGGCCGAAGAACAGGATGCCCGGCGGTCCGTACAGGCCGAAGCGTTTCAGCAGCGCCCGATGCTCTGCGTCGTTCGCGGTCACGTCGGCCTTGAGCAGCGTGAAGCCGGCCAGTCGTGCGGCCACCTTCGGATCGGCGAAAGTGTCTCGTTCCATTTCCTTGCAGCTGACACACCAGTCCGCGTAGAAGTCGAGCATGACCGGCCGGATGGCAGCGGACAGCCGGGCGTCCAGCTCGGCTGCGCTGCGCACCGGTTCGAAGACGGGCTTCAGATCGGCGGCTGCGCCGCCGCGCAGCACCGAAAGCGGTTGCAGCGGATCGCGCGACCCGGCCGCCGCTCCGATCAGGATGCTGGCACCGGCCAGCAGTGCGATCACGCCGACACCCTTCCACAGCTTGTGCCAGCCTTTCGCATGAGCGGGCAGCGGGTCGAGCGCGTGCAGATAGATGCTGCTGGCGATCAACAGTGCCGCCCAGGCCAGCATGGCGAGCAGTGCCGGCAGCACCGGCTGTGCAATCCAGATCGCTGTGGCCAGCAGCAGCACGCCGAAGAAGCGCTTCACGCCCTCCATCCACGGTCCCGTGTGCGGCAGCAGCGAGCGCGATGCGATGCCGACCGCGATCAGCGGCGCACCCATGCCCAGCGCCAGCGCGAACAGCGCCAGCCCGCCGAGTGCGGCGTCGCCGGTCTGCGCGATGTAGAGCAGTGCGCCCGCCAGCGGGGCGGCGACGCAAGGGCCGACGATCAGCGCCGACAGTGCGCCCATGGCGACGATGCTGCCGCAGGAGCCGCGCCGGTGGTTGGCCGTGTCGGACAGGCGCGACTGCAGCGCGGTCGGCAACTGCAGTTCGTAGAAGCCGAACATCGACAGCGCGAGCACGACGAATACCAGCGCGAAGCCGCCCAGCACCCAGGCGTTCTGCAGGGCCGTCGCCAGCAGCGTACCTGACAGGCCGGCGGCCACGCCGGCGATGGCGTAGGTCACCGCCATCCCCAGCACATAGGCGAGCGACAGCGCGAACGCGCGGCCGCGCGAGATATGGGCCCCGTGGCCGACGATGATGCCGGACAGGATGGGCACCATGGGCAGCACGCAGGGCGTGAAGCTCAGTGCCAGACCGAAGCCGAAGAAGGTGACGGCGACCAGCCAGAGGTTGCCGCCGCGCAGCAGGCTGGCGGCCAGGGAGCCGTCGTCCGGCCCGGCAGCGTCGGGCGGCGCTGCCGGGCCGGACGCCACCGGCGTGTCGGTGCCTGGCGACGAGGCGGCGGCTGTGGGGCTGCGCAGACGGTCGAGCAGTCCGCCCCCCGCGCTGTCGCCGTCGAGCCCGGCCGGCCACACGCGTACGCCCGGCTGTGCCGGGTCGAGCCGTACCGTCTGTTCGCTCGGCGGGTAACACACGCCCGCATCGGCGCAACCCTGCGACATCACCTTAAGCGTCACCACCTCGCCGCTTGCGCTCAACGGCAGGCGTATCGGCAACTGGCCGCGATGCACTTCGACGTCGCCGAAGATCTCGTCCTTCTTCATCTTGCCCGGAGGGATGTCCGGGGCACCGAGCGCCGCCTGCTCGGCTACGAAGCCCAGCTTGTCGCGGTACAGGTAATAGCCGTCGGCGATGTCGAAGCTGACTTCGACCGTGCCGGCATCGATCACCCGGGCCGATACGCGGAAAGCCTGTTCCAGCGGCAGCAGATCGGGTTCGGCGCGCAACGGCGCTGCGGTCAGCAGCGCAAGCCAGATCAGCGCTGCAACAAGGGTGCGGGTCATCATGGGTCCGTCCGTTCCTGCGTCGTGTCGTGCGCCCATTGCAGATAGGCCGGCAGACCGCGGTCGACCGGCAGCGCAATGATTTCGGGCAGTTCGTAAGGGTGAAGCGCGCGCAGCGCGGATTCCAGCGCGCCATAGGCGGCGACCGTGGTCTTGATCATCAAGGGGATTTCAGTCGTCTCCTCGATCGCGCACTGCCAGACAAAGACGGACCGGACCGGCGCTCCGATACTGACACAAGCCGCATGCCGGGCTTCGACCAGCGCGCGCGCGATACGTTGCGCGCTTGCCGCGTCCGGCAGCGCGGTGAGCACCAGCAGCAGATCCGTCATGGTTCCCCCGGTGCCGTCGCGCGCCACCAGCGCTCGATGAGCACCCGCAGCACGTGCAGCTTGCCGTGGAAGAAGTGACCGCTGTCGCCGAGCACCGAAACCGGCAGGTTCTGTGGCGCCGCCCAGGCCAGCACATTGGCCAGCGGCACGACCTGGTCGCGTTCGCCGTGGATCACCAGTGCATCGTCGCGCACCGGTCCCGGTTCGTAATGGCGTATGCCTTCGACGCTGCCGGCGGCCAGGCCGACCAGCACCATGCCGGCGACCGGCCGGCCGTTCTCGGCCAGCCGGTCGGCGACCCGGGTGGCGACGAAGGCACCGAAAGAAAAGCCGGCGACGATGACCGGCAGGTCGCCCCGGGCATTCAGGCCGTGTTCGATCACCGCGAGCTGGTCGTCGGTTTCGCCGCGACCTTCGTCGTGCGTGCCTTCGGTTGCGCCGACGCCGCGGAACTGCGAACGCAAGGTCACGCATCCGAGTTCGCGCAGCGCCCGCGCTACGGTCACCACCACCTTGTTCTCCATGGTGCCGCCGAACAGCGGGTGCGGATGACCGACCAGAGCCAGTGCCCGCGGTGTCCGGTCCGGCAGTTCGGTCAGCACCTCGATCCCGCCGATCGGGCCGGTGATCACCGTGCGCTCGGACTGGATGCGCGTATTCATCGGACTTTCAGCCGCTCGACCACACGACCGTGCATCAGGTGTTCGTCGATGATTTCGTCGATGTCCTCGCGGTCGACATAGGTGTACCAGACCGCCTCCGGGTAGATCACCATGACCGGGCCCTCGCCACAGCGGTCCAGGCAGCCGGCCATGTTCACCCTGGTCTTGCCCTCGCCCGACAGGCCCAGCGCCTTGACGCGCTGCTTTGCGTAGTCGCGCAGCGCGGTTGCGCCCAGCGCCGCACAGCAGGACTCGCCCTCGGCGCGCTGGTTGCAACAGAAGAACACGTGATGCTTGAAGTGGCTCATGGGCGGGTCCGCGTCGGCAAAAACTGCAATTATCCTGAAAACCGCTGTCGACCGGCGTTGTAGCGCGGTTGGCACGGTGGAAGGATGGGCCTGGAGGGCTCGACGGGAGCCTCCGTGGCCGTGCCCGCGATGTCGAAGCGCTCTCGCCCGGAGGGCGAGCGATGCGATCGGCGCGGGCAGAGCCACCGGCACCATGCACGCGGTCAAGCGGGGTCATGAGGATTATCGATGATCGTGGGCGGGATGGCGGCCCCGGATTTCCTTCAGTTGCAGCGCCATCAGGTAAGGCAGCGCAAAGTAGGGCCAAAGGGCCGACGTGAGCCGGGTAAGGCCGCTGAAGTTGAAGAAGTGACCGGCTTTCCACGCTTCCGACACCGCCGATGGATAAGGATTCTCCGGCGCGAGATTGACCAGAGCGACACCGGCCAGCAGCGCCAGCGCCGCGGCGGCAAAGCGCAGCGGCAGCGGCAGCCACAGTGCGACGCGCAGCGCGACCGCTCCGCCGGCGAGCCCGGCCAGCGCGCCCGGGGTGAGCCAGAGCCAGGCGCCGCCGTCCGGCACCAGCACGGCACCGGATCCGGCCTTCACCGCCAGCGCGACGACGAAAGTCGAGCCGAGCAGCCAAAGGCTGCGCGCGCGCATGCTGTGCCAGCCGATGACGCCCACGCTCACCATGGCGCAGATGCAGGCACCGATTTCGACTGCGCGGTAGCGCCTTTCGGTGAAATCGACGGGCGCTTCCAGCCCGAACAGTCCGCGCAGGTCGCCCAGACCGAACAAAGGTGTGTCCGGATCGATCTGCGCAAGCCACCACAGCAGCAGCAGGAGCAAGGCGATTTCGCCCGCGTGGCCGCGCACGATGCGCCGGCTGCGCCAGCGCGCCAGTGAGCCCCCCTGCCCGAGCAACCGGCCCCAGCGTACCCCGAGCAGTGCGCCCGCGGCACCGCCCAGCGCGTTGGTGCTCACATCCAGGTTCGACGGCACGCGCGTCGGCAGGAAGTGCTGCAACACTTCCATCGACACCGAAAGCGCCGTCGATAGCAGAACCGCTGCGACAAAGGCCCCGCTGCGACGCAGCCGCGGGGTCAGTGCAGAGACCAGCAGGAAGCCGAGCGGCAGATAGCCGAGCGCGTTGGCGATCACGTCGAAGCGCGTCCAGTAACGCGGCCAGGGGGCGGTCAGAAAGCCGAACAGCTCGCCACCGCTGTCGCGCAGCTCACCGACCGGATGCAGGCTGGCGTAGGCGATCAGCAGCGTCCAGAGCAGGGCCAGATTGCGTGCCAACTGCGTCGCGCCGGCGGAAGGTGGATGGGACGCGCTGGTCATGCCATCAGCCCGGCGATGACGATATAGCGCAAACCCTTTCCCAGAGCCATCATCAGCGCGCTGCTCGCGACCGGCAGGCGCAACCACCCTGCGGCGAGGCACAGTGCGTCGCCGATCAGCGGCAGCCATGACAACAAGAGTACGGGGGTACCGTGGCGACGCAAGGTGTCGAGGCGCTGCGGCAGCTCCTTGCGCGGGATGAAGCGGCCCATGGCGTAGCTCGTCATGCCGCCGGCCGTGTTGCCAATCGTCGCCAGCAGCAGGGCCGCATCGCGCTTGTCCGGGTGAATGGCGAGTACGGCCGCGAGTGCCGCTTCCGATCCGCCGGGCAGCACGGTGGCGGACAGGAAGCTGACCAGGGTCAGCCCGGTCAGACTGGCGTCGGCGCCCGGCACGAAGAAATCGATGCTCATGGCCGTCCGGGCACGCGGCGGATTTGCTCCCGGCGCGCGCGCGCTGCTAGGCTTGCGGGCTCGCGCATCGGCCATTCCGGCAGCGGTGCGTGCTGCGCCATGTCTTCATCATGCAAAACGACTACCTCGAAAGAATCCTCAACGCGCAAGTGTACGACGTCGCGGTCGAAACGCCGCTGGACGCCGCGCCCAACCTGTCGCGGCGCATCGGCAATACCGTGCTGTTCAAGCGCGAGGACATGCAACCTGTTTTTTCGTTCAAGTTGCGCGGTGCCTACAACAAGATCGCCCGGCTCACGGACGAGGCGCGCGCGCGTGGCGTGATCTGCGCCTCGGCCGGCAACCACGCTCAGGGCGTGGCGCTGTCGGCCGCCAGGATGGGTTGCCGCGCGGTCATCGTGATGCCGACCACGACGCCGCGCATCAAGGTCGATGCAGTGGCGGCGCGCGGCGGCGAGGTGGTGCTGGCCGGCGAATCCTACGACGAGGCGTACGCGCACGCGCGCAAGCTTGAAGCCGAACAGGGCCTTGCCTTCGTGCACCCCTTCGACGATCCGGATGTGATCGCCGGCCAGGGCACGATAGGTGTCGAAATCCTGCGCCAGCATCCGAAGCCGATCGACGCGGTGTTCTGCTGCGTAGGCGGCGGCGGGCTGATCGCCGGTGTGGCGGCCTACATCAAGCGGCTGCGGCCGAATACCCGCATCATCGGCGTCGAGGCCTCGGACGCCGACGCGATGGCGCAGTCGTTGAAGGCGGGCAAGCGCATACAGCTGGACAGCGTCGGGCTGTTCGCCGACGGAGCAGCAGTGAAACTGGTGGGCGAGGAAACCTTCAGGCTGGCCCAGCAGTACGTCGACGAAATGGTTCTGGTCGACACCGATGCCATCTGCGCGGCGATCAAGGATGTGTTCGAGGACACCCGCTCGATACTGGAGCCGGCCGGCGCGCTGGCGGTGGCCGGCGCCAAGGCCTGGGCTGCGCGCAACAACGTGAAGGGCAAGACCCTGATCGCCGTGGCCAGTGGCGCGAACATGAATTTCGACCGCCTGCGCTTTGTCGCCGAGCGCGCCGAGATCGGCGAGTCGCGCGAGGCGGTGCTGGCGGTGACGCTGCCGGAACGTCCGGGCGCATATCGCGAACTGGTTTCGTTGTTCGGTCGTCGCAACATCACCGAGCTGAATTACCGCTACAAGGACGCCAGCGAAGCGCACGCCTTCGTCGGCGTCCAGGTATCCGGGCGCGAAGAGGCGGCGGAACTGGTGCGTCATCTGGACGCCAACGGCTACCCTGCGCTGGACATGACCGATGACGAAATGGCCAAGCTGCACGTGCGCTACATGGTGGGCGGCCGCAGCCCGGCAGTCGGGCACGAACAGGTTTTCCGCTTCGAGTTTCCGGAACGTCCGGGCGCGCTGATGAAGTTCCTCGATTCGATGAGTCGCGACTGGAACATCAGCCTCTTCCATTACCGCAACCATGGCGCCGATTACGGCCGCGTGCTGGTCGGCATGCAGGTGCCGCCGGGCGATGCGGCGGCCCTTCAGACCTTCCTCGACACGCTGGGCTATTCCTGGCGCGAGGAAACCGCCAATCCCGCCTACAAGCTCTTTCTCGGATGAAACGTCTCGTCCTTCTGCTGGCATGGCTGATCTCTGCGGCAGCCGGCGCCGGGCCGCTGGCCTACATCACCAACCAGGGGTCGCACGAGGTGACGGTGCTGGATGTCGATGCGCGGTCGGTCGTTGCCCGCATTCCGTCCGGCCGTTCTCCGGCCGGCGTGTGGGTCAGCGAAGCGGCTGGCAAGGCCTTCATCAGCGCGCCGGACAGTGCCACCGTCACCGTGATCGACCTCGCTCGTCGCGAGGTGGTTGGCGAACTGAAGGCAGGCCGCAGCCCGGTCGGCCTGACCGTCACCCCGGATGGCCAGCGTGTGCTGGTGGCCGACTGGTTCTCGCAACGGGTGCTGGTGTTCGACGCGGCGACGCACGTCGCACTCGGTGAGATCGCGGTCGGCAACGCACCGGCCGGGCTGGTGGCGTCACCGGACAGCCGCACGGCCTACGTCGCCAATCGCGACGACAACGCGGTCGGCGTACTCGACATTGCCGCCCTGAAGCAGACCGCCACCATGCCGGTTGGCAACCATCCTTTTGCACTCGAACTGTCGTTCGATGGCCGCACGCTTTACGCGCTCAATGTATGGAGCAACGACGTATCGGTGATCGATATCGCACAGGCGCGCACGGTGGCTACACTGCCGGTCGGCAAGGCGCCCTACGGCATCGCCTTTTCCGAAGACGGTGCGCGCGCCTACGTCAGCAATCAGAAGGGCGACAGCGTGTCGGTGATCGATACCACCGAACGCCGCGTCATCGCGACCTGGCCTTCGGTCGTTTTTCCCGAGGGCGTCGCGGTGGCCGGTGACAGACTGCTGGTCGTGAGCTGGATGGATGATCTGGTGGGCGTGCACGACGCGCGGACCGGTCAGTTGCTGGAGCAGATCGAAGTCGGGCGAAATCCACGCGGCTTCGGGCGCTTTCTCCACAGGCCTGCGCCGGCGCATTGATCGTGCCGGGGCTTGCCGCTATCGTCGCGTCCCGCTTGCCCGCGTATTGGCCGGGTGCCGGACCGGCAAGGATTTTCGACATTTCACTTTGCAGTTTTCCAATCACGAGGAGATTCACCCCATGCGTCTTGTTTCGGCATTCGTCATGATGCTGGCCGCCCTGCTGGCCACGTCGTTCGCGCACGCGCACGGTCCGACGCGCCAGAAGGCGTTCGAGTCCATCACCATCAAGGCCAGCCCGGACGCGGTGTGGGCGCGCGTCGGCGATTTCAGCAAGCTTGACTGGCATCCGGCGGTCGATTCCACAACCGCCACCAATGGCAGCGCTCCCGGTTCGGTGCGCACCATCGTGCTTAAAGGGGGGGGCGAACTGACCGAGACGCTGGAATCGATCGACCCGACCGCACGCAAGCTGGCTTACCGCCTGAAGGACGGCAGCCCGGTGCCGGTGACCAACTACAGCTCCAACATCACGGTGAAGGCCGGCGAGGGCGGTACGTCCGTGGTCGAGTGGCGCGGTGCTTTCTATCGCAAGTACATGAACAACGATCCCCCGAAAGGCGAGGACGACGAAGCGGCCATGACCGCCGTCACCGGCATCTACAAGAGCGGGCTGGACAATCTGAAGAAGCTGCTGGAGAAGTGAGCGTCGCGACCGTCCGGTCGCAAGCGTGACGGGGCCGGCACATGCCGGCCCCGTCACGCTTGCGCCGTGCGGTACCCGAACGGGCCTTCGAGGCCGGCTTCGGTGACGATCCAGTCCATGGGCAGATCGTGGGGCTGCGGCAGCAGATCATCCAGCCTGCCGTCCTCGATCGCCACGCCGACCGCGACCGGGGTCGGCTGCAGTGCCGCCAGTGTGCGGTCGTAGTGGCCCGCGCCGTAACCCAGCCGGTAGCCGCGTGCATCGAAGCCGTTGCACGGGATGAGCAGAAGTGCCGGAACGACGGTCACGCCGTCAGCCGGGTAGGGAATGCCGTAGCGGTCCTTCGCCATGGCCGTGTCGGGTGTCCAGAGACGGAAACTCATCGGCTGGCCCTTGTCGCCGACCACCGGCAGTGCGGCCCGGCGGCCCGGATCGGCTGCCAGCCAGCGGTGCATCAGCGGCAGTGCGTCGAATTCACCGCGATAAGGCCAGGTAAAGCCGACCGATGGCGGGGCCAGCCGCGTCAGCAGCGCATCCAGATGCGCTTCGATGGCAGCGTGGAGCGGGGCCAGTGCGCTCGCGGCCATGGCCTGTCTGCGGCCTACCAGTTCGAGCCGGAGTGCCTTGCGTCGTGCGCGATCGTCGGGAACATTCATCTGCGGGCAGTATCATTGATGCAAACCCGGAAACACTAGCAGATGCCCACACGATTCCCGCTACGCTCCGTTCGCCCGCTGCTCCTTGCTGCCTGCATGACTGTCGTATCCGCCACCTCGGCCGCACAGGCGAATGGCGACACCGCCTTCCTCGCCGCGCGCGACGCCTTTGCCGCCGGCAACCGTGCTCTGTTCGAGCGTCACGCGGCCGGCCTGCAGTCCCACCCGCTGGCTTCCTATGTCGACTACTACCGTTTGCGCCTCGATCTTGACCGGGCGTCGCCGGACAGCGTTGCGGTCTTTCTTGAGCGAAATGCCGACACGCTGATCGCGCAACGCCTGCGCAGCGACTGGCTGCGCCACCTGGCAAAGGCCGAACAGTGGGCCGATTTCCGACGGGAGTACGCCCGGCTGCCCCTTAAGAATCCCTCGCCGGAGAATGACCTGCGCTGTCTCGCCGTCCGCGCCGGGCTGGCGACCGGAGAGAGCGGCGCGCTGGACGATGCGCGCCTGCTGTGGGACACGCTGGACGACGCGCCGTCCGCCTGCGCGCCGGCGTTCGCGGCGCTGTACGAAGCGGGTCGCCTGACGCAGGACGACGTGTGGGCGCGTGCCCGCCGCCAGATGGAAGCCAGACGCCCCGGTCAGGCGACCGGCGTGCTCGATCTTCTGCCGGCTGCCGAACGGCCGGGCAGGGTGCTGGACGACATCATCGACAATCCGGCGCGCTGGCTGGTGCGTCAGCCGACCAATTTCTCGATCGCCCGTCGCGGCCGCGAACTGGCCGTGATGGCAGTCGCCCGCATGGCACGCAACGACGTGCGCGCGGCCGAACGCAGCCTGGAAGTGATCGCCCATCGCCTGAGCCCTCAGGAGCGGGCTTATGCCTTCGGCCAGCTCGGCTGGCAGGGCGCCATGAAGCACGATCCGCGCGCGTTGCACTGGTGCCGTTCGGCGGATGACGCGATGGAGGGCGACGAGGTGTTCGCCTGGTGCGCGCGGGCGGCGATGCGTGCCGGCAAGTGGAAGGTGTTGCGCGACATCGTCGAGCGCATGCCGGAAGCGCTGGCGGCAAAGCCGGAGTGGGTTTACTGGGGTGGCCGCGCACGCGCTGCCACCGGCCATGTCGACCAGGCGCACGAGCACTATCGACGCATTGCCGACCAGCCCAGCTTCTATGGTCTGCTGGCGCGCGAGGAACTGGGGCTGCCGCACAGGCTGCCGCCGGTCGCCGTTGCGCCGACGGCGGAGGAGATCCGTCGCGCCGAGCTCACGCCGGCCATACAGCGGGCACTCCGGCTGTTCGCTCTCGACCTGCGCAGCGAGGCCTTGCGCGAGTGGAACTGGGCGATCCGCGACACGGACGATCGCACTTTGCTGGCAGTGGCTCACGTCGCCGTGCAGAAGAATCTGTGGGATCGAGCCATCGCCACGGCGGAACGTACGGTGGCCGAACACGACTACGCGCTGCGCTATCTGGCGCCCATGCGGGCCCTGGTCGAACCGCATGTCGCAGCGCGTGCGCTCGATCTGAGCTGGGTCTACGGGCTGATGCGCCAGGAGAGCCGCTTCGTCATGAATGCGAAGTCCTCTGCCGGCGCCCAGGGCTTGATGCAGGTGATGCCGGCGACCGCGAAATGGGTGGCGAAAAAGATTGGCCTGAACGACTATCAGCCGTCCCGGATCGCCGACACCGATACCAATCTGCTGCTTGGCACCAGCTATATGCGGCTCGTGCTGGACAGCCTGGACGACCACCCCGTGCTGGCCAGCGCCGGCTACAACGCCGGTCCTGGCCGCGCCAGGAAGTGGCGTGCCGCCCGGCCGCTGGAAGGTGCCGTCTACGCCGAAACCATTCCTTTCACCGAAACACGCGACTACGTGAAGAAGGTGATGGCGAATGCGGTCATGTACAGCCTCGTGTTCGGCATGAAGGAGCCAGGGCTCAAGCAGCGTCTGGGCAGCATACAGCCGGGTCCGGGAGGGCAGCCCGACGATCCGCTCTGAGCATCGGCCAGCTGGCCGAGCGATGGCTGCGACAGAGCGCGTTTTGTTGACGGCGGTCGTCCACCCCGGAGGTGGTGGACGCACAATGGACACTCCAACAAACAGTACGGAGCGAACGCAGACATGTTCCCATCCACAGTCCTGCTTACGGGCGGTGCCGGTTTCGTCGGCAGCCATGTCGCCAGCCTGCTCGCCGGGCGCAATGTGCGCGTCATCGTACCGACACGGCGGCGCGACCGCGCGAAGCATCTCATCCTGCTGCCCATGGTGGAGGTGGTCGAAGCCGATGTGCACGACCCGGCCACGCTCGCCCGCCTGATGACGGGCGTCGATGCGGTGATCAATTTCGTCGGCATCCTGCATTCGTCCGGCGGCAGCCCATGGGGGCGCGATTTCGAACGCGCCCACGTCGCGCTGCCGGGGGCCATCGCAGCGGCGGCCAAGGTGGCGGGGGTTGCCCGGCTGATCCAGATCAGCGCGCTGGGTGCCGCTGCCGATGCGCCTTCGGAATATCTGCGTTCCAAGGCGGCCGGCGAGGCAGCGATACGCGCTGGCGGTGTGCCGTGGACGATATTCCGGCCCTCCCTTGTATTTGGCGACGGTCAGTGCTTCCTGCGCCTGTTCGCCGGTCTGCTGAAGCTGTTTCCGGTGTTTCCGCTGGCCGGTGCCGGCACCCGCTATCAACCGGTCGATGTGCGCGACGTGGCGCGCTGCGTGGTGCACGCGTTGGGCGAGGACGAGGCCATCGGTCGGACCTGGGCGCTGTGCGGCCCCCGGGTCTATACGATGCGCGAACTGGTGAGGATGACCGGCCGTGCCATCGGTGCCGAGCGCTGCGTCATCGGACTGCCCGGTGCGCTGGCGTCGCTGCAGGCGCTGGCACTTGAACTGGCCCCCGGCCCCACCCTGATGTCGCGCGACAATCTGCGTTCGATGCAGGTGGACAGCGTGTGCAACGATGGCTGCACCTTGCCTTTCGGCTTCCAGCCGAATGCGCTGGAGAACGCGATCGACGCGTGTCTGGCGGACTTCAAACCGACCGACCGCTTCGAGTCCGCCCGTTCCAGAGCACATCGCTAGATGAAGATCTACCGCGTCGGCGGCTCGGTGCGCGACGAGTTGATGGGGCTGCCGGCCGGCGACCGCGACTGGGTGGTTGTCGGTGCGAGTCCGGAAGACATGGTGGCTGCCGGTTACACGCCGGTCGGCCGCGACTTTCCGGTCTTCCTGCATCCGCAGACGCACGAGGAGTACGCGCTGGCGCGCACCGAACGCAAGACCGCGCCGGGCTATCGTGGCTTCGTGTTCCACGCCGACCGGACCGTCACGCTGGAAGAGGATCTGCAGCGGCGCGATCTGACCATCAATGCCATCGCTCAGGCCGGCGACGGCCGTCTGACCGACCCGTGCAACGGGCGCGCCGATATCGCCGCGCGCGTGTTGCGCCATGTCAGCGCGGCCTTCGTCGAGGACCCGGTGCGGATATTGCGGCTGGCCCGTTTTGCGGCACGCTTCCATGACTTCACGGTGGCGCCGGAAACCATGGTGCTGATGCGCCACATGGTGGCCGGCGGGGAAGCCGGTGCGCTGGTCGCCGAGCGCGTCTGGCAGGAACTGTCGCGCGGACTGATGGAAGCACGGCCCTCGCGCATGTTCGAGGTGTTGCGCGAGTGCGGCGCGCTGGGCGTGGTGCTGCCCGAGGTCGATCGACTGTTCGGGGTGCCGCAGCCGGCGCAGTACCATCCGGAAATCGACGCCGGCATCCACCTGCTGCAGTGTCTGGACTGGGCAGCGGCGCGCAGCGCTTCGCTGCCGGTGCGCTGGGCGTTGCTGGTGCACGACCTGGGCAAGGGCACGACGCCGCGCGAAGACTGGCCGCGTCACATCGCGCACGAAGCGCGCGGCGCGAAACTGGCGCGTGAACTGGCCGAGCGCCTGCGCGTGCCGGCGGACATCGCCGACATCGGCCGTCTGGTGGCGCAGGAACACACGAATGTGCATCGTGCCGCCGAACTGCGCGCCGACACCATGGTGAAACTGCTGGAGCGTCTGGACGTCATGCGCAAGCCGGAACGGCTGGCCGACATCCTGAGTGCCTGCGAAGCCGATGCGCGCAGCCGTCCTGGCCGCGACGAAGCGGGCTATCCTCAGGCCGGCATCGTCCGCGCGGCGGCCGAAGCGATCCGGGCGATCGATGCCGGTGCGATCGCTAAAAAGCTGGTGGAATCCGGCAAGGCGAGCGGTCCTGCGATTGCGCAGGCGGTGCACGCTGCGCGAGTGCGGGCAGTGGCTGCGCGCTAGGGTCTGCCGATATCGAATTGCGGGCTGCGGGCTGCGGGATCAGCGACGACCGCCCGATACCACCAGCGCGATGCCGCCCAATGTTGCGACCGAAGCCAGCAGCAGGCGCAGCGTGAGCGCTTCGGACAGCAGCAGCGCACCACCGAACGCTGCGATCACCGGCACTGACAACTGCACGCTGGCGGCCTGCGTTGCCGTGAGACCGCGCAGTGCGCTGTACCAGATGGCGTAGCCAAGCCCGGACGCGAGCGCACCCGACAGCAGTGCATAGACGGCACCCGTCGCGTCGATGTGCGCATCGGCCGCCGTCATCATCGACAGACCGATGGCCATGGGCAGGGCACGCACGAAGTTGCCGGCCGTCATGCCCAGCGGTGTACCGCGGGCATGTCGTCCTCGCAGCGAGTAGATGCCCCAGGCGATGCCTGCAAGCGTCATCAGCAAGGCCGCTTCGGCCGGCGGCGCCGTCACGCCCGGAGCCATCAGCACGACCAGCCCGCCCAGTGCCAGCACGAAGCCGGCGGTCTGAAGCGCACGCAGCCTCTCGCCCTTGAGCAGGCCGGTCCCGGTCATCGTCACCTGCACGGTGCCGAACAGCAGCAGTGCGCCGGTGCCTGCGGACAGATGTCGATAGGCCCAGGAAAAGGCGGCAGCATAGACGAACAGTGCGGCAGCTCCGGGCCAGTCGCCGGCCAGGCAGCCGCCCGGTTGCCGACGCACCAGCGCCCACAGCACCAGGGCGCCGGCGGCGATGCGCAGCAGCGTGAAACTGGCGGCATCGATGGCCGTACTGGCCAGTGCGAGCCGGTTCAGGATGGAATTGGCGGCAAAGGCCAGCATCGCCGCCGCGGTCAGTGTGGCGATGCGGCCCGGCGTCGGCGCAGGGTTCAAGGACGACGCAGTTGCGACAGGTCGCGCACTGCGCCAGTGTCGGCGCTGGTGGTCATCAGTGCGTAGGCCTGCAACGCGGTCGACACTGCACGCTCGCGCGCATGCGGCGTCCAGGCAGCGGCACCGCGGCTTTCTTCCGCTTCTCGGCGACGGACCAGTTCGGCTTCATCGACCGCGAGGTGGATGGTGCGGTTCGGGATGTCGATCTCGATCACGTCGCCGTCCTTGACCAGCGCGATCAGGCCGCCCTGGGCCGCTTCCGGCGAGGCGTGGCCGATCGACAGGCCGGAGGTGCCGCCGGAGAAGCGGCCGTCGGTCAGCAGCGCACAGGCCTTGCCCAGACCCTTGGACTTCAGATAGGTGGTCGGGTACAGCATTTCCTGCATGCCCGGGCCGCCCTTCGGACCTTCGTAGCGGATCACCACCACTTCGCCCGGTTTCACCTGGTCGCCGAGGATGCCGGTGACCGCGTCGTCCTGGCTCTCGAACACCTTGGCCGGGCCGGAGAACTTCAGGATGGAATCATCGACGCCGGCCGTCTTCACGATGCAGCCGCGTTCGGCGATGTTGCCGTACAGCACGGCCAGTCCGCCGTCCTGGCTGAAGGCGTGTTCCTTGTTGCGGATGACGCCGTGCTCGCGGTCGAGATCGAGTTCCGGGTAGCGGCGGTCCTGCGAGAAGGCGACCTGGGTCGGGATGCCGCCGGGCGCGGCGCGGTAGAAGGTGCGGACGGCCTCATCCTGGGTGCGCACGATGTCGTACTTGTCGAGCGCCTCGCCCAGCGTGGCGCTGTGCACGGTCGGCAGGTCGCGATGGATCAGGCCAGCGCGGTCCAGTTCGCCGAGGATGGCCATGATGCCGCCGGCGCGGTGCACGTCTTCCATGTGCACGTCGGACTTGGCCGGCGCCACCTTGGACAGGCAGGGCACATGGCGCGAGATGCGGTCGATGTCGGCCATCGTGAAATGCACGCCGGCTTCCTTGGCGGCGGCCAGCAGGTGCAGCACGGTATTGGTCGAGCCGCCCATCGACACGTCCAGCGCCATCGCGTTCTCGAAGGCCTCGAAGCAGGCGATCGAGCGCGGCAGCACCGAGGCGTCGTCGCCTTCGTAATACTTGCGGCACAGTTCCACCGCAAGCTGGCCGGCACGCAGGAACAGCGCCTTGCGGTCGGCGTGGGTGGCCAGTACCGAGCCGTTGCCCGGCAGGCTGAGGCCCAGCGCTTCGGTCAGGCAGTTCATCGAATTGGCGGTGAACATGCCGGAGCAGGAGCCGCAGGTCGGGCAGGCGCTGCGCTCGTAGGCTTCGGACTCCTCGTCGGAGCAGTTGCTGTCGGCGCCCTTCACCATGGCGTCGACCAGATCGACGGCGATGATCTTCTGGCCCCAGTTCACCTTGCCTGCTTCCATCGGGCCGCCCGACACGAACACGGTCGGGATGTTCAGCCGCAGGGCCGCCATCAGCATGCCCGGGGTGATCTTGTCGCAGTTCGAGATGCACACCAGCGCATCGGCGCAGTGGGCATTCACCATGTATTCGACGCTGTCGGCGATCAGGTCGCGCGACGGCAGCGAGTACAGCATGCCGCCGTGGCCCATCGCGATGCCGTCATCGACCGCGATGGTGTTGAATTCCTTGGCTACGCCACCGGCCTTCTCGATCTCTCGCGCGACCATCTGGCCGAGATCCTTCAGGTGCACGTGGCCGGGCACGAACTGGGTGAAGCTGTTCGCGATGGCGATGATGGGCTTGCCGAAGTCGCCGTCCTTCATGCCAGTGGCACGCCACAGCGCGCGGGCGCCGGCCATGTTGCGGCCGTGGGTCGAGGTACGGGAACGGTAGGCGGGCATGGAAGCTCCTGCAGAATCGGGTAAAAGCGGAATTCTATCCGCCTCGCACTGATCCGTCCCCGCTGCCCGACCGATGAACCGACCGAAACTGCTTTTCGTGACCCGCAGCCGTTACTGGCGGCCGGGCAACGGCGAAGCCACGCGCACCGTGGCATTGATAGACGCGCTGGCCGCGGAAACCGATCTCACGGTGTTCTTCCCGGACAGGGCGGACGCCGGTGCGTCAGCCTTTGTCGAGCGCAGTCCGCACCGCTACCGGTTGACGGTCGGCAATGCCGACCGTCCGGAACGGGCAGGTCTGGTGAACGCGATGCGTACGCTGTGCGCCCGCATCGTGCCGGACGTGGTGCTGCTGTCGCGGCTTCAGCTCGATTTCCTGCGCCTTGGCGTGCCGGCGGGCGTGCGTCTGGTGATGGACACGCACGATCTGGTCAGCGACAACGCAGCGTCGCGCAGGCGCGAGGGCGTCGCCGTGCAGGAAGAACTTGGCTTCGGGCAGGAACTGGCATATCTCGCGCAGTACGACCGGGTGCTGACGATACAGCCGGACGACCATGCCCGGGTGGCTGCGGTGCTCGGTGAGCGCGCGCTGTGCGTGCCGCATCCGGTGCGACTCGATGCCCGGCCCGTGCGACCGGGCGGCCGCGTGATCGGTTATGCAGGCAGCCAGTGGCTGGCCAACCGGCACGGCCTGCAGTGGTTTCTCGACCGCGTGTGGCCGCATCTGTTGCCGACCGGAGCCACGCTGGCAGTGGCCGGTTACATTGCCGAACTGCTGCCGGCGGCATTGCCGACCGGCGTGGTCCGGCGCGGCTTCGTACCCGACCTCGATACGCTGTGGTCCGGCGTCGATATCGCGATCAATCCTGTTCGTTGGGGTTCCGGCCTCAAGATCAAGACGGTGGAGGCACTGGCCGCCGGTCTGCCGCTGGTCGCCACGTCCGAGGGCGTGCGCGGGCTGGAGGATGGTGCGGGCGAAGCCTTCTTGCGGGCCGACCATCCTGAAGATTTCGCGCTGGCGATCGCGGGTCTTTTACAGGACGACTCACGCCGCGCCGCACTCGCGGCCGCCGCCCATCAGTACGCCCGTACCCGGTTTTCGCCCGAAGTCTGCTTCGCGCCACTGACCGGCTGGCTGCACACGCTCTGAGTGCTCCATGGCGCGACGGTCCCCGGCGGCGGTGTGCGCCGGACGAGACTGGCGCAAGGCCTCGCCTTCTCCGGATGCGTTCGGGAACACGCACACGGACTGCGCACTCGATGCAGCCGGACGCACCGGACTCGAAGATAACCTCGGGTTATCGTTTCATTGCGTTTCTATGCATTGGGTTATGGCTGAGACGGCGCTATAAAGACAACATCCTGATCTCCTGCTCATTCCGCTCACGACCATGGCCACCGTTGCTCCCGAAAAAGTTCTCAGCGTTCACCACTGGAACGACACCCTGTTCAGCTTCAAGACCACACGCGATCCGGCGCTGCGCTTCCGCAACGGCCACTTTGTCATGATCGGGCTGGAAACCGGGGGCAAGCCGCTGTTGCGTGCCTACAGCATCGCCAGCGCGAATTACGAGGAGCATCTGGAGTTCTTCAGCATCAAGGTGCCGGACGGTCCGCTCACTTCCAGGCTGCAGCACCTGCAGCCCGGCGACGAAATCCTGGTCGGCCGCAAACCCACCGGTACGCTGGTGCTGGATGACCTGAAACCGGGCAGACACCTCTACCTGTTCGGTACCGGCACCGGCCTCGCGCCGTTCCTGAGCCTGATCCGTGACCCGGAAGCTTACGAACGTTTCGACAAGGTCATCCTGTTCCACGGCGTGCGTCACGTGAATGAACTGGCCTATCAGGACTACATCGAGAACGAACTGCCGAACGACGAATTTCTTGGCGAATTCGTGCGTGGCAAGCTGCTCTACTACCCAAGCGTGACGCGTGAGCCCTACCGCAATCGTGGCCGCCTGACCGATCTCATCGTCAGCAACAAGATGACCGATGATCTCGGCCTGCCACCGCTGAATCCGGATACGGATCGTGCAATGATCTGCGGCAGCCCGAGCATGAACAAGGATACGGCCGATCTGCTGGATGCGCGTGGCTTCGTCATTTCCCCGGGGGTTGGCGAGCCGGGCGACTACGTGATCGAGCGGGCTTTCGTCGAGCGCTGAATCGGGCTCCGGGTCAAGGAAGAAGGGCACCGCAAGGTGCTCTTCTTCTTTTCAGTCCCGTCTGCGACGTCGTCGCGGTGCCCACGGATGCGGGCGACAGACGGTTGCGGCCGCTGGCGCTGCCCCGGATCGTCGGCACGGCAACCGTGCGATGACCGTTCGCGGCCGATTCGGTGCCGGGGCGCGAATGCGCGAGCGCAGCCGGCGCCCGGGCAAGCCGGACGAAGGGAAACCGTGTGATCAACGTCGGTCGGGAGGTCCGCGCGGTATGCAGGGTTGCGGTCCTGTACGATTGATCCCGAAGACCTCGGTTGGGTGCTTGCCATGATGCGGAAAGTTCTGCCCGTCAGACATCTCTGCGGCGATCGCTTCGCTCACTGTGTGGATGAGACCGCTTCGAGCCCGCGAGCGCGGCCGGCGAGGCGCCGCGCCATGCATGCATGGCGCTGGGGGCGCCCGTCGAGCCCTCCCGATGCGTTCTTGCGCCTTGCCGTACATCCTGCCAGGCATGCTCATCTGAGCGCCGATCGACCGAGTTTTTCAGTTTGAATCGGCATGCACGGGAACACGTTTCATGCCGGAATCAACTCTTGACGGAGGTTCAATGGCTTGCACGGTCGCCGGTCCGGCATGGCTTTCCGGTTGTATTGCGGTTCGGCAGCGGGGCACACAATGAGCCGAGTGCTCATGTGCTGGGAACTGGGCGCCAATATGGGCCACATCGACCGCATGCTCGTTTGCGCGCGAGCACTGCGATTGCGCGGACACGAGGTGACGTTCGCGGTGAAGGATCTGTCGCGTGCTCACGGACGTGTCGTGTCCGACGGCTTCGCCGTCTTGCAGTCGCCGGTCTGGCTGCCACGCATGGTCAATGCACCCCGACTGGTGAATTTTTCCGCGGTACTGGCGGCGGCCGGCTGGCTCGATGCGAACGGGCTCGCAGGATTGATTTCGGCCTGGCGCAGTCTTTTTTCGCTGTGCTGTCCGGACCTGCTGGTGGTCGATCACGGGCCGACCGCAATACTGGCCATGCGCGGTCGAAACGTACCGGTAGCAGCGATCGGAAACTGCTTCGAACTTCCGCCGCACGGCGAGGTGTTCCCTGCGATGAACTACTGGGACAGCGGCGATGCGGCTGAATGTGCGCGCAGCGACGCACGCGTTCTGGCGCCGGTGAATCAGGCGCTGGCCCTGCTTGGCGACGCGCCTCTGCCGCGTCTGACCGGTCTGTTCGAAGGCGTACGCTGTCTGGCGGCCAGTCTGCCGGAATTGACGCATTACCCGGACTACCGGAGCAGCGATCTGGTCGGGCCTGTCTATGCCGGTGATATCGGGCTTCCGCCGGACTGGCCCGACGGAAACGGTGCGCGTGTGTTCGCCTACCTGTCACCGGAGCACGCGGATTTCAATGCGCTGATGGAGGCGCTGCGGCAATCCGGTGCGCGGGCGCTGGTTCATGCCAAAGGCCTCGCTCCCGAGGCGGGACGCAGACTGGGGGGGGGCTCGATGAGATTCGAGTCCTCACCTCTGCGGATGGACGCCGTCGTGCGCGACGCCGACCTCGTCATCTCACACGCCAGCATGGGTACCGTCACCGCTGCTGCGCTGGCCGGTTGCGTGCAACTGGTGCTGCCCAATCACATGGAGCAATACATGGTGGCGCGTCGCGTCGTTGACGGTGGCTTCGGGCTGGCCGTGGTGCCCGGCGCGAAAGGTACTGACTACCTGCATCTGCTGCGTCGTCTGCTCGAAGAACCTTCGTTCGCACAATCGGCTGCGAAGCTGGCGGAGCGGCATGTCGATGTCGATCCATCGCGAACGGGAGATCGCCTTGCGGCCGAACTTCAAGGTCTGCTGAAGCTCTGAGCGCCGGTACGAGCCTTCCGTGCGCCTCATGTCCGATCACGTCCGCCGCCTCATGCTGCATCTGCCTTTGCTGGCCGTCCTGCCGGCGAGAGCCGACCGTCGCTTCGATCCGGTGGTACCGGGCGCAGAACGGCAATTGCCGCGCGATCACGGCGCCCATCCGGGTCATCGCATCGAGTGGTGGTATGTCACCGGCTGGCTGGATAGACCCGTGGGCGCACAGGCCGGCTTCCAGATCACCTTCTTTCGCGTGCGACAGCCGGAGCACGAGGCGAATCCAAGTGCGTTTGCACCGCGTCAGGTGCTGTTTGCGCATGCCGCCGTTTCGGAAGTTTCATCGGGGCGCCTGCGTCATGCGCAGAAGATCGCACGCGCGGGCTTCGGTCTGGCCGAAGCATCTGTCAGCGATCTCGATGTCCGCATCGACGACTGGCATCTGGCGCGGCGACCCGGACCGGAGCGACTGCTGGCACGCATCGAGGCGGCCGATTTCGGGCTCGCGCTCGAATTCCTGCCGACCCAGCCCGTGCTGTGGCAGGGCGAGGGCGGCTTAAGCCGCAAGGGTCCTCAGGCGGAGTACGCCAGCCACTATCTGAGCTGGCCGCAGCTTGCGGTCAAGGGGACGCTGCGCAGCGGATCGGTGAAGTCCGCGGTGCGGGGCCGAGCCTGGCTGGATCACGAGTGGTCCAGTGCCCTGATGCCTGAAGGTGCCCAGGGTTGGGACTGGCTGGGCATCAACCTCGACGATGGCGGTGCATTGATGGCGTTCCGCATGCGCGACGCCGCCGGCAAGCCTCTTTGGGCGGCGGCGACGCTGCGCGACGCGAGCGGTGATCGCCGTCACGGGCCGGAGGAAGTCTTTTTTGCGGTTCGTCGCGTCTGGCGCAGTCCGCGCAGCGCGGGTGCATATCCAGTGGAGATGGATGTGAGCGTGGGCCAGCGGCGCTTCCGGCTGCAGCCCCTGCTGGACGACCAGGAACTGGACAGCCGTGCAAGCAGCGGTGCGATCTACTGGGAAGGTGCGGTGACCGCGAGCGAAGGTGGCCGCACCGTCGGTCGCGGCTATCTGGAACTGACCGGTTACGCGGCCGCGCTGAAGATATGAGGCACGCTCACTCGCCGCCGAGCTGAGCGTTGTAGAGATTGGCGTACATGCCGCCCGCCGCCAGCAGATCGGCGTGTCGGCCGATCTCGGCGATGCGGCCGCGGTCCATCACCACGATGCGGTCGGCGCGTTCGATGGTGGACAGCCGGTGGGCGATCACCAGCGTCGTGCGGTTCTTCATCAGCACTTCGAGCGCGGCCTGAACCTGGCGCTCGGACTCGGTGTCCAGCGCCGAGGTCGCTTCGTCGAGAATCAGCACCGGCGCGTCCTTCAGCAGTGCGCGCGCGATGGCCAGTCTCTGGCGCTGACCGCCGGACAGCTTGACGCCGTTCTCGCCGATCACGGTGTCGAGGCCTTCCGGCATTGCCAGGATGAAATCCAGCGCGTGCGCCGCCCGGGCCGCCGCCTCGATATCGGCACGGTCGGTGCCTCGCAGCGCGCCGTAGGCGATGTTGGCTGCCACCGTGTCGTTGAACAGCACGACGTCCTGGCTCACGAGCGCCATATTGGCGCGCAGGCTGGCCAGCTTCACGTTCTGGATGTCGTGCCCGTCAAGCAGGATGCGACCTGAGGTCGGTGTGTAGAAACGGGCCAACAGATGCGCCAGAGTGGTCTTGCCGGAGCCCGATGCGCCGACCAGCGCTACCGTCTCGCCGGGCGCGATCGCCAGATCGAAGTGCTGCAGCACGCGCTGTTCGCGCCCGGGGTAGCCGAAGCCAAGCTGGTCGAAATCGATGCGGCCGCGCGCGCGGTCCAGTTCCACCGTGCCGCTGTCGATCTCAGTCTGCTGGTCGATCAACTGGAATACGCTCTCCGCGGCCGCAAGCCCGCGCTGCAGCGGCGCGTTCACGTCGGTCAGTCGCTTCAGCGGCGCCAGCAGCATCAGCATGGCCGTGACGAAACCCATGAAGTCTCCGACCGTGGTGCGATGGGCGGCCGAATCGGCCAGTGCGACCGCAATCACGATGCCCAGTGCTGCTGCGGTGAGTACCTGGGTCATCGGCGACACCAGTGACGCGGCCACGATATTGCGCATGTTCTGCCTGCGCTGTTTGCGACAGGCCACGTCGAAACGACCCATTTCGTAGTCCTGCCCACCGAATATCTTGACCACCTTGTGTGCTTCGATGGTCTCCTCCAGTGTGTGTGCGATGCTGCCCATTGCCGTTTGCGCACCGCGCGCCGATTCGCGGATGCGGCGCGAGCTCAGCCGCACGATGAGGGCGATCAGCGGAAGCATGCCGAGCACGATGAGAGTGAGTTTCCAGTTCAGCCACAGCAGCCAGGCCAGCAGGCCGGCTACCGTGAGCGTGTCGCGCACGAACACGGTGATCACATTGGTGGCGGCCTGGGTGACGCCCTGGACGTCATAGGCCACCTTGGAAATCAGTGCTCCGGAAGACTGGTTGTCGAAGAAGCTGGTCGGCAGTGCAAGCAGGCGACCGAACATGGCGCGGCGCAAGTCGAGAACGACATTGTTCGCCGCCCAGGCAAAGGCGTAGTCGGCGATGAAGCCGAAAATGCCGCGCACGGCGAACAGCAAGACGATGGCCAGCGGATAGAACCAGACTGCATTCGCGTCTTCGCCACCGAAGCCGCCATCAAGCAAAGACTTCATCAGCGCCGGAAAAACCGGCTCGGCGGCTGCGGTGAGCGCCATGCAGACGATGGAAACGGCGAAGGCAACCCAGTAGGGCCGCACATAGCCGAGCAGGCGCATGTAGAGCGCTCGGCTGGAAACCTGGGCGGAAGTCATGGCGGACATTGTGCGAAGGACCGCCGATTATCCTCGATCACGGCTTGTCGGTATGCATGGTCAGCGGTTCATCGCGCGCAGCTTGGCGCCGAGAGGCCCGATCGCCAGATGGGTGAGGTGGGCGAAATCGAACTCGAGATTGAGCCAGCGGTTCGATGGCAGGCCGAGCAGCGTGCCCGCAAGTGCGCGCAACGGACCGTTGTGCGCAACGATGACCAGGCTGGCGGTGTTCGGCCGGTGTGCGTTGAAGGCGGCCCATACGCGTGCAGCCATGTCTGCGTACAGTTCGCCGCCCGGCGCCCGGAAATCGATCAGTGTGCGGCCCCAGACGTCGAAACCCTCTGGCGGGATATCGGAAAAGGGCTTCATCTCCCAGTCGCCAAAGTCCAGTTCGCGCAGACGCGGTTCGATGATGGCCTCTGTGCTCAGCGCTTCGGCCAGCAGGCGCGCGCGCACCATCGGGCTACTGATGACACGGGCGTCGCGCGGCAACAGGGGCGCGAGACGGCCGGCGCAGGTGGCGGCATCCTCGGCGAGCGGCAGGTCGGATGCGCCGTAGCACAGCGACGGGTCGACTGCAGGCCGCGGGTGACGGATCAGGAACAGGTCCAGCGGAACATCAAGGCGGAACAGTTCGGTCATGGTGTTGCGTTCATGCAATTGCGGAACTGAGGTCGACAGCAGCCCGGAAGCGCGCGGTGGAACATTGTGTAACGCGCCGAATGCACTTCGTTGCGGCGCAGCAAATTATTACCTGATTCTTCTCAAGTCACCTCCATTGCGGGGTTGAAACGGATGCTGCGCTGCACTACATTGGATTCAACGACAGCTTTTCAACTTGCAAGGAGCATCATCATGAATTCCACTGCACTCCGTTTCGCCATTGCGACAACGCTTGCGATTGCCACTATCGGCGCCTCGGCCGCGACCGAGGCATCCGTGCCGACTGCGGCGGTCGGACACCCCGAAGACTACAAGGTGTTCATCGACGCGCCGACTGGCTATGCGTACGTGAAAACCCCCTCGGGCTGGGTCTTTACCCGCAAGGTGGATGCTGCCCGTATCGCCGAATCGTCGGCTTCCAAGCGTGTCGAGAAGGCCGAAGCGATCCGCTGACGCTGACACACGCAGCTGCGTCAGCTTGAAAGAAAGCCACCCGCAAGGGTGGCTTTCTCATTTCCAGGTGATGTTGTGCTCACACGTCCAGCAGCCACTCCGTTCACACAGAATCAGGCGCCCACCCACAGGAATGGGGATGCCGGACCAATCGATCCGTTCAAGGCCCAGCAGACGCCCGCCGATTACCCGCAGCGGTCCGCCGTGCGCGATCAGTACCAGGTCGCCCTGCAGCGTTCCGGAGTGCTCCTGCCAGGCTTTCCAGGCGCGTTTTGCCATCTCGTCCGCAGATTCGCCACCGGGAGGGCGGAAGCCCCATTCATCAGTCGCCCAGTGTTCGATCGCCGCACGCGGCAGATCATCGTAGCGCTTCATTTCCCAATCGCCGAAGTCGATCTCCTGCAGTCTCGCGTCGAACAGCGGAGCAGCGGAGAGCGCGTGCGCCAGTTCCGCGCAGCGACGAAGAGGGCTGCTCAGTACGGTGACCTGCGCCGGCAGTTCGGCGCGAAGACGCTCGGCCATCCGGATGGGCGATCCGGCCAGTGCCACGTCGCTGCGGCCGTAGCAGGTTCCGCTCTCAACGGCTACCGTCGGGTGTCGTACCAGCCACAGGTGGCGCGTCGTCATGGGCTTTTCAGCGTCACCGGGATGCCGGCGGCAACCAGCGTCACACGTTCGCACGCGCGGCCGAGCGCTTGATTCAGCCGCCCGGCCTCGTCAACGAACACACGCGACAATCGGCCCATCGGTACCACGCCCCAGCCAACCTCGTTCGATACCAGTGCGATCCGGCCGGGCAATCCGGGCAGCAGATCAAGCAAGGCTTGACGTTCCTGCAGGAAGCCTGCCGGCAGCGGCGCGGAATGGCTTTCGTCGAAATCGGCCAGAAGGTTCGACAACCACAGAGTCAGGCAATCAACCACTACAAAGCGCTTGGGGGTGGCGACGGCCTGAAGAGCGTCCGCCAGTCTGGACGGCGCTTCAATCACCGCCCAGTCCGTTGGCCTGTCTGCCCGATGATGTGCGATGCGCTCGGCCATCTCGTGGTCGCCTGCCTGCGCGGTCACAATGACGGCGACGTCCAGGCCGCTGGCTTGCGCCGCTGCTTCGGCGTAGGCGCTCTTGCCGCTGCGCGCGCCGCCGAGTATCAGTTCTCGCAAGGCAGTCATCTCCTGATGAAGGGGCCGCAATTGTAGATTCAGGGTGTCTCCGTGTCTTGACCGGCCCGGCGGGGCACACCTATAGTTCGCCGATGGATCATGACATCAACCAGCTCGGCGACCGGCTCGATATTCTGCTTGGACGCTTCCGCGCGCTACATGATGAGAACATCGTCTTGCGCAATCGCGTCGCGGCACTCGAAGGCGAGAACCGGGTGCTCGGCGACAAGGTCGCTGCGGCGCGTGAAAAGGTGAGCGGGCTGCTCGAAAGGCTGCCTCAGCAATGACTGAATTGAATCTCGTCGAAATCACGATACTCGGGCGCGAATACCGGGTTCAGTGTCGAGATGGCGAGCGCGATGCGCTGAATGCATCGGTCGAGCTTGTCGAGCAGCGCATGCGTGATCTTGCCGAAGCCACACGTGCCTCGGGAGAGCGTCTCGCGGTGATGTGTGCGTTGAACCTTGCACACGAAATTTTTCAGATGCAGGCGACAGGCGGTGTTGATTTGGTACCGCTGCGGCGTAGAATCAACGCCATGCAGTCGCGTATCGACGAGGCGCTTTCCGCACAGGAAAAGCTTTTCTGAAGGCGGTTGCAGCAAGGCTGTTGGCCTTGCGTATCAATCCCCTGCGGTGTTCGCCAAGGTCATAGATTCCTTGAACCAATGTCTCATTGGCATAAGGTCGCGAACCATGGACGCCGCTGTTGTGCGCACCCTCCGGGGATGTGCCTGATGCGGCAGGAACGCGTCCGCTCTGAACCCTCGGTTCAGGATGCCGGCCTAGCGACATGCGCGGGGGTCCCCTCCACGCAGGGTTGAGAAGTGTTGCAAACCCGACACCCATTACCCGGGGTTCGGGACGGGTCACCAGAAGCGACCCTGTCTTTCAGCTGCAGCCACACATGCTGCAGTGTCTTCTGTGTAACGCATCGGTTACACATTGCTCCGTCGTAGAGGTCTGCAGTGCCGGCTTTGCCGTGCGCGGCGGTTTTGCGGCAGCGCGTCTTGAACACCCGTTCGATCTGGGAAAGACTCCGCTGCCGTTCGTCCCGTGCGTCCATACGATGCGCGCGACTCCATCGCGGAAGCGGATTCACCCATCCTTTCCTTTGTGTCTGTTGAGTTTTTCGGAGTTCGTATGTCCGGTATTTCCACGCTTGCCGAGCTGTTTTCCACTGGTGCCGATTCCGCAGTGGCGCTGTCCGCGCCAGGGCGCACCGATCTGAGCTTCGGCAATCTGCGCGCGTTGATGACGCGCACCGTCGCACGTCTGAACGAGCTGGGCATCGGTCGCAACGACCGCGCCGCCATTGTCCTGCCGAACGGCCCGGACATGGCCAGCGCCTTCATCAGCATCGCCTCCGGTGCCACGGCTGCGCCGCTGAACCCGGGCTACCGCGCCGAGGAATTCGAGTTCTACCTGAGCGACCTGAATGCCAGGGCTCTGGTGGTCGAACGCGGTAGCGTGTCGCCCGCGATCGAGGTGGCGAAGAAGCTGGGTGTGCGCGTGATCGATCTGGTGGCAAACGAAGCGGCCGGCGATTTCTCGCTGGAGCCGCGTGAGCCGGCGACCGTCGCTCCGGCTGCCAATGGCGGTGCTGCGCAGGCAGACGACGTCGCACTGGTGCTGCACACCTCGGGCACGACCTCGCGTCCGAAGATCGTTCCGCTGACCCAGCGCAACGTGTCCGCCTCGGCCCAGAACATCCGTGCCACGCTTGCATTCGACGAAAAGGATCGCGGCCTGAACATCATGCCGCTATTCCATATCCACGGCCTGATTGCCGGCATCATGGCGCCGCTGTCCGCCGGTTCGTCGGTGTTTTGCACGCCGGGTTTCGACGCCCTCAAGTTCTTCTCGCTGATGGATGAAGCGCACCCGACCTGGTACACGGCGGTGCCGACCATGCATCAGGCCATTCTGTCGCGCGCTTCGCGCAACAAGGAAATCATCGAGCGCAACCCGTTGCGTTTCATGCGTTCGTCGTCGTCGTCGATTCCGCCGCAGGTGATCCGCGAGCTGGAGGAAACCTTCGGCGCTCCGCTGATCGAGGCCTACGGCATGACCGAGGCGTCGCACCAGATGGCGTCCAACCCGCTGCCGCCGCGCGCGCGCAAGCCGGGGTCCGTCGGTCTGGCGGCCGGTCCTGAAGTGGAGATCATGGACGACGATGGCAACATCCTGTTGGCGGGCGAGATCGGCGAAATCGTCATCCGCGGTGCCAATGTGACGCCGGGCTACGAGAACAACGAGAAGGCCAACAAGGAAGGCTTCACCAACGGCTGGTTCCGCACCGGCGACCAGGGCAGCAAGGACGCCGAGGGCTATCTGTCGCTGACCGGTCGCCTGAAGGAAATCATCAACCGCGGCGGCGAGAAGATTTCGCCGCGCGAGGTTGACGAGGTGCTGATGGATCACCCTGCCGTGGCGCAGGTCGTCACCTTCGGCATCCCCCACCCCAAGCTGGGCGAGGAAGTGGGCGCCGTCGTCGTGCTGCGTGAAGGTCAGCAGGCCACCGACAAGGAAATCACCGCCTTTGCCGCGACGCGGCTGGCTGACTTCAAGGTTCCGCGCAAGATCCTGTTCATGGATGAAATTCCCAAGGGTGCGACCGGCAAGCTGCAACGCATCGGTCTTGCCCAGAAGCTGGGTCTGGGTGGTTGAGCCATCCCCTTCCGCGCACTACCGCATCAACAATAAAGGAGACTTGCACATGACCAAACTCGGAAAGTGGGCCGGCCGTGCCCTTGTGACCGCCATCGCGACCATGGGTCTGACCGGTGCCGCGCATGCCTGGGAGCCGACCAAGCCGGTCGAGTTCGTCGTGCCGGCCGGTACAGGCGGCGGCGCCGACCAGATGGCCCGTTTCATCCAGGGCATTGTCGCCAAGAACAAGCTGATGGCCCAACCGCTGGTCGTCGTAAACAAGTCGGGCGGCGCGGGCGCGGAAGGTTTCCTCGAAGTTAAGGGTGCCAAGGGCGACCCGCACAAGATCATCATCACCCTCTCAAACCTGTTCACCACACCGCTGGCGACCGGTGTCCCGTTCAACTGGCGTGACCTGACTCCGGGCGCGATGCTGGCGCTCGACCAGTTCGTGCTGTGGGTGAACGCCGATGCGCCGTACAAGACGGCCAAGGAATACATCGACGACATCAAGGCCAAGCCAGCCAACACCTTCAAGATGGCCGGCACCGGGTCGAAGCAGGAAGACCAGATCATCACCGCGATGATCGACAAGGCCACCGGCAAGAAGATGACCTACGTGCCGTTCAAGGGCGGTGGCGATGTGGCGGTTCAGCTGGTCGGCGGTCACGTCAATTCGACGGTGAACAACCCGATCGAGGCGGAAGCCCACTGGCGTGGCGGCAAGCTGCGTCCGCTGTGCATCATGGACAGCGAAAAGCTGCCGTACAACGAGAAGGTGACTGCGACCCAGGCCTGGGGCGACATCCCGACCTGCAAGAGCGCCGGCGTGCCGATCGAGTACCTGATGCTGCGCGGCGTGTTCCTGGCGCCGGGTGTCACGCAGGAGCAGGTCGACTTCTACGTCAATCTGTTCAAGAAGGTGCGCGAAACGCCGGAGTGGGCCGACTTCATGAAGAAGGGCGCGTTCAAGCAGACCTTCATGAGCGGCAAGGAATTTGCCGACTGGGTCGGCAAGACCGAAGCCATGCACTACGGCCTGATGAAGGACGCCGGCTTCCTGGCCAAGTAGATCGGCCTCTCGCGGCGAGCGGATACGGGCGGGTCATCCCGCCCGTATTCGTTTCGATGCGCCACGAAGATGTTCACTTCCTGTTTTACGTTTCTGGAGATTCATGATGGAGCGATCCGAGGACGCCGCTGAAGCCGGCCTCTCCAACCGCTGGCCGGAAATCCTGGTCGCGCTTTTCCTGTTTGCCATCGGCATCATCGTGGTGAATGACAGCATCCGGGTCGGTATCGGCTGGGAAGACGGCGAAGGTCCGCGTGCCGGCTATTTCCCTTTCTACATCGGCTGCATCCTGCTGATCTCCAGCGGCTGGATCCTGTTCGGTGCGCTGGCCCGCTTCAAGAAGGCCCAGTCGCAGTTCGCGTCCTGGGTCGAGCTGAAGTCGGTCATGCAGATGCTGGTTCCGCTCAGCATCTACATCGTGGCCGTCGTCTATCTCGGCATCTACCTGTCGTCACTGGTGCTGATCGCCTTCTTCATGAAGGTGCACGGCAAGTTCGGTGTCATCGCTACGACGCTGACGGCAATCGGTGTGCCGCTGGCGGCCTTCATGCTGTTCGAGCGCTGGTTCCTCGTGCCGCTGCCCAAAGGACCGATCGAGCTGATGCTCGGTTTCTGACATAACGCGAATTTCCCGAGACCGAGATGGAAGAACTCAACAACCTCATGCACGGGTTCGGCGTTGCGCTGACCCTGCCCAATCTGGGCTTCATGGTGCTCGGCATCACGCTGGGCATCCTGATCGGCGTGCTGCCGGGCCTGGGCGGTGCCAACGGCATCGCCATCCTGCTGCCGCTGACCTTTTCGATGGACCAGACCTCGGCCATCATCATGCTGTCCTGCATCTACTGGGGCGCGCTGTTCGGCGGGGCGATCACGTCCATCCTGTTCAACATCCCGGGCGAACCGTGGTCGGTGGCCACCACTTTCGACGGCTTCCCGCTGGCGCAGCAGGGCAGGGCCGGTGCCGCGCTGACGGCGGCATTCACCTCGTCCTTTGTCGGCGCCTTCTTCGCGGTGCTGCTGATCACCTTCCTCGCGCCGCTGGTCGCCAAGTTCGCGCTGAAGTTCGGGGCGGCGGAGATGTTTGCGGTGCAGATGCTCACCTTCTGCTCCTTCGTCGGCATGAGCAAGGAACCGCCGGCCAAGACGCTGGCCGTGATGGCGCTCGGTTTCGCGCTCGCTGCGGTCGGCATGGACACGGTGACCGGCACGCTGCGCATGACCTTTGGCCAGCCCGAACTGCTGAAGGGCTTCGACTTCCTGATCGCGGTGATCGGCCTGTTCGGCATCGGCGAAATCCTTCTCACGATGGAAGAGGGCCTGGCCTTCAAGGGCAAGAGCGCGAAGATCCAGCTCAACGTCGTGCTGCAGACCTGGAAGGAACTGCTGCGCTACTGGAAGACATCGCTTCGTTCGGTGCTGGTGGGATGCTGGATGGGCGTCACCCCGGGCGGTGCCACGCCGGCGTCCTTCATGGCTTACGGCCTTGCGCGTCGTGGTGCCAAGGACAAGGACTCGTTCGGCAAGGGGAATGTCGAAGGCGTGGTGGCGCCGGAAACCGCGGCACACGCGGCTGGCACCTCGGCGCTGCTGCCCATGCTGACACTGGGCATTCCGGGTTCGCCGACCGCTGCGGTCCTGCTGGGCGGCTTGCTGATCTGGGGCCTCCAGCCCGGTCCGCTGCTGTTTACCGAAAAGCCTGACTTCGTATGGGGCCTGATCGCGTCGATGTACCTCGGCAACATCGTCGGCCTCATTGTCGTGCTGACCACGGTGCCCTGGTGGGCTGCCATCCTGCGCATACCGTTCTCGGTGATCGGCCCGGTCATCATCGTCATCTGCGCGATCGGCGCCTACACGGTGCACAGCTCCATCTTCGACGTGGTCATGATGCTGGTGTTCGGCGTGTTCGGTTACCTGTTCAAGAAGCTGCGCTATCCGCTGGCGCCGCTGGTGCTGGCTCTGGTGCTCGGCGACATGGCCGAATCGAGCTTCCGCCAGTCGATGCTGCTGTCGCAGGGCAGTCTTGACATCTTCTGGGCCAATCCGCTGGTGGCCGGTCTGATGCTGCTGTCCTTCACCATGCTGCTCTGGCCCATCGTGCCGGCACTCAAGCACTATCTGCGCAGCCGCGCATGACATGAACTGATGCCCCCGTCACACGAAGACGGGTGGCGCTGACGGCGGGCCGGCGCACAGTTGCCGTCCCGCCGCGCCATTGAAGGAGAAGAAAACATGAAGATCGCAGTCGTTGGCGCAGGTGCCATCGGTGGTTATCTTGCGGTGAAGCTGTCGCGCGCCGGCAATGAAGTGACCTGCATCGCGCGCGGCCCCAACCTCGCCGCCATCCAGGCCAAGGGCATGTCGCTGATCCTGGAGGATGGCACCGTCGAGGACGCGCCGGACATCCGCGGCGTGCAGAAGATGGCCGACGCCGGCGTGCAGGACGTCATCCTGCTCACGCTGAAGGCGCATCAGGTCAAGGACGTGGCGGCCGACATGCGTGCGCTGTTCGGCCCCGACACCCTGGTCGTGACCATGCAGAACGGCATCCCCTGGTGGTATTTCCACAAGCTGGGCGGCGACTACGAAGGTACGCCGGTCACCTCGGTCGATCCGGACGGCATCGTCGCCGCCAATATCGAGGTCGAGCGCGTGATCGGCTCGGTGGTCTATCCGGCGTCCGAGCTGGTCGAGCCGGGCGTGATCAAGCTGATCGAGGGCAACCGCTTCACGCTGGGCGAGCTCGACGGTTCGCGTTCGCCACGCATCGAGGCGCTGTCGCAGGCGATGATCGCCGCCGGCTTCAAGTCGCCGGTGTCGAAGGACATCCGCTCGGAAATGTGGGTGAAGCTGTGGGGCAACCTGAGCTTCAATCCGATTTCGGCGCTGACCCACGCCACGCTGGAAGACATCTGCCGCTTCCCGCTGACGCGCGAACTGGCGGCCAGCATGATGCGCGAGGCGCAGGCGGTCGGCGAGAAGCTGGGCGTGGAATTCAAGATCGGTCTGGACAAGCGCATCGCCGGCGCCGAAGCGGTCGGCGCGCACAAGACCTCGATGCTGCAGGACGTGGAAGCCGGCCGCCCGCTGGAGTTCGAGGCGCTGGTCGGTTCGGTGCGCGAACTGGGTCGCATCACAGGCATCCCGACGCCGAACATCGACGCCGTCTATGCGCTGGTGTCGCTGCTTGCGCGCACGCTGTCTGACCGGAAAGGGAAGCTGTCCATCGACGCCTGATCGCCGACGACAGTGCGGTGCTGCGGGGCGTCTGCGGGCGCCCCATTTCTTTTTGTGTTCAGATATCGTCTTTTTTGCAGCGCGTCATGGACTTTTTCCCCGACATTCCCTTCGTGCTTTCCTGCATCGCGCTGGGCGCGGTGGCCGGCGTATTTGCCGGCATGCTGGGCATCGGTGGCGGTACCTTGCTGGTACCGATACTGGTCATACTGTTCGAACGCATCGAGGTGACCCAGGATCACATACTGCATCTGGCGCTGGGAACGTCGATGGCCGCGATTGTCGTTTCGGCGGCCATATCGCTGCGTACTCACCATGCGCACGGTGCGGTGGACTGGGCCACGGTCAGGGTCATGACGGTGGGGGTGCTGATGGGTACGGCCCTCGGTACCTTTGTTGCGCGCATGGTGTCCACGCACGCGCTGTCACTGTTCTTCGCGGTCTTTGTCAGCTATATCGCGGTCAACATGCTGGTCGGTGTGAAACCCAAGCCGTCGCGCCAGCTGCCCGGGCGAGGAGGGCTGGTACTGGCTGGAAGCGGCATCGGTCTGGTTTCGGCTCTGGTGGCGGTGGGTGGCGGTGCGATGACGGTGCCCTTCCTGACCTGGTGCAATCGCGACATGCGGCAGGCCATCGGTACCTCGGCCGCCCTCGGGCTGCCCATCGCACTGGGGGGCAGTGCCGGCTACATCCTGAACGGACTGCATGCCGACAATCTGCCGGCGCACTCGCTGGGCTACATCCATCTGCCCGCGCTGGCCGCCATCGTCGCGGCAAGTCTGTTCACCACGCCCATGGGGGCGCGCGCCGCCCACCGTCTTCCCGTGGCCGTTCTGAAGCGCGTTTTTTCCGTTCTGCTCCTCGCACTGGTGACGCGCATGCTGTGGAAGTTGTGGGCAGCATGAAGCCGGGGTGCGTGCAGGGCGCCCCCGGCAGGGGTCTCAGACGCTGAGGCCGAAGTCGGGTGCGATCAGCTTGAGCCAGCCCTCGACGCGCTCCGCCGTCATGTCCGGCTGGATGTCCTGGTCTATGGCCAGACCGACGAACTTGCCGTCGATGACCGACTGCGACTCGGTGAAGTTGTAACCTTCGGTCGGCCAGGCGCCGACGATCTTCGCGCCGGCTCCCTTGAAGAAGTCGTACAGCAGGATGAGCGCGTCGACGAACTCGTGACCGTAGGTGTCCTGGTCACCGAGCCCGAACAGAGCGACCGTCTTGCCGGCGAAACTGGCGCCCTTGAACTTGTCCAGGGCTTCTGCCCAGCTTTCGTCGTCGCATTCGGCCTCGATGCCGGGCAGCAGTCCGTCGCCCAGCGTCGGCGTTCCGAGTATCAGGTAGTCATAGGCGAGCAGGTCTTCGACCGAAGCCTTGTTGATGTTGACCGGCTCGGCCATCGTTTCGTCGTCGAAGCGTTTCTTGATCTGCTTCGCGATCTTGCGTGTACTGCCGCTGTTGGTGCCGAAGAAAAGTCCGATACGTGCCATGACAGATCCATTCAGTTGAGTGTTGCGGGGGAAGTGTATGCGGCATCCATGCCGCGGAAGATGGCGCAGCGCTGGAAGACCTCCAGCGTCGGCGTACAGGCTTTGTGCTGGCAGTACTTGGCCGCCAGCTTGGCCAGACCCTTGATGTCGCGGCCGGATGCCTGCGGAAACAGCACGGCCAGTGCGTCGATCATGCTGTCGTCCAGCGCCAGGCCGAACTGTGTCGCCATCACCTGCCAGATGCGGCCGCGGGCCGCTTCGTCCGGCGCGTGATAGCGGATGAGCGCGATGCAGCGCGACACGATGGCTTCGTCGATGTCGTCCACCCGGTTGGTGGTCAGGAAGAGCAGGCCGTTGAAGTATTCGAGCACGCGCAGGAACACGCCGACCACGGCATTCATGGTCATGTCGTCCTCGCGCCGCTTGATGTAGACGTCGGCCTCGTCGATCAGCATGACCGCACCCCAGCGCTGGGCGCGCGTCAGTGCCTGCTTGAGCGCGCCCTCCATCTGTGCGACGTTGAGCCCGAGCTGACCGGAGTGCACGCGGTAGAGCGGGCGGCGGATGATCTCGGAGTACACCTCGGCGGTCAGCGTCTTGCCGACGCCCGGAGGGCCGGCGCACAGCACCGTCGTGCCACCCGACTTGCCGGCCACGATGTCGTCCATCAGTACATCCATCTCGGCGGTCAGAATGTCGATCAGATCGGTCTGTTCCGGCGGCAGCACCAGTTTCTGTTTCAGCGCGGGCTGGTAGGCATAGGGCGCCATGTCGTCCACGTGCACCCACAGATGCTGGTGCAGGTCGAGGTGGAACATGAGCACATAAGGATGCACCGGCAGTTGCGAAAACAGACCGTCAGGCATGGCATTGCGCGAAGCTTCGACCTCGTCTTCCGCCTCGTAGCGGTTGCTCTTGGCCGCCTTGCGCAGATAGGGACCGAGAATGTCGCCGGGCGCTTCGAGCAGCAGCGTGCGCGCCGGCAGAATGGCTTCGTCATTGACCAGGCGGGCCGTGCCGCCACTGGCCGACAGCACCACCTGGTCCTTGCGCGACCAGTCGGTGTCGCGGTGCGTAGCACTGGGGTCTTCGGCGTGGAACCCTGTGCCCGAGGCCGAGAACTGTTCGCCGTAGCGGGCGCGCCATTCGATGTAGCGGGCGGTCACCGTATCGCAGGCGGCGATCAGGGCCGGCGTTTCTTTCAGGAAGCCCTTGGCTGCCAGCACTTCGCCCACCGTCTTGCCGGTGATGTCGGCACCGTAGATGCGGATGACCGTGGTGGCCAGCGTAGCCTTCACATTGGCCTTCAGTTCGATGAAGACCTTGCCGGTCTCTTCGTTGTTGGCCGGCGTGTAGTCGAGCCGGCTCACCACCCAGGGCAGGGGGCGCGTGACCTGGTTGGCAGTGAACAGCCAGCCGCGAATGGCGCCTTCGGCCAGATGGCGGGCGAGTGCCGGTACCAGCTGTTCGAGGTCGTTGCTGTCGAAGCGACGACCGTCGCCTTCCAGCGCGTCGGCCAGCGTGGACAGCGCGGTCGCGCGTTCCAGCATGGCCGGACCGGCATCGGCATAGAGTCGTCCGAGAAAGCGCAGCGCATCGATGGACAGCCGCGATACCGGCACTTCCACCCGGTCGCAGTACTGAAGCTGGTCTCGCAGGCTGGCCAGATCGGGGAAGGCGTCCGCCATCGATTCGATCTGCGGTGCCTCTATCGTCACTTTCATTGCCCGGTCCTCACCGGGTGACGACCGGGATTTCCAGCGCCGCGCGCCGTCCGAGCTGGGCATCCACCTTGCGGCGCACGTTCTCGACCTTGAGCGGACGCAACAGCGTGCTCTGTGCGCCGGCCGCCAGTGCCTGGCGGACCGTGTCGTCGTCGGCATCGCTGCACACGATGAGGATGCGTACATCGGGCAGCGCCGCGCGCAGGCGCGTCACCGCGTCGCCGCCGAGCAGTCCGGCGCCGAGCAGCACCAGATCGGGTGGCGACGATGCGGCGGCCGCAAGGGCCGAGGTGAGGTCGGTCAGCACATGGGTTTCCATCTCGTCGGCCAGCATGAACTGCAATGCGGTGCCAACCACGTCGTCGTCATCGACCACGAACACGCGCTTGTTCTCGACTGCGCGTTGACTGTCTACGCCGATCTGCATGAGGGCTCTCCCTGTATGTCGTCAGTGCGCTGTGAGCAAGCTTCGTTCCAAACGCGGCATGGCTTTCGCTTCGTCGCTCTCGTCATTCATTCGAAGGAGGCCGTAATGGGTACGCTGATCAAGACGACGATGGACGGACGACGGGTCGAGGTGATCGACGGCGTGGTCTGCCTGGAAGGCAAGCCGGAGGCGGGTGGGCTGGTTCCGCTGTCGGAACATCCGAACCGCCAGGCCATCGTGAAAGCGGTGCCGGGCGCCACCCACATGGCTGGCCGCATCCCGCTCACGCTGGAGGAAGCACAGATCGCGCAGGACGCACTGACCGAATCGCAGCGCAGCTTTGACGCCAGTCCCATGGGTATTGCCAAGCGCCTTCAATCGGCCATCCACAACAAGGCGCGAATGGAAGGCATCGAGTAGAGCCACGTCGCACACGTCCGCCAAACCCGACATTGCGTGTCGCAAAGCGACCAGCCTTTGTCGGGCCGGGTTGCCCGGGGGCAACCCGGCGGAGCGCAGATGACTGATTTCCGGGGAGCTGTGCGCCGTGTGGAGGCTCTGGCATCAATCCTGCTGAGAGAACCACGACAGCGCCTTGCGCGCCGACCCTGACAGGAAGGAAGGTGGGCCATGGATGCACGCGTATCGGCAAAGATCCAGGACGTGTTCGAGGAACCAGCCTGCGAACACAACCAGAACAAGTCGGCCAAGGAAAAGAAGAAGGGCTGTACCAAACAGCTTTCCCCCGGTGCGGCCGCCGGTGGCTGTGCCTTCGACGGTGCCAAGGTCGCGCTGCAGCCCATCGTCGATGTCGCCCATCTGGTGCATGGTCCGATCGCCTGTGAGGGCAATTCCTGGGACAACCGGAATTCCTCGTCCAGCACTTCGCAGCTCTACCGCACCGGCTTCACCACCGACATCAACGAACTGGATGTCATCTACGGCGGCGAGAAGCGGCTGTTCAAGTCGGTGAAGGAAATCATCGAGAAGTACGACCCGCCGGCGGTGTTCGTCTATCAGACCTGCGTGACCGCGCTGATCGGCGACGACATCGAGGCGGTCTGCAAGAAAGCCTCGGAGAAGTTCGGCAAGCCGGTCATTCCGGTCAATTCACCGGGCTTCGTCGGGCCGAAGAATCTCGGCAACAAGCTGGGCGCCGAGGCGCTGCTCGACTACGTGATCGGCACCGAAGAGCCGGACTTCGTCACCCCCTACGACATCAACATCATCGGCGAGTACAACCTGGCCGGCGAACTGTGGCAGGTGAAGCCGCTGCTCGACGCGCTCGGTGTACGCATCCTCTCCTGCATTTCGGGCGACGGGCGCTACAGGGAAGTCGCCTACAGTCACCGCGCCAAGGCATCGATGATGGTGTGCTCGAAGTCGATGATCAACATCGCGCGCAAGATGGAAGAGCGCTACGACATTCCCTTCTTCGAGGGCTCCTTCTACGGCATCGGCGACATGTCGGAAACGCTGCGCGAGATCGCCCGCCTGCTGGTCGAGAAGGGCGCACCGGAAGAGCTGAAGGCGCGCACCGAAGCGTTGATCGCGGTCGAGGAAAAGCGTGCCTTCGACCGCATCGCCGCCTATCGCCCGCGACTCGAAGGCAAGAAGGTGCTGCTCATCACCGGAGGCGTGAAGAGCTGGTCGGTGGTGGCCGCGCTGCAGGAAGCCGGGCTGGAAATCGTCGGCACCAGCGTCAAGAAGTCGACCAAGGAAGACAAGGAAAAGATCAAGGAGCTCATGGGCCAGGACGCGCACATGATCGACGACATGACGCCGCGCGAAATGTACGCGATGCTGAAGGACGCCAAGGCCGACATCATGCTGTCCGGCGGCCGCAGCCAGTTCATCGCGCTCAAGGCCAAGATGCCCTGGCTGGACATCAACCAGGAACGCCATCACGCCTATGCCGGCTACGAAGGCATGGTCGATCTGGTGCGCGAGATCGACAAGGCGCTGTACAACCCGATCTGGGAACAGGTGCGCCGCCCGGCGCCCTGGGACGTGGCGGTCGCCTGAGGATCACGCCATGGCTACCGTCATCGAATCGAAGAAGGCCTGTACGGTCAATCCGCTCAAGATGAGCCAGCCTCTGGGCGCGTGCTACGCCTTCATGGGGCTGGACAACTGCATGCCCATGATGCATGGCTCGCAGGGCTGCACCTCCTTCGGCCTCGTGCTGCTGGTTCGCCACTTCAAGGAGGCGATTCCGCTGCAGACCACGGCCATGAACGAGGTGAGCACCATACTTGGCGGGCTGGAGAACATCGAACAGGCGGTGCTCAACATCAAGAAGCGCGCCAATCCGACGCTGATCGCCATCGCCTCGACCGGTCTGACCGAAACCAAGGGCGACGACGTCGATGGCTATCTGAACCTGATACGCCGCAAGCATGGCGAGGTGCTCGAAGGCACGGAGATCGTCTATGTGTCGACGCCGGATTACGTCGGTGCATTCGAGGACGGCTGGGGCAAGGCCGTACTGGCCGTGATCGATGCCTTCGCCCAGCCCTGCGAACGCGACGCCGGACTTGTGAACCTGCTGCCCGGCGCACATCTGACGCCGGCCGACATCGAGGAACTTCGCGAAACCATCGAATCGTTCGATCTGCGCGTGCAGGTGCTGCCCGATATTTCCGGTTCGCTCGACGGCCACATTCCCGAGAATTTCACGCCGACCACGCTGGGCGGCACCCGCGTCGACACGCTGCGCCGGGTCGGTGCGGCCGCGGCCACGATTGCCGTGGGCGCCCGCATGGATGCGGCTGCAGCGGCGATCGAGGAACGCTGTGGCGTGCCCTTCCGCGTGTTCGACCGGCTGACCGGACTGGCTGCGGTCGACGATTTCCTGCAACACCTGTCGGAACTGTCGGGCCGTCCGGTGCCGCCGAAGTACCGCCGTGCGCGCACCCAGTTGCTGGACGTGATGCTTGATGCGCACTTCTGGGTCGGCGGCAAGAAGATGGCCATCGGTGCCGAACCGGATCTGCTCTATGCGCTGGCGACCACCGCTGCGGAAATGGGTGCCGAAGTGGTCGCAGCCGTCAGCACCACGCCGTCGCGCGTGCTCGATGCCGTGCCCTGTGCGGAAGTGGTGCTCGGCGATCTCGAAGATCTGGAAATGCGCGCCAAGGCGGCTGGCGCCGAACTGTTCATCACCCACGCGCATGGCCGGCAGTCGGCCGCGCGGCTCGGCATTCCGCTGCTGCGCGAAGGTCTGCCGATGTTCGATCGTCTCGGAGCGGCGCACGTGCTGCGCGTGGGGTACCGCGGCACGCGCGAGCTGATTCTGGGCTGGGCCAACACCTTCCTCGCCGACGAGCACGTGAATACGCCGCAGGACTGGCCGCTGCCCCGGGAAAGCATTCTGGCCGCAGGCGAAGCCAGTCAGGCATCCGCCTGCGGCACGGGTGGTTGCGGTTGCGCGCCTTCGCCCGAAACCCCTGAAACCGTTGCGTCCGGCACTTGAGCCGGTCACCCATCCACCGAGGAGCCATTCATGAAGATCGCCTTCGCCACCCAGGACAAACAGCGCGTCGATGCGCACTTCGGCTGGGCCAAGACCCTTGCGGTGTATGAGATCGACAAGGCCGGCTACCACCATGTCGAGGACTTCGATTTTGGCGGCAAGCTCGACGAGGACGGCGACGAGGACAAGCTCGCGCCCAAGCTCGAAGCGATCAAGGACGTCGCCATCGTCTATGTCGCCGCCATCGGCGGATCGGCGGCCGCGCGCGTGGTTGCGAGCAAGATCCACCCGATCAAGGTGAATCAGCCGGAACCCATCATGGACATCCTGGACAAGCTGCAGGAAGTGCTGCGCGGTACCCCGCCGCCCTGGCTGCGCAAGGCCCTGCAGAAGGACGAAGCACGCAGTTTCGATTTTGAAGACGAGGTGGAAGAACATGGCTGAAACACTTGAACTGAGCGCCGAGGATACCGAAGCGCTGGCATCGCCCTTCCTGAGCGAGCTGATCAAACAGTACCGTGCGCAGGACATGCACGGTGCATGGGAAGGCAAGAGCGATGCACAACTGCTCGAGCCCTACATCCTGAGTGCGGAGGCACGCCGTGCGCTGCCCATCATGGGCGACCCGGACCCGGAAACGCTGTGGCGCATCGAACTGTTCTACAACGCGGTCGGGCTGTCCATCGAGCGTGCCACCAAGGTGATGGTGACCCCGATGATGAAGATGTCGCACGAAGGCTTCGGTCGCATGGTGCTGATCGCCGGTCGACTGATTGCGGTGAACAAGCAGCTGCGCGACGCCCACCGCTTCGGCTTCCCGACTTACGCCAAGCTGGCCGAAGCGGGGCAGAAGTTCGTCGATGAAGGCGTCGGCATGGTCAACAAGTACAACGAAGTCGCCACCTGGGGTTGAGGACGGAAAGATGGAAGACGTCGACGCACTGAAGACCCGTGTCAAGAAACTCAATGCACAGGCGACGCAGGCCAAGATGGACCTGCACGACCTGTCGGAAGAACTGCCGACCAACTGGGAGAAGATCCTTGAGGTCGCGCAGATTGCCTACGACGCGCACCAGTCCTTGATGGCGGCGCGCAAGGAACTGGCGGCCGCGACCGCCTGAGGAAGGGACGCATCATGGCTGCATTTTCCGTCACGCTGCCCAGCGGCGAGATCTGGACCCCGAAGTTCGTGTCCAGCCTGAATCAGGAAACCTGTATCGGCTGTGCGCGTTGCGTGAAGGTCTGCGCCAACGACGTGCTTCAACTCGCCGGTGTCACCGAGGATGGCGACATCGTGGTGGTCGACCCCGACAACGAGGACGACGACGAGGAGTACGAGCGCAAGGTCATGACCATTTCGCGCCAGGTGAACTGCGTGGGCTGTCAGGCCTGTTCCAAGGTCTGTCCGAAGAAGTGCTACACGCACGCTCCGGTCGAGGTCTGATCGCGGGTTACCGGCCATGAAGCCGTCCTCCCCGACCGTTCCGCTTCGCGCCCCGCCGGTCCGGCCCGCCGGGCCGGGAGGCTTCCGTGGCCTGCTGCTCAAGCTTGCACGCCGTCCGGACGATCTGGTGCCGCGGGTGCTGGCGAGCGTGATCGGTCGCAGCTGGACGCAGCGTGGCCTGCAGTGCCTTCCGCTCTATGGCATCGACGTGTCCGACACACGCCGCCTGCTGGCGCGTCATTTTCCCGGCGCCGAGTGGTTGCCGGCGCTGCACGCAACGATACCGCCGGAGTTCTCCGAAGCCATCGAGATGGACGACGTGGTCACGCTGCTGCGCGAGCATCTGTCCATCGTCGATCAGGACCACCTGTGGCTCGCAAACGCGGTGGCCACCGGCTGTCTTGGCGCCGACCATCTGTGGCAGGACATGGACCTTCCCTCGCGCGGCATGCTGTCCGAACTGATGCACGGCCGCTTCACCTCGCTGGCCGAACGCAACACGCAGGACATGAAGTGGAAGAAATTCCTCTACAAACAGCTGTGCGAGCGCGAGCAGATCCGCGTCTGCAAGGCGCCCAGCTGCGGCGTGTGCACCGATTACGCGGTGTGCTTCGGGCCGGAGGAGTGATGGCCCGATCGCCGGCCGGGACGGTGCCGTCCCGGTGGCAATCGCCGCAGCGCCCTACTTGATTTTCGCCCGCTCGGCGGCGGAGTAATTGCTGAAATGGCCTTCGCGCGCCGCCGCGGCCCTTCCGGCGGCAATGATGCTCTTGCTGCGGCCGGGCGGCTGTGGCGCCGACAGCAGCTTGTCGACCTGTTCGCTGCCGCAGGCCGGACAGCTCACACGGGTGTCGCTTCTGACCAGACGTTCGAAGGTTTTGTCGCATTCGCGACAGCGAAAGTCGTGCAGTGGCATGGCTGGAATCTCCCGGTAAGTGTGCCTGTAAAGGGGATAGCAAGAAGGATTCCCGCACCGGGCTCGCATGGCCCGGAATCTGCTTTTTCCGTTATGTAAGCAGGACTACAGCGCGGCCGGACCGCCGCGCCCTGCCGGGCTAACGGAGCGGAAAGGCTGCACATGGAACGTGGCGATGGGGGCTGGCTGTCGCGCCTGCCGGCTGAATTGTGGGCTCGCGTGATTACGGTCGAGCGCATCGAATCTTTTCACGACGACAGCGTGCCCGCCTCGAAATGGCGCGGCTACGACGCGGACGGCACGCTGTGCTGGTATCGCCACAGCTTCCAGTTGTGGAGCGAGCGCTTCGACGACGAGGACGAGCCCTGCAGAAGCCATACCGTCAGCGAAATGCTGGAGGCCTGGCTTTGCACCGACGGAAGCTGGTTGCGGCGACGCATCCTGGTGACCGGCGACGGCGGAGGCAAGGGCGGCGTGGAGGACAGCGGCTTCGAACGCGTGTCGGCGCGCGAGGTGCCGCGCCTCTGAGGGCCTCGGCACAGCCCTCTTCCTGTCGCACCTGTCGTTATATGGATGACGATACAGAAACAATCATGACAAGCCCTTCCGACCATCCGCAGAGATTGCTGGGCCGCATCGAAGTGGCGGCCGGCAGCGGCACCTTTCTCGGCGATGTGCGCATCCGCCTGCTGGAAATGATCGACCGCCACCATTCGATCTCGCAGGCGGCCAAGCAGGTTCCGATGTCGTACAAGGCGGCGTGGGATGCGGTCGATGCGATGAACAATCTGGCGCCGCGCGTTCTGGTCGAGCGCAGCACCGGCGGTCGGCAGGGGGGCGGCTCGCGCCTCACGCCCTATGGCCGGCAGCTGGTGTCCATGTACCGCGCCCTCACGCGGCGCAACCAGGATGCGCTCGATCTGTTCGCCCGCCAGCTCGACACGCTGGCGACGGGCGACGGCGAACCGTTCCAGCGCCTGTTGCGCCGCCTCGATCTGCGCACCAGTGCGCGCAACCAGTTTGCCTGCCGCGTATCGGCGCTGCACGAGGGCGACGTGAATTGCGAAGTGCTGCTCGCTTTCGACGACGACGACGCGACCGGCATGCCGGCCCTGCTCGCCACGGTCACGCGCGAAGCGGCGGCCGAACTGGCACTCGCCGTCGGCAACGAGGTGCTCGCGCTGGTGAAGGCGTCGGCCGTGCTGCTGGTGGGCGAGGTGTCGAGCCGCGGCGGCCGGCGCAACCATCTGCCCGGCACCGTCGCGCGCATCGAGCGCGGTCCGGTCAATGCCGAGGTGGTGCTCGAAATCGGCGGCGGAAAGCGCGTCACCGCCATCGTGTCGGTCGACAGTGCCGACGAACTCGAATTGCTGCCCGGCCGCCCCGCCTGCGCCATGTTCAAGGCGTCGAGCGTGGTGCTCGTGCTCGCCTGATTGACCGCCCCAAGGAGATATCGCGTGAATGCCTGCTTCCGGTTCCGGACCCCGATGCTCGTTCCTGTCCTTGCGTGCGGCGTCGTGTCGGCCGCCGAGGTGCAGCTTGCCGTCGCTGCCAATTTCGCCGCCCCGCTGGCGAAGATCGGCGAGCGCTTCACTGCGGGCACCGGGCACGTGATCAAGGCGTCGGCCGGTCCGACCGGAAAGTTCTACACGCAGATCGTGTCCGGCGCGCCCTTCGAAGTGCTGATCGCGGCCGATGACGAAACGCCGAAGAAGCTGGTGGCCGAGGGGCACGCCGTGTCCGGCAGCAACTTCACCTATGCCATCGGGCAACTCGTGTTGTGGAGTTCCCGGCCCGGCCTGGTTGACGAGGCCGGAGCCGTGCTCGCGGGCGACGGCTACGCCAGGCTCGCCATCGCCAATCCCAAGGTGGCGCCCTATGGCAAGGCCGCCCTGGAGGTGCTGCAGGCGCGCGGGCTTGTGGCGCATGCGACGCCGCGTCTGGTCACCGGCGACAGCATCGCCCAGGCCTATCAGTTCGTCGCCTCCGGCAATGCCGAGATCGGCTTCGTCGCGCTGTCGCAGATTGCCGTACCCGGCAAGCCGGTGACCGGTTCCATGTGGCGTGTGCCGTCCGGCCTGTACGGCGAAATCCGGCAGGACGCCGTGCTGCTCAAGGCCGGCGAGAACAGCGCCGCCGCCCGTGCCCTGCTCGATTACCTGAAGGGGCCGGAGGCGCGTGCCGTCATCCAGTCCTTCGGCTATCGCTGAGTCATGAGCGAAGCCGACTGGATTGCCGTCCGGCTCACCGCCGAACTGGCCACCCTCACCACAGCGCTGCTCCTGCTGGTCGGCACGCCGATCGCCTGGTGGCTGGCGCGCACGCACTCGCGTCTGAAGCCGCTGGCCGCTTCGGTGGTGGCGCTGCCACTGGTGTTGCCCCCTTCGGTGCTCGGCTTCTACCTGCTCTTGCTGATGGGGCCGGATGGACCGGTGGGGCAATTGACGCAGGCACTCGGGCTGGGCCGGCTGCCCTTTACCTTCGCCGGTCTGGTGGTGGCTTCGGTGCTGTATTCCATGCCCTTCGTCGTGCAGCCGCTGCAGCAGTCCTTCGAGGCCATTCCCGAGCGCACGCTGGAAGCCGCGGCCACCTTGCGGGCCGGACCCTGGGACAGCTTCTTCACCGTGGCGCTGCCGCTTGCCCGGCCCGGCCTGCTGACCGCCTGCGTACTGGGCTTTGCACACACGGTCGGCGAGTTCGGGGTGGTGCTGATGATAGGCGGCAATATTCCCGACCAGACCCGGGTGCTGTCCGTGGCCGTCTATGAACACGTCGAGGCCACCGAATTCGACGACGCGCACCGGCTGGCGGCCGGCATGGTGGTGTTTGCGCTGGTCGTGCTGGTGGCGCTGCAGTGGGTCAATCGCAGGCAGCTCCCGGCACGGGGAGCAAGGCAATGATGGAGGCGCGGCTCGCGCTGCACCGGCGCGACTTCTCGCTCGACGTCGATCTGCGTCTTCCCGGGCGGGGCATCAGTGCGCTGTTCGGCCCTTCGGGTTGTGGCAAAACCACCTTGCTGCGCGCGCTGGCCGGACTGGAACGCGCGCGGGGGCGCATCGCGCTTGAGGGCGAGCTATGGCAGGACGATGCGGCACGCTTTTGCGTGCCGGCCCACCGTCGGGCGATCGGGTATGTCATCCAGGACGCGGGCCTGTTTCCGCACCTCAGCGTGCGCGCGAATCTGGAATATGGCCGACGCCGCAGCGGCGAGGCGGCGCGTCGTGCGCCCCTGGCGCCGGTGATCGATCTGCTGGGCATCGGTGCATTGATGGACCGCCGCCCGGACACGTTGTCCGGTGGCGAGCGCCAGCGTGTGGCCATCGCGCGTGCGCTGGCCACACGACCGCGCCTGTTGCTGATGGACGAACCGCTGGCGGCGCTCGACGCCGGCCGCAAGGCCGAGGTACTGCCGTACATCGAAGGTCTGCACGAGGAACTGGCCATGCCGGTGGTGTACGTGAGCCATTCGCTGGAAGAGGTGACCCGGCTGGCCGACCATCTGGTCATGATGCAGGATGGGCGCGTGCGCGCCGAGGGGGCGCTGGGCGACGTGCTGGCGCGCAGCGAGCAGCCGCTTTCGCTGGGCGGTGAGGCCGGGGTGGTGCTCGACGCCACCGTCGGCGCGTGCGACACGTCCTGGCATCTGGCGCGCTACGACGTGTCGGAGGGCTGCCGCCTGTGGGCGCGCGACCACGGCATGGCGGCCGGTCGTCGCGTCCGTCTGCGCGTGCTCGCGCGGGACGTGAGTCTGGCGCGCAGCGCCGCTCACGCAAGCAGCATCGGCAATCAGTTGCCCGGTGTCATCGAATCGATCGGCGAGGACGAACACCCGGGGCTGGCCCTGGTGCGCGTGCGAATCGGCGGTGCGGCATTGCTGGCACGGCTGACCCGCAGGTCGGTGCACACCCTGGGCCTGCAGGCCGGCCTGTCGGTCTGGGCGCAGGTCAAGAGCGTGGCTCTGCTGGAAGCGCCGGTACAGTGAGCGCTTCCGTGCAGCACGCCGGCGCACTCGGCACACAGGCACGAAGCTGAAGGGGGCGATGCGGCGCAAGCCGTGTCAAGGCCTTTCGTTCGTGCAGTCACGCGCGCAGAGCGGCGCTGACCGCGTCTGGCATTGCTCTTGCATCGTGCCGGTTTTCCGCGGGAGTCCGAACACGTGCAGACCGAACTCGACTGGAGCGCCTACGACAGCTATGGCGCGGGCGATGCCTATGCTCAGCTGCCGGCCCGGGGCGGCGGCTTTGGCAAGGCGGCGTCCGTCTGCATCGGCAATCGCCAGTGCCAGCGCGATGGCAACGGAGTCATGTGCCCGAGCTTCCGCGTTACCGGCGATCCGGCGCACTCGACCTTTCACCGCGCACAGATGCTGAAGGCGGCGCTGAATGGCGAACTGGGCGCGTCGCCCTTCGCCGGAGCCGAGCTGGATGCGGCAATGGATCTGTGTGTCGGCTGCAAGGGTTGCAAACGCGAATGCCCGAATGGCACCGATATGGCGCTGCTGCGCACGGAGGCGCGGGCACAGCGCTGGCGCGCCGCCGGGCGCGTACCTCTGCGTGCGCGCCTGTTTGCCTCGCTGCCGCGCTGGCTGCCGGCGATGCGCTGGCTGGGCGGTCCGCGGCGCCTGCTCGCCGCACTGCCCGGCATGTCTTCGCTGCTGGAACGCGTCACGGGCATTGCCGCACGCCGTTCGCTGCCCGCGCCACCGGCGCGCGCCTTTCTGCACGAAAGCCGGGCCGGTGTTGCCGGCGCCGAAGGTCTGCGGGAAGTGGTTCTGCTGGTGGACACCTTTTCCGACCGTATCGACCCGGCCATTGCCGAAGCGGCCGTCGACGTGCTGGTGGCCGCCGGCTGTCGCGTTCATCTGCTGCGGCCGCCGGCGGGCGAACGCGCGCTGTGCTGTGGCCGCACCTGGCTGTCCCAGGGCATGGTGGCGGAAGCACGGCGCGAAGCGGTTCGCATGCTCGACGCCCTGTCGCCTTTCGTCGAGCGCGGACTGCCGGTGATCGGGCTGGAGCCGTCCTGTCTGCTCATGCTGCGCGACGAGTATCACGCACTCGGTCTGGGCGAACGCCTGGGGCCGGCCGCGAAGGCGGCGCTGCTGTTCGAGGAGTTTCTGGCGCGCGAACTCGATGCCGGCCGGCTGTCGCTCGATCTGGCCATGCCGGCAGGCAGTCGGGCCGCGATACACGGTCACTGCCACCAGAAGGCCTTCGGAGCGATGAAGGCGGTTCGTCGTGTGCTCGCGCGCGTGCATGGCCTGGAGGCGCAGTTCATCGAGTCCGGCTGCTGCGGCATGGCGGGCAGTTTCGGCTTCGAGGCGGAGCATTACGACATTTCGATGCGCATGGCGGAACTCGCCCTGTTGCCGGCGGTGCGTGCGCTGGACGAAGCTGCGGTCGTGGTCGCCAATGGAGCGAGCTGCCGCCACCAGATCCGCGATGGCGCGCAGCGCGAGGGCGTCCATCTCGCCGTTCTGCTGCGGCAGGCGCTGCGGCCGGCCTGAGGTCAGCCGATGCCCGCCTGGCCGGTCGAATTCCGTGTCGCGCACGGCCTGCTGCGCAAGCCTCTGCCGGGCGACGCGCCGGCGCTGTTCGACGGCGTGGGCGGCGATCCTGCGGTCACCCGTTACCTCGGCTGGACCACCCACACCGACATCGCGCAGACACGGCAGCAGATTTCCTATGAACTGGCGCGCTGGCAGCGCGACGTCGCGCGGACCTGGGTGCTGGTGGCCGACGGCGACGACGCCGCGGGAGGGCTGTTCCAGTTGATCGGTCAGGGCCATGCCCTGCGGCTGGGCTTTGCGCTGGCACGGCGTCTGTGGGGCAGGGGGCTGGCCTGCGAAGCGCTGCAGGCCGTGGTCGACCTGGCCTTCGATCGTGCCGGCGTGTTTCGCGTCGATGCCGTGTGCGATGCCGAGAACCGGCGTTCGTCGGCCACCCTGATCCGTGCCGGCCTGCCGTTCGAAGCAAGGCTGGGCCGCTATATCCTGCATCCGAACGTGTCGCCGTTGCCGCGCGACGTGCTCATCCATGCGAAGGTACGCACATCATGAACACACCTCTGTCGGAAAAGCCGTTCGCACCGTCCTGCGAGCGCAACCGTGACGTCATTCTGGAACAGTTGCGCAGCGTCTTCGCGGCGCGCAGCAAGGTGCTCGAGATCGGCAGCGGCACCGGCCAGCACGCGGTTCACTTCGCCGCCGCGCTGCCCCACCTGAGCTGGCAATGCACCGATCGCCCGGACATGCTGGCCGGCCTGCGCATGTGGCTGGACGACGCAGCCTTGCCCAACACGCCGCCTCCACTCAGTCTGGACGTGGCGGGCGACTGGCCGGCGGTGAGCGCGGATGCGCTGTTTACGGCAAACACGCTGCACATCATGGCCTGGAGCGAAGTCGTGCGACTGTTCGCCATGCTCCCCACCGTACTCGCGCCATCGGCCACGCTGGCCATCTACGGGCCCTTCAACTACGACGGACGCTTCACCAGCGACAGCAACGAGGCCTTCGACCGCAGTCTGCGCGAAGGCGCACCGCATCGCGGCATCCGTGACTTCGAAGCGGTGCGGGCGCTGGCCGAGGGCGCAGGTTTCGCGCTGGAAAAGGACTGCGCCATGCCGGCCAACAACCGTCTTCTGGTGTTCGCTCGATGACTCCGGTCGCCCAACGGGCGCGCCCAGGCCCGGAACGACGAGCCAGGCGGGCGGGGTACGACGGCGAGTGCCCGCGGCAGGCCCGGTTCAGGCCTGGCCTGAGCTGCCTGCCAGCAGCGAGGCAATCACTTCGTCGCCCAGGCCGTGGGTCGGGTCGAGCCGGCCGATGTGCTCGACCAGTTCCCGTGCTTCGTTCATGCGGCCGGTGCGCAGGCAGATGAAAGCGAGCGCCTTGTGGCTGAACAGCCAGAAGCGCGCCGGACCGTTCACCGCGAAGTCGGCGGCACCGGGTTGCACATTCCGCCAGTCCGGTGCCAGACCGGCCTGGCGCGCCGCCACCGCAATGCCACGCGTGGCCGCCCTTTCGGCCAGATCGAACTGGCGGCGGCTGGCGTGGAACTTGTAGAGCAGGTAGTACACGGGCAGGCAGTCCGGTGCGCTGGCGTGAGCGGTCCACAGCAGTGCCTCGATGCGCTGCGGCGGTGCGCCGGCCGCCTCGTCGAACAGGCGGCGGACCGAAGGCGGCACTTCACCGCCGAAGTACTCGTCCGACGATTCGCCGGTGAACAGATTCACCAGACCACCTCCGGTGCCAGCAGTCGCTGCACAGGCGTCGTGCCGAGCAGATGGCTGTCGAAGATTTCCGCAACGTCTTCCTTGCTCACGTTGGAGTACATGACCGCCTCCGGATAGACCACCACATTGATGCCCTGATCGCACGGACCGAGGCAGCCGGAATAGGTGACCGCGACGCGGTCGAAGCAGTTGCGCTTCTGCAGCTCCGCCCAGAAGGTCTGCAGGACTTCCGCGCCGCCCTTGTGGGCACAGGAGCCGCGAGGATGGCCGGGAGGGCGTTGCTGGGAACAGACGAATACGTGCTTCTGCGGCTTGGGCATGGAAAGATCTCCGGATTGAATTCAGGCAGTGAGGCGGGCAATCCAGCGCTCGATCTCGCCCAGATGCGCGGCGTCGTCGTGCTCGAAGGCGCGCGCCATCTTGCGGAGGTCGGGATCGGGCGCGAGGATGGCCATCATCGCGTAGTAGCCGTGGCTGCGCCGCTTCAGATCGAGTGCGCGTTCGAGTGCCAGATGCAGGTCCAGCACTTCATCGCTCTCCACCTTCACCGCAGTGCGCGGGCGCTCGATCTCGATCGGGCGGATGCGCGGCAGATTGACGGCCACCGGAAGCTGCTTGCCGGACAGCGCTTCGTGCGCCTCCATGCGAGCCAGTTCGGCGAGGTTCAGGAAGAAGGCCTCAAGTTCCGCATCGCCCGCATCCAGCGCGCGCTGGGCAGCCCTCTGGTAATGCCATGCAGCTTCGCTTTCGAGAGCGTTGACGCTGGCAAGGAACATATCGCTGTCGTGCATGACCCGGCCCTCCGCATGAATCAGGCGACCGAGGGCAGCGTGGCGCGCAGGCTGTCGAGCGACACGCGCTGCTGTCCGTCCGCTTCCTGGAACACCTTGAACACCTTTTCCTGGGCAGGTGTCGACGTCACGAAATCTTCGTAGGCACGCAACAGCAGGCCGCGGTAGCGCGCATAGACCGCACCCTCTTCGCCGTCGGTCAGTCCCTTTTCGCTGCGCAGGTACTGGTAGAAGCGCTTCAGGATGTGCAGGCGGTTGACGTTCACCACGCTCTGGTCGTAAGGCAGCGCGAAAAATTCCAGGAAGTCCTCGGCCGATGAAAGCTTGGCCAGGCGCTGGGTCAGATCATCCATGACGAGTCACTCCTTGGTTTGCGGCGGCCGCGTGAATGCTGCCGTCGAATGCGGGTTGGGAACAGGTGTCATCGCAGTCACTGCAGACGCCCTGGGCGGTGCTGCGCTCACCGGCCAGACGTACGACGTCGCGTTCGAGGTCGGCGATGCGTTCGAGCAGGCAGGCGATGGCCTTGCCCACCGGGTCGGGCATCTGGTGGTGATCCAGATCGATGCCGCCGGCGGTGATGCGGCGCTGGCTCTTGGGCAGCACCATGCGGCCCGGAATGCCGACCACCGTCATGCCGGGCGACACGTCCTCGATCACCACCGAGTTGGCGGCGACGCGGGCGCGCTCGCCGACCGTGATCGGCCCGAGAATCTTGGCGCCGGCGCCGACCACCACGCCATCGTTGAGCGTGGGGTGGCGCTTGCCGGGATTCCAGGTGGTGCCGCCCAGCGTGACCCCGTGGTAGAGCGTCACGTCGTCGCCGATCTCGGCCGTCTCCCCGATCACGACACAGGCGCCGTGATCGATGAAGAAGCGACGGCCTATGCGCGCACCGGGGTGGATGTCGACATTGGTGAACAGACGCGACACGAAGGACAGCAGGCGCGGCAGATAGCGCAGGCCGCGTCGCCACATCACATGCGCGAAGCGATGTGCGACCAGAGCCTGTATGCCCGGATAGATGGTGAGCAGTTCAAGCTTGTTGCGTGCCGCCGGGTCGCGGTCGAACACGCAGTTCACGTCCTCGCGCAGCATGGCGAACAGGCCCGGCATGGCTGCAGGCGCAGCGGCCAGCGCGTGCACCGCACTCTGTTCGCCGCTCATGATGCCTCCGGCATCGGCTGTGCCGCTTCGAGATAGAAGGCCTTCAGCTGTGCGGCATCCGGAGACTGCTTGGTTTCGGTCGCGTAGGCGCGGATGCGCTCGATGATGAGGGCGACCTCGACATCCGACGGATAAAGCCCGAGCCGGGCACAGGCTTCGAGCACGGCGTGCGAGCCGGAGTGCTTGCCCAGTACCAGCCGGTGCATGCGACCCAGTTCGGCCGGGTCGAAGCTCTGGTAGTTGCGCGGATTCTTTATCAGGCCATCGACGTGTATGCCGGATTCGTGGGTGAACACGGCGTCGCCGACGATGCTCTTGTTGGCCGCGACGGCACGGCCCGATGCGCGCGCGACCAGGCGCGAGATCGGCAGCAGCGACTGCGAGGCCACGCCGCTGTCGATGCCGTGGATGTGGCGCAACGCCATGACCACTTCTTCCAGCGGCGCATTGCCGGCGCGTTCGCCCAGGCCGTTCACCGTCGTGTTGGCATGCGTCGCACCGGCACGGAAGGCGGCCAGCGTGTTGGCGGTGGCCAGACCGAGATCGTTATGCGCGTGCATCTCGATCTCCAGGTCGACGACGCGACGGATCTGCGCCACCAGCATGTAGGTGCCGAAGGGATCGAGTATGCCCAGCGTGTCGGCGATGCGGATGCGCCGTGCGCCGGCCTGCTGTGCCTCTTCCGCGACGCGGCACAGGAAATCGATGTCGCCGCGCGAGGCGTCTTCCATGCCGACGCTCACTTCGACGCCGGCGTCCAGTGCGCGGGCGAGGTGCGGGCGGATCTGTGCAAGCACCCAGTCGCGATCGCGCCGCAGCTTGCCGGCGATCTGCAGGTCGGACACGGGCAGCGACATATGCACGATGTCCACCGGGCAGCGCAGTGCCGCGCTGAGGTCGCTGTCCGTCATGCGTGCCCACACCATCAGGCGGGCATTGAGCCCGAGCGATGCGATGCGCGCGATCACCTCGATTTCCGCCGCACCCATTGCCGGAATGCCGATTTCCATCTCGGGCACGCCGGCCTGGTCGAGTGCGTTGGCAATGGCGCATTTCTCGTCGGCGGCAAAGGCAACGCCGGCCGTCTGTTCGCCGTCGCGCAAGGTGGTGTCGTTGATGATGAATGCGGCTGCCATGTCGTCAGACCTCCTGCAGTACGTTCAGCAAGCGCTGTGCCACGCGCCGGGTATTCGCCAAGTGGTTGATATGAAGGTGTTTCGTGTGGGTTGCATCCGGTCGGCTGACGTGCGTGTCCGGACATGGCGGAGATGGCTGTCGTGAATGTCCCGTTTGCAACAGCGGGCGCGCTGCGCGCTTGCGCATGGATGGCCGTGCGGGTTGTGCGCGCGTCGCACCGGCTGGCACGAACAAGCCCCGGCCGGGAGGCGTGCATGCCGTCGGCTGCGGCAAGTGGCGGGGGCGCGTCGCGCGACGGCGGGGAAGCAAAAAGGGTGTGGCCGGTACGGCCCGCAAGCGCGAGCAGTACCGGCCACACCGTGGAACTTGAAGAGGGGCGACAGCCCCGGCTATTCGCGGGCGAGGTTGCGCGTGTGAAGCGGAAGCTCGACCGTCACGTCGGTGTCGCCCAGGCGTGCGCAACAGGCCAGCCGCGATGCCGGCTGTACGCCCCACGCATCGTCGAGCTGGTCTTCCTCTTCCTCGTCGGGCTCGTTCAGCGACGACGCACCGGCTCGCACATAGACGTGGCAGGTGGAACAGGCGGCGACTTTCTCGCACGCATGTTCGATCTCGATGTGCTGCGCGAGCAGCGCATCGCACAGGGTGGTGCCGGACGACACCTCGAAGCGGGCACCCTCCGGGCACAGTTGCGGATGCGGCAGTACGGTGAGCGTGATCACGGCTGCAGCTCCGATACGCGGGTGCCGGACAACGCGCGCCGGATGCCTGCATCCATGCGCAGCGCGGCGAAATGCGTGGTGGCGACATTCAGCGCTTCGGTCGCAGCCTTCAGCACCGAGACTTCGCCTGCGGTCTCCAGCGCCTCGGCCAGTGCAAACATGGCGGTCTCGACGGCCTGATATTCGTCGCGGTCGAGCAGGGCATGGCCGTCCTCGGCCAGCGCGCTTTCCGTGGCATCGACCAGACGGCGGGCGTCAACCTGCGCTTCGCGCAGCATGCGCGCCGCCATGTCGCTGTCGGCCTTGCCATAGGCGTCGATCAGCATGTCGGCGATCTGCGCATCGCTCAGTCCGTAGGACGGCTTGACTTCGATGTGCGCTTCCACACCGCTCGTCTGTTCGCGCGCCGACACGGACAGCAGACCGTCCGCATCGACCTGGAAGGTGACGCGGATGCGTGGTGCGCCGGCCACCATGGGCGGGATGCCGCGCAGTTCGAACCGGGCGAGCGAACGGCAGTCGCTCACCAGCTCGCGCTCGCCCTGCACGACGTGGATGGCCATGGCGGTCTGGCCGTCTTTGTAAGTGGTGAATTCCTGTGCGCGAGCGGCCGGTATCGTGCTGTTGCGCGGAATCACCTTCTCCACCAGACCGCCCATGGTTTCCAGACCGAGCGACAGCGGACACACGTCGAGCAGCAGCCAGCTTTCTTCGCCGGCGGGCTTGTTGCCGGCCAGCACGTCGGCCTGTATGGCGGCGCCGATGGCCACCACCTGGTCCGGGTCGAGGTCGGTCAGCGGCTCCTGGCCGAACAGCTTGCGCACCGCTGCCCTGACCTGCGGCATGCGGGTGGAACCGCCCACCATCACGACGCCGTCGACTTCGTCGGCGGCGACGCCGGCGTCGCGCAGCGCGCGGCGCACCGGCGCCATGGTGCGGGATACGAGGTCGCCGGTGAGCAGTTCGAACTGCTCGCGCGACAGGTCGAACGAGAAGCTGCGCCCGTCGTCCAGCGTGAAGACGATATTGGTGGCCGGGGCACTCGACAGCGCTTCCTTGGCGCTACGCGCCCGCGCCAGCATCATGCGCGTTTCGCCGGCGGAAGGCGCTGCGAGTGCCAGTTGCTGCCGCAGCCAGTCGGCGATCCGGTGGTCGAAGTCGTCGCCGCCGAGCGCGGCATCGCCGGCGGTCGACAGCACTTCAAACATGCCTTTCGACAGTTTCAGTATCGAAATGTCGAAAGTACCGCCCCCCAGGTCGTAGATGGCGAAAGTGCCGTGGGCGGCACGATCGAGCCCGTATGCGATGGCGGCGGCGGTGGGTTCGTTGAGCAGGCGCAGCACGTTCAGGCCGGCCAGACGCGCGGCGTCCTTGGTGGCCTGACGCTGCGCGTCGTCGAAATAGGCAGGTACGGTAATCACGGCGCCGACCAGATCGCCGCCGAGCGACGCTTCGGCGCGGTCGCGCAACTGGCGCAGGATGTCGGCCGATACCTCGACCGGAGAACGGATGCCGGCACGCGTCTGCAGGCTGACCATGCCCGGCGTGTCGACCAGCGCATAGGGGGTCGCCGCTTCGCCGACGTCGGCCAGCATGCGTCCCATGAAACGCTTGACCGACACGATGGTGTTGCGCGGGTCTTCCGTCTGCACCGCCTGCGCTTCGTGGCCGACCACCACGCCATCTTCGAGATAGCGCACAACCGAAGGCAGCAGCATGCGGCCCTGCTCGTCGGGCAACACCCGCGTGATGCCGCTGGTCACCGAGGCGACCAGCGAGTTCGTGGTGCCGAGGTCTACGCCCACAGCCAGCCGGTGCTGGTGGGGCGCAGCGCTCATGCCCGGTTCGGCGATCTGCAGCAGGGCCATCTTGGCGTGCTCCGGTGTGCGTGGTGCGAGGTCAGACGCCGAAGCTTTCGCCGCAGCCGCAGGCCGACTTCACGTTGGGATTGTTGAATTTGAAGCCTTCGTTCAGGCCTTCGCGCACGAAGTCGAGCTCGGTTCCGTCCAGGAAGGGCAGGCTTTTCGGATCGACCAGCAAGGTCACGCCGTGGCTCGCGAACTGGATGTCCTCGGGTTGTGCCGCATCGGCGAACTCGATCGCGTAGGCAAGGCCGGAGCAACCGCTGGTCTTGACCGCCAGCCGCAGCCCCACGCCCTGACCCCGCTTGTTCAGACTTTTCTGCACGTGGCGCGCAGCCGCTTCGCTGAGGGTGATGGTCATGACCGTCGCCTCACATCGAGAACGAACTGCCGCAGCCGCAGGACGAGGTCGCGTTCGGGTTGCGGATGACGAAGCGCGAACCTTCCAGCCCGTCCTCGAAGTCGATCTCGGCACCCATCAGATAGGAAATGCTCATCGGATCGACCAGCAGCGTGACGCCGGAGGTCACCACCTGGGTGTCGTCCTCGTTCACCGCTTCTTCGAAGGCGAAGCCGTACTGGAAGCCGGAACAGCCGCCACCGGTCACATAGACGCGCAGCTTGAGCGCCGGATTGCCCTCTTCGGCGATCAGTTCCGCCACCTTGCCGGCGGCCGCTTCACAGAAGGTGACCGGCGCAGGCATGGCGGGCGGAGCCGAGTTGACCACTGCATTTTCGACAGGCGTGTTCATGATCAGTCCTTTCAGGCCGCTTCCACGGCTTCGGTGGTTTCTCCCAGACCCTGCTTGGTGCGGTAGTCCGCGACTGCAGCCTTGATCGCGTCCTCAGCCAGGATGGAGCAGTGGATCTTCACCGGCGGCAGCGCCAGTTCTTCGGCGATTTCGGTGTTCTTGATCGCCAGTGCCTCGTCCAGCGTCTTGCCCTTGACCCATTCGGTCACCAGCGAGCTGGAGGCGATGGCCGAGCCGCAGCCATAGGTCTTGAACTTCGCGTCCTCGATCACGCCGTCGGCACCGACCTTGATCTGCAGCCGCATCACGTCGCCGCAGGCGGGCGCGCCGACCATGCCGGTACCGACGCCTTCCTCTTCGTTGCCATAGGAACCCACGTTGCGCGGGTTGTCGTAGTGATCAAGCACCTTGTCGCTGTATGCCATGGTTGTTCTCCGGTGAGTCGTTGTGGAGGGAGGTGTTCAATGAACCGCGATCAGTGGGATGCCCACTGCACGGTCGACAGGTCGATGCCCGCGCTGTGCATGTCCCACAGCGGCGACAGCTCGCGCAGCTTGCGCACCGCCGTCGACACCTGCTCGATTGCCGAGTCCACCTCCTGCTGCGTGGTGAAGCGGCCGATCGAGAAGCGGATAGAGCTGTGCGCCAGTTCGTCGCTGCGGCCCATCGCGCGCAGCACGTAGGACGGTTCCAGGCTGGCCGAGGTACAGGCCGAACCGGACGACACCGCGATGTCCTTCATGCCCATCAGCAGCGATTCGCCTTCGACGAAGTTGAAGCTGATGTTCAGGTTGTGCGGTACACGACGTTCCATGTCGCCATTGACGAACACCTGGTCGAGCGCGCTCAGCCCGTTCAGCAGGCGGTCGCGCAGCATGCGGATGCGCTCGTTCTCGGCGCCCATGTTCTCGCGCGTGAGCCAGTAGGCTTCGCCCATGCCGACGATCTGGTGCGTCGGCAGCGTGCCCGAGCGCATGCCGCGTTCGTGGCCGCCGCCGTGGATCAGCGCCTCGATGCGCACGCGCGGCTTGCGGCACACGTAGAGCGCGCCGATGCCCTTCGGGCCGTAGGTCTTGTGTGCCGACAGCGACATCATGTCGACCGGCAGCTCGTCCAGATCGAAGGCCACCTTGCCGGTCGCCTGCGCGCCATCGACGTGGAACAACACTCCCTTGTCGCGACAGATCGCACCCAGCGCGGCGATGTCCTGGATGACGCCGGTTTCGTTGTTCACGAACATGACCGAGGCGAGCACGGTGTCCGGCCGCAGCGCGGCGCGGAAGGCCTCGATGTCGATCAGGCCGTTTTCCTGCACGTCGAGCAGCGTCACTTCGCAGCCGTTGCGTTCCAGCTCACGCACCGTGTCGAGCACCGACTTGTGCTCGGTCTTGACGGTCACGACATGCTTGCCGCGGCCGGCGTGGAACTGCATCGCACCCTTGATCGCCAGGTTGTTCGATTCGGTCGCACCCGAGGTCCAGACGATTTCACGCGGGTCGGCGCCGATCAGCGCGGCCACCTGTTCGCGGGCCAGTTCGACCGCCTCTTCGGCGGCCCAGCCATAGGCGTGCGAGCGGCTGGCCGGGTTGCCGAAGTTGTCGAACAGCCAGGGCAGCATCTTGCCCACCACGCGCGGGTCGACCGGCGTGGTGGCGGCGTAGTCCAGATAGATCGGGCGATTCATGTCGGCGTCTCCTGCATGAGGGGGTTGCATCCCTCTCAGCAAGTTGCGGGCCGGTTTTGAAAATTGATCTGGATCAACCACTTGTGGATTTTCGACACGCGCATGTCCGGCTGTCGCGACAGCACCTGTCGAGTTTGTCGCGTTGCCGACGCGGTCGTCGCGCACGCATGCATGCGCACGTGTACGCGCGGGGGCGGGTCGCGTGCGATCACAACAGCACCTGCTCGCCACGAGGGGCCGGACGCGGCCGTGATGGCGTCATCTGGCACAGCGCATGCATTGAGGCCGGTCAGGAGGTCGCTATGCGCGATGTACTGATGACCCTGATCGGCCTTGTGCTGGTCAACAACGTGGTGCTGGTCCGCTTTCTCGGGCTCTGCCCCTTCATGGGCGTGTCGAAGAAGATCGACAGCGCCTTCGGCATGGGTCTGGCCACCACCTTCGTGATGACGCTGTCGGCGATGGCCGCCTGGGCGCTCGAACACGCACTGCTGCTGCCCTTCGGTCTGGGCTATCTGCGCATCCTCGCCTACATCGTGGTCATCGCTGCCGTCGTGCAGTTCGTCGAAATGGCCATGCACAAGACCTTGCCCGACCTGCACCGCGTGCTCGGCATCTACCTGCCGTTGATCACCACCAACTGTGCGGTGCTCGGCATTCCGTTGCTGAACGCCCAGGCCGGACATGGCCTCGGCATGAGCGTGCTCGGCGGCTTCGGCTCGGGTGCCGGCTTCACGCTGGTGATGATCCTGTTCGCCGGCCTGCGCGAACGACTGGCGCTGATGCGCGTGCCGGAAACGTTCGCCGGCCCGCCGGTCGCCTTCATCACGGCCAGCCTGCTGGCGCTGGCCTTCATGGGATTCACCGGCCTGGTGCCCGCGGGAGGGCACTGATGGTCCGCACGCTCCATGGGTTCGCGCACGGCCGCTCGTGCGCGGCCACCTCGGCCGGTGGCACGCCCCTGATTGTTGCGGCTTCAAGCACGCGTTGCACTGAATGGGAGGTTGCTCGATGGAACAGATGATTACCGCGGTCATGAGTCTGACCGCGATCGGCTCCGGGCTCGGGATCGTGCTCGGCGTGGCGGCCCGGCGATTTGCCGTCGAAGGCGACAGCCGGGTGAAGGAAGTCGAGGACATGCTGCCGGCCGCCAACTGCGGTCAGTGCGGCTTTCCCGGCTGTGCCGGTGCGGCGGAGGCCATCGTCGCCGGCACCGCGTCGCCCACCTGCTGCCCGCCCGGCGGCAAGGTGGTGGCGCTGGCGATTGCCGAGCATCTGGGCATCGCGCTCGACGCCGACGAGGTCGACGACGTGCCCTTGATCGCGGTGATCGAGGACGCGCTGTGCATCGGCTGTACCAAGTGCTACCGGCTGTGTCCGTCGGACGCCATCATCGGCGCGATGAAGCAGTTGCACGGCGTGTTCGAGGACGCCTGCACCGGCTGCAACCAGTGCGCCGAAAAATGCCCGACCGGCGCGATCACGATGCAGCCGCTGCCGCTGACGGCCGGCACCTGGATCATGCCGAAACCGGCGCTGGCGGCCTGAACCATGGCACACATCGTCATTCCGCCGATACGTCGCCTGCTCCAGCGCTGGGGCGTACATCCTGACAGCCACAAGTTTCCCGCGGCGACACTGGACATCGTCGACGCCGGACTGCCGCCGGCGCTGGTCATCCCGCTGTCGCAGCACTCCGGTTCACCGGCCCGGCCGGTGGTGAAGATCGGCGACACCGTGTTGCGCGGCCAGCTGATCGCAGAAGCCGGGGGGCGCATTTCAGCGCCGCTGCATGCACCGACCTCCGGCGTCATCGCCGCCATCGGCGAAGCCACGATGGCGCATCCGGCCGGCCTGGGTGGGCCGGCGATCACGCTGCATCCGGACGGACGGGATCAATGGACGGAGCGACACGCCGAGCCCTATCCGATCACGCTGGCGCCGGACGAGATCACGCGCCGCGTTGCCGCAGCGGGCATCGTCGGTCTCGGCGGCGCCAGCTTTCCGTCGGCGGTCAAGCTGGAGCTGGGACGGCGAAGCCAGATCGACACCGTCATCCTGAACGGCAGCGAATGCGAGCCCTATCTGTCCTGCGACGACCGGCTGATGCAGGAATGCGCGGCCGACATCATCGAGGGCGCACGCCTGATCATGCGATCGACCGGTGCGCAGCGCGTGCTGGTGGGCATCGAGGACAACAAGCCGGAGGCGATTGCGGCGATGAAGGTGGCCGCCCACCCCTTCCCTGAGGTGTCGGTGGTGCGCATTCCCAGCCGCTACCCGATGGGCGCTGACCGCCAGCTCATCCAGACGCTGACCGGCATCGAGGCGCCGGCCGACGGTCGCGCCGCCGACGTCGGCATCGTCGTGCACAACGTCGGCACCGCCTACGCTGTACAGCGCGCGCTGCGCCACGGCGAGCCGCTGACTGAACGCGTGGTCACCGTGGCCGGCGGTGCGGTGACGGCGCCGCGCAATCTGCGCGTGCGTCTGGGTACGCCGCTGTCCTGGCTGTTCGAACGCTGCGGCGGTCTGCGTGGCGCACCGGCGCGGGTGGTGGTCGGCGGTCCGATGATGGGCGTCGGCGTGCCGGACATCGACACGCCAGTGGTCAAGGGCTCGAGCGGCGCGCTGGCGCTGACCGCCGCCGAGGTCGGCGAGCGCGAGCCGAGCGCCTGCATACGCTGCGGCAGCTGTGTGAGTGCCTGTCCGGTCGGGCTGATGCCGCTGGACATGGCGGCGCTCATCCACGCCAACGAAATGGGCCGCGCCGAGGACATCGGCCTGGGCGACTGCCTCACCTGCGGTGCCTGCGGTTTCGTATGCCCGTCGCGCATTCCGCTGGTGCAGTACTTCAACCACGGCAAGGGCGAACTGTGGGCGCGCGAACGCGAGGGCCGCAAGCTCGACCGGGTGCGTGAACTGACCGAGGCGCGCGCTGCCCGCGTCGAGCAGGAAGCGCGCGAGAAGGCCGAGGCACACGCCCGGCGCAAGGCCGAGCGCGCGGCGGCCGCCGCCGAGGCGGCCCGCAAGGAGACCACGGCATGAGTACCCCGATACACGCGTCACCGCACGCGGTGGCTTCGCGTACCAGCGGCCAGATCATGGGTCTGGTCATGCTGGCGCTTCTGCCGGCCACGCTGGTCGGCTTCTGGCAGTTCGGCTGGCCGGCCTTCTGCCTGTGGACGGTGACCGTGCTCTCCTGCGCGCTGTCGGAGGCGCTGTGCCTGCGCTGGGCCGGGCGGCGCGTCATGCCCGTGCTGTTCGACGGCTCGGCGGCACTGACCGGGTGGCTGCTGGCGTTGTCGATGCCGCCGTGGGCGCCCTGGTGGCTGGGCGCGCTGGGCGGCGTCATCGCCATCGTGATCGCCAAGCAGGTGTTCGGCGGTCTCGGCTGCAATGTGTTCAACCCGGCCATGGTCGGGCGGACCGTGCTGCTGGTGTCCTTCCCGGTGCTGATGACGCAGTGGGTCAATCCGCAGATGCTGAGCCAGGGCACCGATCTGGCGCAGGCGGTGCACATCGGCCTGTCAGGTGGCGTGCCGGACGCATTCACCAGCGCTTCGCTGCTCGGCAACGTGAAGACGGAGTTGGGGCGCGGCACCGTGCTGGCCGAGGCGATGTCCGGCTTCGCCACCGCTCAGGGCGCATCCGGTGAACGCGCCGGCAGCCTGGGTGAGACGGCCTCGCTGTGGGTGCTGCTGGGCGGACTGTTCCTGGTGGCCAAACGCGTGATCGGCCTGCGCATACCGCTCGGCTTCCTGGTTGGCCTTTGCCTGCCGGCGGCGATCGCGCACGGCGTGGCCCCCGACCACTATCTGCCGCCGCTGGCCCACTTGCTGTCGGGCGGCGCGATGCTCGGCGCCTTCTTCATCGCGACCGACTATGTCACTTCGCCCAGCGCACCGTTCGGACAGTGGATATTCGCGCTCGGCGCCGGCCTGCTGACCTGGCTGATCCGTACCTGGGGTGGCTATCCCGAGGGCGTGGGCTTCGCCGTGCTGCTGATGAATGCGGTGACCCCGGTACTCGATCTGTGGGCGCGGCCGCGCATATTCGGCCGCAGCATCCGTGGCAAATCGCTGCCGGCGCGACGCGTGCAGGAGTTGCCGCGATGAGCGACCGACGCATACCCGATGCCGTGTGGTTTCCCGGCCTGTCGCTCGGTGTGGTGATGCTGGTGACCACCGCGGTGCTCGCGTTCAGTCACAGCGCGACCGCCGAGCGCATCGAACAGGCGGCCGCAGACGACACCCGCCAGCAGCTGGAGCAGATCCTGCCGGCCGGCTACGCGGACAACAATCTGCTGACCGACACGCAGCAGCTGACCGGCCTCGACGGCGCTCCGCTGACCGTGCATCGGGCGCGCAAGGGCGGCGCACTGCAGGCCGTGCTGTACGAAATGTCGGGCAACGGCTACGGCGGGCGCATCGTGCTGCTGATGGCGGTCGACGTCGCCGGCCGCGTGGTCGGCGTGCGGGTGACCAAGCACACCGAGACGCCGGGCCTGGGCGACAAGATCGAGGTCGCCCGCAACGACTGGATACGGTCCTTCGACGGCAAGTCGCTGCAGCAGCCGGAGTCGGCCCGCTGGGCCGTGAAGAAGGACGGTGGCGTGTTCGACCAGTTCGCCGGCGCGACCATCACGCCGCGTGCGGTCGTCGGCACCGTCCGGAAAGGACTCGAGTTTTTTGCCGCACACCGGGCCGAGCTGATCGGTGACGCGGCGCCCGCCGGAGGAGCACAGTGATGAGCGACAGCCCGAACGTGAAGGCCGTCATGCGTGACGGCGTATGGGACAACAATGCGGTGCTCGGCCAGATGCTGGGGCTGTGCCCGACCATGGCGGTGACCAGCAGCGCCACCAACGGACTCGGCATGGGGCTGGCGACGACCGCCGTGCTGCTGATGTCGAACGCGCTCATCTCGTCGCTGCGGCACTGGGTCAGCGACGAGGTTCGCATTCCGGTATTCATCGTGCTCATCGCCGGCATGGTGACGCTGGTCGATCTGTGCCTGAACGCGTGGTTCCACGACCTGTATAAGGTGCTCGGCATATTCATCGCGCTCATCGTCGTGAACTGCGCCGTGCTCGGACGGGCGGAAGCGTTCGCGTCGCGCCACGCGGTCGCGCTGTCGGCGGTCGATGGGCTGGCCACCGGGCTGGGCTTCACGCTGGCGCTGACGCTGATGGGCGCGCTGCGCGAGGTGACCGGTGCCGGCACGCTGTTCGCCGGTGCATCGCTGCTGCTCGGTCCGCAGTTCGCCTTTCTCGAAACGAAGGTGGCGGACGCCGGGGCGCTGTTCATGATCCTGCCGCCCGGCGGCTTCCTCGTGCTGGGGCTGCTGATCGCGGCGCGGCGCCGCCTGCAGCACTGGTCGGAATCGCGGCAGCCGGCCGCCCTGCCGGCACCGGCCGCGCAGTGAGGACTCGATGAGGACGACGCGATGAAGATAGGCGTGGCGTGGGTCGGGCCGACCGACCGCGTGTGGATGCAGGTTGAGGTGCCGGACGGCTGCACGGTGGCCGATGGCATCGCGCGTTCCGGAATTCTGGAGCGCTGCCCCGACATCGACATCGACAAGGCCAAGGTGGGTGTGTTCGGCAAGGTGGTGAAGAAGGACGCCGCGCTGCGCCCGGGCGACCGCGTAGAAATCTATCGTCCCATCATCTGCGACCCGGAAACGGTGCCGCGGCGCAACGGCGCCGACGACGACGATGACGAATGAGGACGTGAGCGCGCGCAGCCGCGTGCGTGACTACCACCGTCGCACCATCCACCGCTACGCGGCCTACGCCGCCGGCCCGGAAACGCTGGACTGGGACGCGCAGCCGTCGCCCTTCCGCCACTACGAAGGTGCGCCGCGGGTGGCGCTGCCGCTGGCCACCGACGATGACGGCCCGGTCGCCGCGCGCTTGCGTCTGGACTGGCGCATGCTCGACACCGGTCTGCCTCCCTTGCCCTGCACGCTGTCCGCGCTGGGTGCGCTGCTGCATCTGGCTCTCGGCCTGACCGCCTGGAAGTCCACCGGCCCCGACCGCTGGGCGGTGCGCGCCAATCCGTCCAGCGGCAATCTGCACCCGGTCGAGGGCTGGCTGTTCGCAGTCGGCGTGCCGGGGCTGGAAGACGGCCTGTGGCACTACCTGCCCGAAGTGCACGCGCTGGAACTGCGCGCCGCCTTCGAGCCGGGCGGCGCGCCCGGCCTGCACCTCGCGCTCAGTTCGGTCATGTGGCGCGAGGCATGGAAATACGGCGAGCGCGCCTTCCGCTACTGCCAGCTCGACGCCGGACACGCTGCCGCGGCCTTGCGCAATGCGGCGGCGGTACTGGGCTGGTCGCTGACCGTACAGCCGCTGGCGGCCGATCTGCTGGCCGCTGCGCTGGGGCTGGACAGGATGCCGGATTTTCCGGCGCGACGCGATCCATCCACCGAGGTGGAGGAGGCGGAACTGCTGTTCGGCGCAGGCATGGGCGACATCGCGGGGCCGCTGCCGGTGCGTACGGTGGCACGCTGGTATGGTCGGGCGAGTACGATCGACGCGTATCCGATGTACCGCTGGCCAGTGATGGACGAAATGGCCGAAGCCACGCGCGACGCGTTGCCGCGCGGCGAGTTGCCGGCGCAGGGGCGCGAGGTGGCGCCACCGTGCGGCCGTTCGGTCGGCCATGTGCTGCTCGGCCGGCGCAGCGCCCAGCGCTTCGACGGCCGTCACATCATGGCGCGTGACGAATTCGACGGCGTGCTGGAGCGTCTGCAGCCCTGTCGCGCCGCACCCTGGGACGCGCTGCCCGACGACCATCGCATCGATCTGCTGCTGTTCGTGCACAGGGTTGACGGTGTAGCGCCCGGCGTCTATCTGCTGCCCCGCGGTCCGGCGGAGGCGGGGGTACTGCCCTTGCTGGCGTCGCTCTATCCGCTGACCCGGGTCGACGGTCTGCGCAGCGACCTTCGCCTGCTCGCCACCATGGCACCGGCCGCGCTGGCCCGGCTGGCGCGCAGCCTGCACTGCCACCAGGACATCGCGTCCACCTCCTGCTTTGCGCTCGGCATGCTGTGCGAGTTCGATGCCGCGCTGGAGGCCACGCCTGCAGCCTACCGTGCGGTGCACAGGCAGGCCGGCCTGATCGGCCAGCAGCTCTATACCGAAGCCGAAGCGCTGGGTCTGCGCGGCACCGGCATCGGCTGCTTCTTCGACGACGCGGTGCACGAACTGCTCGGCCTCGAAGACGAGCGCTTCCGCACGATCTACCACTTCACGATGGGCCGCGCCGTCGACGACGCGCGCATCGAAACCACGCCTGCCTACGCGGGCGCCGAACAGGAGCCGATGGCCGCATGAGGTCCGTCCGGACGTCGGCGCGTCGGCTGGAGGGCTGAACAGTGAGCACGACCTACCGCCGCATTTCCGCCGCCCAGGCGGCCGATCTGATCGCCCGCCACCGCAGCGGCCGCCTGCCGGCGCTGGCGCTGTTCGACACGCGCGACCGTGCCAGTTTCGAGCGCGGCCACGTCGACGGCGCACGGCACCTGAGCGACGCCGTGTTCGGCGAGGTGCTGCAGACCGTGGCGCGGCCGACGCCGGTGCTCATCTACTGCTATCACGGCAATGCTAGCCAGAGCTGGGCCGAGCGCTTCAGCGACTTCCGCTACCCCGAGGTGTACAGCGTCGATGGCGGTCACGCGCCGCTGGCCAATGCGCTCGACCGGCTGGCGGTCGGCCGCGACGGCTGTGCGTTGCCGCCTGACGCATCGCCGGCGCTGCGCGCGCTGATCGAATCGAATGGCTTCGACCCGCGCAATCTCGATGGCGCGATCGCGCACGGACTGACGCCGCTGATGCGCGCCGCGCTCGACGGCGAGGCGGCACTGGTGGACGAACTGCTGGCGGCCGGCGCCGACGTAGGCTGCCGCAATGCCGACGGCAACAACGCGCTGTGGCTGGCCTGTGTCGGCGGCGACGCCGACATCGTGCGCGCGCTGGCCGGCGCCGGCATCGACCTCGACAACCGCAACGACACCGGCGCCACCGCGCTGATGTACTGCGCGTCGAGCGGCAGGCACGCGATGCTGGCCCTGCTGCTCGATCTCGGCGCCGACCCGCTGCTGCGCACCGACGACGACTACCTCGCCGCCGATCTTGCCTCGACCGTCGAATGCCTCAAGCTGCTGCGGCACACCGTCGCATGAGCACCCCGACGAAAGCAGCTCCCTGGGTTACTGCACGACGCATACGCCCGCCTTCATTCCAACCCAGCCGAAGCAAGGATTCCCGATGACTCCGGGCACGCTCCAGGCGGTCGGCACAGCGCTGTTCGCGGTGGCCGTCGCACACACCTTCCTGACCCGACATTTCGAGCACCTCGCACATCTGCAGCCCGATCACGCCGGCATCTGGCATCTGCTCGGCGAGGTCGAAGTGGTGTTCGGCTTCTGGGCCTTCGTGCTGCTGGCCTTCATGGCGCTCACCGGTGGTGCCGGCAGTGCAGCCGGTTATCTGGAGGCGCTGGACTACACCGAGCCGGCCTTCGTGTTCGTCATCATGGTGGTGGCGGCCAGCCGGCCGGTGCTCGAACTGTGCAAGGCCGGCGCTCGCATGCTGGCGCGCTACATTCCGGCGCCCGACAGCGTCGCCTTCCATTTCGTCTGCCTGTCCGTGCTTCCGCTGCTCGGCTCCTTCATCACCGAGCCGGCGGCGATGACGCTGGCGGCGCTGATGCTGCGCGACAACGTCTACAGCAGGAAGATTTCGCACCGCCTGAAGTACGTCACCCTGGGCGCGCTGTTCGTGAACGTGTCGATCGGCGGCACGCTCACCCATTTCGCCGCGCCGCCGGTGCTGATGGTGGCCGGCAAGTGGAACTGGGACATGTGGTACATGCTCGGCCACTTCGGCTGGAAGTCGGCGATCGCCGTGTTCGTCAACGCCGGCGTGGCAACGCTGCTGTTCGCGCGCGAGCTGAAGTCGCTGCACGTGGATACGCGCAGCAGCGACCGCACCGTGCCGCGCTCACTGATGCTGCTGCACGTGCTGTTTCTCGCCGGCATCGTTTACTTCGCGCACCATCCGGTGGTGTTCGTCGGACTGTTCCTGCTCTTCCTCGGTGTGGCCGAGGCCTACCGGCACTTCCACGACCGCCTGATGTTGCGCGAGGGCCTGATGGTGGGCTTTTTCCTCGCCGGCCTGGTTACCCTGGGGGCGCTGCAGCAGGGGTGGCTGCAGGCCGCGCTCACCGGCATGGACAGCACGGCGCTTTACTTCGGCGCCACTGCGCTGACCGCGATCACCGACAACGCGGCACTGACCTACCTCGGTTCGCTGGTCGAGGGCACAGACGAGGCCTTCAAGTACTCGCTGGTGGCCGGTGCGGTGACCGGCGGTGGGTTGACGGTGATCGCCAACGCGCCCAATCCGGCCGGGTTCGCGATCCTGCGCGGCCATTTCGACGACGAGGCGATCAATCCGCTGGGCCTGTTCGTGACCGCGCTGCCGCCGACCATCGTCGCCATCCTGGCGTTCCAGCTGCTCTGAACACGCGCTATGAATCAGCCGCTTCGGTTTCGCCTTCGCTGCGCTGCAGCCGGTAACTGAGCTTGGGCCGCGACATGCCGAGCCGGCGCGCGGCGCGGGCGATGTTGCCGCCTTCCTGATCGACGCAGACCTTCATCAGCTGCTGTTCCAGTTCCTCCAGCGGAATGCCGGTGCGCAGGATCTGCTCGACCAGCTGTTCGCGCACCGCGTCGCCGCAGCCCTCTTCCAGCTTGCCGCAGGCGGAAATGCCGGATTCGCGCGCCAGCACCGCTTCCAGCGACAGGAAGAGATGGTGCGCCTCGATCCAGCCCTGCTGCGGCGCCAGCACGACGCCGCGCTCGATCACGTTCTCAAGTTCGCGCACATTGCCCGGCCAATGATGGGCGTGCAGGGCCTGGAAGCCCTTGTCCGACACGCCCTGCACGTGCTTGCCGTGCTGGCGGTTGAACTTGGCGACCAGCGAGTCGACCAGCTGCCGCAGGTCGGCCAGACGGTCACGCAGTGGCGGGATATGGATGGGATAGACATGCACCCGGTAGTACAGGTCGGGACGGAAGCGCCCTTCCTTCACGGCCTGCGCCAGATCGACGTTGGTGGCGGCGACCACCCGCACGTTCACCTTGCGCGTGCGCTCGTCGCCGAGGCGCTCGATCTCGCCTTCCTGCAGCGCGCGCAGCAGCTTGGCCTGGGCGGCCAGCGGCATTTCGCCGATTTCGTCGAGGAACAGCGTGCCGCCCTCGGCGCGCTCGAACTTGCCGGCGCGTGAGGCGTGGGCGCCGGTGAAGGCGCCCTTCTCGACGCCGAACAGTTCGGATTCGATCAGGTCGTTCGGGATGGCGGCGCAATTGACCGCGACGAAGGGCGCGTCCTTGCGCGGACTCATCTGGTGCAGCACGCGGGCGAAGCGTTCCTTGCCGACGCCGGTCTCGCCGAGCAGCAGCACGGTCACCGTGGTGCCGGCTGCGCGCAGCATCAGTTCATAGGCGCGGCGGAAGCTGGCCGAACTGCCGATCAGGTCGGGTGGGGTCGGCGCATCGACCTTGTCGTCGCGCTGGGCGACGCCGGCCCAGGCGGCGGAGGGCAGGTGGGCGATGCGGTTCTCCGGCTCGAAATAGCGGGCGTACTGTTCGCCGTCCTCCCATTCCTCGACCGGCTTGCCGACGATGCGGCAGTGGTTGGCGCCACAGCAGGCGCACTCGGTTTCCTTGAACAGCACCATGCGGCCCATGAAGGCCGAGGTGTAGCCCGAGGCGTAGCCGATCTGTATCCAGCACACCGGGTCGGCGGCCTGACCGAATTCGCGCAGGTGGAATTCGGCCTCCCACGAGTGTTCCCACAGGAATTCGCCATCGAATTCGCCGCTGCGCACATCGATGTGGATGTGCACCGGCGTCACCTGCACGCTGCCTTCCAGCATGTGCAACTGCGGGCCGACGAAGAAGGATTCGATCGGGTTCTGGTCCGGCCGTATCGTGCGCGCCAGTTCGGCGTCGCGCATGCCGGATTCGTAGCCCATGCGGGTCAGGATGCGGCGCGCCGATTCCGGCCCGACCGACCTGATGAGCTGCGTGCGCAGCGCCGACATGGCGACGCAATGCATCAGCAGCATGCGGTTTTCCGCCAGCCAGATCAGTCCGTCGTCGGCCGAGAACCTGACCAGCCGACGCAGATCGCTGTTGTGCGGGTATTTGAACGTACTCATTGCCCGTGCCTCCTCCAGACCGGTGCTTCATGTTGCGCTGCACAGCGGTTCGGCCTCCGTCCGCTGCAGTGGAGCGCGTGCGCGATTCCCGCTGCATGGCGTGGCCGGTCTTCTTCCGGTCGAATCGTTCATCAGTTGGTGAACACCTCTTCGGGCGCTTCACCAACTCATCAACCGGCGGACGCGGCGACTGTACTCCTGCCGGTCCAGAACCGCCAAATATCGAGATTTTTATCGATTATCGAGTATGGCACGCTTCTTGGATAGGAGAGGGTGCGGCTGACGGCTGCATCCGCTGCTTCGGCGAAAGCTCTCCAGCTTTCGTTCCTTCCGAGGCGTTGATGCGCCGCAGCACGCACCACAAAAAGGAGGAGGAAAACGATGGCAATGACCGGCGTGCTGCGTCCGGGTCATGTCGCCCTGAGGGTGACGGATCTGGAAGCGGCGGTGAAACACTACGGACAGGTACTGGGCCTGATCGAGACCGGGCGCGATGCGCAAGGTCGCGTGTACTTCAAGGCCTGGGATGAACACGACCACCACAGCGTGGTGCTGCGCAAGGCGGATGCGCCGGGCATGGACTACATGGGCTTCCGTGTGGACAGCGAGGCGACGCTGGACAGTCTGGCGGCGGCGGTCGAAGGCAGCCGTCTGGCGACCGACCTGCAATGGATACCGGCGGGCGAACATCTGCATACCGGCCGCCGCTTCCGCTTCACGGTGCCGACCGGGCACGCGATCGAACTGTTCGCGAGCAAGGACAAGGTGGGCAACGGCCTGCCGGACGTGAACCCGGACCCGTGGCCGGACGGCCTGGTGGGCATGCAGCCGACCCGCTTCGACCATTGCCTGCTGTACGGCGACGACGTCGATGGCGTGGTGAAGCTGTTCACGGAGGTGCTGGGCTTCAGGATCGCCGAGCAGGTGATGGCCGGCGATCTGATGGTGGGCGTATTCCTGACCTGCTCGACCAAGCCGCACGACATCGCCTTCATCCGCAATCCGGAGAAGGGCAAGTTCCACCACTGCTCCTTCATCCTCGACACCTGGAACGACGTGCTCAGGGCGGCCGACCTGATCTCGAAGAACGACGTGTCGCTGGACATCGGGCCGACGCGGCACGGCATCACGCGCGGCGCGACCATCTATTTCTTCGACCCGTCGGGCAACCGCAACGAAGTGTTCGCTGGCGGCTACATCTATTACCCGGACAAGCCGGTCATCACGTGGATGGTGGAAGACCTCGGGCGGGCGATCTTCTATCACGACCGCAAGCTGAACGAGGCCTTCCTCAACGTGCACACCTGAGGTGAGCGTCATGGCGTCGGCATTCGATCCCTTCCGCAAGTTCGTGCGTGTCACTGGCGAGCGTGACGACGGCTTCGTCGAGTTCGATTTCGCACTCGGCGAGCCGGAGTTGTTCGCCGAAATGATGCTCACGCGCGCCGCTTTCGACGAATTCTGCGCGGCGCAGGACGTGGTCGTGCTCGATGGCGCCGGCGGTCAGCCCGGCAGCGATGCCGGTCCGCACTCGCCGCTGTCGGCACGACTCGACGATGTACTGAACAGCGACTCGCGCTGAGCGCGGGTACGACGGAACAAGAACACACCAGAGGAGACAGGCATGCAGATCGATCTGCGTACCGTATCAATCAAGCCGCAGCGACAGACCTACGGGCATATCGCGCGGCGCTTCGGCGACAAGCCTGCATCGCGCTATCAGGAAGGCACTTTCGACCTGCAGCCGACCGCCAACTTCCACTACCGCCCGACCTGGGACCCGGACCGCGAAATCTTCGACGCCTCGCGCACCCGGCTCACGATGAAGGACTGGTACGCGTTCAAGGACCCTCGCCAGTACTACTACGGCGCCTGGACGCTGGCGCGCGCGCGCCAGCAGGACACCGCCGAATCGAACTTCGACTTCGTCGAGTCGCGCAACCTCGGTGCGCTGCTGACCGAGGACGTGCGCCGGCTGGCGCTCGACATGCTGCTGCCGCTGCGTCATGTGGCCTGGGGCGCCAACATGAACAACTCGTCCATCTGCGCCTACGGCTACGGCACGGCGATCACCCAGCCCTGCATGTTCCACGCGATGGACAACCTGGCCATCGCCCAGTACCTGACGCGTATCGGCCTGCTGCTCGGCGACACCTCGTCGCTGGCCACGGCGAAGGAACACTGGCTGTACGCCGCCGACTGGCAGGGCTTGCGCCGCTACGTCGAGGACTGCCTGGTGGTGCAGGACTGGTTCGAGCTGTTCGTCGCGCAGAACCTGGTGCTCGACGGTCTCGTGTACCCGCTGTTCTACAAGACCCTGGTCGAGGATGAACTGTCGCTGCGCGGCGGCACCGCGGTCGCCATGCTCACGCAGTTCATGACCGAGTGGTACGCCGAGACCGCGAAGTGGGTCGATGCGCAGATCAAGACCGCCTGCGCCGAATCGCCCGACAACGCGGCGCTGGTGCGCGGCTGGGTCAGCGCCTGGCAGGCGCGCGCGCTGGAGGCCGTGATGCCGCTGGCGCAAAGCGCGCTCGGTGAGCGTGCCGGCGCGGCGGTCGACGATCTCGCCACGCAGTTCGCGGCCCGCGTCGCCAAGTGCGGCGTGCCGGCCTGAGGTCGCGCCATGTCCAAGGTATTCATTGCACTGCAGACCAACGACGACACGCGTCCGATCATCGAATCCATCCTGGCCGACAACCCGCACGCCGTGCCGGTCGAGTCGCCGGCGATGATCAAGATCGACGCCGAAGGTCACCTGACGGTGAAGCGCGCGTCGATCTCCGAACTGATCGGCCGCGACTTCGACCTGCAGGAACTGCACACGCACCTGATATCGCTGTCCGGCCATATCGACGAGAGCGACGACGAGTTCACGCTGCACTGGGACAACTGATCGATCACAGAGGGAGCACGCGGGACACAGACGGCCACTTGAACGGCCGCACCCGCTCCGTCATTGAGGAGAAGCACAGATGGACATGCAGGTACCTAAGAAGAAGCTGGGCCTGAAGGAACGCTACACGCTGATGACCCGCGATCTGGCCTGGGACACCACCTATCAGCCGAAGGAGAAGGTGTATCCGTACGCCGACTACGAAGGCATCAGGATCCACGACTGGGACAAATGGGAAGATCCCTTCCGCCTGACCATGGACGCCTACTGGAAATACCAGGCCGAGAAGGAGCGCAAGCTCTACGCCATCATCGACGCCTACAGCCAGAGCAACGGCCATCTTGGCGTGACCGACGCGCGCTACCTGAACGCGATCAAGATCTTCCTGACCGCGGTGACGCCGCTCGAACACATGGCCCACCGCGGTTTCGCCCACGCCGGACGCGCCTTTCCGGGGCCGGGTGCGTGGGTGGCCTGCATGATGCAGGCCATCGACGAGATGCGTCATGCGCAGACGCAGATCCACTCGCTTTCGAACTACAACAAGTACTACAACGGCTTCCACGACGCGCCGCACATGTTCGACCGCGTCTGGTACCTGTCGGTGCCGAAGAGCTTCTTCGACGACGCGATCACCGCTGGCCCGTTCGAATTCATGGTGGCAGTCGGCTTCTCCTTCGAGTATGTGCTGACCAATCTGCTGTTCGTGCCCTTCGTGTCGGGCGCGGCCTACAACGGCGACATGGGTACCATGACCTTCGGCTTCTCGGCGCAGTCGGACGAGGCGCGCCACATGACGCTGGGGCTGGAGTGCATCAAGTTCATCCTCGAACAGGACCCGGCGAATCTGCCCATCGTGCAGCGCTGGATAGACAAGTGGTGCTGGCGTGGCGTGCGCCTGCTGTCCATCGTCGCGATGATGATGGACTACATGCTGCCCAAGCGCGTCATGAGCTGGAAGGAAGCCTGGGAAATCTATTTCGAGGAGAACGGCGGCGCGCTGTTCAAGGACCTCGCGCGCTACGGCATCAGGATGCCTGCCTGCGCCGAGCAGATCCGCCAGGAGAAGGACCACCTTTCGCACCAGGTGTGGGCCACTTTCTACAACTACGGCGGCGCCACCGACTTCCACACCTGGATGCCGACCGAAGACGAAATGCAGTGGCTGTCGCAGAAGTACCCGGACACCTTCGACAAGTACTACCGGCCGCGCTTCGAGTTTTGGCGCGAACAGCAGGAAAAGGGCAACCGCTTCTACAACAAGACGCTGCCCATGCTGTGCCAGACCTGCCAGATTCCGATGCTGTTCACCGAGCCGGGCGACCCAACGAAGATCTGCTATCGCGAGCGCAGCTACAAGGGCAACAAGTACCACTTCTGCTCCGACCACTGCCAGCACATCTTCGACAACGAGCCGGAGAAGTATGTGCAGGCCTGGCTGCCGGTGCACCAGATCTACCAGGGCAACTGCTTCCCCGAAGGCGCCGACCCGAGCGCGCCCGGCTTCGATCCGCTGGCCGCGGTGCTGGAGTATTACCGGCTCGACGTCGGTCGCGACAACGGCGAGTTCGAAGGTTCGGAAGACCATCGCAACTTCGAAGCATGGCGCGGCATGGCCAAGCGCAACGACTGAGGGGGACGACGACATGCAAGTCGCAGCAGTGAAGGACTACGTCGGCGTGCCGCGCGACGTGGTCGACAACTTCCACGGCAACCAGCTCGTCTACATCGGCTGGGACGATCACCTGATGTTCTGCGCGCCGCTGGCCTTTCCCTTCCCGCCCACCATGCGCTTCGGCGACATCGTCGAGAAGGTGCTGCCCGGGGCCTACGGCTACCACCCGGACTGGGCCAGGATCGACTGGTCGAAGGTCGAGTGGATGAAGTCCGGCGAGCCGTGGACGCCGCACTTCAACCGTACGCTGGCGGAGAACGGCATCGGCCACAAGGACGCCATCCGCTTCCGCACGCCCGGTCTGACCGGCATCAAGGGATCGTGCAGCTGAAATGAAGCCCCCACGCTCACTTTGTTCGCGCAGGGTCGGCGTTGCTCAGCCGACCCGCTCGGCAGGCGCGACGCATGCGTCGCGCAACCCCTGCCTCGCCCCCGCCAAGGGGGCGGCGCCGACCACGGTCGGCTTTGCACATCCGACCGGTTGCGCAGGCGGCGAGCGGTGCTCGCCGAAACCCCTGCTCCACCCGGTGGGGCGGCCCTGCGGGCGGCGCGGCGCACATTTCACGCGCAGCGGACCGGGCGCAGCGTATTGGAGAAACTGATATGAGTTACGCGCTGACCATAGAACCGCTCGGCCAGACGCTTGAGGTCGAGGACGACCAGACGGTACTGGATGCCTGCCTGCGGGCAGGCATCTGGCTGCCGCATGCCTGTTGTCACGGTCTGTGCGCCACCTGCAAGGTGCAGGTGACCGACGGCGAGGTGGACCACGGCGAGGCGTCCGACTTCGCGCTGATGGATTTCGAGCGTCAGGAGGGCAAGACCCTGGCCTGCTGCGCACGGCTGCAGAGCGACGTGACGATAGAGGCGGACATCGACGAGGAACCGGACGCGCGCAACATTCCGGTCGAGGATTTCAACGGCACGGTGACCCGCATCGAACAGCTCACGCCGACGATCAAGGGGCTGTTCATCCGGCTCGACCGGCCGATCGACTTCCAGGCCGGCCAGTACATCAATCTGGACATCGGCGCCGAAGCCGGCATGAGTCGCGCGTTCTCGCTCGCCAATGCACCGTCGAACGGCAACGAAGTCGAGCTGAACATCCGCATCGTGCCGGGCGGCCGCGGCACCACCTGGATACACGAGTCGCTGCAGGCGGGCGACCGGGTGAAGCTGTCCGGCCCGTACGGCCGCTTCTTCGTGCGCGAGTCGGCCGCCAGGCCGCTCATCTTCATGGCCGGCGGCTCCGGGCTGTCGAGCCCGCGGTCCATGATTCTCGACCTGCTGGCCAAGGGCTACGCGCAGCCGATCACGCTGGTGTACGGCGCGCGCAACCGCGCCGAGCTGTACTACCACGACGACTTCGTCGCACTGGCGGCGGCGCACGCGAACTTCAGTTACGTGCCCGCGCTGTCGGACGAACCGGCGGGCAGCGACTGGGCGGGCTTCCGCGGTTACGCACACGAGGCGGCGGTGGCCCACTTCCGCGAGGACTTCCGTGGCCACCAGGCCTATCTGTGCGGACCGCCGGTCATGATCGATGCCTGCATCAACGCACTGATGCAGGGGCGGCTGTTCGAGCGCGACATCTACACCGAGAAGTTCTTCTCGGCCGCCGATGCGCAGCAGGTGCGCAGTCCGCTGTTCAGGAAGATCTGATCGTGGGGCGTTCGTACAGCATCGTGCTCGAAGGCATCGGCCGCGAGTATCTGTGTGCGGAAACGCAGAACGCGCTGCGCGGCATGGAGGCGCTGGGCGGCCGCGGCATCCCGGTCGGCTGCCGCCAGGGCGGCTGCGGCGTGTGCAAGGTGGAAGTGCTGTCCGGCACCTACACCGCTGGCGTCATGAGCCGCAGTGCAATCAGCGAGGAGGACGAGCGCCGCCGGTGCGTGCTTGCCTGCCGCATCTATCCGACCAGTGACCTGAAGCTGAAGGTGGTCGGCAAGATGGCGCGCAGTGTCGAGGCGCTGAAGCAGGAGGCGGCGGAAAAGGGCTGACGAGGCGAGTCCTTGTGGAAGCGGCCTTGGCCGCGACGCGGCGGCAGCAGTCCGCAGGTTCCGGTACAGGCTGCTGTCGGGGTCAGAAGACCCCTCCCACAGAATCCCGGCCCCGGCTCTGGTCGTGGATGAGGTGCACCACCCCTGTGGGAGCGGTCTTCTGACCGCGACGGGGCGGTCGAGGTCCGGCTGCGCCCGTCGTCAGCGACCGTTCGCCACCTGTCGAATGGCCGACTCCTGCGCGAATTCCGGGACCGCGGACACGGTGTGGAAGGCCCGCCAGATGTGCCCGGACAGCAGGCGGCAGGCTTCGTCGACGTCGCGCGCAATGGCCGCCTTGAAAATCTGTTCGTGCTCTTCATGCACGTCCTGCGGCACCGGCCGGTTCAGCACCGAGATGCGGCGATAACGCTCGGACTGGCGGTACAGGATGGCGAGGAAGTGACGTATCCAGCGCGAGTTGCAGGCGCCGATCAGCGTTTCGTGGAACACCCGGTTGCGGTCTTCCCACTCGTTCACGCTGCCATCCAGGTCGCCGGCCAGCTTTTCCTCGGCCCGGGTGAGCAGGTGGAAGGCGCTGACCAGATTGCCTTCCCACGCTTCGTCGCCGTTCTCGATGCTCTGCCGCAGCGCCTCGCTCTCCAGCATCACCCGGGTGCGCGTGATGTCCTCGAGGTCGGCCAGCGATATGGGCGCCACGCGGAAGCCGCGCTGGCCCTGGGCGACCACCAGCGAATCGCTCACCAGCAGCGCCAGTGCCTCGCGCAGCGTCCCAGCGCCCACCTCGTATTCGTCCTTCAGGTGCTCGACCCGGAGCTTCGCGCCGGGTGCGTGACGCCCTTCGATGATGTCGCGCCGCAACTGCCGGTAGGCGCCATCGACCAGTGTCTTCGGCTCGTAGGCGTCGCCGTTGGCCTGGAAGTCGCCGTTAATCAACTGATCCATTTGATGTTTCCCTGAATGCCTGCGCGGGTGGTGGCGAGCATGTCGCCATTCTAGTTCCGAACTTTCTCCGTGAAAAGCCAAAAATCTCGAGAAAAAACGTTGACGTCGAGATAATCGTTTTATATCGTTAAGTCCATCAAATATCGATGAGTGAGAGGTCGCGATACAGCGGCCCCGCGGAGGAGACGACATGGACGTGGCAGCACGGCAATCGACAGTGGGCTGGGAGGCGGCATCGGCGGCGGTCAGCGCCGCGGTGGCGCACGCGGCGTCCGTGGGCGCCTGCGTTAACGCGGCGGTGGTCGATCGCGCCGGCCAGCTCGTGTCCTTCCTCCGCATGCCGGGCGCGCCGCTGCACTCGGTCGATATCGCGATCGACAAGGCCTATACCGCCGCCAGCTTCGGTCTGCCGACCGGCGACTGGGCGGCAGCCCTCTCTTCCCATTCCGACGCGGTCCGCCAGGGGCTGCCGCTGCGCCCGCGCATGGTCATGTTCGGCGGCGGCCTGCCGCTGGTGGTGGCCGGCGAGCGCATCGGCGGCATCGGCATTTCCGGCGGTTCCGAAGCGCAGGACGAAGACTGCGCCCGCGCCGCACTCGCTGCGCTCGATTTGACCCCGGCGCGCTGACGCGCCGCTCCCACAAGAAAGAGATCGATGAAACAGATCAGCCACTTCATCAACGGCGAGTTCGTCGCCGGCCGCGAAGGCCGCCGCTTCGACAAGCGCTCGCCGCTGGACAACCGCGTCATCGCCTCGGTCAGCGAAGCCGGGCGCGACGAGGTGAATGCCGCGGTCGCCGCAGCGAGTGCCGCGCTCGAAGGCCCGTGGGGCCGCATGACGGTGACCGAGCGCACCGAACTGCTGTACGCGGTCGCCAATGAAATCAACCGCCGTTTCGACGACTTCGTCGCCGCGGAAGTGGCCGACACCGGCAAGCCGGTCAGCCTGGCCAGCCACCTCGACATCCCGCGCGGTGCCGCCAACTTCACGATCTTCGCCGACGTGGTCAAGAACGTGCCAGGCGAGTTCTTCGAAATGGCGACCCCGGACGGCCGAGGCGCGATCAATTACGCGCTGCGCAAGCCGGTCGGCGTGGTCGGCGTGGTGTGTCCGTGGAACCTGCCGCTGCTGCTGATGACCTGGAAGGTGGGTCCGGCGCTGGCCTGCGGCAACACCGTGGTGGTAAAGCCGTCGGAAGAGACGCCGCAGACCGCGACCCTGCTCGGTGAGGTGATGAACGCGGTCGGCGTGCCGGCCGGCGTCTACAACGTGGTGCATGGTTTCGGCCCGGATTCGGCCGGCGAATTCCTGACCACCCACCCGGGCGTCAATGCCATCACCTTCACCGGCGAGACGCGCACCGGCGAAGCCATCATGAAGGCGGCCGCCGGCGGCGCCCGGCCGGTATCGCTGGAAATGGGCGGCAAGAACCCGGCCATCGTGTTCGCCGACTGCGACTTCGATGCCGCCATCGCCGGCACGCTGCGCTCGGCCTTCGCCAACTGCGGTCAGGTCTGCCTCGGGACCGAACGCGTCTATGTCGAGCGCCCGATCTTCGAGCGCTTCGTTGCCGCGTTGAAGCAGGGCGCCGAGGCGCTGGTCATGGGTCGGCCGGAGAATGACGCCACCGGCATGGGGCCGCTGATCTCCGCCGAGCACAGACAGAAGGTGCTGTCCTACTACCGCCGCGCGGTGGAAGAGGGCGCCACCGTCGTCACCGGCGGCGGCGTACCGGACATGCCGGGCGAACTGGCCGACGGCGCCTGGGTGCAACCGACGATCTGGACCGGTCTGCCGGAAACCGCCGCCGTCGTGCGCGAGGAAATCTTCGGCCCCTGCTGCCACATCGCGCCCTTCGATCGCGAAGAGGATGCGATCCGCATGGCCAACGACACCCACTACGGCCTCGCCGCCTCGGTGTGGACCACCGACATCACGCGCGGCCACCGCGTCGCTGCCGCACTCGACACCGGTCTGGTGTGGGTGAACTCCTGGTTCCTGCGCGACCTGCGCACACCCTTCGGCGGTGCCAAGCAGTCGGGTATCGGCCGCGAAGGCGGCGTGCATTCGCTCGAGTTCTACACCGAGCTGAAGAACGTTTGCGTGAAGCTGTGAGGACCGACGACATGAATGCACCGCTCAACCCCGAAGTCGCCCGCAGCATCGTCGCCGCCGGCATCAGGACCAACTATCACGACCTGGGCAGCGGCTTTCCGGTGCTCATGCTGCACGGCTCCGGCCCCGGCGTCAGCGCCTGGGCGAATTGGCGGCTGGTCATGCCGCAGCTGGCCGAACGCGCACGCGTGATCGCACCGGACATGGCCGGCTTCGGCTACACCGAGCGCCGCCCGGATCTCCGCTACGACATGGACACCTGGGTCAACCAGGCCATCGGCATGCTGGATGCGCTCGGCATCGAACAGGCGGATCTGGTCGGCAACAGCTTCGGCGGCGGTCTGGCGCTCCAGGTCGCCATCCGTCACCCGCAGCGCATCCGCCGCCTGGTGCTGATGGGCAGCGTCGGTGTGCGCTTCGACATCACGCCGGCGCTCGATGCGGTGTGGGGCTACACGCCGTCGATCGAAACCATGCGCGGCCTGCTCGACCTGTTCGCCTACGACCGTTCGCTGGTGAACGACGATCTGGCCAGGCTGCGCTACGAAGCCACCATCCGCCCGGGCTTCCAGGAGTCCTTCGCGTCGATGTTCCCGGCACCGCGCCAGCGCTGGGTAGACGCCATGGCCAGCAATGTCGAGGACATCAAGGCGCTGCCGCACGAAACGCTGGTGATCCACGGCCGCGAAGACCTGGTCATCCCGCTCGATACCTCGCTCACGCTGGCCCAGTGGATACCGAATGCCCAGCTGCACGTGTACGGCAAGTGCGGCCACTGGACGCAGATCGAGCACGCGGCCCGCTTTGCGCGTCTCGTTGGCGACTTCCTCTCTGAACCCAATTGAACAGGCCCCGGACATGATGCAAGCCGACAAGATCCAGCGCTACGGCGACGAGCTGTACGCCGCGCTCACCACCCGCGAAACCGTGGCGCCGCTGACCAGCCGCGAGCCGGACATCACGATCGAGGATGCCTATCACATCCAGCAGCGCATGATTGCGCGCCGGCTCGACGCCGGCGAGCGCATCGTCGGCAAGAAGATCGGCGTCACCTCGAAAGTCGTGCAGAACATGCTGAACGTGCACCAGCCGGACTTCGGCTACCTGCTCGACGGCATGATCTACAACGAGGGCGAGTCGATCGCCGCGAACTCGCTGATCCAGCCGCGCGCCGAGGGCGAGATCGCCTTCATCCTCAAGCACGACATCATGGGTCCGGGCGTCACCGGTGCCGACGTGCTGCGCGCCACCGAGTGCGTGATGCCCTGCTTCGAGATCGTCGATTCGCGCATCACCGACTGGAAGATCCGCATCCAGGACACGGTGGCCGACAACGCCTCCTGCGGCGTGTTCGTGCTCGGCGACCGCGCGGTGTCGCCGCGCAATCTGGACCTCGGCCTGTGCGGCATGGTGCTGGAGCTGAATGGCGACATCGTCGGCACCGGCGCCGGTGCCGCCGCCCTCGGCCACCCGGTCAATGCCGTGGTCTGGCTGGCCAACACGCTGGGCCGGCTCGGCATTCCGCTCAAGGCGGGCGAAGTGATCCTGTCCGGTTCGCTCGCCGCACTCATTCCGGTCAAGGCGGGTGACAGCCTGCGCATCGCCATCGGCGGCCTCGGCGGCTGCTCGGTGCGCTTCGTCTGACCGCCCCACCGAACTCGAGACTCCACGGAGACCGCATGAACAAGATCAAGTGTGCACTGATCGGGCCGGGCAATATCGGCACCGACCTGCTCTACAAGCTGAAGCGCAGCCCGGTGCTGGAGCCGGTGTGGATGGTGGGCATCGACCCGGCGTCCGAAGGTCTGGCGCGCGCCCGCGACATGGGCATCAAGACCACCAGCGACGGCGTCGATGGCCTGCTGCCGCACGTGAAAGCCGATGGCATACAGATTGCCTTCGACGCTACCAGCGCCTATGTGCATGCCGAGAACTCGCGCAAGCTCAATGCGCTGGGCGTAATGATGATCGACCTCACGCCGGCCGCCATCGGCCCCTTCTGCGTGCCGCCGGTGAACCTGAAGGAACACGTCGGCAAGC
>CAZKRN010000011.1:0-116007 GCA_964555165.1 uncultured Methyloversatilis sp. | reverse complement strand
CCTTCCAGCACCTGGATGCTACCGTCGTGCTGTCGCGTGACATCGCTTCGCTGGGCATCTACCCGGCGGTCGATCCGCTCGACTCGACCTCGCGTCAGCTGGATCCGCTGATCGTCGGCGAAGAACACTACGCGGTCGCCCGCAAGGTGCAATCGACGCTGCAGCGTTACAAGGAACTGCGCGACATCATCGCGATTCTGGGTATGGACGAACTGTCGCCGGAAGACAAGCTGGCCGTGGCTCGCGCCCGCAAGATCCAGCGTTTCCTGTCGCAGCCGTTCAACGTGGCTGAAGTCTTCACCGGTTCGCCGGGCAAGATCGTCCCGCTGGCGGACACGATCAAGGGCTTCAACATGATCGTCAATGGCGAATGCGACCACCTGCCGGAACAGGCCTTCTACATGGTCGGCGGCATCGAGGAAGCGTTCGAAAAGGCGAAGACGCTGCAGTGACGCGGCAAGCGTGAGCCGCGGCGGACTCCGGTCCGGCGCGGCTTGCGGGCAGCAATCACGGAGTAATCATGGCTATGACCGTACATGTCGACGTTGTCAGCGCGGAAGAGAAAATCTTCTCCGGGCTCGCAGAATTCGTCGCGCTGCCGGGCGAGAGCGGCGAGCTGGGCATACTGCCTGGCCACACGCCGCTGATCACCCGCATCCGCCCGGGCGAAGTCCGCATCAAGGTGCCGAATCAGGCGGCCGACGAGCTGATTTTCGTGGCCGGCGGCCTGCTGGAAGTGCAACCGGGTCTGGTGACCGTGCTGGCGGATACCGCCATCCGCGGTACCGATCTGGACGAGGCGAAGGCGAACGAAGCCAAGCGGCTGGCCGAGGAAGTTCTGGCCAACCGCCAGGCCGGTGTCGATTACGCTGCGGCCCAGGCGGAACTGGCTTCGGCCATCGCCCAGCTGGCGGCAATACAGAAACTGCGCAAGCGTCACTGAGCGCGGTTTCCAGCAGTTCGAGAAAGGCACGCTGCGGCGTGCCTTTCTGTTTCTGGCGTGTCGGGTGCACAATTCGCCAATGCCCCGCAACACCTGCGACCTGCTCATCGTCGGTGCCGGCATCAATGGTGCCGGCATCGCGCGCGACGCCGCGCTGCGCGGCCTCGATGTGGTCGTCTGCGAGCGTGGCGACATCGGGGGCGCCACCTCATCGGCCTCCACCAAGCTGATTCATGGCGGCCTGCGCTATCTTGAGCAGGGTGCCTTCGGTCTGGTTCGCGAATCGCTGCAGGAGCGCACGATCCTGGGTCGCATCGCCGCCCACCTCGTGCGCCCGCAGAGATTCGTCGTGCCGCATACCGGCGAGCGACCCGTCTGGGTGCTAGCCGCCGGCCTTGCCTTCTACGACTTGCTCGCCGGTCCGGACAGCCTTCCGCGATCACGGAGGCTGCCGCCCGATTTTCCGCTGTTGCGGGCACTTCACGCGGAGGTTGCAGGCGCGCACGCCTACTACGACCTGTGGGTGGATGACGCCCGACTGACGCTGTGTACACTGCTTGACGCGCAATCCTTGGGCGCTCGGGTGTGTCCACGCAGCGAACTGGTCGCGGTCGCCCCGGACCGCGCGCACTGGCGTTGCACTGTGCGCGGAGAGGAGGATGAAGCGACGATATTCGCGCGCTGCGTCGTCAATGTCGCAGGGCCGTGGACGAACGGGGTCGAAGCGCTGCGCGGTGCCAAGGCGCGGCCGGTGCGCCTGGTGCAGGGGACGCACATTGTCGTGCCGCGCCTGCACGCAGGCGACGACGCCTGGTTGCTTCAGCAACCGGACCGCCGCATCGTGTTCGTCATCCCGTTCGCCGACGATTTCCATCTCGTCGGCACCACCGAAACCGAGCTGCCCTCACCGGATCGGCTTGGCGTGACGGCGGCGGAGCGACGCTACCTGCTGGACGCCGTGCAGCGTGCCTTCGGTCGGGTTCTTGCCGCGAACGACATCCATTGGGAATTCAGCGGAATGCGGCCGCTGATCGGAGGCGCTGGCAGTGCCCGCACGGCCAGTCGCGAATACCGCCTGTCGATGGAGGGCGAGCGTGACGGTCGCGGCTGGATGTCGATACAGGGCGGCAAGCTCACCACGCACCGCCGTCTCGCGGAACAGGCAGTCGACCGCCTGGCCGCCTTTCTTGGAAATACCGTTCCCTGCAGGACTGCGGAGCGCCTGTTACCGGGAGCGGACGTGACACCGCGGGCGGAATTCGCAAATGGGCTTGTGCAGCGCCATCCTTCACTGCCGTCCGGCTGGATAGCTGCGCTGATCGGGCGTCATGGCAGTACGACACAAAGCCTGCTCGACCAGCTTGCGTCAGCGGGTCCGGGACGCGACTTCGGTGGTGGTCTTCGTGAGGCCGAAGTGCGCTGGTGCGCGAGCCACGAATGGGCGCGCAGCGCTGACGATGTGTTGTGGCGACGGACGAAGTGCGGTGTCGGGATGAGTCCGGCCCAGCGTGCGGCTTTCGCGCAATGGTGGGCGGATCAGCGTCCCGCTTGAGCCTTCCGCGCCAGCAATTCGACGCGCTTCTGCAGCCGGGCAAGGTCGTCGCGCAAGATGTCGACTTCATCGGAGAAGGCGGCGGTGGCGGCAGGCCGTACCAGCAGTTGCACCTCGTCCGCCACGTATTCGCCTGCAGACATGGCGAAACGGGCTCCCAGATCGCGTCCGCCGGCCAGCGCGCTGCGGACGCCGCCGACCACGCGTTCGGCGGCGGCGTCGCCGATCAGCCGGCTCAGATCCTCCGCAGCGTCCCAGCGCAGACCGCGCAGCACCTGTCCGAGCGTTTCCGCCAGTGCGGCATCGCCTTCGATGCGCGCGTCGCGCAACACTGTGTCGCCTTCGTGGGGAAGTCTCAGCGCGGCATCCGCCGGCAGGCGCAAGGTCAATGTCAGGGATTCGCCCGAAGCCGCGCAAAGCCGGCCGTCATCGCCGATGGTGAACGCGACGCCGAGTTGGCCCAGTTCGAGCCGCGCATGCGCTCCGGCGTGCCGCGCCAGCCGCGCGTGGGCGCCTGGCGCCTGATCGAGCAGGTGGTTCAGGATCTGGAGCGCGGCGCCGGAAAACATCGTTACTGCAGCTGCTGGATACCGGCGATCACCCATCCCCGGTCACCGGACACCGGTTTGGCCAGATGCCAGACCTCGTCGAACGAAGCCGGTGCGGCGCTGGCCTCTTCGCGTAGAAGACCACTGAAGCGGACGCTGGCGACGTACTGATTGCTTTCCGTCACCAGATCCAGCAGGACGGCATCGAGCTGCACGATGTCGATGTGCTGGGGTTCGCCGCCACGCTCCTGAAGTTGCATGCGGATTTCAGCAAACACCTCGGGCGAGGTGAACTGGCGGATGTCCTCGACGTCGGCCCTGTCGTTGGCCGCCTGCAGGCGCACGAAGTTGAGTTTGGCCTGGCGCAGGAAACCATCAACGTCGAAATCAGGCGGAATGTTGCCAGCGCCAGCGCCAACGGCGGCAGACGGTACCGACGCGGAGACCGGGGAGGCGGATTCGAAACGTTGCGCAGCGCCCGCCGGAGCGGCGGTGGCGCCGGCATATTGCATGCCGTGCTGCGGCGACGGACCGCTGCGACGGGCGGCCAGCATGCGCCAGACGAAGAGGGCACCCATCACCAGCAGCGCGATCATCATGAAGGAAGCCATTTCCTCGCCGAAACCGAAATGCGAAGCCAGTGCCGCAAGGCCGATGCCGGCGGCCAGACCGGCCAGCGGGCCCATCCACGAGCGTCGGGCAGGTTGCGCGGCAGCCGGAGCGGCTGGCTGGGCCTGTCGCTGTGCCGTGGTCGCGTTCTGGGTCGGACCGTTCGCAGCGCCGTCACGCTGCAGGGTGTTCGAGTCGCGCTGCGAGCCGAAAGATTTGCCGCCGCCGAGACGTTTCGCGGCTTCGGCGTCATGCATGGCTCCGCCGAGGCCAACGACGGCCACGCACAGCGCACAAAGAAAATTCTTCATCTGGGTTGTCTCCATCACAGGGTGGGGCAAGACGCGAAAGTTAGCACACGAATCGACAGCGGAAAGCACCGATCGTTCGTATCCGTGTTCCGGCTCAGAGTTTGAAGCCGCGATGCAGTGCCACTACGCCGGCGCTCAAGTTGAAATACTCGACGCGACCAAGGCCGGCCGCACGCATCATGCCGGCCAGCGTCTCCTGGTCAGGGTGCATGCGGATCGATTCGGCGAGATAGCGGTAGCTCGCCTCGTCGTTGGCGACGCGCTTGCCCAGCCAGGGCAGTACCTTGAAGGAGTAAAGGTCGTAGGCCTTTTCCAGCGGCTTGGCGACACGCGAGAACTCGAGCACCAGCGCTCGGCCCCCCGGCTTGAGCACGCGATGGAACTCGCCGAGCGCACGATCCTTGTGCGTCATGTTGCGCAGACCGAAGGCGACCGTGACACAGTCGAAGTGGTTGTCCGGGAAAGGCAGTCTCTCGGCGTCACACAAAAGGCTGGGCAGCACGAGACCGGCATCGCGCAGGCGGTCGCGGCCTTCGCGCAGCATGTCCGGATTGATGTCGGTATGCCATACCTCACCCGCACTGCCGGCGCGCTTCGCATGGGCAAGGGTCAGGTCACCGGTGCCGGCGGCCACGTCCAGCACGCGCTGGCCCGGCCGCACGCCGGCCATCTCGATCGCGAACGCCTTCCAGACACGGTGCAGCCCCGCCGACATCAGGTCATTCATGATGTCGTAGCGGCGGGCGACCGATGAAAAAACGCTGGCTACACGACGCGCCTTGGCCGCCTCGGGGACGCGTTCGAAACCGAAATCGGTGGATCTGTCGCTCATTGCCAGCTCAGTGGTGGTGACCGCAACCACCGCCCGTTGGTGCAGGCGGCGGCACGAGTGCGGGGTCGCGGCTGGATCCCGCCGCCTCCAGACGGGCCAGGTAGTCGGCCCACAGCGCGTCCTGATTTTCGCCCAGCAGATAAAGGTAGTCCCAGGAATAGATGCCGCTGTCGTGACCATCGGAAAAAACCGGCTTGATCGCGTATGCACCGACCGGTTCGACGCGCGTGATGTCAACGTCGCGCTTGCCCACCTGCAGCGTTTCCTGCCCTGGCCCGTGACCCCTTACTTCCGCCGACGGCGAGCACACTCGCAGAAACTCGAAGCTGAAGCTGAAGGTGCGGCCGTTGTCGAAACTGACGTCCATTACCCTCGACTTCTGCTGCACCTTGATTTCGGTGGGGAGAGGGGTGTCCTTGTCCAGTCCTGCCATGATGTCCGGTATCCGCTGCAATGAACGGTCATGATACCTCGTGCCTGTCTTGATGATCGTCAACGCCGGCCCTGAAGCCTGTCACTAAAACGTCACCACACTGAAATAGACTTCGTCGCGTTCCCGTCATCCCACGCACGCACCCGCCATGGCCCGCATTCTCGTCGTCGAGGACGAACCCTCCATCCAGGAACTGATCAGCGTCACGCTCACGCGAACCGGGCATGATCCCCTGCGCGCGCCGGATGCGGAAACCGCGTTGCGGCTTCTGCAGGCCGAACTGCCGGATCTGGTGCTGCTCGACTGGATGCTGCCGGGGCAGAGCGGCATCGATCTGGCGCGTCGTCTGCGTGCCGACGAGCGCACGCGCAGTGTGCCCATCATCATGCTGACGGCGCGTGGCGACGAGCAATCCAAGGTGACCGGTCTTGAAACCGGTGCCGACGACTATGTCACCAAACCGTTTTCGCCGCGCGAGCTGGCAGCCCGCATCAAGGCCGTGTTGCGTCGGCAGAAACCACAGGCGACCGAAGATCCGGTCGAGATCGACGGTCTGCGTCTTGACCCCGCCACGCACCGCGTGACCGCGCGCGGCAGTGCCGTGGTGCTCGGTCCCACTGAATTCCGCCTGCTGCACTTTTTCATGACGCACGCCGAACGCGTCCACTCGCGCGCCCAGTTGCTCGACAGCGTCTGGGGCGATCATGTGTTTGTCGAGGAGCGTACTGTAGACGTTCATATCCGTCGCCTGCGCGGCGCGCTCGAAGCCAGCGGCCACGATGCGCTGATCCAGACCGTACGTGGCAGCGGCTATCGCCTGTCCTGCCAGAAGGAGTGAGCGTTCCGGTGCGTGACCGCGCACAATCCGCTGTCGTGATCGCCGCCCCCCACCATGCGTGAATTCTGGTTCCGCGCTGCACTTCGCATTGCACTGATCGTGCTGTGCGCGCTGATCGGTCTTGCCGCCGGCGAGCTGGCGCTGGCGTTGATGTTTGCCTGCGCCCTGTTGCTGGTGGGAAGCTTGCGCGATCAGTACGAAATCGGTCGTTTCGACCGCTGGCTCAATTCCACCAGCGAGGCCGAACTGCCGGACGGCGGCGGGCAGTGGGAGTTCCTTTTTGCCAAGCTCGCGCGGCGCGAGCGCAACGCGCGGCAGCTGCGCGAAGACCTGCGGAACCGGCTTGAGCGGATGCGCGAAGCGAGCCGCGCCATGCCCGACGGTACCCTCATCATGTCGCGCGACGAACTGATCGAGTGGCTCAATCCGATGGCCGAGGAGCATCTCGGTCTGGACGGCCGCCGCGACATTGCCATGCCGATTCTCAACCTCGTGCGCCAGCCGGAATTCGCCGAGTATCTGCAGTCTGGCGACTACGCCGAGCCCTTGTCGATGCCCTCGCCGCGACAGCCCGGGCGCACGCTGCAACTGCGCGTGGTGGCCTTCGGGGACGACCAGAAGCTGCTGCTCACGCGCGACATCACCCAGCTTGAAAAGCTGGAAACCATGCGTCGCGACTTCGTTGCCAACGTGTCGCACGAAATGAAGACGCCGCTGACCGTCATCCATGGCTTTCTGGAGACACTGGAAGACGCCCTGCCCGAGTTGCCGCATGAACAGGCGCTGTCCTTCATCCGCATGGCGCAACAGCAGTCCGTGCGTATGCAGCGTCTGGTGGACGATCTTCTGACCTTGTCTGCACTGGAGACCGACACGCCCACCCCCGAGGAGCAGGTGGATGTGCGCAATCTGCTCGATATCGTGATGGTGGAAACGAAAGCGTTGTCCTCCGGGCGGCATGCCGTAACGCTTGAGGTCGAGGGTCTGCCCGGTTCGCTGCTCGGTTGCGCGCGCGATCTTCGCAGTGCGCTCGGAAATCTGGCCAGCAACGCGGTGCGCTATACCCCCGACGGAGGCAAGGTGACGATAAGCTGGCGCGCGGTGGAGGGATGCGGAGAGTATTCGGTCACCGACAACGGCATAGGTATCGACGCGCAACACATTCCCCGGCTTACCGAACGCTTTTACCGGGTGGATAGAGGCCGTTCGCGCGAAACCGGCGGAACGGGTCTGGGCCTTGCCATAGTCAAACACGTGCTGGAGCGTCACCAGGCGACTTTGCAGGTGGACAGCGAACCGGGCAAGGGAAGCCGTTTCACCGTCCGCTTTCCGGCCCGGCGTACCTTGCCATGACGATTGCCGGCCGGATCAGCCGGCGCGCACCACCTCTTCGAAAGCAACCCGTTCGTAGTTGACGCCAAAGCTGTTCAGCCGCGCCAGACGCAGGGTGCGCAACGTTTCGCTGAAGTAGATCTCGATCCGGCGGTCGTTCTGGTACCAGCCGCGTGGCAGCACCAATGTCGCTTCCTCGGCCATCACCTGAACCGCGGGCAGAAGGAAGGCCCGGGTGAAGCGCTCCGGTACGGCTCCCTCTTCCGCCAGCGATCGCACGGCCACGGCACGGGGCGTGCCGGGAAGAACGTGCAGTCCCGTCATCAGATGTCCATCGTGCTCGTACATGAGCCAGGATACGCGGGCCAGCCGCCAGTGCTCCGCGTCTTCGCCGAAGACCGACAGCATCTGCGAGAACTCGACCCCGCCGGTGTCCCGTGGCGCGCGCAGCCGGTAACCCATGACGCTGTGGTCAAGCATGGCCCAGTGCTGTGCCGGGTACAGTTCTCGGGCATGGGCCTGGCGCAAGGCCAGACCGGCACCGTCTGTCGCCCGTTCGCCGAAGGTGGCGATGTCGACGAAATCGCTGTGGCTGTATATGCGCGCGGGCGGCGGCTGAACGAATTCTTCGCCCGATACGACGTAATGCATCGCTTCGTGCGAAAGCACGACGCTGACTTCGCCTTCGCCCTTTCGTCGCTGGAAGCGACGCGGATTGGCCGCGTGACACCAGGGTTTGTAGAGCAGGAGCATCAGGCGGCCTGCCGACAAGGGGTGACAGTCCGCTCCCAGGCCGAGCGATTCCGGCGACAGGCCCTGCTTCAATCCGGCCACCACGCGTTCGATCTCGCTCGCCAGGCGGGTCGAGCCCAGGCGGCGCAGATTCGGCGTGCGCGCGAACTCGGACAGCGGTTTGGCGCCCATATCGAGATTCAGGTCGATCGCATAGGTCTTGGCATCGGTGCCGCCGAAGACCGGCATGATTTCCGTCAGGCTGGCGTACTGGTCGGCCCAGCGACATACCCAGTCGAACTCGCGCGGACTTCGTCCGTAGGGATTCGACAGATCGATCAGCAGCACACAGCAGAAGGCTTCGGCAGCACTTTGCGGATAGCCCCCTTCCTTCAGCGTATCGGCCACCGGGCGGGTGGCGAATCCCCATTCTTCGGCGGTGCTGTAGTAACCGTGAAGCTCCAGCCAGAGACCACGCGGAAGATTGCGGCGCGCCCGGAAATACTCTATCGCCGCGCGTCCGGCGTACAGCACGCAACGCTGGCACACCAAGGCGAGGCGCTCGTCGTCCAGCGGATGCACGCCCGCACTCTCGGCAGACTGGGCATAGGCCTGGGCCATTGCCATCCACAGTGCGACCACCTGCCGAAGTACGCCGTCCTCGGTACTTCCCGGCGCCACGGGGCGACTGCTGTAGCGCTTGCCCAGGCTTTCCTGCAGGAAATGCAGGGGTGCCCGCATCGCCTCGAGTACGTCCAGATAATCGGCGCTGCGCGGCGGTGTCTGCCGGAGTCCGTAGAGCATGCGGGTGAGGGTATCCCGCACCCGCGGAATATTGGTCAGCGGCAGTTCGGCGATCAACGCACGACATTGCTGCGCGTCGCGATAGTTGAGGGTGCCCGGAGGTGGCGCCGGAGTGTTCACGACAGTGGCTCGATGCGCGCGAGATCGAAGTCGCTGCCCCGTTCCATGGATTCCACAAGGCGCACGCGGCGGCGTCCGTCGAGATCGGAAAGGGTGATGTCGCGCGATCTGCGGTACCAGCCGCTGGGCAGGGCGATGCACTCCGGCTGACCGACGCGCGTGACTTCCGGCATCAGCAGGCCGAAGGCCTCATGCTCGCCGTCGTCGCCCGGCAGACGCGCGAGCGTGACCGGCCGGGGTGTGCCCGCCAGCATGCTGATACCCATCTGCAGTTCGCCGTCGCACGCCATGACCCAGCACACATGCGCAAGCATGAAGCGGGGGGCGTTGTCCGGTCGCACGGCGAGCAGCATGCCGTTGCCGACACGCGCACCGTCGCCGGTCAAGCGTCGCCCGAGCCGCAGTCCGGTCGGACTGTCGTCCAGGATGCGCCAGTCCTCGACCCGATATCCGGCAGCATGCGTGATTCCGCCTACGCCGAACTGCGCGATGTCGCCGCCGCCGCAGAGAAACTGCTGCACCGCGCCCATGCCGACCACAAGCGAAGCGTTCTGCGACAGGGACCGGCGAGCTTCCGCGCGGGTCAGACCGCCACGGCAACAGTGGGCATGCAAGTGGCGCAACAGGCGTTCCGCTTGCGCCGGGCTCAGTTCGTCGCCGAGGCGCAGGGCGAGCGGCGTTTCGCCCTGCGCGAGCAGCGCAAGGCGCTTGCGCACACTGTGCGAAAGTTCGTCAAGCACCAGCCAGCGAAGCCGGCTGTCCGGTTGCGGGGTGCGGGCGACCGGTTCATCGGCGGCGAGATCCAGCATCAGCGGAGGCAGTGCGCTGTGCGGCACCGGCGTATCGCACAGCGCCACCTTGCCGGACCACTTGCCGAGCCAGCGATGCAGCACGCGCAACTGGCGGTGTGTCAGCCCGAACGGACTGGATGTGTGCAGCAGCACGCAAAGCACATAAGCCGCACGCACGCTGGTCGGCCTCTCGTCATGGACGGCCTCGTCGCGGATCTTGCGCTCGGCGGCACCCAGTCGTTCGGCTGCATCGTATGTGGCATGTACGCGCCGCCAGTAGCCCGGCCCGGGCAGATGGGCGGTGCGCAGTGCGTCCAGTTGCATCAGTGCCAGCGCGGCAAGCGCGCGATGCGCGATCAGGCCGGCTTGCCCGACGACCGTGCCGTCCCCGTCCAGCGCGGCAGCGAGGCAGTGCAGATAGGCGGTGATCAGGGTGTCCCACAGGCCCTGATTGGCATCGAACGCCGCGCGTTCGCCGCCCGACAACGGCAGAGGACGGCCGACGAAGCGGTTCGCCGTCGATGCCTGTACGGTCAGCACGGTGGCGCGCAACTCCTCCGCGATGCGCAGCCGCTCGCCCGCCGCCAGGGTGTGGCGGTTCAACAGGTTGAGCTGGCCGAGCAACCGCGCCTGCGTAAGCAGGGGTTGCGTGGCATCCGTTCCCGACAGCCATTCGCGCGCAGTGCGTGCGTCGCCGAATTCGGGCGGATGGGAGCGGGTGACGGGCGGCAGGATGAATGCGTGCATTCGCGATGACGATGCTGACCGATGTCACGGATTCTATGATCACGCGAGCGATTGCGCGCGGTAGCGGGCCACGCAGGACATTCTTTTTGACAGGCGGGGCGGTAGCCGACTGTCTCCGATCGGGACGGTGCGCCGTATAGATCGACCGGACGCGCGATTTCCGTGCGTCGCAACTTTTCTCTGAAGGAGATGCATATGTTCAGAATGTCGCTTGCGCTCGCTCTTGCAATGTTCGGTAACGCCGCCACCGCCCAGCCGACGACCGGCAATGCCGGTCTGCTGGTCGACACCGCCGGCAAAGTGCTCTATGTGTTCGACAAGGACACGGAAGGCCGCAGTGTCTGCGTCGATCAGTGTGCGGCGCTGTGGCCGCCCTTTGCTGCGCCGGCGGACGTCCGGGCGAGCGGCGCATTTTCGGTGATCACCCGGCCGGACGGCAGCCGGCAGTGGGCAGTGCGCGGTCGGCCGCTCTACTACTATGCCGGCGATACGGCTGCCGGCCAGACCACTGGAGATGGCCGCGGCGGCGTCTGGCACGTTGTTCGCGAGGGTGCACCGGCGGCGGCTCAGGATGCCGGCACCATCAGTCCGAAAGGCTACTGATGCGGATCGGCACGTCGAGCGTGGCATCATGCGGCAATGCATGATCCTGTCCAGATCGAGCGACTGCTCGCGCGTGTTGCCCTGCGCGACCGGGTTGCCTTCCGTCAGCTTTACGACAGCTGTGCGCCACAGTTGCTCGGCGTCGCGCTGCGCCTGTTGCGGCGGCGCGACCTCGCCGAAGACGTGCTGCAGGATGCATTTGCCAGCGTGTGGCACCGGGCGGACAGCTATCGAGCGGATGCAAGCCAGCCCATGACCTGGCTCACGGCGGTGGTGCGCAACCGCGCGCTCGACGTGTTGCGCGCCGAGTCCGTCCGTCGCACCGAATCGCTGGACGACGATGACGAGGTGGAGCAGGGCGTGGCCGCGATCGGCGACGAGCGGCCCGGTCCGCTGGGTTTGCTCGAACAGGCGGCCGACGCGCTGCACCTGCGCCGCTGCATCGACGATATCGACGGACCGCAGCGCCAGTGCCTGGCGTTGGCCTATTACCATGGTTTGTCGCACTCGGAACTGGCCGCACACCTCGGTTCGCCGATCGGCAGTGTCAAGGTGTGGCTGCGTCGCGGTCTGGACAAGTTGCGGCGCTGCATGGAGCAGCTGGCATGAAGTACGACGCTCATCCGGAACTGCTCGATCGCCTTGCGTGTGCCTATGTGTTCGGCACCCTCGGCCGTCTGCCCCGACGACGCTTTGCGCGTCTGGCGGGTTCGAGCGAGGCGGCGGCTCGCGCGCTGCGCACCTGGGAAGCGCACAGCGCGGCGCTGGCCGCCGCCGTGCCGCCGGTGCAGCCATCACCCGCGGTGTGGGCGGAAATCGAACGTCGCACCTTCGGCACGACGGGGTTTGATTCGTCCCGCCGTCGCTGGACCGACTGGCTGCGTCCGGTACTGGGTTTTGCCCTCGGCCTGCTGCTCACGGTTGGCGTTGTGCGGCAGCAGCCGGACTGGGTGCTGCCGTCCGACCTGCCGGCGCAGGCAGTGCTGCCGGCCAGCTATATCGGTCTGCTGCTGGATGCTTCGGGCAAGCCCGCTGCGCTGGCGTCTTCGCGCCGGCACGGCGTCGAACTGAGCGTGAAGTTCCTGCAGACACCGGTCGTTCCGGCGGGGCATGAGGCGGTGCTGTGGGCACTGCCGCAGGACGGCGCACCCTTCCGTCTGGGAACCTTGCGCGCCGGCGCGAAGCAGGTGCTGACAATGCCGGGCACGTCCGAGGCGCTGCTGGCCAAGGTCAGCGAGCTTGCCCTGTCCTTCGAGCCCGCGGGAGAGACGGCGGCACGGCCGACGGGCGTTTTCGTGCTGCGGGGGCACTGCGTGAAGCTGTGGTAGGCCTTTCCGGCTGCGCGTCGGCAACAGTGACATCCGTCACGCCGCCGGCAAGTCCTTCGTCGCCCGCCTGTCTCCACCGGGTCCGAGGCTCCGTAAATGACGGATGAAAGCAAGCGCTTTCATTCCATCAATCCCGTCAAGGAGTCTGCAATGCAAACTTTCATCCGCACCGTGGGCCGTACCGCCCTGAGCGTCGCCCTGCTGGCCGCCGCCGTTCCGGCAATGGCCGAAACCATCGATATGGGCGTGCTCGAGTACGGCGAATCGCTGAGCTTCGAACAGCAGGCCGGCAGCTTTTCCGACAGCTTCAGCTTCACCGTCGGCGACCCGGTGGACTTCAGTCTCGACTTCTCCAACCTCGGACTGGGTTCGCGTGCCTCGCTGTCGGTGTTCCTGAATGGCAACGAAATCGTCGGTGCCTTCGGTCGCAACCTCACCTTTGCCTGGGGACCGTTCACCAGCAGTGGCGGCGCTTTCCCCTTCGCCAGCGGCACCGAGTTCCTGGTTACGGTCAGCGGGACCGACAACACTCTGTCCGATGCCAGCTATCGACTGGGCATCACCGCCGCGGTGCCTGAGCCGGCCAGCGTGGCCATGATGCTGGCCGGTCTGGCAGCCGTAGGTGCCGCAGCCCGCCGGCGCAAGCAGGCGATCTGAGTCAGCCGGCCACGCGGTGCACGCACCAGCGCAGCACGGCCGGCTGGCCGGCGTCGCCGGTGAGCACCGCGTTCTGGCCGAAGGCCGCCCCGATGCGCAGTGCTTCGTCGGCGGTCAGGCCGGCGCACAGCAGCGAAGCTTCCGTCCAGCCGGCCTCCGTCGTGCGGTTCTCCGCATCGAGCAGCGGAAGGCCGCGCTGCGCAAGCAGTGCGCGCAGCGCCGTGTGTGCGGCACGATTGGCGTCGTCGTCGCAGCGTGCCGACCAGGGGTTGGCCGCGCAGAGCAGCGCCCAGCAAGCGGTCTTCTGCGTCGTCAGCCAGCGGTCCAGAGCCGGTGAAGGTGCGCCGACATGCACCGTCGTCTCGCCCTCCGGCAAGGCCACTGCATAGTCGCTGGCTTCGTAGGCGCCGGTCAGCGCATCGCTGATCGCGACGGTCGGAAGGCCGAGGCGTGCCAGCAGCGTGGCGCGCCACAGCGCGGCCGGCACGCGAGGGCGCGGCGTGCCGTCGCGCTGCTTCGCGCTCCATATCGAACCCGGGAAGTGGGCGTCGTCCTGCCAGCGCGCCGCGACATGCCAGTGCAGGTGCGGCACCATGTTTCCGAGACTGCCGAGGTTGATCTTGTCCGGCTGGGCGATTTCGCGCACGCAGCGCTCGACCTGCCACACCACGTGCATCAGGTGATCGCGGTCGGCGTCGGCGAGGTCGGTCATCTCGCGTACGTGACCGTTCCAGATTACCCGCAGGAAGGCCGGATGCTCGGCGTCGCGCGCGTCGATGACGCGCAAGCGGTCGTTGCGCCACAGCCAGTGATGGCCAGGCGCGTCGTCGCAGATCGGACAGTTGTCGGACATCCAGGTCACTCCGGCAGGCACTGCGCAACCCGCAACGGATGCAAAGGACGCCGCGCCGCCCGCAGGGCCGCCCCAAGGGGTGTAGCAGGGGTTTCGGCGAGCACCGCTCGCCGCCCGCGCAACCGGTTGGCCGTGCAAAGCCGACCGTGGATGAGCGCAGCCCCCTCGGGGGGCAGCGAACGCAGTGAGCGTGGGGGCATCGGCGCCGCCCGCAGGGCCGCCCCAAGGGCGAGCGCAGCCCCCTCGGGGGGCAGCGAACGCAGTGAGCGTGGGGGTCTCATTTCAGTCGTCGATGCCCTGGCTGGCGAGGTAGTCCTCGTAGCCGCCGCGGTAATCGATGATCTGGCCGTCGCCGCGAACTTCGACGACGCGGGTAGCCAGCGTGGACACGAATTCGCGGTCGTGCGACACGAAGAACAGCGTGCCGTCGAAGGCGTCGAGACCCGCGTTCAGCGATTCGATCGATTCCATGTCCATGTGGTTGGTCGGTTCGTCGAGCAGCAGTACGTTCTTTCGCTGCAGCATGAGCCGGCCGAACATCATGCGACCCTGCTCGCCGCCGGACAGCACCCGAACGGCCTTCTTCACGTCGTCGCCGCCGAACAGCAGGCGACCCAGCGTGCCGCGGATCAGCGTGATCGCGTCGTCGCCTTCGTAGCCGCCCTCGCGCACATAGCCACTGATCCAGTCGGTCAGGTTCAGGTCGCTGTCGAAGTCGGCCGAGTGGTCCTGCGCGAAGTAGCCGAGCTTCGCCTTCTCCGCCCACTTGATCGAACCGTGCTGCGGCATCAGTTCGCCGACCAGCAGCTTGAGGAAGGTGGTCTTGCCGACGCCGTTCTCGCCGATGATGGCGACGCGGTCGCCGCCGTCGAAGGTGGCAGTGAACCCTTTCAGGATCTGCGGACCGCCGTCGTAGCGGAACACCACGTTGTCCAGTTCGACCGCCTGCCGGTGCAGCTTGTCCTTCGGGTCGTACTCGAAGCGTATCCACGGATACTGCCGCGAACTGGGCTTGAATTCCTCGATCTTGATCTTGTCGATCATCTTCAGGCGGGAGGTGGCCTGCTTGGACTTCGACTTGTTGGCCGAGAAGCGGCGAACGAAGCTCTGCAGATCGGCCACCCTTTCCTTGGCCTTGGCGTTCGCCGCGGCAGCGCGCTCGCGCGCCTGGGTCGAGGCTTCGATGTAGTCGTCCCAGGTGCCCGGATAGAGGCGGATCGTGGCGTAGTCCAGGTCGGCCATGTGCGTGCACACCTGGTTCAGGAAGTGGCGGTCGTGGCTGATGATGACCATGGTGCTGTTGCGCTCGTTCAGCGTGTGCTCGAGCCAGCGTATGGTGTTGATGTCCAGGTTGTTGGTCGGTTCGTCCAGCAGCAGGATGTCCGGGTTGGCGAACAGCGCCTGGCACAGCAGCACGCGCAGCTTCCAGCCGGGCGCGACCTGGCTCATCGGGCCGTCGTGCTGTCCGGTCGGGATGCCGACGCCCAGCAGCAGTTCGCCGGCGCGCGCCTCGGCGGTGTAGCCGTCGTACTCGGCGAACTGGCCCTCCAGTTCGGCCGCACGCATGTAGTCCTCTTCGGTCGCCTCGGGGTTGGCGTAGATGGCGTCCTTTTCCTTCATGCAGGCCCACATTTCGGCGTGGCCCATCATGACCACATCGAGCACGCGCTGGTCTTCAAAGGCGAACTGGTCCTGGCGCAGGAAGGCCATGCGCTCGTGCGCGTCGATGGATACGTTGCCGGCGGTCGGTTCGAGCACACCGGCGAGGATTTTCATGAAGGTCGATTTGCCGGCGCCGTTGGCGCCGATCAGGCCGTAGCGGAAGCCGTCGCCGAACTTGATGCTGACATTGTCGAACAGCGGCTTGGCGCCGAACTGCATGGTGATGTTGGAAGCGGACAGCATGGGGAACTCACAAGGCGGGATCGCGCGAACATGCGCGAAAGGCGCGATTGTACCGGAGCGGGAGGAGCGGCCGACCGCGGGTGTAGAATCCGCGCGCCCGAACATCACTGCGGTTAGCCGCTGCACATACTCATGGTGCCTCACCTGACTACCGCGCTCACCGGCCCGCTGCTTGCGCTGGAAAGCCGCTTTCTCGAACGACAGACCGACATCGAACAGTGGTTCCGTTCGCAGTGGCTGGAGCACAGCCCGCCCTTCTATGCCTCGGTCGATCTGCGCAACGCCGGCTTCAAGCTGGCACCGGTCGATACCAACCTGTTCCCCGGCGGCTTCAACAACCTGAATGCCGAGTTCCTGCCGTTGTGCGTGCAGTCGGCGATGACGGCGGTCGAAAAGCTGTGTCCGGAAGCACGCAACCTGCTGCTGATACCCGAGAACCACACGCGCAACCTGTTCTATCTTCGCAATGTGGCCCGCCTGGCGCAGATACTGAAGTTGGCCGGCCTGAATGTGCGCATAGGCAGCCTGATTCCGGACCTTGCCGGCCCGACGCCGCTCGATCTGGGCGACGGCCAGACGCTGACCGTGGAGCCGCTGGTCCGTCTGGCCGGCGGCCGTCGTGTCGGTGTCGATGGCTTCGATCCGTGCGCCATCCTGCTCAACAACGACCTGTCCGCCGGCGTGCCCGAAGTGTTGCGCGAGGTGCGCGAGCAGGTGTTCATTCCGCCGCTGCACGCCGGCTGGACGACGCGTCGCAAGTCGCAGCACTTCGAAGCGTACAGCGAGGTGGCGCGCGGCTTCGCGTCGGTCATGGACATCGATCCCTGGCTGATCGACCCGCTCTACGACACCTGCGGCGACATCAACTTCCAGGAACGCAGCGGCGAGGAATGTCTGGCCACGCGCGTCGGGGCACTGCTGGCGCGCATCCGCGACAAGTACGCGCAGCACGGGGTCGATCACGCGCCTTTCGTCATCGTCAAGGCGGATGCCGGTACTTACGGCATGGGCATCATGACAGTGCGCGATCCGTCCGAGGTGGTCGGGCTGAACCGCAAGCAGCGCAACAAGATGGCAGTGGTGAAGGAAGGGCTGGAGGTGAGCGCGGTCATGATCCAGGAAGGCGTGCCCACCTTCGAGAGCGTCGATGGCGGCGCCGCCGAACCCGTCGTTTACATGATGGACCGCTACGTGGTCGGCGGTTTCTACCGCGTGCACGGCGAGCGCGGGATCGACGAGAACCTGAACGCGCCGGGTATGCACTTCAAGCCGCTGGCCTTCGAATCCTGCTGTTCCATGCCGGATCCGGGATGCGCGCCGGACGCGCCGCCCAACCGCTTCTACGCCTATGGCGTGGTGGCCCGTCTGGCCTTGCTGGCCGCCAGTCTGGAACTGGAGCGCGGCGCACCGCCGGACGCGGCGGACGACGCCCTGGAAGCGGAGCTGCGGCGATGAGCCTGCGCCTGGCTTTCATCGTCGACCCGCTGGACAAGCTCAAGCCGGTCAAGGATTCGAGCGTTGCAATGATGCGCGAGGCGGCGCGGCGCGGCCATGAGATATGGACTGTGCAACGCGCAGCCATCACCCTGCATGGCGACGAGGTGAGTGCTGCCGCAGTGCGCATCCAGCCGCAACGCGACAATGCGTCCTGGTACGTCGAGCTCGGGAGCGAGCCGCGGGCATTGCGCGAGTTCGATGCCGTGATGATGCGGCAGGACCCGCCCTTCGACTTCGAATACATCGCCGCGACCTGGATGCTCGAACGCGCGGCCGCGACGGGCGTGCGCGTGTTCAATCACCCGCGCGCCATCCGCGACCATTCGGAGAAGGTGGCCATCTGCGAGTTTCCGGACCTGATCGCGCCCACCCTGGTCACGCGCGATGTCGTCGCCATCAATGGCTTCATCGACACGCACACCGACTGCATCCTGAAACCGCTGGACGGCATGGGCGGCTCGCGCATCTTCCGCGTGCGTGCCGACGACACCAACCGCAATGTCATCATCGAAACGCTGACCGAGGACGGCGCACGCACCTTGATGGCGCAGCGCTACATTCCGGACATTGCCGAGGGCGACAAGCGCGTGCTGCTGATCGCCGGCGAGCCGGTGCCTTACTGTCTGGCGCGCATACCGAAGGCCGGCGAGACGCGCGGAAATCTTGCGGCCGGTGGCCGAGGCGTCGCCCGCCCGTTGTCGGCGTCCGATCTGGCCATCGCACGCAGGCTGGGGCCGATACTGGCTGCCCGTGGCCTGCTGCTGGTCGGGCTGGACGTGATCGGCGACCGGCTCACCGAAATCAATGTCACCAGCCCCACCTGCTTCGTCGAAATCACCGAACAGACCGGCTTCGATGTGGCCGCGATGTTCGTCGATGCGCTCGAGCGCGCAACCGGCCGCTGAGCGCCTGTTCGCGCACTTGTTCGCCGCGCTGGCGCTGTGCGCCGCGCTGGCGGGTTGCGGTGCGCGTGGCGAAGTGGAACGGCAGGAATCTTTCGTGTTCGGCACCCGTGTCGAAGTTGTCGTGTTCGGCGCCGACCGGGCGCAGGCACGCGAGGCGCTCGGTGAGGTATTGCGTGAATTCGACCGCCTGCACCGTCTGCTGCATGCCTGGCAGCCATCGGAACTGACGCGCCTGAACGCGGCGTTCGCCTCAGGCGAGTCGGTGGAGGTCGACGCGGAAATGGCCGCCTTGCTGACCGAAGTGCAGGCCGCCGCCGCGCGCGGGGAGGATCTGTTCAATCCGGCTGCCGGCGCGCTGGTTGCGGCCTGGGGCTTTCATGCCGACGAATTCGTGGCGCGGCGTCCGGATCCGGCGCTGCGCCACGCGCTGGTCGCCGCTCAACCGCGCATGGCCGATCTGGTGATCGCGCCGCGGCCGCAGGGGGGCGCCTCGATATCGAGCCGCAATCGTGCCGTGCAGCTCGATCTCGGCGGCTATGGCAAGGGTTACGCGCTGGATCGCGCAGCCGCCCTGCTGCGGGCGCGTGGCGTCTGTTGCGCCCTGGTCAATATCGGCGGAAACGTGATGGCGATCGGCAACAAGGCCGGCAAGCCGTGGCGCATCGGCATCCAGCACCCGCGCAAGCCGGAGGCGCTGGCTACGGTCGAGTTGCACGATGGCGAAGCAATCGGCACCTCGGGCGACTACCAGCGCTATTTCGAGCTGGACGGCGAACGTCTTTGCCATCTGATCGATCCGCGAAGCGGCGAGCCGGTGCGCCACACACAGTCGCTTACCGTGCTGATGCCGGCTGGCCCGCACGCCGGCGCGCGATCCGACGCCGACAGCAAGCCGCTGTTCATCGTCGGTCGGGAAGGCTGGCAAGCGATGGCCACGCGCATGGAGGTGGCGAATGCGCTGCGGGTCGATGCCGACGGCAGCGTCGCCATGACGCCGGGCATGAAGGCCAGGCTGCTGCCGCACTGAACGATCGCGCGAACGACCGGTCCAGAGGCGGTCCGGTCTTGAATGCATGCCGATGAATGGGCGTCACAAGGGCAACAAATCCTTCCTGCCGACCAGGGTCTGCGTCGCCTGCGGTCGCCCGATGAGCTGGCGCCGCGCCTGGCGCAACAATTGGGACAGCGTGAAGTTCTGTTCCGACGCCTGCCGCCGGAAGGGGGCAGCGCATGGCTGAACTGCGCAATATCGTGCTGGTTCTGGGTGACCAGCTGGATTTCGGGTCCGCCGCCTTCGAGCGCTTCGATCCGCAGCGCGACCGGGTGCTGATGATGGAGGCGACCGGCGAATCGACCGCGGTCTGGAGCCACAAGGCGCGCACCGTGCTCTTCCTTTCGGCCATGCGGCACTTCGCCGCGCAGTTGCGGCAGCGCGGGTGGGAGGTGGATTACCGTCGCTGGGACGAAGACCCGGAACCCGCGTTGTGCGAAGTGCTGGCCGCCAGGCTCGAACGCGATCGCCCGGCGCGGCTGGTCATGGTGGAAGCCGGCGAATGGCGAGTGGAACAAGGCATACGCGAGGTGTGCCGCCGGCAGGCGACTCCGCTGGACGTGCGCGACGACCTGCATTTCATGATTTCGCGCAACGCCTTCGCCGATTGGGCCGGAAAGTACCGCCAGCCGCGCATGGAGTTCTTCTACCGCATGATGCGCCAGCGCCACGACGTGCTGATGGAAGCTGGCGCACCGGTGGGCGGGCGCTGGAACTTCGACGCCGAGAACCGCAGCGGATTCGGCCGAAAAGGCCCGGGTCGGGTGCCGGCGCCAGTGCGTTTCGAACCGGATGACCTCACCCGCGAGGTCATCGGCGAAGTCGAACGGTACCTGCCCGATCATCCGGGCTCGACCGCGGCCTTCGACTGGCCGGTGACGCGCGAACAGGCGCTGGCGGCCCTCGACGATTTCATCGCACACCGGCTCGAACTGTTCGGTCATCACCAGGACGCGATGTGGACCGGTGAGCCCTGGTTGTGGCACGCCCGGCTCAGTGCGGCCATGAATCTCAAGCTCCTGTCGCCGCGCGAGGTCATTGAGGCGGCGGTTGCGGCCTGGCGCTGCCGTGGTCTGCCGCTGCAGTCGGTCGAGGGTTTCGTGCGGCAGGTGGCGGGCTGGCGCGAATTCGTCCGTGGCATGTACTGGCTGGACATGCCGGGCCTGCGTCTGGACAACCATTACCGGCACGTGCGGCCGCTGCCGCGCTGGTACTGGACCGGCGACTGCGGCATGAACTGCATGCGCGCCGTGGTCGGACAGCTCCTGCACTACGGATACGCACACCACATCCAGCGACTGATGGTGACCGGCCAGTTCGCGCTGCTGGCCGAAGTCGAGCCGCAGCAGGTCGAAGACTGGTATCTGGCGGTCCACGTTGACGCGGTCGAATGGGTGGAACTGCCCAATGTGGCCGGCATGACGCTGTACGCCAACGGCGGTCGCTTCACCAGCAAGCCCTATGTGGCCAGCGGCGCCTACATCCAGCGCATGAGCAACTACTGCGATGGCTGTCGCTATCGTCCGTCGGTGCGCACCGGCGAGGCGGCGTGTCCGGTCACCGTGCTGTACTGGCATTTCCTCGACCGGCACGAGGCTGAATTCGCGGCCAATCCGCGTACCGCCCTGATGGCGAAGAATCTGGCGAAGCTCGCACCGGCCGAACGCGCAGCGATACGCGAACAGGCGGCGCGCATGCTGGCGCAGCTGGACGCTCTCTGAGCCGCCTCAGCGCCCGCTCGGTCTGGCTGCCGGTGGCTCGTTACATCCCCTTTCCAAGCGAATTTGCTGCCCTGCGCAAAGGCGGGCGCCCGGCTCGGGTAAAATCCGGCGCATGACCTCATCAGCGCAGCACGTAGCCGGCTTTTCGTGGCCGATACGCGTCTACTACGAAGATACCGACAGCTTCGGTGTGGTGTACTACGCGAACTATTTCCGCTTCCTTGAGCGAGCGCGCACCGAATGGTTGCGCGCGCTCGGTCTCGATCAGGTCGACATGGCCGCCCGGGGTGTCGGTTTCGTCGTGCGCTCGGTACAGGGCGAGTACATCAGGCCGGCCCGCTTCAACGATGCGCTGGAGGTGCGCAGTCACATCGCGTCGACCTCGCGCGCGGCCGTGGACTTCGCCCAGCGGCTTTATCGCGATGACGAACTGCTTTTTGCCGGAATGGTTCGCGTGGTGTCCATAGACATCGCGAAGAACCGCCCGGTGTCGCTGCCATCGGCAGTGCGCGAGGCACTGCGCGCCTGCCTGAACCCCTCCCCACCGACTTCTGCCGCCACTCCGACATGAATCTTTCCGAAGACCTTTCGATCATTTCGCTCGTGATGCACGCCAGCTTGCTGGTCAAGCTGGTCATGGCACTGCTTATCGGCATCTCATTCACGAGCTGGTACTGGATCTTCCGCAAGTCCTTCGCCATCCGCGCGGCGCGCCTCAGTTCCGACAAGTTCGAACTGGAGTTCTGGTCCGGCGGCGATCTCAACGCACTGTTCCAGAGCGCAGCCAACGATCGCCACCACGCCGGAGGCATGGAGCGCATCTTCGAAGCCGGCTACCGCGAATTCACCAAGTTGCGGGCGCGCCAGAACATCGACACCGCGACTGCGGTCGATGGCGCGCGGCGCGCCATGCGTGCCACCTACCAGCGCGAACTGGACGAGCTGGAGTCGCACACCGCCTTCCTCGCTTCGACCGGTTCGGTCAGTCCGTATATCGGCTTGTTCGGCACCGTCTGGGGCATCATGAATGCCTTCCGCGGCCTGTCCAACGTCGGTCAGGCCACGCTCAGTCACGTTGCGCCCGGCATTGCCGAGGCGCTGGTCGCGACCGCGATCGGCCTGTTCGCCGCGATTCCCGCGGTGGTGGCCTACAACCGCTTCGCGCACGACATCGACCGCATTTCCATACGCTGGGAGAGCTTCATGGAAGAGTTCTCCAACATCCTGCAGCGTCAGGCCCGGTAAGCCGCGATGAGAAGACAGCGCCGACTGATGAACCAGATCAACGTCGTGCCCTACATCGACGTGATGCTGGTGCTGCTGGTCATTTTCATGGTGGCTCCGCAGGCCACGCCGACCGGCAGCATCGAGCTGCCCAGCGTCGGCCGTGCCTCGCAAACGCCGGCTCAGCCCATCGAGGTGATGGTGAAGGCCGACGGCAAGCTGGCGTTGCGCGATCGCGAAAAGGGTGGCAAGGAAACGGCGGTGACGCGCGACACGCTGGTTGCCCGCGTGCGCGAAATGCAGGGCGGCGATGCAGGCAGGGCGTTGTTGGTGGCCGGCGACAAGGCGGTGCGCTACGAGGAGATTCTGCGTGTGATGGACACGCTGCAGGGAAACGGCTTCACCCGTATCGGCCTGCTGGTGCAGCAGACCGGGCAGAACGAGAAGCCGGGCCGCTGATGCGCGAACTTGCGATGAACCGCCCGCAGCCAGGCAAATGGCAGTCTGCCGTGCTTGCCGCCGGCATGCATCTGCTGCTCGGGCTCTTCCTCTACTACAGCGTGAGCTGGCAGACCAGCAAGCCGGCCGCGGTGCAGGTGGAACTGGTCGGCAGCCTGCCGCCGATCGAGGTGCCGACGCCCTCCGTCCCGCCGCCTCGACCACCCGAACCGGTGGTCGAGCAGCGGCCGCAGCCGGTGGTGGAGCCGCCGCCGCCTCCGCCGCCGCCAAAGCCGGATATCGCGATCAAGGAGCCGCCGAAGCCGCCGCCCAGGGTCGAGCCCAGGCCTGAACCGCCCAGAGCGGTTGAGAAGAAGCCGGAACCCAAGCCGGAGCCCAGGGTCGAGAAGAAGCCGGAAGCAAAGCCCGACCCCCGGGTCGAACAGGAACTGCAGGACAAGCTGCTGCGCGAATCGCTGCAGCGCGAGAACGCCGAACAGATGCGCCGTCAGGCGGCGCAGGAAGCGGACATGATGGCCAGACTGGCGGCCGACGGCGCGCGCTCGAAGGCACGCCTGGGCTGGGCCGACCGGATCAGTGCCAAGGTGAAACCGAATGTGGTGGTGCCGCCGGGCGCAAGCGGAAATCCGGAGGCAGTGGTCACCATTTCGCTGCTGCCCGACGGTTCTGTCGCCGGCGAACCGCGACTGAGACAGTCGACCGGCAATCGCGCGCTGGATGAGGCGATACTGCGCGCCATCGTGAAGTCGTCGCCACTGCCCAAGCCGGACGATCCGGCAGTGTTCGAGCGCAATCTGGAACTCAAATTCCGTCCGCTGGCCGAGTGAGTCACGGCCGCTGACACTTTACGGAAAGGATCCGATGATCAAGTTCTTCAGACTGATGACTGCCGCGCTCGGCCTGGTCGCATTTGCGGCGCATGCCCAGCTCACGGTCGAGATCACCGGTGCCGGTGCCAACCGCATCCCGGTGGCCATTGCCAATTTCGCCGGCGAAGGCCTTTTGCCGCAGGCGCTGACCGGCGTGGTGAGAGCCGATCTGGAGCGCAGCGGTCTGTTCAAGCTGGTCGATGCAGGCCCTGCCCAGGTGCCGGAAAATGCCGCCATCGACCTGAACCAGTGGAAAGAGCGCGGCGCCGATGCGCTCGCTCTGGCCAGCATCCTGTCGGTGCCGGGCGGTCGATACGAGGTGCGCATGCGTCTGTACGACATCGCCCGCCAGAACAAGCCGGACGGCATGATCTTCGTGTTCGCGCCGTCCACCATGCGCGAGACGGGTCATCGCATTGCCGATTTCGTGTACGAGAAGCTGACCGGCGAGAAGGGCGTGTTCTCCACCCGCATCGCATACGTGAGCAAGGCCGCCGGCCGCTTCGAGCTGAAGGTGGACGACGCCGACGGCCAGAATCCGCGCACCGCGCTGCGGTCGACCGAGCCCATCATTTCGCCGACCTGGTCGCCGGACGGCAGCCGCCTTGCCTACGTGTCCTTCCAGTCCAAGAAGCCCATCATCTACGTGCATTCGCTGGCGACCGGCGCACAGACCGTGGTGGCCAATTTCAAGGGTTCGAATTCGGCACCGGCCTGGGCTCCCGACGGCAAGCGCCTCGCCATCGTGCTGACCAAGGACGGTGCATCCCAGATCTACGTCATCAACGCCGACGGCAGCGGGCTGAGTCGTGTGACGTCCTCCAGCGCGATCGACACCGAACCGCAGTTCTCGCCCGACGGTCAGCTCATCTATTTCACTTCGGACCGGGGCGGCAGCCCGCAGATCTACCGTGTGCCGGCTGGTGGCGGCAATGCCGAGCGCGTTACCTTCGAAGGCAGTTACAACGTGACGCCGCGCCTGTCGCCGGACGGCCGGACGATGGCCTATGTCACACGCAACGGCGGCCGTTTCCAGATTGCCGCCATGGATCTGGCCACGCGCCAGACGCAGATCCTGACCGATTCGTCGCGCGACGAATCCCCGTCCTTCGCGCCCAATGGCCGCATGATCCTGTACGCCTCGGAGATCGGCGGCCGCGGCGTGCTGTCGGCGGTTTCCAGTGATGGTCGGGTCAGGCAGAAACTGTCCGGGCAGGCGGGTGGCGACGTCCGCGAGCCTGCCTGGGGTCCGTTCAACCCGCAGTAAGTTCACGCTGATTATCGAAGAGAGGCCTCACCATGCGCACCCAGACCCAACTGACCATCGCCGCCCTGACGCTGGCACTGCTCGCCGGTTGTTCGTCCACCGGTCCGGAACAGTCCGCCGCTCCGACTGAAGACAAGACCCCGGCTGCGCCCCAGACCGGCGGCACCACCGGCACGCCGGTCGCGCCGCCGCAGACCGGAGGCAAGCAGATGACGCCGGAAGAGGCGCTGCTCGCTTCTCTGAAGGACCCGAACAATCCGCTGTCCAAGCGCATCGTGTATTTCGACTACGACAGCTATGTCATCAAGGACAGCTACGCCAGCCTGATTTCGGCGCATGCCAAGTTCCTGATCGCAAATCCGAAGTTCAGGATGCTCATCCAGGGCAACACCGACGAGCGCGGTTCGCGCGAGTACAACCTGGCACTCGGACAGAAGCGGGCCGAAGCGGTCAAGCGCGCGCTGGCCCTGCTCGGCGTGAGCGAGGCGCAGCTCGAAGCGGTCAGCCTGGGCGAAGAGAAGCCGCGCATGGCGGGCAGCGACGAAGCGTCCTATGCCGAGAACCGCCGTTCGGAAATGCTCTATTCGGGTGAGTTCTGATGCAGGCCCGCAACGGGGTCGCCGCCGCGCTCGCCGCGCTTTTCCTGGTCGCGGTCCCGGCGCGTGCGGCGCTGTTCGACGATGAGGTCGCGCGTCAGCGCATCGAGGATCTGCGTGCCGATACCAAGGCACGCATCGATGGGCTGACGCAGAAGCTGGAACAGGCGCAACGCGTCCAGCTCGACCTGAACAACCAGATCGAAGGTCTGCGCGGCGAGATCGCAAAGCTGCGCGGGCAGGTCGAGGTGCTTACCTACGAGCTCGAAGCGGCCACCAAGCGGCAGAAGGATTTCTATCTCGACCTGGACAACCGGCTGCGCACGCTTGAAAGCGCCCAGGCTCAGGCCCAGGCTGCGGCACCGGCCGAACCGGCGGTCGATCCGGCCGCCGAATCGCGCGACTACGAGGCGGCGCTGAATCTGCTCAAGGGCGGCAAGTACGCCGACGCCCAGGCCGCGTTCGAGGCCTTCATCAAGGCATGGCCGAAGAGCAGCTTCCAGCCGGCGGCCCACTACTGGGCAGCGAGCGCAGCCTTCCAGACCAAGGCCTATGCGCGCGCCGCCGAGCTTTACCAGCAACTGCATGCGCAGTGGCCGGCCGACGTGCGCGCGCCGGAGGCACTGCTCGGGCTGGCCAATTCGCAGCAGGTACAAGGCGACGCCAAGGGGGCGAAGAAAACGCTGGAGAGCGTGGTCGCGCAGTATCCCGGCACGCCGTCGGCCGACACCGCACGGCAGCGGCTCAAGCAGTCGGCACAGAAGAAGTGAGCGCGCGCCGATGACGGGAGGTGAAGCGGGCGGCAAGGCCGCCGTCGTGCTGCTGTCCGGCGGTCTGGATTCGGCCACCGTGCTGGCGATGGCACGCGCCCGTGGCTACGACTGCCACTGCCTGTCGCTCGATTACGGTCAGCGCCACCGGGCCGAACTGCGGGCGGCCGCGCGCGTGGCGCAGTCGCTCGGCGCGGCCGGCCATCGCACCATCGTGCTCGATCTGCGCGCTTTCGGCGGCTCGGCCCTCACCGACAGCACGATCGCGGTACCGACCGGTGGTCTGTCTGCCGGCATTCCGGTCACCTACGTGCCGGCACGCAATACCATCATGCTGTCCCTGTCGCTGGCCTGGGCCGAGGTACTGGGCGCCAACGATATCTTCTGCGGCGTGAACGCGGTGGACTACTCGGGCTATCCGGACTGCCGGCCCGAGTACATCCGCGCCTTCGAAGCCATGGCCAATCTGGCGACCCGGGCGGCGGTGGAAGGGGCGAAGCTCACCGTGCACGCACCGCTGATGCAGCTCGGCAAGGCGGGTATCATCCACGCCGGTACGCAGCTCGGCGTCGACTACGCGCTGACCGTGTCCTGCTATCAGGCCGACGACGAAGGCCTTGCCTGCGGCGTCTGCGACTCCTGCCGGCTGCGACGTGAAGGTTTCGCCGCGGCCGGCCTGACCGACCCGACACGCTACCGCTGATCCGTCCTGCGTTCCGGGCGGACACAACCGACGACCGGAAACGATGGAACTGAACATCCATACCGAAACACTGGCAGCCGTTTTCGCGCTGTCCGTCGCGCTGGGCGCCCTCACCTCGCGTACCGGCTTCTGCACCATGGGTGCGGTATCCGACTGGGTGAACATCGGCGACCTCGGTCGCATGCGCTCGTGGATGCTGGCGATCGCGACCGCGATGGCCGGCCTGACCGGTCTGGAATCGGCCGGCGTGGTCGATCTGAGCACCACCTATCCGCCCTACCGCACACCGCAGCTGGCCTGGCTGCGCTACATCGTCGGTGGCCTGCTGTTCGGTGTCGGCATGACGCTGGCCAGCGGCTGTGGCAACAAGACACTGGTGCGCATCGGCGGCGGCAACCTGAAGTCCTTGTTCGTGCTGGCGGTCGGCGCCGCGTTCGCCTACCTGATGATATTCACCGGCTTCTATGCCAGCGCCTTCGGCTGGATGAACGACTGGACACTGGCGCTGGACACCCGCGGCATCGAATCCCAGGCCATCGGCTCCATTGTTGCCGGTACCGTGGGCGGCGATGCCGTCTCGCTCAACCGGGCGCTCGCCTGGATCATCGCCGCCGTGCTGGCGGCATGGGCCTTCGCCTCTTCCGAGTTCCGTCGCAATGTCGATCAGGTGGCCGGTGGCGCAGGTTTCGGTCTGGCCGTGCTCGCCGGCTGGTGGCTCACCGCCGGTCCGCGCGGCGCCGCGTGGAAAGAGTGGGCGGAATTTGCCGATGTCGTGCCGAGCCGGGTCGAAGCGCAGTCCTACACCTTCGTCGGCCCGATGGCCGACGGCGCGCGCTGGCTGCTCGATCCGGCCAATACCGCGCTGCTGAACTTCGGTCTGATGGCGCTCGCGGGCGTCATCGTCGGCGCCTTCCTGCACGCTGTCATCGCAGGCAAGTTCCGTGTCGAGTGGTTCCGCGGAACCGCAGACCTCGTGCGCCACGGCATCGGCGGTGCGCTGATGTCCATCGGCGGCGTACTTGCCTCGGGCTGCAGCGTCGGTCAGGGCATCACGGGCGTATCGACGCTCGCCGCGGGCTCGGCCATTGCGCTGATCGCCATCATCGTCGGCTCCGCCCTGACCATGAAGGCCACGATGTGGTGGCTAATGCGCGACTGAACTGCGGTGGGCGCTCATGGCGAATTCCGGGTTGACAGAGCCTTATCGCTCACCTATAGTCCGCGGTCTTCGCAAGGCGAGGGTCGGTAGCTCAGTCGGTAGAGCAGCGGACTTTTAATCCGTTGGTCGCGAGTTCGAGTCTCGCCCGACCCACCACAAGGTGGGCCGAAAGCAGCATGCGATACCCGTTTCCGGGTTGTTAGCTCAGTTGGTAGAGCAGCGGACTCTTAATCCGTAGGTCGAGTGTTCGAGCCACTCACAACCCACCAGATGCACCAAGCAAAAGGCCAGTTCTCCTGAACTGGCCTTTTTTCTTGCGTGCCCGGCGTCCGGCTTGTTCCTGAGCCGATCCGGGCAGCCTCTCGAACATTCCCCCGCGCCGCCTCCCGGATCGTTCAAAGATTCGCCGTGATTGTTCAAGCCCGTCTGTCCGCCCATCCCTACAGTCAGCGCCAGATGGTCCCGCCTGCGCGGGGGCATTCCGGGTTCTGCACATAGCCAAAATGACGGAGGGGGAGATGGGCGAAGCAACTGTGGCCGCAAAAGCGGCGGGAGCGACCGAAGGTGCCAGCACCTTCGACGCGGTGGTGATCGGCGCCGGCGTGGCCGGGCTGTACCAGGTGTACCGGCTGCGCGGGATGGGCATGTCGGTGCAGGGCTTCGAAGCCGGGTCCGGCGTCGGCGGCACCTGGTACTGGAACCGCTATCCGGGCGCGCGCTTCGATTCCGAGGCGGAGATCTATCAGTACTGGTTCGACGAAGCGATGTTCAAGAACTGGCAGCCGAGCGAGCGCTTCCCGGCGCAGCCGGAAACCGAGCGCTGGCTGAACTACGTCGCCGATCGCGCCGACCTGCGCAAGCACTTCCGCTTCGACACCCGTGTCACCGCGGCGCGCTACGACGAAGCGCGGCGGCAGTGGGCGATCACCACCGACGCCGGCGACACGGTGACGGCACGCTTCCTGATCTGCTGCACCGGCATGCTGTCGGCGCCGCTGACCTCGGTGTTCCCGGGGCAGGACAGCTTCCGCGGCGAAATCCACCACACCGCGCGCTGGCCGAAGGAGCGCGTCGAATTCGTCGGCAAGCGGGTGGGCGTGGTCGGCACGGGTGCCACCGGCATCCAGGTGATCCAGACCATCGCGCCGCAGGTCGGTCACCTGAAGGTGTTCCTGCGCACGCCGCAGTACGTGATACCGATGCGCAACCCGAAGTACAGCCCGGCCGACTGGGCCAAGCAGGGCGAGCGCTTCGCGCAGATCCGCGACCGCGTGGCGCGCACCTTCTCCGGCTTCGAATACGACTTCGAGAATGGCGCCTGGGCCGATCTGACCCCGACGCAGCGCACCGAGGTGCTGGAGCGGCTGTGGGCCGACGGCTCGCTGTCGCTGTGGCTGGCCTCCTTCGCCGAAATGTTCTTCGACGAGAAGGTGAACGACGTGGTGTCCGAGTTCGTGCGCGACAAGATGCGCGCGCGCATCAAGGACCCGGCGCTGTGCGACAAGCTCATTCCGACGACCTACGGCTTCGGCACCCACCGCGTGCCGCTGGAGAGCAACTACCTCGAGGTCTACCACCAGCCCAATGTCGAGATCGTCGACGTGAAGCAGGCGCCGATCGAGCGCGTCGTGCCAGAAGGCGTCATGACCGCCGACGGCACCGTGCATGAACTCGACATCCTGGTGCTCGCCACCGGCTTCGATGCCGGCTCGGGTGCGCTCACCCGCATTGACATCCGTGGCCGCGAGGGCCTTTCGCTGAAGGAAGAGTGGGGCCGGGAAATCCGCACCACGATGGGCCTGCAGGTGCACGGCTATCCCAATATGTTCACCACCGGCGCGCCGCTCGCGCCGTCGGCCGCGCTGTGCAACATGACCACCTGCCTGCAGCAGCAGGTCGACTGGATCACCGCCTGCATCCGCTCGATGCGCGACAAGGGCCAGCAGGTGATCGAACCGTCGCAGGCGCTGCAGGACCAGTGGGTTGCCCACCACGACGAGACGGCGAACAGGACGCTCGTGGTGAAGACCGACTCCTGGTACATGGGCACCAACGTCGCCGGCAAGCCGCGCCGACTCCTGTCCTACATCGGCGGCGTCGGCACCTACCGCCAGAAGTGCGACGAGGTCGCCGCCAGCGGCTATCGCGGCTTCACGTTCGCCTGATCGGCGATGCACCCGGCCGGCATCGCCGGCCGGGCCCGGACACAGCGCCGCACCGCCCGGTGACGGCGACGACGGAGGAGCAGGAAGATGATCCAGAACGACTATTACAGCCAGGACATGCACGGCCCTTACGAGCTCATCAGCATCGGTGCGCTGGAGCTGGAAGAGGGCGGCACGATTCCCGACTGCCGCCTGGCCGCGGTCACGCACGGCACGCTGAACGCGCGCAAGGACAACGCCATCCTGGTGCCCACCTGGTACTCGGGCACCAGCAAGATCATCGAGCAGGTGTACATCGGCAAGGGCCACGCGCTCGATCCGGACAAGTACTTCATTGTCCAGATCAACCAGATCGGCAGCGGGCTGTCGAGCTCGCCGCACAACAGCGACGGCGCCATCGCGATGGAACGCTTTCCGCATGTGCGCATCGGCGACGACGTGCGCGCGCAGCAGCGTCTGCTGTCGCAGCACTTCGGCATCGAACAGCTGGCGCTGGTAGCCGGCGGCTCAATGGGCGCACAGCAGACCTGGGAATGGGCGGTGCGCTTTCCCGACCGCGTGCTGCGCGCGGCGCCGATCGCCGGCACGGCGAAGAACAGCGAGCACGACTATCTGTTCGCCGAAACGCTGATCGAGGCCATCGTCACCGACCCGAACTTCAAGGGCGGCCGCTATGCCGCCTCCTATGAGGTGATCGACGGCCTCCGGCGTCACGCCAAGTTGTGGACAGTGATGGGCTGGAGCGTGGACTTCTTCCGCGAAGGGCGGCACCGCGCGCTCGGTTTCGATTCGGTCGCCGACTTCGTCGAGCGCTTCATGGTCGGCTACTTCGGGCCGATGGACGCCAACGACCTGCTGTGCATGGCGTGGAAGTGGCAGCGCGGCGACGTCAGCCGCCATGCCGGCGGTGATCTCGCGGCCGCGCTCGCCCGCGTGCGCGCAAAGATGTACGTGATGCCGATCAGCCACGACATGTTCTTCCCGCCCGAGGACTGCCGCCGCGAACAGCGGCTGGTGGCCGGCAGCGAACTGCGCGTGCTGGACAGCATCGACGGCCACTTTGCGCTGCTTGGCACCGACCCGGCCATGGTGGCGCAGGTGGACGCCCACCTCGCAGAACTGCTCGCCACGCCGGCGGGCTGAGCGCACGGCTGCTTCGCTGCGCTGCAACCTCGGCGCGCCGGACGCTCTGCTAAGCTGCCCCTGCCCGTCGGCGTGTGCCGGCGGGCGCGACCGGCGGCGCCGCGGACCGCGTCCGGCCTTCTCGTCGGGGGAGAACGACATGCCGAACATCATCACGCCGAAAGAACTGCCCCAATGGGTGCCCGGCGAGGTGCTCTCGTCGAGCGACAAGCTCGGCTGGAAGGGCGTCGGCCATCGCTCCTACCGTTACGCCGGCCTCGATGTGCCGATCCCGCCGCTGGACCACTTCATGGTCGTGCGCTATGCCGCCGGCCAGACGCCGATGGACCGCTGCTTCGACCAGCGCTGGTCGCGTGCCGACTGCCGTCCGGGCGACGCTTCGCTGCTCACCATGTCCGAGGCTTCGCACTGGCACTGGACGCAGCAGATAGACGTGTCGCACGTCTATCTGTCGAACGGCCTGATGTCGCGCGTGGCGGGCGAGGTGATGGACAGACCGGTGGCCGAGGTACGGCTGCACGACGTGCTGTGCACGCGCGACCCGACCCTGCTCGCCATCACCGACGCGATCACCCGGGAAGCGGTGCAGCCCGAGATGGGCGGCCCGCTGTATGCCGAAACGCTGGGCACGCAGCTGGCGGTGCACCTGCTGCGCAAATACGCCCAGGTCACCTTCCGCCACGACCTTCCGGGCGGCCGCCTGTCGCCGGCGCAGATGCGCCGCGTGCTCGACCTGATCGACAGCCGCCTGCACGAGACACTGACGCTGGAAGACATGGCCGAGGCGGCCGGCCTCGGCGCATGCACCTTCCACCGCCGCTTCCGCGAGACACAGGGGCGGGCGCCGCACGCCTTCGTGATCGACCGTCGCGTCGAGCGCGCGCGCCAGCTGCTCGCTGCCGGCGACATGGCGGTCAAGGAAGTGGCGGCCTGCTGCGGCTTTTCCGACCAGGCCCACATGACGCGCGTGCTGCGCGCCCGACTGGGCATCACGCCCGCCAGGCTGCGTGCCGGACGCGGTGCTCCGCGCTGACGCGCGGCGCGGGGGCCGATGCTTCGCGGTCAGTGACGCGGTGCTTCCTCGCGCACGCCGCGGATCACCTTCACGAGGCAGAAAAGGAAGCCGGCCGCGCCGATGGCGGTCATCGGCAGCGACTGCCAGAGTGGCCAGCCACCGGCCTGTGTTTCGTCGATCAGATTGAGCAGGCTCAAGGTGACTCCGGACATGCCGACGATGGCGAAGCCGAGGGCGGCGAAGAAGAACAGTACGCGCATGGACGGGGACCGGTCGAAGGACAGAATGGACGCCACAGGGCAGGCAGCGCATTGTGTCCGAAGCAGGGCCCCGCTGTGAAGCGTGCGCCCCTTCTCGCACCATGCCCGGGCTTGCGCGCGCGGCAGGCACTCCACCAGAATGCGTCAATCAACCTTCCCGATTTCCCGCCATGAAGCGCATCGTCATCCTTGGCACCGGCGGCACGATAGCCGGACAGGCCGCAAGCGCACGGCAGCACGTCCAGTACCGGGCAGCGAGCATCGCCGTGGCCGATCTGGCGGCCGGCACGCAGATGCCATCCGGACTGGACATCGAAACCGAACAGGTTGCCCAGGTCGACAGCAAGGACATGTCGGTCGACATCTGGCGCGCGCTGGCGACCCGCGCCGCCCATCACCTGGCGCGGCCCGAGGTGGCGGGCATTGTCGTGACGCACGGAACCGACACGATGGAGGAGACGGCATGGTTCCTGCACCGCGTGCTCGCGCCGGCGCGTCCGGTGGTACTGACCGCGGCCATGAGGCCGGCCACTGCGCTGGCGGCCGACGGTCCGCAGAACCTGCTTGATGCAGTGAGCGTCGCAGCGTTGCCGGAGGCGCGGGGCGTGCTCGCCTGCGTTGCCGGCGTCGTTCATGCCGGTCGGGATCTGCGCAAGGTACATCCCTATCGCATGGATGCCTTCGATTCGGGCGATGCGGGTCCGCTCGGCTTCGTCGAGGATGGCCGGTTGCGGCGCTTGAGGGAATGGCCGGACGGCGAACCGTTCGGTCTGGACGCCATGCTGCGTGCGGACTGGCCGCGCGTGGATATTGTCATGAACACCGTGGGTGCCGACGGCGTGCTGGTCGATGCACTGTGCGCACTCGGTGTGCGCGGCATCGTGGCAGCCTGTACCGGCAACGGAACGCTGTCGCGGTCACTCGAAGAGGCTCTTCTGCGCGCGCAGGAGGCGGGTGTCGCCGTGCTGCGTGCGACCCGCATCGGCCGCGGTGCACTGGTCGAGGCAGAGGGTGCGACATCCGCATTGCCGTCCGCCGGCGCGCTGACGCCGGTACAGGCCCGGGTCGAACTGACGCTGCGTCTCCTGCAGCAGGATATGACCGATTGAGATGCACGCGAAGAAGGCGTCGCGTCACAAAAAGACGCGAAGATTCCGGCTCGACGCGCGTCGAGCCGCCTGCCAGCGCTTACACTCTTTGTCCAGTGCACATCGAATAACGATCAAGGTCGCCCGAGCGGCCGCAGCATACCGAGAATCACGCCGTGCGACGTCACGCATTGACCACGCTGCTCACCGTGGCAGCCCTGCTTGCCGGACTGCTGCCGGTGGCGGCTGCGCTCTATTTTTCCTGGGTCTATACGCTGCGCGTCGAAAGCCAGCACCTCGACGCGCTGGCGCGGCAGACACTGGCGCGTGCCGAACAGGTGTTCGAAGAAGCGCAGTCGGAACTGGGCGAGCTGGATTCTTTTCCACAGCCTGTCTGTTCGCCCGCACACATCGAGAAGCTGCGCCAGATCGCCTACTGCACGCCGTTCGTGCGCGAAATCGCCTATGTCGAGAACGGCCGGATCGCCTGCAGCAGCATGGGCGACCAGAGTCGCGAACTGCCGACGGCCGACTGGTCCGACGGTCGCGGCCGCCAGATCTGGTTCCGCGTCACCCACACGCTGGACGACGCCCGACCCTCGGTAGGGGCAGGCCGCGGCGCACACATTGCGCTCATCCACGCCAGTCACTTCCAGGCTCGCCCGGTTGGAGATACCCGGCTCGCCGTGCTCAGTACGACCGACTGGCTGCCGCTGGCCCATGTCGATGAACCCTTGCTGCCGGGCATGATCGACGTCGCGGTCACCGGTCGCGAGCGCATACAGGGCGACCGTCTGTATGCGGTCGCACAATCCGCCAGTCTGCCCGTGGTGGCGGTCGGCGCGCAGTCGCGAGCCCAGTTGATCGCGGCGTGGACCGAACCACTGGTGATGATGACGCTGCTGGGCGTGCTCGTGAGTTCGCTGCTGATGTGGGCGGTACGCCGCTTTGCACGCCAGTACTTCTCGCCCGCCACCGCGCTGCTGTCGGCGATCCGCCGCGGCGAGCTGCGCGTGGCCTATCACCCGCAGATCCGCCTGCTCGACGGGCGTTGCGTCGGCGCCGAACTGCTGGTGCGCTGGCCCGACCAGAACGAGCCGGTCATGAGCACCGACGATCTGGTGCACCTGGCCGAGCACTCCGGTTTCGAGCACGAGATCACGGCCCGCGTTCTTCGCACCGCGATTTCCGAGATCGGCGACCTGCTGCAGCGTCGTCCGGATCTGACGGTTTCGCTGAACCTCGCGTCGCACGATCTTGAGCGCGGCGATCTGACCGAACTGCTGGCCGACGCGCTCGATGGCAACGGCATCCGCCGCAGCCAGATCGAACTCGAACTGACCGAGCGCAACCTGATACAGGCCGGCTCGGCGGGGGAGGTGCTGGCGCGGCTGCGCGAGGTCGGACACAAGGTGCTGCTCGACGATTTCGGTACCGGCTATTCCAGCCTGTCCTACCTGCACGACCTGCCGGTCGACGCGCTGAAGATTGACCGTGCCTTCGTCGGTACCATAGGTGCAACGACCCAGCATGCACCGCTGGTGCCGCACATTGCCGAGATTGCGCGCGCGCGTGGCTTGCACATGGTGGCCGAGGGCGTCGAGACCGAGCAGCAGGCCGACTACCTGCGCGAGCAGGGCGTCGAGATCGCCCAGGGCTATCTGTATGCGCGGCCCATGGACGCCGGAGAATTCCGCCAGTTCCTCGCCACGCGCGGGTGACGCGGCAAGGCCGGTCGATCATTGCTCGCCGCCACAACGGGACATGCCTCCGGGAGAGTCCATCGCGTCCGGCACCCGCCGCGGTTCCGCCGCGCGGGCGTCTCCGCGGCAAGAGTCGAGCGGACATTCCGGGTTGAACCCGGTCCATTGCGCGCAGTCCATGAGTCGTGCTCATACTTGAAAGCCTCGGCAAGACCCTTCCCGGCCCGCCCGCGCGCGTGCTGCTCGACGCAGTCGACCTTGTGGTCGAGCCGGGCGAATACCTTGCCGTGATCGGCGAGTCGGGGGCCGGCAAGTCCACCCTGCTCAATCTGGTTGCCGGCCTTGAGCGACCGGACACAGGTCAGGTCCGTTTCGGCGGGCGCATCGTGTCGGCGTTCGACGACGATGCGGCGACACTGTGGCGCCGGGCAGAAGTCGGCTTCGTGTTCCAGGCCTTTCACGTGCTTCCCTGGCTCAGCGTGCGCGACAACGTCGCGTTGCCCCTGCTTCTGTCCGGCGTGCCGGCGGGCGAGCGCGCCGAGCGCGCGCTCGCCCGGCTCGAAGCGGTCGGACTGGCGGGGCGCGCCGACGACAGTCCCGGCCTGCTCTCGGGGGGCGAACTGCAGCGCGTGGCCATCGCCCGTGCGCTGGTGCACCGGCCTCGCCTGTTGCTGGCTGATGAACCGACCGGCAACCTCGATGCCGGAAACTCCCGGCGGATTGCCGAGCTGCTGCGCGATGCGGTGCGGTCGGCCGGTGCTTGCGGCCTGCTGGTGACCCATTCCGCAACGCTTGCCGCCACCGCGGACCGCGTGCTCCGACTGGGTGCCGACGGCCGTCTGCATCATGTTTGAACTGTTGTGGCGTTCGCTGCGGCGCAGTGCCAGCGCGCTGGCTTTGCTTGCGATCGCGCTGGGGGTGGCGCTGGGGGTGGCGGTGTCGGCCATCCACCGCGCGGCGCTGGACGAATTCGAGGCCGGCCTGCGCAGTGTGTCGGGCAGCGCCGATGTCGAAGCCGTTGCGGCCGACGGCATGGACGAAGCGCTCTACCCGCTGCTGGCGGGTCTGCCGGAAGTGGCGGCGGCCAGTCCGCTGGTCGAACGCGAGGTCGCCGTGGAGCACGAGGGTCGGGACATCCGTCTGCGCGTGCTCGGGATCGACGCCTTCCGCGCCGCGGCCGTGCAGCCGACCCTGCTGCCACCCGGCGAGGGTGTCGGCCGGTTGATGGCGCCCGCTGCCCTTTTTCTGAGTCCGGCCGCTGGCCGCGCGCTGGCGCGTGTGCCCGGCGACCGCATCGTGCTGCGCGGACAGGCCTTCACGGTGGCGGGCTGGCTGCCGGCGGCCGGAGACGGCGCGGTTCTGGCGGTCACCGACATCGGCGATGCGCAATGGCGCCTCGGTACGCCGGGCCGCCTGCAACGCATTGCGCTGCGCCTGCGCGAGGGGCAGGCGCGCGAGGCGGCAATTGCCCGCATCGCCTCCGTTCTGCCCCCGGGTGTGTCCCTGCAGACACCGGCCCAGGCGCTGGAGCGCGCCGACCGGTTGTCCCGGGCCTATCGAGTGAACCTCGGACTGCTGGCGCTGATTGCGCTGGCGGTCGGCGGCTTTCTGGTGGCGGCGACGCAGGCGGCATCGATTGCGCGTCGGGTGTCGGAGATTGCCTTTCTGCGCGCGGCCGGCCTGACGCGACGCCAGCTGATGTGCCTGCTGATCGGCGAGGGTGGACTGCTGGGTGCGCTCGGTGCGGTCGCCGGCGTTGTCGCCGGCCATGTGCTGGCGGCACTTGCGCTGCGACTGGTCGGCAGTGACCTCGGTGCGGGTCTGATCGAAGGCACGGCATCCGGATTTCGCTTCGATCCCTGGGCCAGCCTCGCCTTCGGCCTGCTGGGCGTGCTCGCGTCGGCGGCGGGCGCTACCTGGCCGGCACGCGACGCGCTGGCCATCGCGCCGGCCCGGGCCTTGCGCGCCGGCACCTTCGGCCCGCCGCTGCGCGCGCTGGGTCGCCGCACGCGGCGGCGCGCCGCCCTGTCGTGTGCGCTGGGAGCGGCGCTGGCCGCCACCTTGCCGCCTCTGCACGGGCTGCCGCTCGGAGGTTATGCCGCCATCGCCTGCGTGCTCGCCTGCGCCGTGCTTTGCGTGTCCCCGCTGGAGGCGCTGCTGCTGCGCTGGCTGCCCGTCCCCGCGCTGCCCTCATGGCGTCTGGCGCACGCCCGTCTGCTGGCCGAGCCCGCCTTTGCAGCGCGCAGCGCCGCCGGCGTGCTCGCCGCCGGCGCGCTCATCGTCGCGATGGCCGTCATGGTCGGCTCCTTCCGGGTGTCCTTCGACCGCTGGCTGGACGACGTGCTGCCGGCCGATCTATACCTGCACGGCGATCGCGACCGGCCCTGGCCGCCTGCCGTGGCGACCGCCCTGGCCGCCGTACCGGGTGTCGCCCGCATCGAAGCGCTGCGCCATCGGCCGTTGCTGCTGCGACCGGATCTGCCACCGGTCTCGCTGATTGCCAGGCCGCTGCCGGACGACGCAGGACGCGTGCTGCCGCGCATCGGCCCCGAGGCGCCGGCCGGGTCGTTGCCGCGGGTATGGGCTTCCGAAGCCATGGCCGATCTTTACGGCTGGCGGGCCGGCGACCAGGTCGATCTGCCGCTGGAGGGCCGCTCGCTGCGCGCACAGGTGGCCGGACTGTGGCGCGATTACGCGCGCCAGCACGGCGCTCTGGTGATCGACCTGGCGCAGTACCGCAGGCTCACGGCAGATGCGGCGGCCGATGACTTCGGTCTGTGGTTGGCGCCGGGGGCCGAGACTTCGGTCGTGGCGGCTTTGCTGCGCACGGCCAGCGGCGAAGGCGACGCACTGCAGCTCAGTTCCAGCGAGGACATCCGGCGCCTGTCGCTCGGCGTGTTCGACCGCACCTTCGCGGCCACTTACGCGCTGCAGGCAGCGTCGGCGCTGATCGGACTGGCCGGCATCGCGGCTGCCTTCGCCGCGTCGGCGGCGGCCCGCGCACGCGAGTTCGGGCTGTTGCGCCACCTCGGTTGCACGCGCCGCCAGATCGTTGCGCAGATGCTGGCCGAAGGACTTTACGCAGCGCTGCCCGGTTTGCTGCTCGGATTGATCGCAGGCCTGGCAGTGAGCGTGCTGCTGATCGAGGTGGTGAACCGTCAGTCTTTCCACTGGAGCATGGATTGGGTCGCATCGTGGCGACAGATCGTACTCATCCTGCTGGCCATGCTCGCCGCATCGACCCTGGCCGCACTGTACGGCGCACGTCGAGCGCTGGGGATCGCCGCAGTGCGCGCCGTCCGCGTGGAAATGTGAGCGGGCAGGCGGTGCGCCTCACAGCGCGCGCAGATCCACCACCGCTTGTTCGCCAAAGCGCGCCGACAGCAGAAAATCGGCCATTCGTCGTGCGGCCGACTCCGGCGCCCACAGTGCGCCGTCCCGCTTGAGGGCGTCGAAGCGGGCACGGTTCGGGAAGTGCTCGACCGGCGTGGCGCGTATCTGCGCCTGCATCGCGGTGTCGATCACGCCGGGCGCGATGCTTGCGACGAGATGGCCGGCGGGCAGATCGAGTGCGGCCGCGCGTGCGTGCTGGTCCAGTGCCGCCTTGGTGGCGCAATAGACCGACCAGCCCGCATAGGGTGTGTGCGACGCACCGCTCGACACGTGGGCGATGCGCCGTTCGCCGCCCTGCCTGCACGCCGCGACGAAGGCATCGGCGAGCAGCAGCGGCGCCGTCACATTGAGTGCGATGGCCTGCGCGATGGCCCGAGCACCCTGTTTGCCCGGTGGCGCCACGGGTCCCAGCGAGCCGGCATTGTTCACCAGCACCGCCCACCCCGCATCGCCCAGCCAGCGCGCGAGTTCGCCGCCCTGCAACCATGCGGTGACAGCCGTCGTGTCGGCCAGATCGACGCATGCCTGCCCGGCCAGCCAGCTCGCGTCATCGCTGCGGCGGCGAGCCAGGCCGAACACATGCAGGCCGCGCGCGGCCAGCTCCCGGGCGAGTGCCGCGCCCAGTCCCCGGGTGTGGCCGGTCACCACTGCGTATCGCTCGTGCTGTTGCATCGAATGTTTTCCTTTCCATTCTGAAGACTTCGCCCGGAGCGCCGTTATACCTGCCGGATCGCCGCGAGGGAGTAAGATCGGATGAACACGAGAGACGGTGCCGCAGGTCGAGGACCTCTGTGCAGTCAGGATGCCGAGGGAGTTCTACAATGAGCGCCTCGCGGGCCCTTGCGGCGCCGCCGAAAACACTGTTGCTGGTGGACGACACGCCGGAGAATCTGACGGTGCTCGGTGAAATCCTGATGCCGCACTATCGCGTGCGCGTCGCCGGGTCCGGCGAGCGCGCACTGGTGGCTGCAGCCGGCGAGCCGCGGCCCGATCTCGTGCTGCTCGATGTGATGATGCCCGACATGGACGGCTATGAGGTGTTGGCCCGTCTGCGCGCCAACCCGCAGACCCGCGACCTGCCGGTCATTTTCGTCACCGCACTGGACAGCACCGACGACGAGGCGAGCGGCATCGAGCTTGGCGCCGTCGACTACATCACCAAGCCTGTGTGCCCGGCCATCGTGCTGGCGCGGGTACGCAACCAGATCGAACTGAAGGAGGCACGCGATCGCATGCGCGATCAGAACGCGTGGCTTGAAGTCGAGCTGGCGCGTCGTTTGCGGCAGGCGCAGGTGGTTCAGGATGTCAGCATGCGTGCGCTGGCCAGTCTGGCCGAGGCGCGCGACGACGAGACCGGCAACCACATCTTGCGCACGCAATCGTATGTGCAGGTACTCGCGCAGGCGCTGGCACGGATGCCTCGACATGCGGCGACCTTGACACCTTCGCGCATCGCGACCTACGTCAAGGCGGCGCCTTTGCACGACATCGGAAAAGTGGCGGTTCCCGACCACATCCTGCACAAGCCGGGCCGCCATACGCCGGAGGAGTGGGAAGTGATGAAGTCCCATGCGCGTCAGGGTGCCGACGCGATCTGGCGCGCGATCCGCGATCAGGAAGAGCGCGAAGCGCTGGATTTCCTCTTCATCGCGATGGACATCGCACGCCATCACCACGAGAAGTGGGACGGCAGCGGCTATCCGGATGGCCTGTCTGCAGAAGCGATTCCGTTGCCCGCGCGCCTGATGGCGCTGGCGGACGTGTTCGACGCGCTGATCAGCAAGCGGGTGTACAAGCCTGCGTTCGGGATCGACAAAGCCTGCACCATCATCGCCGAAGGGCGAGGCCGTCATTTCGACCCCGATGTGGTGGATGCCTTTCTTGCCAATATCGATCGATTTCGCGAGATCGCCGAGCGCTATGCCGACCGCGCCCCCGATGACGGGACGGGACCGGCGTGACATTCGCCCGCCGGCTTCGCGTCGCGTTCCCGCCGGGCGGCGCATTGCTGTTGTGGTCGGCGCATGCCAGCGCAGCGCCGCATCTGTCCTTGGCCGACCTGGCGATCGAAATGTGGGACGACCACCGCCCGGTGGTGCTGATGCTGGCTGTCAGCGCGGCGCTGGTGTTCGGTCTGCTGGTGCAGCAGATTGCCCATGTCCGCTCGCTTCGCCGTGCGCGGCAGGAGGGCGAACTGCAGTCGCAGGCGCTCGAGCAGGAGCGCTCGCGGCTTCGCATCCTGCTCAACGCCCTGCCTGATCTGGTCTGGCTGAAGGACGTCGATGGCGTCTATCGCTTCTGCAATCCGCGCTTCGAAAGACTCTACGGCCGGACGGAAGCGGAACTGACCGGGCGCACGGACTACGATTTCGCCTCGCGTGCAGTGGCGGATGCCTTCCGTGCGCACGACCGTGCGGCGGTGAAGGCGGGGAAGCCGATCACCAACGAGGAATGGCTCGATCTGAAGTCGGATGGCTACCGCGGCCTGTTCCAGACCACCAAGACCGCGGTGCGCGATGCCAACGGTGAATTGATGGGCGTGCTGGGTATCGCGCGCGACATTACGCCGATTCACGAGGCGCAGATTGCGCTCGGCGAGCGCGTGAAGGAACTGCATTGCCTCTATGCGGCTTTCCGCGCTACCGAGGACCTGGAACGCCCGCTCGATGAAATGCTGGATGATCTGGCTGCCTTGCTGCCGCCCGCCTGGCTGCATCCGGCGCATGCGGTCTCGTGCATCGAGGTCGACGGCCGTCGTCACCGGACCGGCGACTGCGAGCAGGCCGTGCAGCGGCAGATGGAAACGCTCCATGTTGCCGGCCGGCCGCGCGGCTACATCATGGTCGGCTATCTGACCGCGATGCCGGATCGGGAAGAGGGCCCGTTTCTCGAAGAGGAAAGGCACCTGCTGCGGGTGCTTGGCGAACGGCTCGGTAGTGTGATCGAGCGGCGCGAAGAAGCCGAGCGCGCCCTGCAACGAGAGGACATCTATCGCGCGATCGTGTCCCAGGCCTCCGATTCGATCACACTGATCGACGCGGAAACGCTGCAGTTCATCGAGTTCAACGATGCCGCCTGCACCAGTTGCGGATACACGCGCGAGGAGTTTGCCCGGCTCACCCTGGCTGACATCAATGCCGAATATGCCGGCGAGGCCTTGCGCGCACGCATGAACGAGGCGGTCGCTGCCGGGGGGCTGCAGTTCGACACCTTGCGACGTCGCAAGGACGGCAGCATCAGCCGCGTGCGCGCCAGCATCAAGCCGATACGCCTGCGTGGCCGCATCTATCTGTCGGACATCTGGTGGGACATCACGGAACGTCGCGAGGCGGAAGAGAGGTTGCGTGCCAGCGAGGAACGCCACCGCCTGCTGTCCGAAAACTCCAGCGACGTGATCTGGCTGTACGATCTGAAGGCGGATTGCTTTGTCTACGTCAGCCAGGCGGTCGAACGCATGTTCGGCTATCGAGTCGACGAGGTGATCGGTCAGCCGATGAGCCGTTCGGTCAACGGAGAGCGTTTCCGGGAGATCGCGTCGGGACTGGCCAGGCGCATCGCCGCCTTTGAAGCCGGCGACGACAGCATGCGCTCGAACGTGATCGATCTCGAGCAACTGGACCGGGACGGCCGGGTCATCGCAACCGAGGTGGTGACCACCCTGCGCACGGACGGGAGCGGGCATGTCACGCATTTGCAGGGCGTGACGCGCGACGTCACTTCGCGCAGACAGGTGGAAGCGGATCTGCGCAAGCTCTGGCTGGCCGTCGAGCAAAGTCCGAACAGTATCGTCATCACCAATACCGATGCGTGCATCGAGTATGTGAACAAGCGGTTTGCCGAAATCACCGGCTACACGCGCGACGAGGTCCTGGGCGAGAATCCGCGCATCCTGCGCTCCGGCCGCACGGACGCCGAGGTCTACGCCGGCATGTGGGCGCGGCTGACGGCTGGCGAACCGTGGGCGGGCGAACTGATCAATCGCCGCAAGGACGGCAGCGAGTACACCGAGTGGGTGCGGATTGCGCCGGTACGTCAGCCCGACGGCTGCATCACCCATTACCTTGCGATCAAGGAGGATGTGACGGAAAAGAAGGCGGCTCAGGCGGAACTGGACGCCTACCGGCACCGACTGGAGGAACTCGTGCTCAGCCGCACCGTTGAACTGGAGCGCGCGCGCCTGGAGGCAGAAGCCGCCAATTCCGCCAAGAGCACCTTCCTGGCCAACATGAGTCACGAGATCCGTACGCCGATGAATGCCATCATCGGTTTCTCCCATCTGCTCATGCGCGATATCGCAGAGCCGGCGCAACGCGACCGCCTGCAGAAGATAGACGCTTCTGCCCGGCATCTGCTGGGCATCATCGACGACGTGCTCGATCTGTCCAAGATCGAAGCCGACCGCTTGCAGCTGGAAGAATCGCCGTTCAGTCCCCTGGCCACGGTGGACAATGCGCTAAGCATCATGAGCGAGCGGTTGCGCAGCAAGAATCTGGCGTATGTGGCCGACATCGACCCGCGCTTGCGCGGGCTGACCTTGCTGGGCGACGCCTTGCGCATACGCCAGTTGCTGATCAACTACCTGAGCAACGCGATCAAGTTCACGGAGCATGGCAGCGTCACGCTGTGTGCCCGCATCGAGCGGGACATGCCCGACGCGGTCCTGTTGCGTTTCGAAGTCCGGGACACCGGCATCGGCGTCGCCGCAGACAAGCTCGCACGTCTGTTCGAACCCTTCGTGCAGGCCGAAGCGGCCACCACGCGCAAGTACGGCGGCACGGGCCTCGGTCTGGTGATCTGTCGCAGGCTGGCACATCTGATGGGTGGCGAGGCCGGCGCGACAAGCACGCCGGGTGTCGGCTCCGTCTTCTGGTTTACGCTGTGGGCACGACGCGCAACGCCAGGCCCGTCGCGGCACGACGATGCGCCCGCCGGAAAGCAGGCGCAGGTGCGCCACGGCGCGAGCGTGCTGCTGGTCGAGGACAATGTGGTCAACCAGGAGGTCGCGCGAGCATTGCTCGAACGTGCCGGCCTGCGCGTCGATCTGGCCACCGACGGCGCCGAAGCGGTGGAACTCGTGCGCGCGCAGCGGTACGACCTGATACTCATGGATATCCAGATGCCGGTGATGGATGGCATTGAAGCGACGCGCCGCATACGCGCCCTGCCCGGCCGGGAGGGTCTGCCCATCGTCGCCATGACGGCCAACGCATTCACCGAAGACCGTCGCCTCTGTGACGAGGCCGGCATGACGGCCCATCTGTCCAAGCCGGTTGACCCCCAGCTCCTGTATGCAACGATCGCGCGCTGGTTGCCCGAACTGGAGAACGGCCTCGGCGAACCCGCCCTGGCGCCGGAACGGAGGCTGCACGCAAGCCACGGCGGCAGCGAATCCGTGGACACGGTCGTCGCGGATGCGGCCGCGGAACGCGCACCCGTGGATGAGGCGCGATTGCGGACACAGTTGGAGACGCTCGCCGGGCTGCTTGATCAGGACGACATGCGTGCGGTCTCTCTGTGGCATGAACTGGAGCCGGCGCTGGTGGCCAGCCGCGGCGCACACATGGCAGACCCCCTGGCGCGCTTGGTCGAGTCCTTCGATTTCCCGGCGGCGCGCTGCCGCGTGCTGGACGCACTGGACACACTGGACACGGCCTAGGGTCAGCCGTCGTCGAACCCGAAGACCCGGGTCGTTCGGCGCTCGGCGGACGACCGCCAGGGGCAAGGCCGGCTGGGCGTGCGGCGAGGTGCGAGGACGATCGATGCAGCCGTGCGCCGTGCAGGAGAAGTCGAAGCGTTCTCACCCGGCGGGTGAGCGATGCAAGCGCCGGACATTCTCCATCGGCAGAGCTTCCCGCATCATGGCAAGCGGTCGCCCGAGATGTTCAGCGCATCGCGGCCCGCAGTTCGACGTCGACAGACCCCGGAACGGCACCGCAAACGGCCGATCGGCCGGCTGCAGCGGCGCGGCCGATGGTCATATCAGCCGGCAAGGCCGGCTGAGTGTGCCTGACGGTCGGCTTGGTAGCTGGAGCGCACCAGCGGGCCGCAGGCGGCGTGGCTGAAGCCCATCGCCGCCGCTTCGCGCTCGAACATCGCGAAGGTGTCCGGATGCACGTAGCGCAGCACCGGCAGGTGACCACCCGAGGGCTGCAGGTACTGGCCCAGCGTCAGCATCTGCACGTCGTGCGCGCGCATGTCGCGCATCACGTCGAGGATTTCGTCGTCGGTTTCGCCCAGCCCCAGCATCAGGCCGCTCTTGGTCGGCACTTCGGGGTGGCGGGCGCGGAACTGGCGCAGCAGGTCGAGCGAATGCGCGTAGTCGGAGCCCGGGCGCGCCATCCTGTACAGCCGCGGCACGGTTTCCAGGTTGTGGTTCATCACGTCCGGCGGTGCGGCGTCGAGGATGGACAGCGCGATGTCGAGGCGGCCGCGGAAATCCGGCACCAGCACCTCGATCTGCGTGCGCGGCGAGTGCTCGCGCACCGCGCGTATGCAGTCGACGAAGTGCTGGGCGCCGCCGTCGCGCAGGTCGTCGCGGTCCACGCTGGTGATGACCACGTAGTTCAGCTTCAGCGCGGCAATGGTTTTCGCCAGCTTTTCCGGCTCGCCGGCATCCAGCGGGTCCGGCCGGCCGTGGCCGACGTCGCAGAAGGGGCAGCGGCGGGTGCACTTGTCGCCCATGATCATGAAGGTGGCGGTGCCGCCGCCGAAGCACTCGCCGATGTTCGGACAGCTCGCCTCCTCGCACACCGTGTGCAGGCCGCTGTCGCGCAGGATCTGCTTGATCTCTCCGAAGCGGCTGTCGTGGCGCGCCGCGCGAACGCGTATCCAGTCCGGCTTGCGCAGCGTTTCGGCCTGCACCACCTTGATCGGGATGCGGGCGGTCTTCAGCGAACCCTTCTGTTTTTCGGTCGGGTCGTAGGCGGTGTCGCTCATGGCTGCTGTTTACCTATTCTTGTAGGGCGCGCTGTAACGCGCCGGTCAGTTGCAGGCAGATCGCTTCCGGTGGGAGTGCGATGCCCAGATCGCGCGTCTGTGTGACGCGCAGCCCACTGTAACCGCAGGGGTTGATCGCGGCAAACGGTGTCAGGTCCATGTCGACGTTCAGCGAAACGCCATGGTAGGTACGGCCGTTCTTCACCCGCAGGCCGAGTGCGGCAATCTTGGCTTCGTCGTCGCCCTTGCCCACATAGACGCCGGGCGCGCCACTGCGCCGCTGTGCGCTGACACCGTGCGCAGCCAGCAGATCGATCACCGACTGTTCGATACGGCTCACCATTTCGCGCACGCCCAGTCCGGCGCGCTTGAGGTCGAACAGAGTGTAGATGACCACCTGACCCGGCCCGTGATAGGTCACCTGGCCGCCACGATCGCTCTCGACCACCGGTACGCCGATGTCGCGCAGCAGGTTTTCGCGCTTGCCGGCCAGACCCAGCGTGAAGACGGGTGGGTGTTCGACCTGCCATAACTCGTCGGGTGTGCCGGCGTCGCGCCGGCCGGTGAAGGCCTGCATGTTGCGCCAGACCGCGGTGTAGTCCGCCCTGCCCAGCGCGCGGACGAGGGCGCTCACAGTACGACCTTCACCATGGGGTGGGCGCTCAGTTCGCGGTACAGCGCGTCGAGCTGGCTCTTCGATGTCGCCCGTATGGTCGCGGTGAGGCCGATGTAGCGACCCCCGGACGAGGGCCGCATACCCAGCGTGGCGGGGTCGAAATCGGGGGCGTGTCGCAGCACCACCTCGACCACGACCTGGGCGAAATCGTCGTGCCGGGCGCCCATGATCTTGAGAGGGAACTCACAGGGGAATTCGAGCAGGGTGTCCTGGCGTTGATCGTCAGCCATGCGATTCATCCTCGGCGTGCGTCATTCCGGTTTGCCAGTGCGCTGAGCGCCGCCCGGCGGGCGACCTCAAGAGGCCGAGCGAACGCATTTCGTCAAAGACCCAGCCAGAGCCGGATCGTGTCCCAGACGCGGCGGAAGAATCCGCCTTCCTCGACCGCCACCCTGGCCACCAGCGGGTATTCGCCGACCGGCTTTCCGTCCAGGCTCACCTTGAGCGTGCCCAGCTGCTGCCCGGCCATCACCGGCGCAATCACCGGTGTGTTGAGCACGAGCTCACGGCTCGCCTTGCCGGCCTGACCGCGCGGCACCGTGGTTACGGCATCTTCGGCCACGCCCAGTTGCACGCTGGCGGCCATGCCCTTGTATACGGCCGGCGTGGCCAGTACTTCTTCGGCCAGCGCGAGCTTTGCGTTCTCCCACGCGTTGTAGCCGTAGTTCAGCAGCGCCGCCGACGATTCGATGCGTCCTTTCTCGGTCGGCGCGCCCAGAAGTACCGACACCACGCGCCGCCCATCGCGCCTGGCTGACGACACCAGACACCAGCCAGCGGCATCGGTGTGACCGGTCTTCATGCCGTCAACGCTGCGATCCATCGTGAGCAGGCGGTTGCGATTGCCTTGCTTGATGCCGTTGTAGGTGTAGTCCAGCGTCGAGTAAAGCGGGTAGAACTCGGGGTAGTCCCGGATCATCGCCCGGGCGAGGATGGCCAGATCGCGCGCTGTCGTGTAATGGCCGTCCTCGGTCAGACCGGTCGAATTGCGGTACTGCGTGCCGGCCATGCCCAGACGCTTCGCTTCGGCATTCATCATCTGCGCAAAAGCCGCCTCGGAACCGGCGATGGCTTCGGCCAGTGCAACACAGGCGTCATTGCCGGACTGGATGATCATGCCGCGTATCAGTTCATCGACGGTGACCGGCTTGTCCGGCGCAATGAACATTTTCGAGCCGCCGGTCTTCCAGGCCGCGACGCTGACCGGGACGGTCTGATCGGGCTTGAGCCGACCCGTCTTCAGGGCCTTGAAGGTGAGATAGGCGGTCATCAGCTTGGTCAGCGAGGCTGGCTCGACCTTGTCATCCGGGCGCGACTGCGCCATGACCGCGCCGGATTCATGGTCGATCAGCAACCAGGCCCTGGCATCCGGCTGGGGTGGCGGAATCAGGTCAGCGGAGGCGGTCAGCGGAAGCAGGGCGGGGAACAGCAGCACGAAGTGGCGGAACAGCTTGAGCATCGGGGAAGGTCCGGGAAGGTGGTGCAGCGCCGGAAGTTTATCAAAGCGCGGCCACATTTCCGGCATGGAAGCTGCTTCGCGATGTTTCATGTTGCACCGCAAGTTCAATCGGTGGTTTCATGAAAGGGAACCAAAATTTCGCTTCATGCGTCGCAGCACCCTATGAGCATCCTGCGCCAACTGCTTGCTACCGCTTTGTTGCTGCTTGCCCTTTCTTTGGTCGGGGCAGGATCGGCATCGTCCAGCGATGCACCGGAACAGTGCGCAACCTGCTCCGCGTTCTCCGATTCGACCGATCTGGCGAGCGGTGTCTACGCAGTGCTGATGCACCGGCTGGATCTTGCTGGCGATCCGCCCGATCCCTTCGTTGCAGAACCTGCCCGCGCAGCCTGCCCGCACGCCCGACCGGCGCTGACTGTCGTCCAGACAGCCTTGCTGCAGCCGGAGCCCGCGCGGGTTCCGTTGCGGCCACCAAGGCGGGCCTGAGCGCTCACGGTCCGTCCGGATCGAGCTCTTCATTTCGTTTCATGCCCGCGCCGCACAGGTGGCTCGCGGGCGCTCCGTGCTGTTTCATTCATTCGTCAGGGCATCGGACCCATGAAAACAAAAGCTTTCGCCCTTCTCGCCATTCTTGGCCTGTACGTGCATGCAGCAGGGGCTGCAGAGCGCTACACGCTCGACCAGCTGCGCGATCTTGCGCTGCAATCGAACGCTTCGCTTGGCGCTGCGCGCGCCGATGTAGACGTCAGTCGCGCTGACACGCTGACCGCCATCGCCTATCCCAATCCCGAACTGGAAGTGATGGGCGGCGACCGCAGTGCGCGCGGTCCCGGCCTCGCGCCCGGTTCGCTCGCGTCGATCACGCTGTCACAGCGCTTCGACTATCCGTCGCAGCGCGACGCCCGCCTGCGTGTGGCCGAAGCCGGTGTCGCTTCGGCGATGTCCGGCGCCCAGGCTTACGAGGTGGAACTGCTGGCCCGTCTGAAACAGAGCTTTTTCGCCGTCATCCGCCACGAGCGCGAGCTGATCGCCGCGCGCGAAGATCTGGAACTGGCCAAGGCCATCCGCAACCGCGTCGAAGTGCGGGTCAATACCGGCGAAGCGCCACGTTATGAGCTGATCCGTGCCGATACCGAACTTCTGAACGCGCAGAAGAACGCGGATGCCGCCGAATTGCGCATCGCACAGGCCAAGGCACGGCTGCGCGGACTGGTGGGCGGTGGCCTGCCGCTGGACTATGAACTGCAAGGCAATCTGGTCAACGACGTCGAGCTGCCGCCGCTCGAACGCCTGCGCGAGGACATGCTGACGCGCAATCCCGAAATCGCCCGTCTGCGTGCCGAGATCGAGCGCGCGAAGGAGCAGATCGAACTGGAGAAGCTGCGTCGCATGCCGGAGCTTTCGTTCAAGCTCGGCCGCGATCAGGACCCGGAGTACGACGCCAACCGGATCGGCGTGGCGGTGAGCATTCCGCTGTTCGACCGCCGCCAGGGCCAGATCGCCCAGGCCAGCGCGCAGGGCGAGCGCAACCGCATGGCGCTCGAAGGGCGCATGTTCGAACTGCAGCAACAGCTCGATGCCGCCTACCGTCAGTACGACCTGTCGCGCACCCAGGTATCGGCGCTGGAAAGCGGCATCGTGCGCCAGGCCGAGGCGGCGCTGAAAGTGGCGGAAGCCGCCTACAAGTTCGGTGAGCGCGGCATCCTCGAAGTGCTGGATGCGCAGCGCACCTTCCGCGCCGTCCGCAACGAGCTGATCAGCGCCCGCTACGAACTGATCAATGCCGTCGCCGAAATCGAACGCCTTGGCGCGCTGCGCTGAACCGGCCCACGCACAACGAATTCACTCACATTCAGACGCGAACATGAAACTCATCCATAGCCGCCCCTTGCTGTGCGCCGGATTGCTCGGCGCTTCCCTGTTGCTGTCCGCCTGCTCCGGAAAGTCCGACGAGACCGCGCCAGCGACCGCCGCGGCGCCGGTCGACCCGAATCTGGTCCAGGCCGGCGACAATCTCGGCAACATCGTCAAGCTCGGTTCCATCCAGAAGCTCGAACTGTCCGACACCTTGCGTGTGGCCGGTCAGGTCGATTTCGACGAGCAGCGGGTCACCCGCATCGGCGCCACGGTTACCGGCCGGGTCACCGAACTGACCGCCGTGCTCGGCCAGCAGGTCAAGGTCGGCGACACGCTTGCGGTGCTGAACAGTACCGAACTCGGTGCCGCACAGCTCGCCTACATGAAGGCGCGTGCGCAGGCGCAACTGAACCAGCGCAATGTCGAGCGTGCCCAGCAGCTGTTCGCCGCCGACGTGATCGGCAGTGCGGAACTGCAGCGCCGCGAGAGCGAACTGGCCATTTCGCTGGCCGAACAGCGGGCGGCGACCGACCAGTTGCGCGTGCTCGGCATATCGTCGAAAGCGCTGGAGAAGCTGTCGGCCACAGGCGCCATCAACTCGGTGTCGCCGGTGGTCGCCACCATGGCCGGCACCGTGGTCGAACGGCTGGTGGCCCAGGGGCAGGTGGTGCAGCCCAGCGAGGTCATGTTCACGGTGGCCGATCTGTCGCGCGTCTGGGTGGAGGCCGAAGTGCCCGAACAGCAGGCGGCGGCGGTTCGTCCGGGTCAGAACATCCAGGTCGAGATACCGGCGCTGGGCCAGCAGCTCACGGCCAAGCTCATCTTCATTTCCGACACGGTGAATCCGGCCACGCGGACCATCATGGTGCGCAGCGAACTCGACAACAGCGACCGCTCGCTGAAGCCGGCCATGCTGGCGACCGTGATGATCGAAGGGCGGCCGACTGCGCGGCTTGCCGTACCTGCGACCGCCGTGGTGCGCGAGAACAACAAGGACTACATCTTCGTACAGGTCGGGCAACAGCAGTTCAAGCTGACGGAAGTCGCTCTCGGCCCGGCGATCGGGGACATGCGCCCGGTGCTGGGCGGCGTGGCCGAAGGCACGAAGGTGGTGATCGATGGCGCTTTCCATCTGAACAACGAACGCAAGCGCAAGGAACTCGAATGAGTGCCCTGCGACCTTGCGCCAACGCTGAACGGATGAACTGGAGACGCCATGATTGAATCCCTCGTGCGCGGGGCGCTGAAACAGCGCCTCGTCATTGTCGTCGTCGCGCTGTGTCTGCTGGCTTTCGGCCTGGACGCGGCGCGCAAGCTGTCGGTGGATGCCTTCCCCGACGTGACCAACGTACAGGTACAGATCGCTACCGACGCCACCGGCCGTTCGCCGGAAGAGGTCGAACGCTTCATTACCGTACCGATCGAGATCGGCATGACCGGACTGCCCGGTCTGGTCGAGATGCGTTCGCTGAACAAGCCAGGCCTGTCGCTGATCACGCTGGTATTCACCGACAAGACGGACGTCTACTTTGCGCGCCAGCTGGTGATGGAACGCTTGCTCGAAGTGCGCGACCGCATGCCGGTCGGCATTGTGCCGGTGCTGGGTCCGGTGTCCACCGGTCTTGGCGAGGTCTACCAGTACACGCTGGTGCGGCCGGACGACGGCGAGCGCGAACTGACGCAGCAGGAACTGACCGAGCGCCGCACCATACAGGACTGGGTGGTGAGGCCCTTGCTGCGCTCGACTACCGGTGTGGCCGAGATCAATTCGCAGGGCGGCTACCAGAAGCAGTACAAGGTGCTGGTCAATCCCGATCGCCTGCGTCACTACCAGATCACCGTCAAGGACGTGTACGAGGCGCTGGCTCGCAACAATGCCAATGCCGGCGGCGGCGTGCTGCCGCAGAACGCCGAACAGTATCTGATCCGCGGCGTCGGTCTGGTCAAGGATCTGGACGACATCCGCCTCATCGTGGTGAAGGAAGTCGAGGGCACGCCCGTCTATATCCGCGACGTGGCCGAGGTCGCCTTCGGTCATGCGGTTCGGGTCGGTGCCGTGGTCAAGAACGGCAGCACCGAGGCGGTGGGCGGCGTCGTCATGATGATGGCCGGCGGCAATGCGAAAGCGGTGGTGTCCGACATCAAGAAGAAGGTCGCGACCATCAACGACAACAACATGCTGCCTGGCGGCCTGAAGATCGAGGCTTACTACGACCGGTCGGAACTGGTCGATGCAGCGCTGGCCACGGTGATCAAGGTGCTCATCGAAGGCGTCATCTTCGTGGTCATCGTGCTCTACCTCTTCCTTGGAGACCTGCGCTCGTCGGTCATCGTGATCGCCACGCTGGTGGTGACGCCTCTGGTCACCTTCATGGCGATGAACCAGTTGGGTCTTTCGGCCAACCTGATGTCGCTGGGCGGGCTGGCCATCGCCATCGGCCTGATGGTGGATGGCTCGGTGGTGGTGGTCGAGAATGCCTTCGAGCGGCTGGGTCATGCCGAGGAGGAAGGCGAAAGCCGCATCCGCGTCATCCTGTCCGCGGTGATGGAGGTCGCCACTCCGGTCATTTTCGGCATCGGCATCATCATCCTCGTGTTCCTGCCGTTGATGACGTTGCAGGGCATGGAGGGCAAGATGTTCGCGCCGCTGGCCTACACCATCGCGATTGCGCTGTTCGTGTCGCTGGTGCTGTCGCTGACGCTGACGCCGGTGCTGTCGAGCTATATGCTCAAGGGCGGTGCCGATCACGACACCTGGCTCATCCGAATGTTGAAGAAGCCCTATGTGCCGATGCTTGAATGGGCGGTGCGCAACACGAAGATGACGGTGTCGCTGGCGGTGGCGGCCTTCATCGGTGCCATCCTGCTGCTGCCCTTGCTCGGTACCGCCTTCATTCCGGAAATGAAGGAAGGTTCGGTGGTGCCGGCGATGGACCGCGTGCCCAATATTTCGCTGCAGGAATCGCTGCGCATGGAACGCGAGGCCATGCGTCTGGTGATGGAGGTGCCGGGCGTGAAATCGGCAGTGTCGGGTGTCGGCCGCGGCGAGTCGCCGGCCGACCCGCAGTCGCAGAACGAATCGACGCCCATCGTGTCGCTCAAGCCGCGGGAGGAGTGGCCTGAAGGCTGGACGCAGGAAACCATCCAGAACGCCATCCGCGAGAAGCTCACCGCCTTGCCGGGCGTCAACATCATCATGGCGCAGCCGATTTCCGACCGCGTTGATGAAATGGTTACCGGCGTGCGGGCCGACGTCGCGGTCAAGATATTCGGGGATGACCTGGACCTGCTGAAGGCCAAGGCCGACGAGATTGCGCGCGTGGCGCGCGGCGTGCCGGGCGCGAGCGAAATCAAGATCGAGCGCGTGACCGGTCAGCAGTACCTCACCATCGAAATCGACCGGCCGACCATCGCGCGCTACGGACTCAATGTGGGCGACGTGAACGATCTGATCGAGGCGGCCATCGGCGGTCGCCACGTGACCGACGTGTTCGAGGGCGAGCGCCGCTTCGCTGCCGTGGTGCGTCTGCCGGAGCGCTTCCGCGACAACATCGAAGCCATCCGCAGCATGCTGGTGCCGACGCCGGATGGCGCGCAGATTCCGTTGTCCAGTCTGGCCAGCATCGACGTGCGCGACGGCCCGGCGCAGATTTCGCGCGAAACCGGCAAGCGCCGCATCGTCATCGGCATCAATGTGGCCAACCGCGATCTCGGCGGCTTTGTGGCCGAGCTGCAGCAGAAGGTGGGCGCACAGGTGCAACTGCCCGAAGCCTATTACTTCGAGTGGGGCGGCCAGTTCCAGAACATGGAGCGCGCGCTCGGCCATCTTTCGGTCATCGTACCGATCACCGTAGCGGCCATCTTCTTCCTGCTCTTCCTGCTGTTCGGGTCGCTGCGCTTTGCCACCCTCATCATCACTGTGCTGCCCTTCGCCTCGATCGGCGGCGTGATCGGGCTGTTCGTCAGCGGCGAATACCTGTCGGTGCCGGCGTCGGTAGGCTTCATCGCGCTGTGGGGCATAGCGACGTTGAACGGGGTAGTGCTCGTGTCCTACATCCGCGGCCTGCGCAATGAGGGCATGGAGCTGATGCAGGCGGTGGTGCAGGGTGCGAAGATGCGCTTCCGCCCGGTCATGATGACGGCGACCGTGGCGCTGCTGGGTCTGGTGCCTTTCCTGTTCGCCACCGGCCCCGGCTCGGAGGTACAGCGACCGCTGGCCATCGTGGTGATCGGCGGCCTCATCACCTGCACCTTGCTCACGCTGGTGGTGGTACCGGCGCTGTATACCTGGTTCGACGACAAGCCATTCGAAGCTTGACCGACTGTTTCACGGAGATCACGACATGAAGGAAATCCGCGCCATCATCCGGCCGAACAAATTGCCGAAGCTGCGTACCGTACTGCGTGAAATGCCGGGCTTTCCGGGCATGACCGTCAGCAAGGTCGAGGGCTTCGGCGCACCGAGCGAGCACACGCCGCACAACATCAAGGAAGAGCTGACCGATTACTCGGCCAAAGTGCGCATAGAAATCGTCGCCCCGGACGAAAAGGTCGACGACATCGTCCGCCGCATCATCAGCATCGCCTGCACCGGCCAGACCGGCGACGGTCTGGTGTGGGTGGTGCCGATAGACCGGGCAGTGTTCATCAACAAGACGACCATAGGCTCGCCGCACGGCTGAACGAGCCGGATGCGACTGCGAGGGAAGGTCTGACGACGCCCGAAGGAAGAATCCCGTTCTTCCTTCGGGCGTTCTTCAATCGGTGGCCGCAATCAAGGCGCGGGACACGCTTCGGGGTGGCGCTTGAGCCAGGCGGCGTAGCGGCGCTCGTGCGCCAGCTTTTCTTCCTGATAGACCGTCCATACACAGCGTTCGCAGCCGGATTCGCAGCATTCGGAATCCATCGGCATGACAGGCGGGACGGGGGCGGGGTCTTCGACGGCCGGGGCGGCCAGCAGCATTTCGGTCATGAATCCTGACGGGGGTGACGGAACGGGGCGAATTCTGTTCCACGCCATTCCACGCTTCCAGCGCTTTCGATGCTGCGCCGCCAGATGTTGCGAAAACGTGACAGGTGTGTCCGGCTGAAGCCGTTTCAACTTTCCCAGATCACCGGCTCACCGGCCTTCAGTGAACGCTCCAGTTGTTCGATCAGCGGCTGGGCGCGCTGTGCCAGCGACACCGGCATCAGCATGGCCGGTGTCGGCTCGTCCGGCGCGTCGTCCACCGGCTGGGTGCGCTGGCCGGCGCGGCTCTCTGCCGCCGCCCTTTTCAGCGCGTCGATCGCGTCGGGCAACTGTTCGAGCGTGATAATGCCTTTCCGGTCGAAGGCCTTGCCCATCAGCGTCAGCAACTGGCGCGCGTTGTCGCCGAACATGAGGGTGTCGGCGCTTGCCCGGGACTTGAAAGTGACAATCATGGAATGAGCGAATCGATGGATGGAGTGCGTCATTGTGGCCCGGAACGCGGAACCTCGGCCATGCGCATAGGCGTGGATCTGGGCGGCAGCAAGACCGAACTGATTGCGCTGGCCGACGACGGCAGCGAGCGGCTGCGCCGCCGACTGCCCACGCCGGCCGGCGACTACGCGGCCACGGTAGCGCAGATCGCCGCCATGGTCCGGCAGGCGGAGGCCGAACTCGCGGTGTCCGCCACCGTGGGACTGGGCATGCCGGGATCGCTGTCGCCGCTGGATGGCCGCATGCGCAACGCGAACTCCACCTGTCTCAACGGCCGGCCGCTGAAGGAAGATCTGCAGGTCGCGCTCGGGCGCGAGGTGCGCATGGCCAATGACGCCAACTGCTTTGCGTTGTCCGAGGCGGTGGATGGAGCGGCGGCCGGCGCGTCCGTCGTGTTCGGTGTCATTCTCGGTACCGGTGTCGGTGGCGGCGTTGTGGTGGACGGCCGCGTACTCCATGGCGCCAACGGCATCGCCGGGGAATGGGGGCACAACCCGCTACCGCCGGCCGAGGACAGCGTCGGGCCGGCGCCGCAGTGCTACTGCGGCCGCCGCGGCTGTGTCGAAACCTGGCTGTCCGGGCCGGCACTGGCGGCCGACCACCAGCGGGTCACCGGGCAGGCGCTGACGCCGCCGGAGATCGTCGCCGGTGCCGCCGCAGGCGATGCCCGCTGCGCGGCCACGATGCAGCGCTACGAGCGGAGGCTTGCGCGCGCGCTGGCGGGCGTGATCAACCTGCTCGATCCGGACGTGATCGTGCTGGGGGGCGGGTTATCGGCCATCGGGCGCCTGTATGACCGGGTGCCCGGCCACTGGGCGCAGCATGTATTTTCAGACCTGATCGCCACCCGGCTGATGCCGCCGCGGCACGGCGATTCTTCCGGTGTGCGCGGCGCGGCGTGGCTGTGGTGAGGGACGTGCAATTTTTCACGCCGCGCGAAGTAAGGTCGTCGCCCGTCGCGGGTCTACTGCACCGCAAGCCGGACATTCGGCTTGAATCCTCTCATCCACATGGAGAAATACCATCATGAACAAGTCTGTCGCTCTGCATGCTGCCCTCGCGTCCGTCCTCGCCCTCGGTGTGGCGACCAATCCGGTCTTCGCCGCTGAAGGCAAGGACAAGGAAAAGTGTTTCGGTGTGGCCAAGAAGGGCGCCAACGACTGCGCGTCGGCCAATGGCAGCCATAGCTGCGCCGGTCAGGCCAAGGCCGACAACGATCCGAACGAATGGAAGTACGTGGCCACCGGCACCTGCGAAAAGATGGGTGGCAAGACCATGGCGCCGGGCAAGTAAGCACACCCCACGGGCCGGCGCGCGGGTTGTCGCGCCGGCAGTTTCCGGACAGGGCATGGACATGACCATCACTACCAGCGGCGTAGGCCTGCGCCAGCCGCACTTTGCACGCGTGTTCGACGAGCGGCCGGCGCTGGGTTTCGTCGAGGTGCATAGCGAAAACTTCTTTCACGCGGGCGGTGCGTCACTGGGCGCGCTGGAGCGTGCGCGTGCGCTTTACCCGGTCAGTCTGCACGGCGTGGGTCTCGCGCTGGCCTCGGCCGACGAGGGAGATCCGCTTCATCTCGACCGCCTTGCTGCGCTGGTCGAGCGCATCCAGCCGGCGCTGGTGTCCGAGCACTTGTGCTGGGGGCGTATCGACGGCCGCCATTTCAACGACTTGCTGCCCTTTCCCTATACCGGTGAGTCGCTTGCCCTGGTCGCCGCACGCGTGTCGGCCGTGCAGGACCGGTTGAAACGTCCGCTGCTGGTCGAGAACCTGTCGGCTTACGTGCGCTTTCGCGACAGCGAAATGAGCGAGGCCGACTTTCTGGCGGAACTGGTCTGTCTGACCGGATGCGGCTTGCTGCTCGATTTGAACAACCTCTACGTCAACGCCTGCAACTTCGGCGAGGACGTCCTTGACCAGCTCGACCGCCTGCCCATGCACGCGGTGGGCGAAATCCATCTGGCCGGTCATGCGGTGACCGAGTACGGCTTGATCGACACGCACGGCAGTCGTGTCTGCGACGAGGTATGGTCGCTGTTGCGTGCGGTACGCGCGCGCGGCGTCGTGGCACCTGCGCTGATCGAATGGGACACCGACCTGCCGGCGCTGGAGGTGTTGCTGGACGAAGCCGCACGTGCCGACGGCATCGGTGCGCGCGATGTCGATGGCAGTGCCATGGAGCGCGAACATGCCTGCCTTGCATGAAGTGCAGCGGCGTTTCGCCGCCGCGCTGTCCGATTCAGCCGGAGAGCAGGCCATGCTGCCGCTGCTGAGCGGCGATCCGGAGCGTACGCGTGCGCTGCTCGCGGTCTATCGCGGCAACTCGGTGGCCAATGTCACGGCCGCCTTGCGCCTGGCCTATCCGGTGTGCGTGCAGATCACCGGCGAAGATTACTTCGACGCACTGGCGAGACGATTCCGCGATGTCGAACCGTCGCGCGACGGCGACCTGAACCGCCATGGCGCGGGCTTCGCGAGCTTCCTCGATGATTTCGAGCCGCTGCGAGCCTTGCCCTATCTTGCCGACGTGGCGCGTCTGGAATGGGCCGTTCATTGCGCATCGACCGCCGCCGATCGGGACCCCGCGGACGCCACGCTGTTCGCCGGGCTCGATACCGCGGCGCTGGCTGCCGCGCGCGCACGCCTGCTGCCGGGCTTTGCGCTGCAAGCCAGCCGCTGGCCGGTGGTCGACATCTGGCTGGCCCACAATGGCGACACGCTCACCGTGGATGACATCGCGCTCGACCGCGGGCAGTACGCGGCGGTCTGGCGCGACGGCTGGCGTGTGCGCGTGGCGCACCTTTCCGCTGCCGACCATGCATTCTGGTCGGTTCTTCATGCGGGCGGCGAACTGGGCGAGGCCTGGACGTCCGCCAGCGAAGGCGACGCGGGTTTCGATCTCGCTGCCGCCATTGCGCAGGCGCTGGCCCGTGGCTGGCTGCTTGCGCTCGATCACAAGGAATGAAGCCCATGAACGCAGTGACCAATCTGTATCAACGTGCCTTGCCGCTGGCGCATCTGGCCGATCTCGGTCGCCCGCTGCTGCTGCTCGCGCTGCGGCTCTACATCGCATCGGTCTTCTTCAAGGCCGGTCTGACCAAGATCGAAGACTGGGACACCACGCTCTTCCTGTTCACGGAAGAGTATTCGGTACCGGTGTTGCCGCCCGCACTCGCCGCGGCCATGGGCACGGCGGGCGAACTGCTGCTGCCGCCGCTGCTCGCTCTCGGACTGGCCGGACGCTTCGCCGCGCTGGGGCTCACCGTGGTCAATGCGATGGCGGTGCTGTCCTATCCAGCGCTGTTCGGCTTCGATTGCCCGGCCGCGCTGCAATCGCACCTCTGGTGGGGGGCCGGTCTGCTGGCGGTGCTGGCCTTCGGCCCCGGATCGCTGTCCGCGGACCACTGGCTCGGGCGTGCTCGCGTCACGCCGTGATACATCCGGCTACAGCGCCGACATCGTTTGCCGCGACTCGGGGTGCAGCATGCGTGACCCATCGATTGCCAGGGCTACGCATCCATCGTGCACTCCAGCAACATCATCGTCCGGGCGACCGCTGTCGCGCTGGCGGCCGGCATGGCGGGAAATGCCGCGCACGCCGATGACGGCCACCGCCTCAGCCTGCAACTGGGTCCTTACGTCCATCACTGGGACAGCGATACCGAGCACCGGAACACGCCGGGCCTGGTCGGGCTGGAATACATGGCACCGTCGCAATGGCTGGGTGGTGCGGCCTTGCTGCGCAATTCCTTCGACCAGCCGACCGGCTACTACTACGCCGGCAAGCGCTGGGATCTGGACGACTTCAGCCCCCATCTGTACGTGAAGGTGACGGCCGGCGCATTGATCGGTTACACCGGTCAGTATGAGGACAAGATTCCGTTCAATCACAAAGGGGTGGCGTTTGCGGTGATTCCGGCACTCGGCTATCGGGTCGATCGCTACAGTGCCCAGGTGTCGCTGCTGGGCACGGCCGGGCTGCTGTTCACCTTCGGCATGGAGCTTGGCCGCTGGTGAAGGTAGGCTTGCGTTCCGACCAACGCGAACGAGGTGATCAGTCATGGCACTGAGCTGGATCGGTGCAGTGAAGGCCGTCCCCTGGGGCGACGTGATTGCGGCTGCGCCTTCGGTGATGCAGGGCGCCAATGCCTTGTGGGAACGTGTCGCGAAGAAGCGCGGCAAGGACGAATCGACGCCGGTGGCGCCGCCCGGATCGAGCGACGGACAGCGCCTCGTGGCGCTGGAAGAGGCCGTGACCGAGCTGCAGAAGGAGGCGCGGGACGCCTCGCAGCTCATCCGCACGCTGGCCGGGCAGAACGCGCAGCTGGTGGCTGAAGTGGGCGCGCTGCGCCTGCGGCTGCGCGTGCTGGCGGTGGCCGGCGCGGGCCTGCTGGTGGCGGTGCTGGCGGCGCTCGCCACCTTGCTGGCACGCTGAACGCCGCTTGCCGGTGACAAGGGGGCGCCGGAGTGCCACTGGAACCGTGCATCCGGAGCTGCCATCCTTTCTTCCGACCCTGAATTTCCGTCACGCGCAGATGGATATCGCGACGCCCCGACTTCTGCTGAGACCGATGAACGCCGACTTCCTGCGCGCGACGGCGAGCGGCGCCGATCTGGCTACCCTGTCTTCTCTGATCGGGTTGGCCGTGGCCGACGTGTGGCGCCAGGAGAGCGACCTCGCCGCGCTGCGCCTGAGCGATCTGCAGACAGATCCGGACTACGCGCCGTGGTCGGTGCGTGCAGTCGCCCTGCGCGACAGCGAAGAAATGATCGGCCATGCCGGCTTTCATACGCGACCGGCGGCCGGCTATCTGGCGAGCTACGCACACGACGGCGTCGAGGTCGGTTACACGATCTATCCGGAACATCGCCGGCGCGGCTACGCGAAGGAAGCGCTGGTGGGGCTGCTGCGCTGGGCGCATTGCGAGCACGGTGTGCAGCGCTTCATCGCGTCGGTACAGCCGCACAACGTCGCGTCCTGCGCATTGCTGGCCACCGCGGGCTTCTTCCGTATCGCATCCTTCATCGATGATGTCGATGGGCTGGAATACGTGATGCGGCTCGATCCGCCTGCCCTGAAACGGCTTCTGGGGCGCATCTAGGATCTGTTGACCGTTCACCCGGAAGGCGAGCGATGCCGAATCACCCGGCGCCAGCGCGAAGGTGCGTCAGTCCGGCAGGCCGAACACGATGACCGCGTCGCCCTGGCGATAGCCCCATATGGCACTGCCTCCGGCAGCGACGGCGACATGGGGTTTGCCGTCCAGCGTATAGCCTATGGGTGGCGCATTGACGCCGGCTCCGGTCTGGAAGCGCCACAGGCGCTTGCCGCTGAGACTGTCGAAGGCAGACAGGTGGCCGTCGCCCTCGCCGGTGAATACGACACCCGATTTCAATGCGAGCACGCCGCCTATAAGCGGCTGGCCGGTCTTCACCGACCACTTGAGCTTGCCGCGCCGCTTCAGGTCGATCGCTGCCAGCACGCCCCACTGTGGCTCGTCCGCTGGCTCCATGCTGTCGTAACGTTGCGCCGGCCGGTCGGCGGTGGCTGCGCTCTCCTTGATCCAGTAGCGCATGGGCATGTGCATGGCTGCGACGAAAGCCAGTCCGCGGCCGGCATCGACCGCGGCCGGCGACCAGTTCACGCCTCCGGCCACGCCCGGCGTGATGCGCGTGCCTTCGCGACTGGCGGCCGCGAAAAGGTTGTCCTGAGGCACATAGGCTTCGGACCTGTAGAGCAGGGCACCGCTGCTGCGGTCATGCACATAGAACCAGCCCAGCTTGGAGGCGTGACCAACCGCCGGCACGATACGGCCATCCTGCGCACGGTGGTCGAACAGCACGGCGGGACTGGCCACGTCATAGCCCCATTTGTCATGCGGAATCTGCTGGTAGTGCCAGACGTGGCGGCCGGTGCGTGCGTCTATCGCCACCAGCGAGGCGGTGTAGAGGTTGTCGCCCGGGCGGGTGCTGTCGTTGATCTGCGGGCTGGGGTTGCCGGTGCCGAAGAACAGCAGTCCGGTCCCGGCATCGTAGGCCGGCGCATTCCATACCGAGCCACCCCCGTACTCCCAGGCGTCCCGGTACCTGTCGGCATTGGCACGTTCTTCGGCGATGTTGCGGTTCAGCGCCAGTCCGTCGCCGGTCTGCTCGACGAAATCGCCTTCCCAGCCGCCGTCCGCCGGCTTGCGCACCGTGTCGAACTGCCACACGCGCTTGCCCGTCTTCGTGTCGAAAGCGGCGAGAAAGCCGATGCCGCCGTACTTTCCGGCCATGCCGACGACGGACGCCAGTTGTCCGGAGCGACCGGGCACGTCGAGGTGCAGGCCGTAACCGACGCCGTTGATGCCGACGATCACCTTGCCATCCACCACCAATGGTGCCGCCGCCGCACCGACGCCGGAGCCGCCGCCCACTTCGCCCTTGATGCCGTCGCCGCTTTCCGTCGGCGCGCTGTCCGGTTTCGCCAGTTCGATGTCCCAGACCGGTTTGCCGTTTGCCGCATCCAGCGCGACCAGACGCGCATCGACGGTGGCGACGAACACCCGGCCATCTTCAACCGCCACACCACGGTTGGCGGGACCGCAACACAGTTTCTCGCTGCGCTTGCGGTGGGTGTAGCGCCACAGCTCGCTGCCCGTCCGGGCGTCCAGCGCAACCACGTGCGAGCCGGGCAGCGACACATACATGCGGCCGCCGGTCACGATGGGCGTTGCCTGGAAGGTGGCCGCAATGCCGCTCTGGTAGATCCACTTCGGCACCAGCTTCCTCACCGTTGCCGGCGTCAGTCCGGGCAGGTCGGCCAGTCGGGTATTGGCATGATCGAGGCCGAAAACCGGCCATTCGCGGTCCGGTGCGGCGTGAGCCGTCGAAACGGCCAGGGCAGCCAGGGCGACCGTCGCGGCGAGCCGGCGGAAGGTGGTCAGGGTCGGGCGGTACATGGCGGTATCCGGCGATGGAAAGCGGGAATGATAGGCCGGCCGCTGCGGAATCGCCTGCACACCGGCAGGCCGGCCATCGGAGACCTTGTTTTTCATTCCGGTAGTCCGTTCGGCTCATGACCGGCCTGTTCCGGCTGCTTTGCCTGTAACGAGCGGCCGTCAAAGTTACGGATGCCCGGCCGACTTCCCCCGGCCGCATTTTCATTCCGGAGATCCGACATGTTCCGCAAGACCGCAATCGCTCTGCTGCTGGCCGCGTCCGGCGTCAGCGCCCACGCCGCCCTGAACGCCGGCGACATCGCCTTCACCTCGTTCAACGCCGACGAAGACGGCCTGTCCTTCGTTGCGCTGGCCGACATCGATGCCAACACCACCATTTTCTTTGCCGACAACGAGTGGGACGGCAGCGCATTCAACGGTGGCGAAAGCTACAACCAGTGGAGTTCCGGTGCGTCCGTGATCGCCGCCGGCACCGTCGTGCGCTTCGAAGCCTACGACAAGACGACGCTGTCTGCTTCGCTCGGCACGCTGAGCCGCGTCACCGTGTCCGGCAGCGCGAACTGGGGCATCGCCAATTCGAACGAAACCATCTACGCCTACCTGGGCACGGATGCCGTGACGCCGACCACCTTCCTGGCGGCCATCACGAACGGCACGTTCGAAGCCAACGGCCCGCTCACCAACACCGGCCTGACCGATGGCGAAACCGCCATCCGTCTGAACACGATTGTTGGCGGAACGCCGGATTACGCCGAATACACCGGCGCTCGCAGCGGCCTGACCGCCGACGAATACCTTGAGCTGCTGACCGATCCCGCGAACTGGAACGTGGACGCCACCAGCGGCAGCTACGCCACGACCGTGCCCGACACCACCGCCTTCCAGATCGCCGTGGTGCCGGAACCGGAAACCTATGCGCTGATGCTGGCAGGCCTCGGCCTGATCGGCGTCGCCGCCCGCCGTCGCAAGTAAGCCTGCGCAGCAGGCCGGCCGCTTCGGCGCGCCGGTCTTCTGCGGCGGGATCCCTTTCCGCGGGTCCCGCCGTGCCGGTGGCAGCGCTACACTTCGCGCATGACTGCCCCCGTCTTCGTCCACCTCCGTCTGCATTCAGAGTTTTCCATCGTCGATGGCATTGTCACCGTCGATGCGGCGGTCAAGGCTGCCGCGGCCGATGGCATGCCGGCGCTCGCCATATCCGATCTGAGCAACGTCTTCGCGCTGGTCAAGCTCTACAAGAGCGCGCGCGGCAAGGGCGTAAAGCCGATCTGCGCGGTCGACGTCTACGTCTCGAACGACGCCGAGCGCGACAAGCCTTTCCGCCTGCTGCTGCTGGCGCGCGACCGCGAGGGCTACGGCACGCTGTGCCGCCTGCTCACCCGTGCCTACCTCGAAAACAAGTACCGCGGCCGCGCGGAAATCCGCCGCGAGTGGTTCGAGCGCGATGCCGAGGGCACGGCCGGTCTGATCGCCCTGTCGGGTGCGATGCAGGGTGACGTCGGCGCAGCGCTGCTGGCCGGCAATATGGATTCCGCGCGGCGCGCGGCCGGCGAATGGCTGCGGCTGTTCGACGGCGAGTACTGCATAGAACTTCAGCGCGCCGGCCACCCGAATACCGAGGCTTACATTGCCGACGCCTGCGCGCTGGCGTCCGAACTGGACATCCCGGTGGTGGCCACCCACCCGGTACAGTTCATGGCGCAGGAAGACTTCAAGGCGCACGAGGTACGGGTGTGCATCGCCCAGGGCTATGTGCTGACCGACAAGCGTCGTCCGCGCGAATTCACCGAGCAGCAGTACTTCAAGACCTCGGCCGAAATGGCCGAACTGTTCGCCGACATTCCGGAGGCGCTCGACAACGCCGTCGCCATCGCGCGCCGCTGCAACCTCACACTCACGCTGGGCAAGAACTTCCTGCCCCAGTTCCCGACACCGCCGGGCATGACCATCGACGAATTCATGATCGCCGAGGCGAAGGCCGGGCTGGAGAAGCGGCTGGCCCAGCTCTATCCGGACGCCGCGGTGCGCGAGGAGCGGCGGCCGGAATACGAAGCGCGCCTCAAGTTCGAGTGCGACACCATCATCCAGATGGGTTTTCCGGGCTACTTCCTCATCGTGGCCGACTTCATCAACTGGGCCAAGAACAACGGCGTACCGGTCGGGCCGGGCCGGGGTTCGGGGGCCGGTTCTCTGGTTGCCTATTCGCTCGGCATCACCGACCTCGACCCGCTGGCCTACGCGCTGCTGTTCGAGCGCTTCCTGAATCCGGAGCGGGTGTCCATGCCCGACTTCGACGTCGATTTCTGCCAGGACAACCGCTGGAAGGTGATCGAATACGTGCGCCAGAAATACGGCGCCGACGCGGTGAGCCAGATCGCCACCTACGGCACGATGGCCTCGCGCGCGGTCATCCGCGACGTCGGCCGCGTGCTCGACATGGGCTACAACTTCTGCGACCAGCTTTCCAAGCTGATTCCGGTGGTGCAGAACAAGCCGCTGTCGCTGGCCGAGGCGCGCGAACAGGCGCCGCAGCTGGCCGAGCGCGAGCAGGCGGAAGAAGAGGTGGCGGAACTGCTGCGCCTGTGCGAACCGCTCGAAGGCCTGACGCGCGGAGTCGGCATGCACGCCGGTGGCGTGCTCATCGCGCCGGGCAAGCTCACCGATTTCTGCCCGCTCTACCAGCAGGACGGCGACGATGCCTCGCCGGTGAGCCAGTTCGACAAGGACGACGTCGAAGCCATCGGCCTGGTGAAGTTCGACTTTCTCGGCCTGCGCAACCTGACGATCATCGAGCTCGCGGTCGACTACATCGAACGCATGACCGGCAGCCGGCCCGACCTGTTGAGCCTGCCCTTCACCGATCCCGCGGCCTACCAGATCCTGAAGGACGCCAACACGACGGCCATCTTCCAGCTTGAATCCGAGGGCATGAAGAAGCTGCTCGGCAAGCTCGCGCCCGACCGCTTCGAAGACATCATCGCCGTGCTGGCGCTTTACCGGCCGGGCCCGCTGGGCTCGGGCATGGTGGATGACTTCATCCTGCGCAAGAAGGGCCAGCAGGCGATCGACTATTTCCACCCGGACCTGGAAGCCTGCCTGTCGCCGACCTACGGCGTCATCGTGTATCAGGAGCAGGTGATGCAGATTTCGCAGATCATCGGCGGCTACACGCTCGGTGGTGCGGACATGCTGCGCCGGGCCATGGGCAAGAAAAAGCCCGAGGAAATGGCCAAGCACCGCGCCACCATCGCCGAGGGGGCGGCGAAGAAGGGCTATGACCCGGCGCTGGCCGAACAGCTGTTCGACCTGATGACCAAGTTCGCGGAGTACGGCTTCAACAAGTCGCATACCGCCGCCTATGCGGTCGTCACCTACCACACGGCCTGGCTCAAGGCCCACCACTGCGCCGCCTTCATGGCCGCGTCGCTGTCGTCCGACATGGACAACACGGACACGGTGAACATCTTCTATCTCGACGCGAAGAAGAACCGGCTCACCGTGCTGCCGCCGGACGTCAATCAGTCCGAGTACCGTTTCGTGCCGGTATCGCGCAGCGAAATCCGCTATGGCCTCGGCGCGGTCAAGGGCACCGGCGAACAGGCGGTGAACTGCATCCTCGAAGCCCGCAAGTCCGGCGGACCGTTCAAGGACATTTTCGATTTCTGCCTGCGTGTCGACCGCCGCATGGTGAACCGCCGCACCATCGAGGCGCTGATCCGCGCCGGTGCTTTCGACACGACCATCGCCGGCTCGCCGCACGACCGCAACACGCTGATGAGCAGCGTCGCGCTGGCGATGGAAGCGGCCGAACAGGCGGCTGCCAGCGCGCACCAGGGCGGTCTGTTCGACGATGCACCCAGCGGCAGCGGCGCCCGCGCGCCGGAATACGTCGCCTGCAAGCCCTGGAGCGAGCGGGAAAAGCTGGCCAGCGAAAAGCAGGCACTTGGCTTCTATCTGTCCGGCCATCCCTACAACAGCTATGCGCAAGAGTTTTCGCGTTTTGCCCGGCGCAAGCTCTCGCAACTCGAATCCTCGCGGGAACCGACAGTGGTGGCCGGTCTGGTGGTCGGTTCGCGGGTGCAGATGACGCGCCGCGGCAAGATGGCATTCGTCGCGCTTGACGACGGTACGGCGCAGATCGAAGTGTCGGTATTCAACGAATTGTTCGACGCATCGCGCAACAAGCTGCGCGAGGACGAGGTACTGGTGGTCGAGGGCCGTGCGCAGTTTGACGAGTACTCCAATTCGATGCGGGTGGTGGCCGACCGCCTGCTCAGCGCGGGCGAGGCGCGTGCCCGTTTCGCGCGACGGCTGGAGCTCAAGCTGAACGGAGAAGTGGCGCAACTCGGGCCGCATGCGGCCTGCACGCGGCTGCGCACGCTGCTCGAACCCTTCCGTGCCGAAGGCGGATGCGCGGTGCGCTTGCACTATCGCAGCGCCGACGCCGCAGCGCCGCTGGATTTCGGGGATAACTGGCGGGTCAGGCTGGACGACGCCTTGTTCGATGGTCTGCGCGACTGGCTGCCCGGCGACGCCGTGACGGTGTCTTACGCATGAAGGCGAAGCCATGAGCACACGCTGGCTCGACCGTGCCCTGCTCGACGCCGTTGCGGCCGAAGCCCGGCTCAGCCCGCGCCGTCGCATGAACCTCAATCTGCATCCGGACAACGCGCACCCGGCGCACCGCCTGTTCAACGTGATCGAGCCGGACAGCTATGTGCGACCGCACCGGCATCTCGATCCGCTCAAGGATGAAACCATTCTTTGCGTAAGGGGTCGGTTGGGGTGCATTCTGTTTGCGGACGACGGAGCTGTCCAGGAGACCTGCGTTCTTGCACCCGATGGCGACCGCTTTGGCGTCGATATCGCTCACGGGCAGTTCCACAGCCTGGTCGCACTGGAGGCAGCCTCGGTCATTTTCGAGGTCAAGGCCGGTCCCTATCAGGGACTCACCGATGCCGAGTTCGCGCGCTGGGCGCCGGCCGAGGGCGACGAAGCCCGAGCCTGGCTGGACTGGATGCATGGCCTGTTCCGCGGGCAAGGGCTGCGTTGAAGGGCGGGCATCGTGCATACTTGTGGCAGCAGTCACGAAATTACACAGTCACCCTTCAGTCGGAAAGAGCTCTGCCGTGAACCAAGACTGAATCGGTTATTTCCTACGGATACACAATCGCCGTGCAGACCGCCCGAATAGCATTGCTCGAAGACGACCCGGTACAGGTCGAAATCCTTGGCAGCTGGTTGCGTGCGGCCGGCCATGACATACACACCTTCATGCGCTCGCGCGACCTGATGCGTGAAGCCGTGCGGGAAAGTTACGACCTGCTGCTGATCGACTGGGAGCTTCCCGACCTGCCGGGTGCCGATGTGCTGCGCTGGCTGCGAAACGAACGCGGCCTCAATACACCGGTCATCTTCGTCACCGCACGCCAGGACGAAAACGACATTGTCACCGCGCTGGCGGCAGGTGCCGATGACTATATCGTCAAGCCGGCGCGGCGCATGGAACTTCTTACCCGCATCGAAGCGGTGCTGCGTCGCAGCCGTCCGCCGGCCGACCAGCCGGTGATCGACGCCGCGCCCTATCAGTTCGACATGGGATCGCACACCGCCCGCCTGAACGGTGAGGTGGTGGATCTCACCGAACGGGAATTCGAACTCGCGGTGTTCCTGTTCCGCAACGTCGGCCGCCTTGTTTCGCGCGGCCATCTTCTGGAATCGCTGTGGGGCCGCAAGGGCGATGTGCCGACACGCACCGTCGACACCCACATGTCGCGTGTGCGTTCCAAGCTGGCGCTGCGTCCGGAGAACGGCTACCGGCTGGCCTCCACCTACAACTATGGCTACCGGCTCGAACGCGTGGCCGACGACGGCAGGCAGGCCCACGAGCAACCGGCGGCCTGAGTCCCGGCCGGAAATGCAAAGGGAGCCGCAAGGCTCCCTTTGCGTTGGTGCCGGCCGAGTCTTACTTCTGCAGCGAATCCCTGATCTGGCGCAGCAGCACGATATCTTCGGGCGGCTCGGCCGGTGCGGCCGGCTCGACCGGTTCGTCGCGCTTGAGGCGGTTGATCTGCTTCACCATGATGAAGATGATGAAGGCCAGGATGATGAAGTTCAGGGCCACGGTGAGGAAGCTGCCCCAGGCGAACACAGGAACACCGGCCTTCTTCAGTTCCGCAAGGGTTTCAGGAACGCCCGGCGGGACGTCCTTCAGTACGATGAAGAACTGACTGAAATCGAGACCACCGAATAGTGCACCGACGATGGGCATGATCAGGTCTGCCACCACCGAATCGACGATTTTGCCGAAGGCCGCGCCGATGATGACGCCGACCGCCAGATCGACGACATTTCCCTTCATCGCGAAGGCCTTGAATTCCGACATGAAGCTCATTCCACTCTCCTTGTTTCGGTACGGGAAGGACGCCAGCGTCGGCGAAGATAGCACAGCGCCTGCCGACGCCGCGCACGGCTCATGCGCGGCCTTCTCTGATACGCTCGCGGACCGACGTACTCATTGACTGCCCCGAAGGGGTGCCGCCGTGGAGGTTTGCGCCCTTCACGCTGCGCCCGTATCGCATGGAGAAGGCATGAAAGTACTGAAATACGCAGCGTTTGCGCTGGGCGGCGTGGCAGCCCTGCTCGCCGCCGTGGTGCTCTACGTGGCCATCACTTTCGATGCCGCCCGGCTGAAGGACGAACTGAAGCGCGTGGTGCTCGAACAGAAGCAGCGCACGCTGGACATCGAAGGCGATGTCGATCTGTCCTTCTATCCCAATCTCGGCCTGAGTCTCGGTCGCACGACCCTGTCCGAACACGGCGACACGCGGCGTTTCGCCCAGATCGACAGCGCGCGCGTGTCGGTCGCGGTGCTGCCGCTGCTGTCCGGCGAACTGGTGGTCGATGAAATACGCATCGATGGCGCCGTGCTTGCGCTGGTCCGCCACAAGGACGGCAGCTTCAACTTCGACGACCTGCTGTCAGGCGACAGTGACGACAGATCGCCGGTCAGATTCGATATCGCGGGCCTGAGGTTCACCCGGTCGTCGGTGGGTTTCCGTGACGAAGCATCGGGCGGCGAGTACGCGCTGGACGGTGTCGATCTGTCGCTTGGCAAGCTGGCCAATGCGGCACGGGGCAAGCTGGCCTTGACCGCACGTTTCAAGTCGGTACAGCCGGTCGCCGACAGCCACCTCGATCTGGGGGCCGCTTACGACTACGACCTTCCGGCAGGACGTTACGCGCTCGACGACGTGACATTCCGGATCGATGGTGAAGCGCTGGACCTCAAGACGGTGAGGGCGACGCTTGGCATAGGCCGGCTTGCGCTGACCGGCGACGCCTCGGTCGACATCCGGACGCTTTCATTCGAAGGCAACGCGATGCGTGCCGGCGAGGCGCTGGGTGTCAGGCTGGCTGCGCCGGCGCTGGCGCTGAACGACGGCAGGCTGCGGGCGGACGAGGCAAATCTGAGTGCGCGCGTTGAGTCGAGTGCCCGCAACGTCGCCGTTTCGCTGCAGTTGCAGGGAGTGGAGGGCAGTGCAGAGGCATTCGGTGCATCGGCGATGACGCTGGACCTGGATGCACGCCTCGATGCGCTTGCTGCGAAAGCCGCGTTCAAGACCCCTTTCAAGGCAACCGTGGCCGGCCCGGCGATCGAGCTGTCGGCGCTCGAAGGCGTGCTCGATCTGAGCCATCCCGCACTGCCGATGAAAGCGGTCAAGCTGCCATTCAGCGGGACTTTGCGTGCCGACCTGGGCAAACAGAGCGCGACACTCGACGTCGACACCCGGCTGGACGACAGCCGCATCGATCTGAAACTGGGCACGACCGGTTTCGATCCGCCTGCACTGACGTTTGCGATCGACATCGACCGGCTGAATGTCGATCGCTACATGCCGCCCGAACGCGGCGAACCGGCAAAGCCGGGCACGAATCCGGACGACGCCGCCATCGATCTGTCAATGTTGCGAACGGTCACGGCCAGCGGCAGCCTGAAAGTCGGCGAGTTGCAACTGTCGGGCGTGAAGGTGAACAACCTCAAACTGGACGTGAAAGCGGTCGGCGGCAAGCTCGATATCGCGCCGATGTCGGCCGCCCTGTACAAGGGCACGGCCAGCGGTGCCTTGAGCGTGAACGCCGACGGCAATCGCATTGCGGTCAAGCAGACACTGGCCGATATCGACATTCATCCCCTGTTGATGGATGCCGCGGGCAAGGACCTGCTGGAAGGCCGCGGCAATGTGTCGCTCGATCTGCTTGCTTCCGGACCCACGCTGGGCGCGCTCAAGAAGGCATTGAACGGCAGCGCGTCGCTGAAGCTGCGCGATGGTGCAATAAGGGGCTTCAATATTGCCAAGAGCGTGCGTGAGGCGAAGGCCAGGCTCGGCGGCGGCGACGACGCTGCGGTGCGGAAGGCGAGCGCGACCGAAAAGACGGACTTTTCCGAGATGAGTGCCACATTCCTGATACGCGACGGCATCGCACGCAACGACGACCTGGCCGCCAGTTCTCCTTTTCTGCGCCTCGCTGGCAGCGGGACGATAGATATTCCGCAGTCGGGCCTCGATTACCTGGCAAAGGTTACGCTGGCGGCCACCAGCAAGGGCCAGGATGGCCGGGCCGCGGCGAATCTGAAAGGCATTACGGTCCCGGTACGGCTGTATGGCCCGTTCGCCAGCCTGGACTACCGGATCGAGTACGGCGAACTGTTGAAGGAGTCGGCGCGCGCCCAGGTCGAGGAACAGACCCGAAAACTTCAGGACAAGGCGAAGGAAAGAGTTCAACAGCAGGTCGGCGACAAGCTCAAGGGACTGTTCGGCCGCTGACGCCGGCCGGAAAGGCCGGCACGCGAGCCTTGTCCGGCCGTCGCACTTTGGGGCTGTTTTCAGGTTGAATCGCGAGCTGCGTCTCCGGCGCGCCTGCCTTGGGGCGCCGGGTTCGATGAAGTCAAGGCGGCCCGTGGCGCGTGCGCGGCAAACGCGAAGGGCACCCGTCCGGATGCCTCCGGCCCGCGATTCAATGGCAAACGACGCTAGAGCGGCATGTCCCAGCTCGCACCGATGGAAGCGATGCCGGCTCGCGCCACGATGGCGTCTTCGCTGGACTTCACGCCGGACACGCCGACACCGCCCACGCATTCGCCCTCCACGATGATCATTTCGCCGCCCTCCAGCGGCAGCACCGGCATGCGCAGCGCGGCCAGGCGGCCGCTGTTGACGACATCCTCGACGGCTTTGCTGGGCTTGCGTGCAAGTGCGCAGGTTCGTGCCTTTTCCGGCGCGATCTGCGTGCTCATGGGTGGTGCGCCGTCTAGGCGCTGCAGCCAGATCAGGTTGCCACCGTCGTCCACGATGGCGATGGTGACCGGCCAGTTGCGTTTCAGGGCTTCGGCCTCTGCGGCGGCGGCAATCTGCTTCGCGTCGTCGAGAGTCAGGGTGAGGCGGGATTTCATGGCATGTCTCCGTCAGGGTTCTAGGGCTGACGGGGAATCCCGGTGCACGTGCACGCGGTATTTCGATTCCCCGGCGACGCTGGGCCGTGACGGGTGGTCCGGCGGGGCGCAGGCGCGGAAGGTTGTTCGCGCGCACTGTGCGTCAGGCTGATTCGGCTGGAGGGTGTTCCGCTCGCGATACAGGCGGGCTGTCCGCGACTGCCGGTTCTACCGGCAGCAAGGCTCACATCCTACACTGTCGGCTGCCCGCCCGAGACGGGTCAGGACTTGCAAGACAACAGACAGGAGAACGCGCATGGCCAGCAACCTGGGTATCGATCTGTATTCGCCGAAGGAGATTGCCGAGAAGGTCGAGAACATCGGTATCGTGAAGGCCAACCTGCCGGTTCGCACCATGGCCATGCTCGGTGTGCTGGCTGGCGCCTTCATCGGCTTCGGCGCGCTCTACTTCACCCTCGTCGCAAGCGACGCCTCGCTCGGCTTCGCACTGACCCGCGTGCTCGGGGGGCTCGCGTTTTCGCTCGGACTGATACTGGTGGCCGTGGCGGGGGCCGAACTGTTCACCGGCAACAACTTCCTGGTCATGGCCTGGGCCGAAGGGCGCATCGGCTTCGGTCTGCTGGCGCGCAACTGGGCCATCGTCTATGTGACCAACGCGATCGGTGCGCTCGGCATGGTGATGCTGGTCTTCCTGTCGCACCACACGGACATGAACGGCGGTGCGGTCGCGGAAACCTATGTCAAGGTGGCGGCCGGCAAGACCGCCAGTTCGTTTGCCGTCGTGTTCGTGAAGGGCATCCTGTGCAATGCGCTCGTGTGTCTCGCGGTATGGCTGGCGACGGCCGGGCGCAGCGTGACCGACAAGGTGCTGGCCATTGTCTTTCCGGTGTCGGCCTTCGTTGCCGCCGGCTTCGAACACTGCATCGCGAACATGTATTTCATTCCGATGGGCATGCTGCTGCACGCTGCCGGCGTTGCACCCGCAGGTGTCGATCTGTCGGGCCTGACCGCGCAAGGCCTGGCGGCCAATCTGCTGGCCGCCACGCTGGGCAATATCGTCGGTGGCAGCATTCTGGTGGCGGGTGTCTATTACCTCACCTTTCGTCAGCGCACCTGAGGCAGCCGCGACTGCGGCCGGCCGGGTTCAGCGACGCTTCACCGGCGCTGCCGGTCGGCCGTCGCGTGCAGCAGTGCGGCTGCCGCCTGCGCGGCAACGCGACCTTCGTCGGTCGGCACTACCCAGACTTCGATGGCGCTGTCCCCCGCGTCGATGCGCTGCACGGCCTCTCCGGTGGCCGACGCATTGCGCGCCGGATCGATACGTACGCCCATCCAGCCCAGCGCGGCGCACACCTCGGAGCGCAACACGGCATCGTGTTCGCCGATGCCGCCGCTGAAGGCAATCAGATCCAGGCCGCCGATGCAGGCGGCCATCGCGCCGGCTTCGCGAACGACGCGATAGGCAAACAGTTCCAGCGCTTCGCGTGCTGCCGGACTTGCGTCGCCGCGCAACCGGCGCATGTCGGCGGACAGGCCCGATACGCCCAGCAGGCCGCTTTCGCGGTAGAGCAGGGACTGCAGCCGGTCGTGGTCCCAACCCTGTTCCAGAAGGTAGAGCAGCACACCGGCATCGAGCGAGCCGCTGCGTGTGCCCATCATGAGGCCGTCGAGGGCCGAAAAGCCCATGGTGGTCGCGCGGCTGCGGCCTTCGAGCGCCGCGCACAGGCTTGCTCCGTTGCCCAGGTGTGCCATCAGCACGCGGCCGCCCGAGCGCGCCGAATGCTGCTTGAGCGTGCTCATGATGTACTGATAGGACAGACCGTGAAAGCCGTAGCGACGCACGCCCTGGTCGTGCAGCGCGCGCGGAAGGGCGAATCGGCTCGCCACTTCGGGCAGGTCCGCATGGAAGGCGGTATCGAAGCAGGCGATCTGCGGCAGCGTCGGGAATGCGTCGCGGAATGCGCGTATGCCATCGAGATTGTGGGGCTGATGCAGGGGGGCCAGCGATTCGAGACGACCGAGTTTCTCCAGCACTTCGTCGGTGACGACGATGCTGTCGCGGAAATCGCGCCCGCCATGCACGACGCGGTGCGACACGGCATCGATGGGCGGAATGCTGCCTTCGCCGGCCAGAAGCTCGCGCAGGCCGGTCAATGCGCCGGAGAAGGCATCGGGCCCGGCACTCAGCGTACGCCGGTTCTTGCGACCGTTCACCGCCCAGCTCATGTCCGGTGTGCCGCCGGGCTCCAGTCCCTGGATGCTGCCGGTGAGCAGGCTGGCCTGCACCTCGCCATCGTCGAGCGGGTGGATGGAGAACTTCAGCGAGGACGAACCTGCGTTGACAGACAGTATGGCCATGCGCGTCGCTCCCGGTCAGTGCTGCGACCAGGGTTCGCGCGGGCGATCGCGGCGCGCATTGTGCGCCGCCAGCAGCGCCAGCAGTGCTGACGCGACGCGGGCCATGGGACCGTCGGCCCGGCTGGTCAGCGCGATCGGTACCCGCGCGCCAAGCACCAGGCCGGAACCGCTGGCGCCACCCAGATACTCCAGTTGCTTGGCCAGCATGTTTCCGCTTTCCAGATCGGGAACGGCGAGGATGTCGGCATCGCCGGCAACCGGCGACTGGATGTGTTTCATCTGCGCGGCACGTGCGGAGATGGCGTTGTCGAAGGCCAGTGGCCCGTCGAGCACCCCGCCCGTGATCTGCCCGCGGTCCGCCATCTTGCACAGCGCGGCGGCATCCAGCGTGGACGGGATGTTCGGGTTGACCGTTTCCACGGCCGACAGCACCGCGACCTTGGGCTGTTTGACGCCGAGTACGCGGGCGAAATCGATCGCGTTCTGAATGATGTCCACCTTCTCGATCAGCGTCGGGCGGATGTTGAGCGCAGCGTCCGTGATGAGCAGGGGTTTGCTGTACAGGGGCACGTCGAAGCGGAACACGTGCGACATGCGGCGTCCGGTACGCAAGGTCGGACGTGCCAGCACGGCGTGGATCATTTCGTCCGTATGCAGGCTGCCCTTCATCAGGATGTCCAGCTCTGCGGCGGCAGCCATGTCGGCAGCCTTTTCGGCAGCGGCGTGACTGTGCTGCACGTTGACGATCTCGGTGCCCTGCAGGTCGATGCCCGCTTCCGCAGCCAGATGGCGGATGCGTGCTTCCGGTCCGATCAGCACCGGTATGATGAGTCCGTGATGGGCCGAATCCATGGCGCCGCTGAGCGATTCGGCGTCGCAGGGATGAACGACACCGCAGCGCACCGGCGGAATGCCCTCGCCCCGTGCCAGCAGTTCGCGGAAGCGTGCCTCGGGATCGAAAAGGCGGATCTGCGGGGCGCTGACATGTTCGACCCGCACCTTGTGCGTTGGCGCGAGCACGCGGGCCGTGCCGTACAACACCCGTTCGCCTTTCTGGTTCAACACCTGGCAGTCCAGTTCGACCCGCTTCTTCTCGTCATCCTTGCTGACGACGGTTGCGGTCACTGCAAGCGTGTCGCCGATGCGCACCGGTTTGGCGAAATGAAGCGCCTGGTCGAGATAGATGGTGCCCGGACCCGGAAACTGCGTGCCCAGCAAGGCGGAAATCAGCGCGCCGCCCCACATGCCGTGCGCGATCACGCCGTGGAACAGGGTGTCTTCGGCGTACTCGGGGTTCATGTGCGCCGGATTGGTGTCGCCGGACACTGCCGCGAAGGCCTGGATGTCGGCCAGCGTCAGCGTGCGCAACAGGCGGGCGCTCTGGCCGACCGTCAGCTCGTCATAGGTGATGTTCTCGATCCACTCGGTAATGGGCGTTTCGTGCTGTGCAGTGTTCATGCGTGGGTCCTGCCTTGTCGTTCAGAGGTTCGGGCAGCAAGCGAGCGCCGACTGCCTGGAATATCGATGCAAGCCCGCGTCCGTGCGGGCTTCGCCCTTGGCCCCGCCATCGTCCTGCCGGTGAGGGCGCTCCGCCGCTGCAGGCTCGGCGGGCAGCGTCGATCGGTCGGGTTCTCCGGTTCAATCGACCGCGTGATAGCCGGCATCGACGTACAGCGTCTGACCGGTCATGCCGGAGGCCGCGTCCGAGCAGAGGAAGGCGGTCAGGCCGGCGATCTCGTCCAGCGTGACCAGACGTCCCAGCGGGGACTTGCGGATGGCACTGTCCATCAGTTCGTCGAAAGCTGCGATACCTGAGGCGGCACGCGTCAGTATCGGGCCCGGCGACACCGCATGCACGCGGATGCCCGACGGGCCGAGTTCCATCGCCATGTAGCGCACCATGGATTCCAGCGCCGCCTTGACCGGCCCCATCAAGCCGTAGTTCGGGACCGCTTCTTCCGCACCGAGGTAGGACATGGTGACCAGACTGCCGCCGCTGCTCATGTGTGGCGAGCACAGCCGTGCCAGCGCGGCGAAGCTGTGGCAGGAAATGTCCATGGTTCGCGCAAAGCCCGCGCTCGAACTGTCGGTGACGCGACCGTGCAGATCCTCCAGCGGTGCCCAGGCAATGGAGTGGATGACGAAGTCCAGGCGGCCGAGGTGGTCAAGCGCACGTTCGACCAGCGCTTCCAGGTCGCCGGCCTGTCCGACATCGCAGGTATGCAGAGGCACCGCGATCTGTTCGGCCAGCGGCGCGACGAAGCGCGCAGCCTTGTCGTTCAGGCAGGACAGCACCAGTTCGGCCCCCTGGGCCTTGGCTGTGCGCGCGCAGCCCCAGGCGATGCTGTGCTCGTTGGCAACGCCGACAACGAGGCCTCTCTTGCCGGCAAGCGGCGGCGGAATCGAAGTCATGGAAGCGGTTCTCCGGTAGCGATACAGACCGCGAGAAGGGTCTGGTCCGGAGATTATGCTGCGGTGCACACAAGGTGTAATGAAGCTTTCGTGACCGCGTCCTGGCGTGCGCGAGGCTCAGCCGCCGTCCGGCCTCGGGCATTTGAGGCCGATGCTGGTGATCCGGCCGGCCGCATCCATGTCGCGCACCGAAAGCTGGAAGGCAGCGATGCGCACGCGGTCGCCGACCACGGCCCGACCGCCCAGCCGGCGCACGAGCAGTGTGCGCAGATCGAGGCCGGTTTCGTCCGCCTCCAGTTGCAGCCCGTAGCTGGCCGCCAGGTCGGCTGCAGCACAGTCGGGCGATACAACGAACTCGCCGAAAAATCCGGCGTCCGCGTTGAGTTCTCCCGACACTTCGCTGAAAGCGCGCGCGATGCGCCCGGCCAGATGTTCGGGTGCCGCGATCCAGATCGCGTCGCCAGCGAGCAATCTTGCCCGCGCATCCAGCGTCACCCGCTCGCCATCGCGGGTGAGCGCCACGCAACGCGACTCGCCGTCATCGCCGAAATCCCGGACGACCTCGTCCGGATGCCGTCCTTCGACGGCGGAGCCGCTGCCGACCCGGAATTCGAGCAGATCGAGTGCGGCCTCGCGGCCGACCCAGACTTCGCGCCGGTCCAGCGGTTCCGGACGGGGTGGCACTTCGACGCCCAGCCAGCGCGCCGCCGCCGCCACCGTTGCGCCCTGAACCATCAGCGACAGCAGTACCACGGTGAAAGCCACGTCGAACAATAGCCGAGAGTCAGGCACGCCCATCGTGACCGGCACGATGGCCAGCACGATGGGTACCGCGCCGCGCAGGCCGACCCAGGAAATGTAGGCCAGCTCGCGCGGGCGGTAGCGGAACGGCAGGAGCCCGCTGAACACCGCCACCGGCCGCGCCACCAGCATCAGGAAGACTGCCATCGCGAGGGCGGTCCATGCGTTTTCGAGCAGATGCGACGGCGTGACCAGCAGGCCCAGCACGACGAACATGCCGGCCTGGGCCAGCCAGGCGAGGCCGTCCATCACGCGCAGCACGTGTTCGGTCGCGTGGCTGCGTCGGTTGCCCACTTTGAGGCCGACGATGTAGATGGCGAGAAAGCCGCTGCCGTTGAGCAGGTTGGTACCTGCGAAGATCAGCAGGCCGCCCGAGGCGATCAGCAGCGCATACAAGCCCTCGGCCAGATGCAGCCGGCGCAGCAGGCGTGCCAGCACCCAGCCGCCGCCCACGCCGGCCAGCGCGCCCAGACCGAGCTGGGTCAGCAGCATCACGGCGAGTCGGGACGGTCCGGTTTCCTGTGGTTGCAGCAACAGCTGCACGAGCGCGGTCACGAGCAGGATGGCCATCGGATCGTTGGCACCCGATTCGATCTCCAGCGTCGCCTTCACCCTTTCATTCAGGCGTACGCCACTGTTGCGCAGCAGCGCGAATACGGCGGCAGCATCGGTAGAACCGACGATGGCCGCCAGCAGCATGCCCAGTCGCACGTCGGCATCGAGCAGCCAGGTGGCGAACGCGCCGAGCGGAATGACGGTTGCCACCACGCCCCAGCTTGCCAGCACGGCCGCCGGGCGCAGCGCGACGCGGAAGGTTTCGATGCGCGTCCGCAGCCCGCCATCGAGCAGGATGATGGCCAGCGCGATCTGGCCCACCACGGTCGCCGTAGTGAAGTCGTCGAACAGCACGCCACCGGGACCGTCCTCGCCCGCCAGCATGCCGACGATGAGGAAGAGAAGCAGCAGCGGCAGGCCGAGCCGGGTCGACACCGTGCTGCCCAGAACACTCAGGAAAAGCAGCAGGCTGCCCAGCAGCAGGAGACTGTTGATTTCGATCATCGACCGAAGCTAACACGATCGCTGTTGGCGATGTCCCGAACTTCGGGCAAGCGCGATGCAAATTCAAAGCCCCGCACGGGGCGGGGCTTTGGCGTCCTGCTTGGTCACGACGCATGCGTCGCGGGCCGTGGTACCGGTTGTTGGCCCGCCTTCGAGTCTGCGATCGGCTTTCCCTCGCTTCGGCTACTTCGATTCGGGCTTGGCGACCGGTTCGGAGTGCGACTCCGTGCCATGCTTCTCGCCCGACATGTCGATGTCACCCCCCTGCGACAGGATGAACAGCGCCAGAGCCGCGAACGCAATGAAGCCAACAGCAATCTTCCACATGATTCTCAGTCCTTAGCGAAAATATCCACGTCCTTCGTTTCCCTGACGAACAACATGCCGATCACCAGCGTGATGGCGGCGATCGTGATGGGATACCAGAGGCCGTAGTAGATGTTGCCGTTCTGCGCCACCATCGCGAACGCGATCGTGGGCATCAGGCCACCGAACCAGCCGTTGCCGATGTGATAGGGCAAGCTCATCGAGGTGTAGCGGATGCGGGTCGGGAACATTTCGACCAGCGCCGCCGCGATCGGACCGTAGACCATGGTCACGTAGATGACGAGCACGGTAAGTATCGCAACGATTTTCCACCAGTTCGCTGACATAGGTTTGATCGGATCTGCTTTGGGCGGATAGCCGGCACTCTTCATCGCCTCGCTGACGGCCTTCTTGAAGTCTGCGATGGCTGCGGTCGACGCTTCGTCGAACTTGTGACCACCCGCAGTCAGCGTGCCGGAGGGTGCTTCGATTACCGTCTCCCCGATCTGCACCTTTGCGTTCTGGCCCGGTGCGGCGACGGTTTCGTAGCTGGCCGAAGCCTGTGCCAGGGCGCGCTTCGAAATGTCGCAACTGGTGGTGAAATCCACATCGCGAGCGATCGGGCTGCCCTGGAACGAGCACTGTGCCGGGTCCACCGTCACCGTAATCTTGGCAGACGCCTGGGCTGCAGCCAGTTTCGGGTTGGCCGCTTCGGTCAGAGCGCCGAACAGCGGGAAGTAGGTGACCACGGCGAGCGCCAGACCCGCCATGATGATGGGCTTGCGGCCGATCTTGTCGGACAGGGTGCCGAAGACCACGAAGAACGGCGTACCGATGATCAGCGAAACGGCCACCAGAATGTTGGCGGTCGGACCATCAACCTTGAGCACGTTCGACAGGAAGAACAGCGCGTAGAACTGGCCCGAATACCACACCACGGCCTGACCGGCGACCATGCCGAGCAGAGCCAGGATGACGATCTTCAGGTTCTTCCACTGGCCGAAGGATTCGGTCAGCGGCGCCTTCGAAGTCTTGCCCTCTTCTTTCATCTTCTTGAAGGCGGGCGACTCGTTCATCGTCAGCCGGATCCACACTGAAATCGCGAGAAGCAGAATGGACACGATGAATGGAATGCGCCAGCCCCAGTCCGCGAACGCCTCTTCACCGATCAAGGTGCGGGTGCCGAGAATCACCATCAGCGACAGGAACAGACCGAGCGTTGCGGTGGTCTGGATCCATGCCGTATATGCGCCACGCTTTCCGTGCGGTGCGTGCTCGGCCACGTAAGTGGCAGCGCCGCCGTACTCGCCACCGAGTGCCAGGCCCTGAAGCATGCGCAGGGCAATCAGGATGACCGGAGCGGCCACGCCGATCGATGCGTAGTTGGGCAGCACGCCGACGATGAAGGTCGACAGGCCCATGATCAGGATGGTGACAAGAAACGTGTACTTGCGGCCGATCATATCGCCGAGGCGACCGAACACGAGCGCGCCGAACGGACGAACGATGAAGCCGGCGGCAAAGGCGAGCAGCGCGAAGATGAACGCCGCTTGCGGATCAAGGCCCGAGAAGAATTGTTTGGCGATGATCGCTGCAAGCGAACCGTAAAGGTAAAAGTCATACCATTCGAAAACCGTGCCGAGGGAAGAAGCGAAAATGACCTTCTTCTCCTCGCCGGTCATGGGGCGAGCCTTGTCGACGCCCGCTGCAATGTTTGCTGTGGTCACTTGACACCACCTCCTGTATTTATGATCGGTATATGGATAGCGTCCGCAGACACTATGCGGAGCGGAGGATGCGGGCCTAAACTTACTTCTCGCTTACTTGCGCAATCGGACAGTGCATGGCGCTTTGCGCCCGGTCGCGCGTGGTGCGCTGCAAGAACCTTATGTCGGCGTATGGCGCCCGCGCAGCTCAGTAAATCGCTGTCCGACGCGGACTTTCATGCTGCGTTGCAGAATCGAGACTCGTTCGTTGGAACGATGCCTGTCAGGGTCAGGGGTACATGGCTCGCAGATGGGTTTCGACGCGAGGCTGCGGACTGTCAGGTCCGCCTTCCCCTCGCTCCCGTCAGGAGGGGGCGAGTACGCCGTCCGGTTGATCGCAAGCTTGGGTGACCGCCGACCGGATAGTCCTTCCGCCCGGCGTGACCGGTCGCTTGCATCAGGGAGGGTGCGTACCGTGCCGATCATCCCTTCGGTGCGGAGTGCGCATGCGGCGGGCGCGCGCCGTTACCCCGGCCCTCTCCGAAGGCTCCGGTCGTCCGGCGCCGCTGGATCGCCAGTCGGTGAGCCGGGTTTCGCCGAGCGCCGATGAAGTCTCGCCCCGAATGGAATGTATCCTTCTTGAAGAGAGAGCTTTCCGGCGCCTGCATTTCCAACCGGCCGTACACGACATTTGGACGGCGGGTGACCTGTCCGCCGCCAGTCGGGCGCCCCGCGCCGACGTTGACCCGGCGCAAGACCGCCAGCCCGCGACGGTCGCATTCTTGAAATGCGGTCGTCGCGTCCCCGATCACCGCGGGAGACCATCCAGTCCGGGTGATCGCCGCACCGATGGAGCGCCCCGACGATGAAACTGGCCCTGATCACAGATATCCATGCCAACCGCGAAGCCTTCGAGGCCTGTCTGGATGACGCCGTCCGCCATGGCGCCGACAGTTGCGCGTTGCTGGGCGATTTCATCGGCTATGGCGCCGATCCGGACTGGGTGGTCGAACGTGTTCGCGCTCTGGTTGCCGATGGGGCCATCGCGGTGCGGGGCAATCACGATCAGGCGGTACTCGAACCCTTGCGCGATGGCATGAACAGCGATGCCCAGCGAGCCATCGAATGGACGCGCACGCGGCTCTCGCCGTCGCAACTGGATTTCCTGGCCAGTCTGCCCTTCGCCGTGGAGCGCCATGGTTGTCTGTTCGTGCATGCCAACGCCTACGCGCCGAAGGAATGGGAATACGTGCTCGGCCGGGCCGAGGCAGTACGCAGTCTCAATGCTACGCATGCGCGCTACACCTTTGCCGGACATGTGCATGACCCGCAGCTCTATAACCTGTCCGGGCTGGGAAAGATCGCCGACTTTACGCCCACGCCGGGCGTGGCCATTCCGGTGGCGCCGCACCGTCAGTGGTTCGTGCTGCCGGGCTCGGCCGGGCAGCCGCGTGACGGCAACCCGGCGGCATGCTGGGCGTTGTTCGATTCGTTGCGCGCGGAGCTGACTTTCCACCGCGTGCCCTACGACCACGACTCGGCGGCGCGCAAGATCGAAGCTGCGGGATTGCCTGTGCGGTTGGGCGATCGACTCAAGGAGGGCAACTAGTGCAGCAGGCAGAATCCGCCGGACAGGAAGTGCCGGCTTCGCGCGTACCACTGGAGGTCGGTCGCATCATCGATGGCTTCAGGTTGGAGGAGCATCTGCATCAGGGCGGCATGGCCAATCTGTGGCGGGTAACTCACCCGGACCACTCCATCCCGATGATCATGAAGATTCCTCGCATAATGGGCGGCGAGGATCCGGCCACCATTGTCGGCTTCGAGGTGGAGCAGATGATCCTGCCCATGCTGCGGGGCATGCATGTGCCGCAATTCATCGCCAAAGGCGATTTCACGATGCAGCCCTATATCGTGATGGAGCACGTACCGGGCGAATCCCTGCGCCCGCGCCTGGATCATGCCCCACTTCCGGTCGAGGAGGTTGCGTCCATCGGCGCGCGCGTGGCGAGCGCTCTGCACGACCTGCACTTGCAGCATGTGATCCATCTCGACGTGAAGCCCAGCAACATCCTTTTCCGCAGCGACGGCACCGCAGTTTTGGTCGATTTCGGTCTGTCCCGGCACGATCACCTGCCCGACCTGCTGGACGAGGAATTCACGTTGCCGATGGGCACCGGCCCCTACATGTCGCCTGAACAGGTGCAATTCGTGCGTGACGAGCCGCGCAGCGACCTGTTTGCTCTGGGTGTCATGCTCTATCACCTGCTGACCGGTGAGCGTCCCTTCGGCAAGCCGAACACGGTACGCGGGCTGCGCGAGCGGCTTTACCGTGAGCCGGTGCCACCGCGCTCGCTGCGTACGGAATGCCCGCCCTGGTTGCAGGAGATCATCCTGCGCTGTCTCGAAGTCGATCCTGCGAACCGGCACGACACCGCCGCCATGCTCGCGTTCGACCTGAGCTATCCGTCGCAGGTGGTGCTGACGGACCGTGCCTGGCGCACCAGCACGGGCGGACGTATCGATACCTTGAAGCGCTGGTTCGCCGCCATCGGCAACGAACCGAAAGAGCGCGGCAGCGCCGGCTCCCACGTGCCGCAGCACAGCATCATCTTGGTGGCGGTCGACGTGGCGGGCGCTTCGGCCGGTCTGATGCAGACCATGCGGGCAACGCTTGAGCGCATGCTGCGTACCGAGCGCGCCGTGCGCGTGGCCTGTGTGACCGTGATGAAGACGCGCCGCGTCGGCATGGATGAACTGACCGACAAGGACGGCGAGAGCATCCATGTGAAGCGGCTGGTGCAGCTCAAGCACTGGGCGCGCCCGCTGGTGCAGGCACTGCGGCTTGACGATCCGGCGCGTGGCGCCGGCGTCACCTATCAGGTGCTAGAGGCGCCCGATCCAGCGTCAGCCATCGTCGAGTTTGCGCGCCGCAACGCCATCGACCACATCGTCATGGGCGCGCGGTCAAGCTCTGCGGTGCGCCGCTTCCTGGGCAGCGTCTCGGCGCGCGTGGTTGCGGAGTCCGACTGCACCGTCACCGTAGTGCGCGAAACCGCTGGTCGCGACGCCAGTTGAGTCGTCCAAGGCATGCTCGGGTGCGCTGACTCAGTGCAGCCGGGTGTCGGTGCCGCCTCGCGGCGCAGCGACGACAGCGCTCAGGTGACGATGTTCCTGTGAGCGCCTGCAGGCGCAGCAAGATCCGACCGCAAACCCCGTGCAGGGCGGACCGCAAGGAGGAGACCCGCTGTGAGCTGCAAGATACTGATTGCCGATGACGAGCCGAACATCCTGATTTCGCTCGAATTCCTGATGAAGCGCGAAGGTTTCGACGTGAGCGTCGCGCGAGATGGCGTGGAGGCGCTGAGCGCCATCCGCGAACAGAGGCCCGAACTCGTTCTGCTCGACGTGATGATGCCGGGCAAGACCGGCTTCGAGGTGTGCCAGGAGGTGCGTGCCGACGATGCGCTGCGCGGTGTGCGCATCCTGATGCTCACCGCCAAGGGCCGTGACACCGACGTCGCCAAGGGGCTGGCGCTGGGTGCCGACGCTTACATGACCAAGCCCTTTTCGACGCGCGAACTGGTGCAGAAGGTACGCGACATGCTGGCGGCCGCGGCATGAACCCGCAACGCCGGCCGGACCGCCGCTTCTGGTCGGTGCTGGCGGCGCTGGCCGGCCTGATCGCGCTATGGGCGCTGGCCACCGGCGCGCTGATGCTGTCGACGCTGGAGCCGGCCGGGCGAGATGCGCTGCTTGCGCTGGTCGCCAACCGCCTGCCGCTCGCGGCGCTCACGCTGCTTTTCGTGCTCATGCTGGCGTTGGTCGGGTTGAACGCGTTGTACCGGCAGTACGTGCGCGCGCCGGCGAGGCTGGTAGACGAAGCGCGCATCCTGCTCGGCACCGACGCCGAGCGTGCGCTCACCGCGCAGGGCGCGCCGGAGAACCGCGCGCTTGCCGACGTCATCGGCGGCTTCGTCGAACAGCGTGCGCGGCTGCGCGCCGACATCGCGCGGCAGGTGCGCGACGCCAGCCGCAATGTCGAGCAGGAGCGCAGCCGCCTCGCCGCACTGATGTCGGAACTGACGCAGTCGGTGGTCGTATGCAATCTGGACGGCCGCATCCTGCTCTACAACAACCGGGCGCGGTTGCAGTTCCGGGCGCTTTCCGACGCGCCGCGCCTGGCCGACGGTGCCGAACTGATCGGTCTGGGCCGCTCGATCTACACCGTGTTCGACCGCAAGCTGGTCGCACACGCGCTGGACAATATCGGCCAGCGCATGCAGCGTGGTGTGACCAGTCCGTCGGCGCAGTTCGTCACCACCACGCGTGCCGGCCAGTTGCTGCGCGCACAGATGACGCCGGTGCGCAGTGGCGACGGTGAGGACGCCGGCATCGGTGGCTTCGTGCTGATGCTGGAGAACATCACCCGCGACTTCGAGGAGGACTCGGCGCGCGATCGCCTTCTGCTCGGGCTGACCGAAGGCAGCCGCGCCTCGCTCGCCAATATGCAGGCGGCGATAGACATGCTGGAATTTCCCGACCTTGAGCCTGCCATGCGCGAGCGTTTCCATGGCGTCATCCGCGACGAGGTCGGTGCGATGAGCCGGCGCATCCGCGACCTGGCCGACGAAGCCACGCGTGGCCTGAAGGCGCGCTGGCCGCTGGAGGACATGCTGGGGTCCGATCTGGTGTCGGCGGCGCTGCGCCGCATCGAGGCGCTGAAAGGCCCGCGCGCGCAGCCGGACGAGGTCGACGCGACGCTGTGGCTCAAGGTGGACAGCTTCTCCTTGCTGCAGGCGCTGGCCTGTCTGGCCGAGCGTCTGGCCGACGAATACGACATCCGTGTCGTCATGCTCCGGCTGGGTGCGGCTCCGCAGGACAAGCGCGCCCACCTCGACCTGATCTGGCAGGGCCAGACCATGAGCACGGAAACCGTCATGAGCTGGCAGATGGACGCGATGACGGCCGGTGGAGAACGCTCCCCGCTGTCGGTGCGCGATGTCGTCGAACGGCACGGCGGCGAATTCTGGCTGGAACGCGAGCGTGTCCGCCACCGCGCCTTCTTCCGCTTCCTGCTGCCGCTGGCCGGCGAGCGCGAACAGCTCGATGCCGCCACTTTCGTGCCGCAGGGCAGCCGGCCCGAGTACTACGACTTCGACCTGTTCCGCGCCACCGAATCGAGCCGCGAACTGGCCGACCGCCCGCTCGCCGAACTGGCTTACACCGTGTTCGACACCGAAACCACCGGTCTGAATCCAGGCGAGGGCGACGAAATCATCCAGATCGGCGCCGCGCGCGTGGTCAATGGCAAGCTGCTGCGACAGGAAAGTTTCGAACAGCTGGTCGATCCGCAGCGCGGCATTCCGGCGGCCTCGATCCCTATCCACGGCATCACGCCGGACATGGTGGCCGGCCAGCCGACGATAGACCGCGTTCTGCCCGCTTTCCACACCTTCGCCCAGGACACCGTGCTGGTCGCCCACAACGCAGCCTTCGACATGCGCTTCCTGCAGTTGAAGGAGGCGCGTACCGGTGTGCGCTTCGAACAGCCGGTACTCGATACGCTGCTGCTGTCGGCACTGGTGCACCCGAACCAGGAATCGCACCGGCTGGAGGCGATCGCCGAGCGCTTCAACATCACCGTGATCGGCCGACACACAGCGCTCGGCGACGCCATCGTCACCGCCGAGGTGTTCCTCAAGCTGATACCGCTGCTGGCCGACATGGGCATCCACACGCTCGGCCAGGCGATGGAAGCGGCGCAGGAAACGTATTACGCGCGGATCAGGTATTGAAGGCCGCGTTTGCTTGGCGGAGCGGTCGCGTGGCGAGACCGTGCGGGCAAGCGCGCCGTTCGCCGACAATGCCAACGGAAGCGTTTGTAACCAGCGGCGCTGCGTCCGCCATTGCCGCGCCGGCCGTGGGCCGTAACACCGGCGCCGGGGTAGAATCCAGGTCATGGACAGGCTGAGCCCGGAACGGCGCGGCTGGCTCATGAGCCGCGTGAGATCGAAGGACACGACACCGGAACTAGCGGTAAGACGCTTGGTGTTCGGAATGGGTTATCGTTACCGCTTGTATGACAAGAAACTTCCGGGGCGTCCCGATCTCGTTTTCGCGGGGCGGTGCAAGGTCGTTTTCGTTAACGGATGCTTCTGGCACGGACACCGGGGTTGCCGGTATGCGCGCCTTCCGCGAACGAATACCGATTTCTGGCGAGAGAAGATACGGAAGAACCGGGCCAGAGACAAAAGGAATACGGCCTTGTTGGAAGCGAGTGGCTGGAAGGTGTTGACCGTCTGGCAGTGCGAATTGAAAGATATCGAAACCCTGGCGGATAGCTTGCATGACTTTCTCGAGTTCGATTGAACGGCGCCCGATAGCCGTCGATCTTTTTGCCGGCGCTGGAGGGCTGTCGCTTGGGTTCGAGCAGGCGGGGTTCGACGTTGCGGCAGCCGTCGAAATCGATCCGATTCACTGTGCCACTCACGAATTCAACTTTCCTTATTCGGAAACCATCTGCGCCAGCGTCGTCGATCTTTGCGGAGACGATATTCGCCGACGGGCGAATATCGGCGATTCGGAGATCGACGTCGTGTTCGGCGGCGCGCCCTGTCAGGGTTTTTCTCTGATAGGCAAGCGTGTTTTCGACGATCCGCGGAATCGTCTCGTACTGCACTATGTGCGTATCGTGGCGGAACTGCAGCCGAAGTATTTCGTGTTCGAGAATGTCAAGGGATTGACGCTGGGAATGCACGTTGCCTTCCTGAACGAGTTGATCGATGCCCTGAACGATGCCGGTTACGACGTTGCTTCGCCCTACCGCGTTCTCAACGCAGCGGATTTCGGCGTGCCCCAGGATCGCAAGCGACTGTTCGTAATGGGCGCCCGGCGTGGTCTGGCGATGCCGATCTATCCCGAATCTGGCGCAGAAGGAACGACGGTGTGGGACGCCATAGGCGATCTACCGGACGCCGAAGCCTTTCCTGAGCTGGTTGCGAACGATTCGGTTCGCGCCGCGTGGACGACCCGCGCGCCTTACGCCCGCCGGCTCAGGGGGCTCGAACCCGATCCGGCGGATTTTGCTTACCGGCGTCGCTTTGATCGTAACGAGCTGACGTCCAGTCTTCGCACGGAACATACCGAGCTTTCCAAGTCCCGCTTTCTTGCGACCGAGCATGGCAAGACGGAGCCGGTCAGTCGATTCCGCAAGCTCCCGCCGGATGGTCTCTGCAATACCTTGCGCGCAGGGACTGACAGCGCGAGGGGGGCCTTCACCTCGCCGCGCCCCATCCATCCGCATCTGCCAAGGGTCATTACGGTGCGGGAGGCCGCCCGTCTGCACTCCTATCCGGACTGGTTCCGTTTCCATGCGACCAAGTGGCACGGGTTCAGGCAGATCGGCAACAGCGTTCCGCCGCTGCTGGCGCGTGCCATTGCCGCCGAGATCGTCAAGGCACTCGGGATCGTTCCGTCGAAGCCGCAGAGGGTACTTGTGCCGGGTGCCCCCGAACTGCTTAATTACGACATGGGCGATGCGGCCGACTACTTCCGTGTGCCGAGAAACACCATCGCACAACGCGCGCGCAACAAAAGTCCGGGCCAACAGGACCTCTGGAACGAGGTGTATGTCTGAAGCGACCCAACGCCCACCCAACCGCTACCACTCGATTATCGAGCGCGTATTCGAGAACCACTATCAGGCCGATCTGACGGAATTCGAGTTCACCCGCGACGAATTCGTTGCGGTTGCCGATATGCTGCAGATCGTTCGTCCGAGGAACATTGGCGACGTGATTTACTCGTTCCGTTATCGCACGGAATTGCCGGAAAGCGTTCGAGCAACGGCGGCCAGCGGCCGCGAATGGATCATCGAAGGTGCGGGGCGCGGGCGTTATCGCTTCAAGCAAGTGAAGCTGAACCGGATCGTCCCGCGCGAAGAGCTGCTTGCGATAAAGGTACCCGACGCGACGCCCGAGATCATCGGCGCCTATGCTTTGAGCGACGAACAGGCGCTGCTCGCGCGCGTGCGCTACAACCGGCTGGTGGACATCTTCCTCGGTATTACGGCGTTTTCGTTGCAGAACCATCTCAGAACCACGGTGATGGCGTTGGGTCAGATCGAGATCGACGAGGTGTATGTCGGCATCGACCGTCATGGCCGCCAGTTCGTTGTGCCGGTGCAGGCGAAGGGCGGCAACGACAAGCACGGCGCGGTTCAGACACAGCAGGACATCCTCTGCTGCACGGAGAAGTTTCCGCATCTGATATGCCGTGCGATCTCGGCGCAGTTCATGACCGAGGAGAGGATCGCCCTGTTCGAGCTGACGGTGAGCGACGGCGAGATCAAGGTGGTTGACGAACGGCATTACCGACTCGTCCCCGCGGCCGACATCACAGCCGGAGATCTTCGGCGGTACGCATCGCGCCCGGACTGAATTCCCGCTTTTCATGTTGCTGCGATGTGGTTGCCGAAGACGCTACGAGGCAACCACGTGCCCGTCAGTGCCGCACCGCCCCGTAGCGCTGCCCGAGCACGCTCTGCAGCGACTGCACGACGCCGAAGGCGTCTTTCAGCTGGCTGCGTTCGAAGTTGGACAGTTCGTCGGGGCGCAGGAAGTTGTCCGCCTTGCCGCCGGCGGCGAGTTGGCGTGCCTGGTGCTGGATGCGAAGCGTGGCGATGAATTCCAGTGCGTCGCGCAGGTCGCGCGCGCTCTGTTCGCTGATCTCGCCGCTGGCGGCGGCGACCGCCAGCCGGTCGTGCGTGTTGACCGCCTCGTGGCCGCCCGCCAGTGCGTATACGCGGGCGAGGTCGACCACCGGGACGATGCCGCTGTGCTTGAGGTCCAGCGTGCCCTTGTTGTCGCCGCTACGTATCGTCGACAGGCTGCGGAACAGGCCAAGCGGCGGCGTATGTGTCAGCGCATTGCCCACCATGTGAGCGAGGAAGAGGCTGTTGTTGCGCGTGTGCGCGAGTACGTCGTTGCGCAACTCGTCGAGCAGAGCGGTCTTGCCGCAGATGGCGCGCTGGTCGAAGAACACGCAGGTGAGCATGAGCGCCTTCGGCTCCGGCTGGTTCACCCACTTGCGGAAGTACTGCAGCCAGCGCGACTTCGGCTGTCGCCACTGGTCCGTCATGGCCATCATTTCGCCGGGGCAGTGGATGTAGCCGCAGGCATCGAGTCCGTCGCACACCCAGGTGGCGAAGGTCTTGAAGTAGTCGCCGTGCAGCGCCTCGTCGTAGCGGTCGTCGAGGATCAGGCAGTTGTCCTGATCGGACTTGGCCGTCTGTTCGCTGCGCGCCTGCGAGCCGGCGGCCACCCAGACGTAATCCACCGGTGCCGGGCCGAACTTCGCCTCGGCCAGTTGCACCAGCCTGCAGGTGATGGCATCGGTCACCGCGGTGATGATGTGGCCGGTGCTGTAGGCGGTGGCACCCGCGGCGGCGAGGTTCTGCTGCAACTGGCGTACGCGCGAGGCAGCGGCGGCCAGGCCGTCCACGGTGTTCTGCTTGTAGATGTCGCCGGCCAGGTAGACGGCCGAAGTGCTGTGCTGCTCGGTCAGGTCGGAGGCGGTAATCATGCCTGCCACGCGCTCGCCGTCCAGCACCGGCACGTGGTGGATGTTGTGCCGTGCCATCAGCAGCAGTGCGTCGAAGGCCGGCTTGCGCACGTCCATGGTCATCGGTGCGACGGTGGCGATGTCGATCACGGGCCGGTCGATGTCCAGGCCCTGAGCGACCGCGCGGTTGCGCAGGTCGCGATCGGTGACCAGGCCGTACAGGTGGCCGGCGGCATCGACGATGAGCACTGAAGACACGCGCTGTTCGCTCATCAGTTGTGCTGCTGCGCGCACCGAGGTGTCCGGCGTCAGGGTGATGGGTGCTCGCTTGACCAGTGCGCGCACCGGTGTCGTCATCAGGTTGAGATGAGGATCGCTGTGCTGTGCGGCGCTCGTACCGCCGGGCGTGATGAAGGCGCGCAGTGCCGGGTGGGCGGAGCAGGCCGCGTCGATGTCGCTGGCGGCGAAACGTGCGGCGGTGGCACCGTGGTCGGTATGCACCGCCCAAGGCTCGGGCACGCGTGCCGCCGTGCCATAGCCGAACAGTTCGCCTGGCAGCAGTGCCACTCGCGCGCCGTGGTCGTCGTCGACCAGTGCGATGTCGCCGTCGAGCAGCAGGTAAAGCGCGTCGGTGTCGATGGCGGCGTCTGCCGCCAGGACAACCACGCTGGCGGATGCGGCAAGCGCCTCGCGGGCTGCATCCTCCAGCACGGCAAAGGCACGCTGGGACGACAGCGCCGCCTTGAGACGCAGATCAAGAAGATCGGTCATCGGATTCGTGGCTCCGCAGACAGGTTGAACAGAGCTTGAGCATGCACGCAATCGTGGTCGGCTACTTGATTACACGCAAGCTCCGGCAAATGTGGGCGGTCCGTCGGCCGGGGGGCTGGCAGACCGGCGGGCGCCGGCAGTTTCCGCGTGCGCAGCGCCGGTCGGCTTCCGGTGCGCACTGTCGTCGCGCGTGCAGGCCGTGGGGCGCCATGACCCGCGTCGAGCTCACCGCGGGGTGCGGGAGACCTCGACGAAGAAGTCCCAGATCGTGTCGTTGGCATCCAGCGCCTGCGAGGCGCCTTGCTTGCCGCGTCTCACCTTTTCCGCGCCCGGCCATGAGTGTCCTCCGCTTTCGGTGACGCAGAGCTGGACCATGCTGCCGTCACGACAACCCGGATAGCGTTCGCACCACGCGCCCTGACGCTCCAGTGTGCGCCGGGCCGGCGGCTGGCAGGCATTGCGCCTGACCCAGCGATCGACGGTTTCCGGCACCGAAACGAAGTCCATCACCTTGCTCGTGTCGCGGAAGGCATCCGGGCCGGCGCCCCCTTCGAACAGCACGTGGGTGTCGTTTCGTGCGTGGATGTGCAGCACCGGGACGGGCCGTCCCGGATGGCATTCCGCCATGGCTTCGGTACCGGCGACTGCGGCAACCGCCCGGACCAGATCGGAGGCCTCGCAGGCCAGGCGATAGGCCATCATGCCGCCGTTCGACATGCCGGTGGCAAAGACGCGCTGCCGGTCGATGGACACCCGCCGCGCGATGTCCGCGACCACGGCGCGGGTGAATCCCACATCGTCGCTGCCGCGGTCGCGGGCTTCGCCGCAGCAGCCGCCGGCGTTCCATGTGGCCAGCCGGCCGCGCGGGAAGCGACTGTAGCCATTGGGAAAGGCGACTACGAAGCCAGCCTGTCCGGCCTTGCGGATCAGCCCGTAGCGCGCATCGTCCGCCATGAACTCGGCGTGTCCTCCGCCGCCATGGAAGGCGAGCACCAGCGGTGCCGCCTGCGTCGCGTCGAGGCCGGGCGGAACGTACAGCGCGTAGCGCCGGTTCGAGCCTTCGTGCGCAAGCTCGATGACTTGCGCTTCGCTCGCTGCGGGCGCATTGCGCCGTGCAGCGCCGGCCGGCAACGCAAGCATGACGGCAAGCGCGAGCAACAGGATACGGAAAAGCAACATCGGCATCTCCTGGTCAGGGGTGGAGGCAAGCGCTGACATGGGCCTATAGTTTCCCGCAGAGGCATCGAGAAAGGTCAACGTGCGGCCCGGCCCGCAGTGCGATGGCACGCGCGCGTCGTTCTGCCGGGCGGGCCGCGCCGGCAAGACGGTGTTGTAGATCGGTCGACGCATCTTCGAATCGCCGCCGCGTTGCCGGCGGGCGTGCGGCGAGGGATGGCCGGGCCCGCTCGCTGCCCGCGATCAGTCTGCTATCCGGCAATACTCTATTGAAAAACAATATATCAAAGTATATATTGTTGCCGTGGATACCCTGACACTCGAAAATCTGCGCGGTACGGCGAGTCGTGCCTGCGCCCTGCTGCGTGTGCTGGCGCACGAGGACCGGCTGGTGCTGCTGTGTCGGCTGGCGCAGGGCGAACACACGGTGGGCGAGCTTGAGCAGGCCCTGGGTATTGTCCAGCCCACGCTGTCGCAGCAGCTTGGCGTGCTGCGACGAGAAGGTCTGGTCGATACGCGGCGCGATGGCAAGTACGTCCATTACCGCATCGCCAGTGCCGACGCGCTGGCCATCATGCAGACCCTGCATGCGCGCTTCTGCGCGGACATGGAAGACTCTGAAGGAAATGCACGATGAATGTCGCCTGGGACGCCTTCACCCCCTGGAGTTCGCTGGCCGGCGGTGCGCTGATCGGCCTTTCGGCTGCCTTGCTTATTCTGGGCAGCGGCCGGGTGGCCGGCATCAGCGGCATTCTGGGCGGACTGCTCAAGCCGCACGGCCCGGACACACTCTGGCGCGTGGCCTTCCTGCTCGGGCTGCTGGCGGCGCCTATCGTCTGGCGCCTGTTTGCCGCCTTGCCGGAAGCGCAGCCGGTGGCCGGTACCGGTCTGCTGCTGGTCGCTGGATGGCTGGTCGGCATCGGCACCCGCTACGGGTCTGGCTGCACCAGCGGTCACGGCGTGTGCGGCCTGTCGCGCCTGTCGCCGCGCTCGCTGCTGGCCACTCTGGTCTTCATGGGGGCAGGCTTCGCCACGGTTTTCATCGTCCGTCATCTTTCCGGAGCATGAACATGCAGGCATTGATCGCTCTCGTGGCCGGACTGCTGTTCGGCATCGGCCTGCTCCTGTCCGGCATGGCCAACCCGGCCAAGGTGGTCGGATTTCTGGATCTGGCCGGGCGGTGGGACCCGTCGCTCGCGTTGGTGATGGCGGGCGCCATCGCGGTCGCCTTTCCGGCCTTCACGCTGGCGAAGAAGCGGACTACGGCCTGGGCCGGATGTTCCCTTGCGCTGCCTGCGGCGACGAGGATGGACGCGCCGCTGGTATTGGGCAGTCTCGCCTTTGGCGTGGGTTGGGGCCTTGCCGGCTATTGTCCGGGCCCGGCGCTGGTGTCGCTCGCCACGGGGTCGGCACCGGCTGCGGTGTTCGTGCTCGCGTTGATCGCGGGCATGGCCACGCACAACTGGCTCACGCGGTCTGCCCGGACGTCGTGATGCGGGCGCTCGGATCCCTCAGGCGCCCTGCGGCGTGAGCAGATAGTCGAACAGCGCCCGCACGCTGCGGATCTGATTGCCGAAGGGCAGCGCGCCACGGCCGCGGAAGAACAGGCCGGTCTTCAGATCGCCGCGCAGCGCGGCAGCGAGCTGGTGGTCTATGCAGAACTGACCCCAGCCGATCAGGCCGTCGCGCAGCCCGCACTGGGCGAGACAGTCAAAGCTCTTGGCGCAGCGCGACTTTGCATGGGCGACGGCCTGAGTGCGGTCGATCAGCGAAAGGTACTTCCGCAGCCAGGGGGTATTGACCGCGCGAGCAGGAAGGCCGGCCACGCTGGTGAATTCCACCAGGTCCTCGTCGCGCGCGCCGGCCAGGACCTGCTTGAAGCCGAGGTCGGCGTCGCATTCCTCGGTCACGGCGAAAACGGTGCCGAACTGCACGGCGGCGGCGCCCAGCGACTGCATCCGGCGGATGTCCCCATGTGTGCGCAGGCCGCCCGCCACGATGAGGGGTACCGACTGTTCCAGTCCCGCCTTGCGCAGTACCTCCAGCGTTTCCGGCACCACGCGCTCGAAGTCGAAACGGTCAACGCCGGGAGCTTGGGTATCGGCCACCTTCGCTGCACCCAGGTGGCCGCCGGCCCAGCCCGGATGTTCCAGCACCACGGCGTCGGGCATGCGCTGCTTGCGCTCCCATTTGCGCAGCACGAGTTGCACACCGCGCGCGTCCGACAGGATGGGGATGAGCGCTGCCCGCGGGTGTTCGCGCGCAAGGTCGGGGAGGTCCAGCGGTAGCCCGGCGCCGACGACGACGGCGTCGATGCCGGCTTCCAGCGCGGTCTTGACGTGTTCGGCGTAGGCACTGACGGCGCGCATCACATTGACCGCCAGCAGGCCGCGTTCGCCGGCGATATGCCGGGCGGCGGCGATCTCGCGGCGCAAGGCCACGACATTCGCAGCGTCGATTTCGCGCTTTGCATGGTCTCCGCGAAGGCCGCGCGTGGCTTCCATCAGGTCCGGGTGATGACGTCGGAGATCCACCGAAGAGACGGTGCCGACGCCTCCTTGCAGTGCAACATTTCCAGCCAGCCGGTGCGCCGACACACCGACACCCATACCGCCCTGCACGATGGGAAGCAGCGTGCGGCCGTTGAGCCGAAGCGGCCTCAGGCCGCTGCGTGCGAACAGATCCGTATCCGGCACGACGGATTGGGCCGTCGCCGACAGGGCGGTCGCTTCTGGGGAACTGTGGAACATTGAGGGGCCGGGCAAAGTGGACCGCGCTCACCTTAGCGGCCGCCTGCACGCGCGGGCTTGAGCGAGGTCAAGCGCGACCGTGTGGCCGCCTCGCCCGGCCGGATACGGAAGACCCGAGGCGAAATACGCCCTGCCAGCGGACGGTGGGTCCTCAACCTCGCGAGCACGCGTTATCTGGCGCAATTTTTCACTTATTTCTCATGCATGTGTAAGAAATCCTTTTACAATTTTTACTAAGCTTGCACAATACGCAGAACGCAGCCCGGGCCTGAGCCGGGTTTCACCCGGAGATGGGGCATGAAAATTCCAAGAACCGCGATCGCCGTCGCGATCGAACTTGTATTCGGTGCTTCGGCCGGCGTGCGCTGTGCCTATGCCAATCCCAATGGGCCGACCGTGGTGGGGGGCTCGGCGACCTTCGCCCAGCCTGCGCCCACGGTGCTTGAAGTCAGGAATTCTCCCGGCGCGGTCATCAACTGGCAGCACTTTTCCATTGCACCGGGCGAACTTACGCGCTTCGTGCAGCAGTCCGCCCAGAGCGCCGTGCTGAACCGCGTGGTGGGCGGCAATCTGTCCGAGATCATGGGCACGCTGCAGTCGAACGGCCAGGTCTTCCTCGTGAATCCCGCGGGTATCGTGATCGGCCCGAATGCCGTGATCGACACCCATGGCTTCGTTGCCTCGACGCTGGCCATCAGTGACGCCGATTTCATCAATCAGCGACTGCGCTTTTCGGCCGGTCTGGCGGCCGGGGACATCCGCAACGAAGGGGTGATCCGTACGGCAGCGGGCGGTCGTGTTGCACTGATCGCACCGCACATCGAGAACACGGGCCTGATCGATGCACCGAACGGCGACATCGTGCTGGCCGCAGGCCAGGCGGTCACGCTGTCGGATGCCACGCTGGGCGGCATCAGCTTCGAACTGCAGGCGCCGGACGACAGCGTGGTCAATATGGGCACGCTGAGCGCTGACGGCGGCGCGGTGAAAGTGTTCGCCGGCACGCTCAGGCAGGGCGGGCATGTCAGGGCGGACCGCCTCGCGCTCGGCGATGACGGACAGATCATGCTCGTTGCCTCGCACAAGGTCGAGGTCGAAGCGGGCGCGATGGTGTCGGCGGCCGGCCGTGACGGTCAGGGCGGCGGGCGCATCGTGGTCGACGCGGGCACTGGCGAAGCGCGCATCGCGGGCAGTCTGTCAGCCGCCTCCGACGGCGGCGAAGGCGGTGCGGTCGATGTATTCGCCGACCGTGTGCTGCTGGCGGCGGGAGCGACGGTCGATGTGTCCGGCGACACGGCGGGCGGCGAAGCGCGCATCGGGGGCGACTATCAGGGCGCCAACGAGGCGGTGCGCAATGCCAGTGCGACCACCATCGAAGAAGGCGTCCGCATCGCGGCCGACGCCCTTGAGTCGGGCGACGGCGGACGCGTCATAGTGTGGGCCGACCGGCTGACCCGCTACGCCGGTGAACTGAGTGCGCGCGGCGGCGCCCATGGCGGCGACGGCGGTTTTGCCGAGATTTCCGGCAAGGAAGTGCTGCAGTTTGCCGACGCGGCAAAGGTGGACCTGTCGGCGCCACTGGGTGTCACCGGCAAACTGTTGCTGGATCCGCGCGACATCTTGATCGCCAGCAATGGCGGTCAGGTGATCGAGGCGGTGGACGAACTGTGCGACTTCTCGGCCGAGTGCAGCGAGGGCTGGCGCGACCTGGGTGACAATGCGGTCACCATCAGGGCTTCGACGCTGGCGGCCCTGAATGCCGATGTCACCCTGCAGGCGGGCTCCAGCATATTCGTGCTGGAGGACGTCGCGCTGACCGCGCCGGGTGCCAGCCTGACGCTGATGGCTGCGCTTGATGACAGCATCGATCAGGATGACTACGACGAGGGCATGATCTGGCAGTCGGGCCGCATCTCGACCAATGGCGGTGACGTTACGCTCAGCGCGCGGCATGTCTACAGCGCGGCCGCCATCGATACCGGTGGGGGTGATCTGCGCATGGGCTATCTGGAGGAAGGCGGGCTGGGCGCGTCGTACGCCATCTTTTCCGGAGGTGCGATCGCGACCTCGGGCGGCGCGATCACCCTGAACGCCGACCGGATCGACATCGGTGCCGCGCTGGGCTCCGGCGGCGGCGATGTGATGCTCAGCGCCTCTGCGCTGGCCACGGCTTCGGCCCTGTCCACCGGCGGTGGCGACCTGATGGTCGGTCGTCTGGAAGGCGATTCGCTCGGGCAGGCCTCAACGGCGTATTTTGGCGCCAGCGTATCGACCGCGGGTGGCGACGTCAGCGTCAGCGCTTCGTCCTATGTCTCGGCCAGCTATGGCATCAACGCCGGCAGCGGTCGGGTCCAGCTCACGAGCAGCAACGGGACGGTGTCCGCGACCGGCCTGCGTGCCGGATCGGCGACGCTCGATGGCCGTTACGGCGTCAGTGCGAGCGTGGTGGTCGATCAGCGGGTCGACGCGACGGCCCCGCAGGGCTACATCACGCTGAGCAATTCCAGCAGCGATGCGCTGCTCAACGTGGGGACCCTCAACAGCGGCAATGGCGTCACGCTCTATGGTTCGGCCGGCGTGCGGCAGGCCGAGGCAGGCAGCATCGCGGCGCCCAGCGTATCGGTCACCGCGTTCAACGGCACGATAGCCACTGCCTCCGCCCCGCTTGTGGTCAATGCGTCCAGTGTGTCGCTCAATCTGAGCGGCGCCGCTTTCGTCACCTTTACGCCTTCATCGCTGAATTCCCTGGCATTGCAGGGTTCGGCGGCGGCGCTGGCGGCTTCAAGCTTCAACTACGGGGGACTTGCCCTGTCTCTGGTTCGCGACGATGCGGCACTGAATGTCGGGCTGGGGGCGACCACCCTGTCCTCGCTGTCCCTCGACGTGAGCGACAGCGACCTGACCGTGGCCGCCATCGATACGCCGGCCACCGCGCTGGCATTCGACGCTTCGGGCAGCATCGTGTTCGCCGGTCCGGTCGTTGCAGCCTCGCTGAACGCCGATGCCGGAAACATGCTGACGGCCGGTGCCGTCACGGTGTCCGGTGCCGCGGCATTCGAAGCTTCGGAAAGCATCCTGCTCGGCGGACCGATCATCGCCGCTTCGCTGCGCGCGAATGCCGGTGGCTCCCTGCTCATGACCGATGCCACGGTTTCCGGCGTGCTGGATCTGGACACGGGCAGCGGGCTGACCGCGGGTCGCCTGGCAGCCGGATCGATCGCGATCAATACCAGCGGTGACCTTCTGTTCGATCACCTGTCCAGCTCCGGCGATCTCGACGTCTATGCCAGCGGACATATCGATACCAGTGCCGATCGCGTGGGCTACGACATCGAGATCGGCACGGCCAGCTCGGTCCATCTGTCGGCGGGTGCGGGTCTGGGTACCCTCTCCTCTCTGGAAATCGATGCCTCGCGCGCGACCTACACCAATCTGATCGGCTCATCGGGCATAGGCACCAGCGACGAAGCGCTGCGGGTCAATGCAACCGGCTGGCTGTACCTCAGTTCGTATGGCGATGTGAACGTCAGGGTGGGGCGCACCGATTCGGGCGACTTTGCAGCCAGTGCCATCTGGGGTCTGGACATCGACGCCTGGGGCTTCCAGCCCTCCCGTATGGTCCGTGTCGATGCGGCAAACGTCAGCGTCGATCTGGCCGATGCGGGAAGCGGGGTACTGTCAGGGACGGTCTCTTCCTTCGGATCCATGGGCAATCTGGATTACTTCTGGCTCGAGTCGGAAACCAGCCTGGCGCTGACGACCGACCTGAATGTCGGAGGCAGTGCAGACTTCCGCTCCTGGAGCGGCAGCGTGGCACTGTCAGGACAACTGCTCAACGCACAGGGCGACATTTCGGTCAATGCGGCGGACGATGTCGATGTGCTCACCGCGCTTTCGTCGAGCTACGGCAACATCAACGTTTCAGGGAGCAGCGGCGTTCATGTCGGGGCTGCACTCAGCACCACATACGGCAGCGTCAACCTGTCTTCCGGCGGCAATATCGCGTTCGAGTCGGGCGCAAATATCGGCGCGGCCCGCGTGTCGATCAGCGGCGTCGATATCGGCATGTCGGGCTCGGCGGCCGTCATCTCGTCGAGCGGGCCGGTATCGCTCCAGGGCCGCAACATCCTTGCCACCGTCGATGGCACATATGCGCTGTCGGTCAGCAGTTACGGCGAATTCGAGGTGGATGTCGATACCGTCTCGCTGGACAGCCTGAGCCTGACGCTTCTTTCCGGCGCCCTCGGCCGTATCCACGATGCCGACGATTTCGATGTCGTCCGTTATTTCGGCACGTCGGGCGGCGAGATGAACCTCAGACTCGAAGCGCCGCAGACCCTTTCCTTCTTCGTGACCGAGCACGGCAGCGGCGCGCTCGTCGTCAATGCCGATACCCAGGGCGGATCGTTCGAACTGGTGAAGTACCACGGTGACGTGAAGGTGGATCGCATTGCCACCGGTCTTGAACTTTCGCACGCCGGATCGGTGGATATCCGCGCCGAATCCGGCTCCATCTACGCCTATGACAGCTTCAATGGCGGCGATATCGACCTCGGCTTCGACGATGGCAACGAAGGCACGGCCTACGACAGTTCGGCCCACGTCGCACTGTATGCGTACAACGGAAGCGTGGGCAGCGACAGCGGCGTCTATGGTGGCGACCTGACGGTGGATGGCGCGGCCGACTACCTTGACATCACGGTGCGCGACGCGCTGAACCTTCGCTCCACTCACGACGGCGACCTGAAACTCACGCTGAGTGCGACCGGCAGCGGTGGTGTCAATTTCAGTCACCAGATGTCCGGCCTGTCCATCGCACGCGACAGCCAGGCGGCGACCGTCGTGCTGCAGGGGGTGTCGTCCGGACTGCGCGACTTCGACCTGGCGGTCGTCGATGGTTCCCTGCGGGTAGTGGGCGATGTAACGGCCGGCGTGCTTGCGCTGTCGGCCAGTTCCGATCTTGACATCGAAGCGAAGGCGCAGGCGCTGACTGTCGCCGCCACAGCTTCCATGTCGCTTTCGGCCGGCGGTGCGCTCAGGATTTCCGGCGGCTCCGTGGATGCCGCCTCGGTGAATGTCACCAGCGGTTCGGCCATGAATGTGGACGCCGACGGGCAGTTCATCGTGTCGGGTGGCGACGCGCAGGGTGCGACCGCGAGCATGGTGGCCGGCGGCGACATGAACGTCGACGCTGGCTCGCTGGCCGTACTCGGTGGCAGCGGACAAGGCGCCACGGCAAAGCTCGCAGCCGGCGGCAATATGGTTGTCGAAGCCGGTTCGATGACGGTGCGGGGTGGCAGCGGAACGGGTGCGAGTGCAGACATGGTCGCCAGCGCCAACATGACCCTCGACATCGCCGGTGCGATGGAGGTGTCGGGCGGCAGTGGCGAAGGTGCCACCGCCTTCGTGCGTGCCGATTCGCAGCACATGAATGCGGGCGACGTATTGATCCAGGCGGGCAGCGGGTCGGGCGCGCATGCGGGCATCGCGTCGGCGGGCTGCCTGCTGTCCTCGTCCAGTTGTTACAACTGGTATGGCGGGTACTACGGCTACAACGCCCAGTATCTGTCTGCATCGTCCTTGCGCATTCTGGGCAGTACGGCAGCCAACGCCTTTGTCGTGAATGGCATGGTGCTCGACCCCGGTGGCTATTTCGTGGCGTCGGGTGGCCAGTGGGGGCAGGAGCTTCGCTCCTATGGCGACATCGTCATCACCGGCGGTCATGGCGCGCTGAACTGGCACGAGAGCGGCATCAAGAACATGAGCTCCGCAGATCAACATGTGTCGGCTGCCGGTACGCTGGACATCTCCAGCCTCACCGACGCGGTGCACATCGACGGCGATACGGCGGAAGTCGGCATACGCAATGAAGGTGGCAGTAGCCAGTCGGTCGAAGCGGGCTCGATCAGCATCCTCAATCAGGCACAGAACGGCTATGTCGCGGTGGCGATCGACAATCTGAGCGGTGATTTCCAGAGCGTTTCGGCCGACACCTCGATATCGGTGGTCAATGCGTCCGCCAGCGGTCTGGCCGGCATCACGCAGCGAGCTTCGGGCGGTTTCCAGTTGATCGGAATCGGGGGCTACGGCAATGGCGGAACGCTGACCGTCAATGCCTCCGGCGGCGGACAGGCCACGGTGTTCTCGCAAGGCGACCAGGACATCGATCTCGAGCCTTACTATTACTCCGAGTATGGCGACGGTTACTACTGGGGTTCAGATTTTTCCAACCTGCTGAACGGAACGAGCCACGGTACGGTGACGGTTGGCGGGGTGTCCAGCCTGGGCCAGTCGGGCATTGTTTCGCTGGGCGATCAGCAGGCGTTGTTCGCCGGTCGGATCAGCGTGATCGGTGGTGCGAACGAATCGGCGTCGGCGGTGATTTCCTCGGCCGGTCTGCAGGAACTGGAAGCCTGGGAGTTCGACCCGGAAACGCATGCCATCGGCGGCAGTCTGCTGGTCGGAGATGCCGCATCGTTGGGCTCGTCGTCGCTCATTGCCGGCTCGCAGCACATTCTGGCGGGATCGGTACAGGTGAGCGGCGGCGCCTCGACCGCAGCGTTGGCGCGCATCGAGGCGGTCAGCGAACTGCTTCTGAGTACCATGGGCGGTGGCATCGTGGTGCAGGCGGGCAGTCTGGGCTCGGCCAAGATCGACCCGCCGGACGTGTCCATCGTATCGACAGGCGGCCTGGAAACCATTGCCGGAGGACCCGGCACCTCAGCCAGCATCGTCGGTGGCGACTCGCTGACGGTGGCTGCGCTCGGCGGCAATACGGTACTGACCGGGGCGTCGGGTGCGACGACCGGCATCGATTCCGGTGGCGTGTTGAACGTCATTTCCGCGGGTGATGTCGTCGTGAACGCGAATGGCGGCGACGCCGCCTTCTCCGCGGTGAGCGGCGGCTCGGTGCGTGTCGGTGCGAGCACATGTACGAGTTGTTCCAGTGCATTCCGCGGAGGCAGTTTCGCCTTCGGCGGGCTGCGCGGAGCGGGGCTGATCATCACCCCCCCGGTTGTTGTGGAGCCGGATGTGGTGCTGGATGGCGAAGACGCCGCAAACGTGGCGGTGGCCGATCTGCTGGCGCTCATTTCCAACCGGCAGGATCGGGGTCTTTTCGATGACGACCTTGCCGAACTGAACACGCTGACCACTGCTTCGGGCGATGAGCCCGGCAGGAGGAAGGTAGGAGCCTGCCGATGATGTCCTTCATGAGCGGAGTGCGGACATTGCTCTGCGTCAGCCGTCCTGTCTGTCTGCGTGCCGTGTTGCTGGGTGGCCTGACCTTGCCGGTGCTGCCTGCGGCTGCCGATGTGGGTGAGGTCGTGCATGCCCAGGGGATCACGACCGCGCAGAAGCCGGGTGCGCCGGCGCGTTTCATCACCAAGGGTGACGTCATCTCGGAAGGCGACGTGCTGACCACCAGTGGCCGCGGTTACGCCGTGATCGGCATGAAGGACGGCGCGCGCATGACCTTGCGACCGGACACCGTTTTCGCGATCGACAGCTACGCCCATGATCGTGGGGAGGAGAACGCCGTGATGCGATTGCTGCGCGGCGGCTTTCGGGCGGTGACCGGCCTGATCGGCAAGCGAAACCCTGGAGGCGTGCGTATCCAGGCTGCCGGGGCGACGATAGGCATACGCGGAACCGAGTTCGACGCGCGCATCTGTGGCGCGGAATGCAAGCAGGAAGTCGCGGAACGCAATACGGGCGGTCAGGACGACAGGGTCATCGTGGCGCGTGTCGTGCAGATGGAAGGTACGGCATCGGCAGGCCTGCCCGGCCAGGGCGAGCGTGCGCTGGCGGTCGGTGCGCCACTGTACGAGGGCGAGACGGTACGTACCCGCGACCGATCCCAGGCCGTGATCGGTTTCCGCGACCAGTCAAGGGTCTCCCTGAATGCCGTCAGTGCCCTGCAGATCGAGCAGTACAGTCACCGGGTGGCCGGCCGCGAGGATTCCGCGGTGCTCCGTCTGTTGCGCGGCGGACTGCGCGCCTTCACCGGACTCATCGGCAAGACACAGCCACGCAACGTTCGATTCACCACCTCGGTGGCCACGATAGGCATACGCGGAACCGGCATGGATCTGTCCTGCCAGGGCAGTTGTGCGGAAGAGCCGGGAGAGGCGCCGCCTCCCGACGGCGACGGCCTGGCCATCCATACCTGGGACGGTACTGTGGTGTTTCTGCGCGGCGAAGAGGAACTGCCGGTCGAGATCGGGCAGTCAGCGCTGATCGACCGCAACGGCCAGCTCAAGCCCTATCTGTCGCTGCCCGAATTCCTGCGTGCTTTCGCGTCGCCCCGCCCCGACAAGGTCGACGTGAACTGGCAGGAACTGTTCGGAGTCGATGCGACGGGCGACGAACCCGCGCTCTATATCACGGTCCGCGATGGTCGGGTCATCCTGAGCGCCGTCCAGTCGGTCGAACTGAATCCGGGAGATTCGGCGCAGTTGCTCGAAGGCAGCTCCATCCCGCAACGACTGTCGAACATCCCGGCCATCCTGCGCAACGACCCCTTCCCGTCGCCGTCGCGCTTCGACGAACGCAATTCACGTGTGCAGACCCTGTTCGGAACCCAGACCGGACGTCCCGGACAGGCCATCTGCGAGATGCAGTGATCACCGGGGCTGCCCTTACCTTGAAAACCATCGCGCATCCATGAAATTCCCAATCCGTCTGATTGCCTCCGTCGTCGCGCTGGCACTGTGCTCACCCGTTCCGGCCCAGGAGCCGACGATAGATGTGCAGCGTTTTGAAATCGAGGGTGACAACCCGCTCGGTGCCGAGCGGACGGCCGCCATCCTGTCGGCTCATGTCGGACCGGCCCGTACACTGAATCAGCTCGAAGATGCCGCGCTCGCGCTGGAGAAGGCATTGCAGGACGAGGGCCAGCCCTTCCATCGCGTGCTGATTCCCGCACAGAAGCCCGCGCAAGGCGCGGTTGTGCTGCAGATCGTTCATTTCACGCTGTCTGAAGTCGAGATCGAAGGCAACGAGCATTTCAGCAACGAGAACATCCGACGCAGCCTCCCTGCGCTGGTCGAAGGACGCGCGCCGGATCTGCGAGCCATCGGTCGCGATCTGACGGCGGCCAATTCGCATCCATCGAAAAACGTACAGCTTACTTTCCGGGAAGGGCGGGCTCCGGATACGCTGGCTGCCGGCCTCAAGGTGCGCGACGTCGATCCGATCGCGATCTTCAGTTCGCTGAACTTCCATCGCCGGATCGAAGACCACGACAACCGTGACAGTACGTACCGGTTCGCCCTCGGCATCCAGCATTCCAACCTGTTTGATCGCGACCATGTCGCGACGCTCAGTTACACCACGGACCTGAGGCCGGGCAGGGTGAGCGAGACCACGCTGCTCGGGGCTTTCTACCAGATGCCTCTCCTCGGTTCCGGGCGCAGCGTGTCGGCCTATTACACCTATTCGGATGTGAGCAGCGGGCGTGTGCAGCAAGGCGGATCGTCGGTCGATGTCGCCGGCTCCGGCGAGTTCTGGGGCCTGCGCGTGACACAGGCCTTGCCGCGTATCGATGTGTTGCAGCAGTCGCTCAGCGCGGCCATCGATTTCAAGCATTTCGACAACAAGACCACGCTCTCCAACCTCGGCGTCGTTCAGCCGCTGGGCAGCGACACCGGCAGCCGCCCGCTGTCCTTGCGCTATGTTCTGCGCGCCGACATCGAGCCGATGTCCATTGGCGGCAGCATCGAATATGCATGGAACACCGGGGGCGGTATCGGAAATGATCGCGCTGCCTACCTGCGCGATGGCAATGATTTCCACTGGGACGCATGGCGTGCCACGCTCGATTTCAGCCGTCTCGTGGCCAACTGGACGGTAATGGCGAGAGCCCGTGGCCAGTGGTCGGGCGATCCACTGATTTCGGGCGAACAGTTCGGCCTGGGCGGCACCGGTTCAGTGCGAGGCTTCCGTGACCGCGAGGTGTCGGGCGAGCGTGGCTACCAGGTCACGCTTGAGGCCATCGGCCCGGGCATTTCACAGTACGCACTGCAACCGGTGCTGTTCATGGACTTCGGTTCCATCTACCTGCGTCCGCGCAACAACGATCCGGCGCAGGTCAGCGCGCGGGAGGGCATGCTCAGTGCCGGTGTCGGCCTGCGCTGGAACTGGCAGCGCAAGCTGGATCTGTCACTCGATCTGGCTCACGTGTTCGACGGGCGGCGCGACGTTCCCAACCAGATCACGGCGAGCACGCAATCGGGCGACAACCGCCTGCATCTGGGGCTGTTCTACCGCTTCTGAACCGGACTTTCACCGTGGCGGCCGAACCGCCGATTTCGGCCGGAATGCCTTGATCACCTGGTCATCGGTTTCGATATAGGGGCCGCCGATCAGGTCCAGGCAGTAAGGTACGGCGGCAAAGATGCCCGGCACGAGCTGGCCACCGTCCGCGTCCTTCACGCCTTCAAGTGTCTCCTTGATCGACTTGGGCTGACCCGGAAGATTGAGGATGAGCGTCTTTCCGCGGATCACGCCGGTCTGCCGCGAAAGGATGGCGGTCGGCACGAAGCGGAGGCTGATCTGGCGCATCTGTTCGCCGAAACCGGGCATCACCCGGTGCGCCACGGCGACGGTGGCGTCGGGCGTCACGTCGCGCGGGGCCGGGCCGGTACCGCCGGTGGTCAGCACCAGATCGCAGCCGGCGCGGTCGCACAGTTCGATCAGCGTTGCCTCGATCTGAGGCTGTTCGTCCGGAATCAAGCGCGTTTCGAACATGACCGGGTTCTTCAGCGCGGCCGACAGCCAGTCCTTCAGCGCCGGGATGCCCTGGTCCTGGTAGACGCCGCTTGATGCGCGGTCGGAAACTGAAACCAGGCCGATCGTCAGCAGATCCTGTGTGTCACTCATCGTCGTTCTCGTCCTGTTCGGGTTCGATGGCCTCTTCGCCGCCTTGTGCGGCCTCGAGCTGGCGCAGCACGCGGAAGATTTCGCGGAAGGCGCGCGGCGGCTTGTTCAGTTCGCGTTCGCGCAGCACGTTGCGCCGCAACGTACGCAAGTGGGTGAGGTCGGCGCCCGGCCATTGGGCGGCGATGTCACCGAGCACCTGCTCGTCCGCGATCAACCGCTCGCGCATGCGTTCCAGCATCTGTTCGCGCGCGACCGCCCGGGCGGACACGCCGCGGATGGCGTCCAGCGCTTCGGTCAGCGGCGCGGTGTCGATGCCGCGCATCACCTTGCCGACATACTGCATCTGCCGGCGCAGACCTTCATGGCTGCGCGTGCGTTGCGCCTCGGCGACGGCGATGCGCAGGTTTTCTGGCATGTCGATGCGCTTGAGCTGTTCGGCCGACAGCGCGACCAGTTGCGTACCGATGTCCTGCAGCGCATGGGCGTCGCGCTTCTTCTGGCTCTTGCTCGGGCGGTCAGGCAGATCCTGATCGTCCGCGTTTTCGGAGGTGGAAATCGATTTGGGGCGCATTGGGCGTACAGAGGGCGGGGCAGGGCGTGGCAAGCGGCTATTATTGCAGCCTTTGCCCGACCACGAATCCGCCATGTCCCGACAGGGTTTCAGCCATACCGACGCCAGCATGCGCGAAATCGCGCAGCAACTCCTCGACCACGCCCGTGCAGGCGGGGCCACCGCAGCCGAAGTCGATGTGTCCGAAGGCTTCGGCCAATCGGTCACCGTGCGTCGCGGCGAGGTCGAAACCATCGAATACAACCGCGACAAGGGCATAGGCGTCACCGTCTATGTCGGCCAGCGTCGCGGCTACGCCAGTTCGAGCGATTTTTCGCTGGACGCAATGCGCGCCACCGTTGATGCCGCGCTGTCGATCGCCCGCTTCACCGCCGAGGACGACGCGGCCGGCCTGCCGGACAAGTCGCTGCTGGCCACCGAGTTCCGCGACCTCGACCTGTTCCATCCGTGGGAACTGCCGGTCGAGCAGGCCATCGACCTGGCACGGCGCTGCGAGGACGCTGCTTTCGGGGTGTCGCCGGACATCCGCAATTCGGAAGGCGCTTCGGTGTCGGCCCAGCAGTCGCAGTTCGTTTCCGCCAACAGCCTCGGTTTCATGGCCGGCTACGCCAGCACGCGGCAGTACATCAGCTGCTCGGTCATCGCCGGCGAGGGTGACGGCATGCAACGCGAAGACTGGTACGCCAGTCGCCGCGACGCGCACGACCTGCCGGCACCTGAGGCGATCGGCGACTACGCCGCGCGGCGGGCGCTCGCCCGTCTCGGCGCGCGCCGCGTGAGAACCACGCGCGTGCCGGTGCTGTTCGACGCGCCGCTGGCCATCGGTCTGCTCGGCCACTTCGTGCAGGCGACCAGCGGTGGCGCGCTGTACCGCAAATCCTCTTTCCTGCTCGACAGCCTGGGCAAGCAGATATTCCCGAAGCACATCCGCATCTCCGAACGGCCGCACCTGCCGGGCGCGATGGGTTCAGGCATGTTCGACGACGACGGTGTGGCCACGCGCGACCGCGAAGTGGTTCAGGACGGTGTGCTGAACGGTTACTTCCTGAGCACGTATTCGGCGCGCAAGCTGGGCATGGAAACCACCGGCAATGCCGGCGGCTCGCACAACCTCATCCTGCAGTCCGGCAGGAAGAGCCTGGAAGAGCTGATTCGCGGCATCAAGCGCGGTCTGCTGGTGACGGAACTGCTGGGCCACGGCGTCAATTACGTCACCGGCGACTATTCGCGCGGCGCTGCCGGCTACTGGATCGAGAACGGCGAGATCGCCTACCCGGTGCAGGAAATCACCATCGCCGGCAATCTGCGCGACATGTTCATGGGCATACAGGAAGTCGGTGCCGACGCGCTGGTGCGCGGCTCGAAGCAGAGCGGCTCCATCCTGATCGACCGCATGCGCATCGCAGGTGCGTGAGTGTGAGCCCGCACGCTCACTTCATTCGCTGTCCCCTGTGGGGGCAGCCCTCGCCCTCGGGACGACCCGGCGGGCAGCACGATGCGGATGCGTGTTTTGCGACACGCGAGCTCAAGTGGATACGTTGAAATGACCGCCCGCCGTGACTTCCTGAAAACGGTGCCGCTGGCGGCAGCGCTGGCTGGAGCCTCGGCCGTGCATGCCGCACAGCCGGCCATCCGCTGGCGGCTGGCATCCAGTTTCCCGAAAGCGCTCGATGCGCTGTACGCCGCCGCGGAACAGGTGTCGCAGCAGGTCAGTGCGGCTACCGGCGGCCGCTTCCAGATCCAGGTGTTCGCCGCCAACGAACTGGTGCCGCCTTTCGGCGTGCTCGACGCGGTGCGCGAAGCTACGGTCGAATGCGGTCATTCGGCCTCCTATTACTACATCGGCAAGGATCCCACCTTCGCCTTTGATTGCGCCATGCCCTTCGGCCTGAACAGCCGGCAGCAGTCAGCCTGGCTGGTGGACGGTGGCGGCATGGCACTGATGCGCGAGCTGTTTGCCGGTTACAACATCATCAACTTTCCTTGCGGCAATACCGGCGCCCAGATGGGTGGCTGGTTCCGCCGCGAAATCCGCAGCGTGGCCGACCTCAAGGGCCTGAAGATGCGCATCGGCGGCTTTGCCGGCCAGGTCGTGACCCGCCTGGGCGTGGTGCCGCAGCAGATTCCGGGCGCCGACGTCTATCCGGCGCTGGAAAAGGGGGCGATCGATGCCGCCGAGTGGGTCGGCCCGTACGACGACCTCAAGCTCGGCTTCTACAAGGTCGCACCTCATTACTACTACCCGGGCTGGGCGGAAGCCGGTCCGCAGCTGACCATCTACGTCAATCGGCAGGCGTACGAGGCCTTGCCGGCCGAGTATCGGCAGATTCTCGAATCCGCCTGCGCGGCGGCCCATGTCGGCATGCAGGCACGCTACGACGCGCGCAATCCGGCGGCGATGAAGAAGCTGATCGAAGGCGGCGCCCAGCTGCGCATGTTCTCGCGCGACATCCTGCTCGCGCTGCAGAAAGAGGCGTTCGCGCTGTACCGCGAAACCGCCGCCGCCAACCCGCAGTTCCGCAAGGTGTTCGAGCCGTGGAACCGCTTCCGCTCGGAACAGCATCTGTGGACGCGGATCGCCGAGAACTCGGTGGATGCGTTCGTGGGCAGGCATCCGGTGGAATAATAGCTCCGGGCTTGATAACTACTTTCTTGCGACCAACCTTCGTGACTTGTGAAACACTCACGTCTAAAAATTGGTGCAGCATATAAAGTTGAGTTGGGGCTTGACGTCGCATAGTGGAGGAGCGTGAGTTCACTTACACACACTGAGTTCAAGTGTTCTCGCACCTATTTCTGTTGGTCAAGTTTCATTCAGAGGGGAGGTGACGTGACATCATTCAAAGACAGCCTCCTAGTGTTATAGAGGGATTCTAGTGACTGACCCGCAAAAACGTCCTCCGGATCTGCCGGATTTCAGGCTTCCACCGCTCAACGAGGTGGTTGTTGGCGTCCAGTTCGCAGCGCCTCAAGGCTATCAACAAATACGTGCCGGAGAGGTTTGGGGCGTGTTTAAGGACGAGTATCCACAAGTGCAGGAGCATCAGGCGCTGGCGCCTGCGTTTGAGACCTTTGGGTTGCCATTTCAACATTCCTCCCTAATGCCGCAGTTTGGAATTGTAACCGGGGGGGTGCATGATCGCTTCTGGTTCTTGAAACCGGAGGGCGATGAATTGCTCCAATTTCAGCAGGATCGGTTGCTGCATAATTGGCGGAAGGTGGGCGGAGGTGAAAATAACTACCCTCGTTTTGAGGCGATGCGCGATGGATTTTGCAGGGAGCTTTTCAAGCTTCAAGAATATTTCGCGTCACTCGTGCCTCAGTCGTTAATGATTAATCAATGTGAGATAAGTTACATAAATCACATTCCTTTCGATAGGGCGGATGAGCGTGGCTTTTCCTATTGGCTAAGTTTCTTGTCTTTTGGTCAAAAATCTCCAGATGATTTTACGGTTAATTTTCGGGAGGTCGTGAGGAGTCCGGATGGGCGGCCAATCGGTCGATTATATGTAGAGTCGTCACTTGGTTATTTGCAGAATGGGCGAGAGGTTATTGTTTTAAGTCTTACTGTGAAGGGAGCGCCGGAAGGTGCGGATATTGGCGCCGCAATGAATTTTTTGTCGGTAGGTCGTGACGTGATCGTTCGACGGTTTGTTGATTTGACATCCGCTGAAGCTCATCGTGTTTGGGGGAGAGTGCAGTGAGAGAAGTGTGTCTTGGGTTGGCGTCGATTGGCTCTAGTCCGGTGATGAAAATCACCGGTCCCTCTGTGCGTCAGGTCGCTATGAGTGATCAGGGGTCCTCTTGGGCCGCAGTGGTAAGAGAACGCTTGGAACAGTTGATCCGCCTTGAAGAGGGCTGGGATGGATATGGCGGGTTTCCAGTCTCTTTCGACAATGCTATGTTCGCTTTTAGGGTGCTTGAATCCATTTGTGGCCCATATACACCACCGCCACAAATTGTCCCAGGCGCATCCGGTGATCTACAAATCGAATGGCACACCCATGTGGGGGATATCGAGTTGTGGGTTCGTGGGCCTAATAACGTTTACGCGTGGAGAGACCGCGGCGAGACACATGGTTTCGATGAACTTGATCTAACGACTGACTTTTCTACTGTTTCGGATTGGGTAAAGGAGATAACGGAGCCAACGATTGCTGCCGCCGCCGCGTGATGTAAGCGGGAGGGTGGTTCCTCATGATCATCCCGAAATTCTGGGGGCGGATGGCATTATTCGTAGAATTTCAGAGCAGTTTGTTGTTACCGACAAGAATGGCTGTAGGCGATTGTCGAGCATGGCTGTTTCGCCGTCCTCGAGCGCAAATGGTGGGGGATTGTCTGTCGATCTCCAGCGTCAGATCGAGGAAGCTGGGCTTGACGCAAAGGTGTTTGTTACGACCCCGCGTTGGATCGGTTCAATTCGCTTCACGGCGCAGCAGCTTCGGGACGAAGGCTTCCAAGTGGGGACAGATCCGCTCCCGCCAGACAATCCGTTTCACGGAGAGGTCTGGGGCAACTTCACTCAAAGTGAAAAAAAGCGACTACTACGATCGGCGCAATGGTTCGTAGCTCTGGATGGTGTCGCAATAGATGGCTAAGGCTGGATGCTGCTAGGAGGAGAGCCCGCGTCCAGGCCTCTCCTCTCATCGTTCCTTACAGCCCCGCGTCCGCCCGCAGCGCCGCGGCCTTGTCGATCGCTTCCCAGCTGAATTCCGGCTCGTCGCGGCCGAAGTGGCCGTAGGCGGCGGTCTTCTGGTAGATCGGACGCAGCAGGTCGAGCATCTGCACGATGCCCTTCGGGCGCAGGTCGAAGTGGCGCTTCACCAGTTCGGTCAGCTTCTCGTTCGAAATCTTGCCGGTGCCGAAGGTTTCGACCATGACCGAGGTCGGCTGGGCGACGCCGATGGCGTAGCTCACCTGCACCTGGCACTTCGACGCGAGGCCGGCGGCGACGATGTTCTTCGCCACGTAGCGGCCAGCGTAGGCGGCCGAGCGGTCGACCTTGGACGGGTCCTTGCCGGAGAAGGCGCCGCCGCCGTGGGGCGCGGCACCGCCGTAGGTGTCGACGATGATCTTGCGGCCGGTCAGGCCGCAGTCGCCCTGCGGGCCGCCGATGACGAAACGGCCGGTCGGGTTCACCAGATACTTGATTTCGCCCTTCACCAGTTCCGGCGGCAGCACCGGCTTGATGATGTCCTCGATCACCGCTTCGCGGATCGCTTCGAGCGACATGTCAGGGGCGTGCTGGGTGGACAGCACCACGGTGTCGATGCGCTCCGGCTTGCCGTCGACGTAGCGGATGGTGACCTGGCTCTTGGCGTCCGGGCGCAGCCACGGCAGGCGGCCGTCCTTGCGCAGGTGAGCCTGGCGCTCGACCAGACGGTGCGACAGGTGCAGCGCCAGCGGCATCAGCACCGGCGTTTCGTCGCAGGCATAGCCGAACATGAGGCCCTGGTCGCCGGCGCCCTGGTTCAGGTAGTCGTCGCTGGCGCGGTCCACGCCCTGAGCGATGTCCGGGCTCTGCTTGTCGTAGGCCACCAGCACGGCGCAGCCCTTGTAGTCGATGCCGTATTCGGTATTGTCGTAGCCGATGCGCTTGATGGTGTCGCGCGCGACGTGGATGTAATCGACGTTGGCGGTGGTGGTGATTTCACCGGCCAGCACGACGAGGCCGGTATTGCACAGCGTTTCGGCGGCGACACGCGCGGTCGGGTCCTGCGCCAGAATGGCGTCGAGGATGGCGTCGGAAATCTGGTCGGACACCTTGTCCGGGTGGCCTTCGGATACCGACTCCGAAGTGAAGAAATACTCTGACATGCATCTGCTCCTTGTAGCTTCCCTGTTCTGGTTCGTCGAACCAGCCCCGGGAATCGAGCAGGCGACGCTTTAGCAGTATTTGATGACCGCCCTGCAAGTTGTCTCGTTTAACTCGGCGGAAACAGTAGTCTACCGCGTCCTGCAACAAATGCGCACGTTCGTTTTTCAGATGTCAACTTTCGCGGGCCGGTTCGCCACCGGCGTCTTCCGGCTCCTTTCGCGGATTCCTCTGCCCCTCTTGCAGGCCGCTGGCGCACTGGCCGGGCGCCTGATGCATGCGTGCTCCGCCCGTTTCCGCCGCGAGTTCGACCGCAATCTGCGTGTCGCCGTGCCGACCGCCGATCGCGGGCTGATACGCGACGCGGCGGCGCATTCGGGGCGCACCCTGCTGGAGTTGCCGTGGATCTGGATGCGACCGCGCAAGGAGGTGGTCGCCAGCGTCGTGCAGGTGAGCGGATGGGAGCATGTCGAGCGCCTGCACGCGGGTGGCCGTGGTGTCGTGCTGCTGACTCCTCACATGGGCGCTTTCGAGGTCGCGGCGCGACTGATTGCTTCGCGCATTCCGATCACCGTGCTCTACCGTGCGCCGCGGCAGGAGTGGCTGCGTCCGTTGATGGAACGGGGGCGCGACGGCGACGGCGTGTCGCTGGCGGCGGCCGACGCATCGGGCGTGCGCCGGCTGTTGCGCACGCTGAAGGACGGAGGGATGGTCGGCATCCTTCCCGATCAGGTGCCCGCCAATGGCGAGGGCGTATGGGCCGGATTTTTCGGCGGCAAGGCCTATACGATGACGCTGGCTGCGCGCCTGAGTGCGCTGGCAGGCGGTACCCTGATGGTTTTCGCCGAGCGACTGACCGACGGCCGCGGTTTTCATCTGCATTTCATCGAGGCCGAAGTGCCGCTGGAAGGAGACACGCTGCAGCGTGTCGAGGCGATCAACCGCAATGTCGAAGCACTGGTGCGGCGCTGGCCGGCGCAGTACATCTGGGGCTACAAGCGCTACAAGTGCCCACCGGGTGTGCAGCGTCCGACGACGGTAGAATGACGCCCATGTTTACCAATCCTGCGCCGCAGGCCATTGCGGATCTGCTGCGCGGCGTGCGCACGGCGGCGGTCGTGGGCCTTTCGCCGAACGAGTCCCGTCCCAGCCACCGTGTCGCGCGCGGCATGCAGCGTGTCGGCTGGCGCATCGTGCCGGTACGTCCGGCCGTGAGCGAAGTGCTGGGCGAACAGGCCTGGGCTTCGCTGGCGGACATTCCCGAAGACTTGCGCCGACAGATAGACCTGGTCGATCTTTTCATTTCGCCGGACCGTGTCGGGCGCTTCGTCGATCAGGCGATCGCACTGGGCCTGCCGGCGGTCTGGCTGCAGGACGGCGTGATCGACGAAGCCGCCGCAGCACGTGCCGTGGCCGCCGGCCTGACCGTCGTGATGGATCGCTGCGTCTGGCGTGACTACCTCTCCATGGTGAGCGAATGAAGCTGCATTTTTCCAAGATGCATGGCCTGGGCAACGATTTCGTCGTGATCGACGCGATCCGCCAGCGCGTGGACCTGACACCCGACCAGGTGCGCTTTCTGGCCGACCGTCATTTCGGCATCGGCTGCGACCAGTTGCTGGTGGTCGAGCGCGCACGGCAGCCAGGTATCGATTTCCGCTATCGCATCTTCAATGCCGATGGCGGCGAGGTCGAACAGTGTGGCAATGGCGCGCGCTGTTTCGTGCGCTTCGTGCGCGAACAGGGCCTGACCGACAAGCGGGAAATCCGGGTCGAAACAATGGGTGGCGTGATCACGCTGATTGCCGCCGACGACACCAACGTCACCGTGAACATGGGCGTGCCGGTGTTCGAGCCGGCGCACATTCCCTTTCTGTCGGATTCTGACGCCTGGGTGCAGCCACTGGATGTGGCGGGAACCATGGTGCCGATCACGGCCGTATCGATGGGCAATCCCCATGCGGTACAGGTAGTGGCCGACGTCGATGCCGCGCCGGTCGGGCAGCAGGGCCCGCTGATCGAATCCCACCCGCGGTTTCCTGCACGCGTGAACGCGGGCTTCATGCAGGTCGCGGACACACACCACATCCGCCTGCGCGTCTACGAGCGCGGCGCTGGCGAGACGCTGGCCTGCGGCACCGGCGCCTGCGCGGCCGCAGTGACCGGCATCGTCCGCAGGCTGCTCGACAGCCCGGTACGCGTCAGCACCCGCGGCGGAGACCTGAACATAACCTGGAACGGCCCGGGCGAGCCGGTATTCATGACCGGACCCGCCGTGACCGTGTTCGAAGCCGACATCCATCTGGAGTAGCCCCCACCCATGAAAGCCGACGACGTCGCGCGTTACCTGCAGGATCATCCGCAGTTCTTCGAGGACTACCACGACCTGCTTGCCCATCTTCACGTACCGCATCCGCATGGCGGCCGGGCAATCTCGATCACGGAACGGCAGATCCTGACCCTGCGCGAAAAGGCGCGCACGCTGGAACTCAAGTTGACCGAGCTGCTGCGTTTCGGGGAAGACAACGACGTCATTTCGACGCGCGTGCATGCACTGGCGGTGGCATTGACCACGGCAGGCGGTTTCGACGCGGTGATGAGCGCGCTGCGCGAGCAGTTGTCCGTCGGCTTTTCCGTGCCGCATGTCGCGCTGCGACTTTGGAACAGCGTGCTGACGCGTGAAGGCGAGGTGTTCGCCCCGGTCGATGAGCGCATCCGCGTCTTCGCCAACGAGGCACGCCAGCCCTACTGCGGTGGGGTAAGCGACCTGGGCGTGCTGGCCTGGTTCGGCGAGGCTGCTCCGGCCGTGCAGTCGATGGCGCTGGTGCCGCTGCGCCGCGAATCGCGCGTGGTTGGACTGCTGGCTCTGGGTGCCCATGACACCGAGCGTTTCGTGCCGGACATGGGCACGCTCTACCTGGAGCGTATCGGCGAATTGCTGGGCGCTGCGCTGATACGCGAACTGGGCTGAGAGTGCTTGCCCCCACGCTCACTTTGTTCGCTGCCCCCCGTGGGGGCTGCGCTCGCCCTCGGGGCGGCCCTTCGGACGGCGCGTTGGCCCAACGCTCACTTTGTTCGCACAGGGCCGGCTTCGCACAGCCAGCCGGCCCGTTCGGCATGCGCTGCGAAACCCCTGGGTACGAGGACCGGCTTTGCACAGCCGGTCCGTTCAGCCGGCGCGGCGCATGCGCCACGAATTCCCGGCTTCACCCCCCCCGCCGAGGGGGCTGCGCTCGCCCACGGTCGGCTTTGCACAGCCGACCGGTTGCGCGGGCGGCGAGCAGTGCTCGCCGAAACCCCCGCTCAACCCTCGGGGCGGCCCTTCGGACGGCGCGTTGGCTTCGATGCCCCGACTGTTCGCGCAGGTCGCCGCTGCACAGCCGGCCTGTTCGGCTGGCGCAGTGTTATGACTGACAGAGCATGAGTGCCACCCTGATTCTCGCACCGGGCCGTGAACGCTCGGTCATGCGCCGCCATCCGTGGATATTCGCCGGTTCGGTCGACCGCCTTGAAGGCCGCGCACGTCCGGGCGATACGGTGCTGGTGCAGGCGGCGAACGGTCGTGCTCTGGGCCGGGCTGCGATTTCTCCGGCATCGCAGATCCGTGCGCGCATGTGGACCTTCGGCGACGAGTCGATAGACGATGCCTTCTTCCGTCGTACCGTCGCGCGCGCGGTCGAACAGCGGCGCGACCTGCCGGAACTGGCCGGCGAGTTCGGTGCGCGCGGTGGTGTGCGCCTGCTGCACGGAGAGTCCGACGGCCTTCCCGGCGTCATCGCCGACCGCTACGCCGACCTGATCGTGCTGCAGCTTACCAGTGCCGGCGGAGAGAAATGGCGGACCACGCTGGCCGACGCGCTGGTGCGCGCGACCGGCATCGAACGCATCTATGAACGTTCGGATTCGGACGTGCGCGGTCTCGAAGGGCTGGAACCGCGCACGGGCTGGCTGATCGGCGACGGCGATGCGCCGTTTCCCGTGATCGAAGAACCGGGCGTGCGCGCCCGCGTCAACATCGAGATCGATGTGGCGGCCGGCCACAAGACCGGGTTCTACCTCGACCAGCGCGACAACCGTAAGCGTCCGACCGCCACCGTCTTGCGCGCTCGCGTTCAGCGTGGCGCGTTGA
>CAZKRN010000010.1:51747-123879 GCA_964555165.1 uncultured Methyloversatilis sp. | reverse complement strand
GCCGGCTCGATCGGCTTGGTGAAGCTGGGCCAGCCGCAGCCGGACTCGAACTTGTCGCTCGACGCGAACAGCGGCTCGCCGGACACGATGTCGACGTAGATGCCCGGTTCGTGGTTGTGCAGGTATTCGCCGGTGCCCGGGTATTCGGTGCCGTTCTGCTGCGTAACCCGGTACTGCTCAGGCGTGAGGCGGGCGATCGCCTCGGGTGATTTCGTATAGGTCTTCATGCGTCCTCCTGTGGCGTCGTAGACCGCGCGGCGATGCGCGCGTTCGACGTCTGTTCGAGGCGGTGACGATAACGCGAAGAGCGCCAACAAGCGATGATGGTGCGACGCAGTACAGGTCAAGCTCGAGCGCTCCGATCGACGTACCGGAACGTGATCTGGACAGAGCCGTCGACTCCTTCGCCGGATTCGCGCGTGAACCCGAGTCCACCGCTTTCTGAACAACGCCGTCATCCGCACCGATCAGTGGCTGACGTCTTCCACCGTCGACGCGGTCGATCCGGTGACTCAAGACCTGGTGCTGACGCGGGCCCTGCTGGAAATACCCTGGCCCGCCCCCTCGTGCGCGAAAGGTCCGCGCGCAGCAACGCTGCAGCGGTGACGTGTAGAACCGAATACCGGGCGAATTCTTCAGCGCTACCCTCTAGCCAGACTGAGCGTCCTACCGAAACTGACCCGGAATACACGCCGCTCCCGGGGCCACCTCCCCGCCGAGAAACTGCTGCCGCAGGAAACGGTGCGATGAGAAGTCTGTCCGCAAGATGCAAATGAACAGACAGGCGTGAAAGTGGTGTGACGTCCATATCACTGCTTACTCCCGAGGCACGATCACGTCCATTCTTGACGAACGAACCCATCCAAACGCAGCGATGATCAGGTTCAACGTCTGGCACAAAGGACACCACACGGTGGAAAGCCTGCCGGCCACTGCCGGATGCGGCAATCCTCGTCGGTACGCATGGCAGGCCTTTTTTGTCATACCATCAACGGCGGGCCGCCCGTTCGACCACTTTCACCCACATCTGCGCGACGATTCCGGTGAAGGCAACCGTGCTCGTCGGCAACGCATCTGACGTTAGGCAAGTGCGCATCAAGCGATGAAAGCCAGAGCGAATCCCGCGCCAGTGCAATGAACGCAGAAGCAGACCGGCGCTCGTGGCCCTGGGGTTCTCCGATTCCGCGTCAACTAGGTAGGCGCAAACACTATGCCGTCACGATGATCGTCTCATGATTGACACTAACGACATGGAAAATCCAGCCCACCAAGCATCGACTGGCAAATCGACAGGACTGTCAAGAGCTCAAATCACAAAACCCCGTCCAATGACAGACAAACTGTACGATCTATTCATCACCCATGCTTGGCGGTATCACGACGACTGGACGAGAATGGGGGAAATGCTGGACGCACATCCGGGTCTGAAATGGCGGAACTTCAGCGTACCCTGGCATGATCCGGCAATGGATCCTAATACCGAGGTTGGAGGAAAATTCATCCGTAACTGGTTGGAGCTGCAGATCACTCCCGTTACCGGAGTACTCCTGCTTAACAGCGTGTACGAAACCAAGAGCGCTCGAAAATGGATCGATTTCGAGATCGAAATGGCTCGCAAGCACGGCAAGCCTGTTATAGCGATTCCTACCTTCGGAACATCCGAAGTATTGCAGGAAGTTCAACAAATGAGCGACATCGTCGCGGAGTGGGATGGCGATTCTGTCATCAATTCCATTGATGCACTGACCTCCCGAAACCAGTCCACCTAGCATCATTCGATACGCGAGGATCATTCATGATGGGCGCGGAATCCGTAGTCATAAAAGCGAGTCTTTCCGGTAACAAGGTAGACCTCCCCGGCACACGGGTAGCGTTCAGTCCCCATCAGTGCATACGCCTCGACGAGAGCCCCGAAGATATGCGCTTCGTTGAAGCGCTTGGCAGACATCTGGCCGGATTGAATGGACTGGCACTATACGGAGATGGCCCATTTGTCGACTACCTGCTCAAGCATGTTCCGATATTACAAAGCCATCTTGTCTGCATGGTTTCGGATGAACCTTCTCGTGACGGAAAGAAATATGAAATCAGGCGTGTAGCACGGAAAGGTTTGCCTCCTGAAGTACGTAACGTATTTCTGTGCGAAACGCTTGCATTCCCGATAATGCAGATGAGAAAACGATTGCCTGCGGGGGTCAATGTAATCGAACCAGGCATCCTGTGGAAAATTGAACCAGAAGCAGTGCCTGCCCGCGCCTGGGTATCTATCGAGCAGAATATCTATCCCATTAATATTCCGGACATCACCTTCAAGGAGGGGATGGATCTGTTGCTCATAGATTGCCCTTCACGCAACCTGTCGATGATGCCGAATGGCCTCGGTTATGTGCACAATGCACTCAAGAAGACGACACTCAATTTCCAGACGCTAGACCTCGATATAATCGCTTACCACCGCTATCACATACACCGGCTTTACGACATGGGTGGAGTGATCGTGCTTCCCAACGGAACGGAAGCCCCCACCGATCCATGGCTGGCAGAAAATTACGATTTCTGGGCGGACAAGCCAGAGAAGGATCAGGCAAGAGACGCCCCGGGACCGGTAATGCAATTTTTCGCCCCCCTCATCGAAGAAATCGTCAGCGCGATTGTACGAGCCAAACCTAAAATGCTTGGCTTGTCGATCCAGCAGTGTAACGAAACCTTTTCACGCCGAGTGGTTAATGGCGTCAAGGCGCATCTGCCAGATGTGAAAGTGATTGTCGGCGGTTACAGTTGTTATAATCCGGACATCGGACTTCGCGCCTTTCCTGAATGTGATTACATGTTCATCGGTGAGGCCGAACTGACCGTCGGTCCGGTTCTGGAATCGATCGCCGCGGGTAATACGCCAGTGAATCAGCCTGGTGTACTTTCTCGGTTTGACACACCGGATTATCAATACGTTCCGGGACCGGTCCCCCATAACATCGATCTTATAGAATTTCCCAAGTACGAATGGTTCGAAGACCTCAGCATCTATCGGAACTACAACGGTTACCAATTGACACCCATTATAGCCAGTCGCGGTTGTCGCTGGTCTCGCTGTACTTTCTGTGCTGAACGCTTCTACTGGCGGATACGTTCAGCACCCAATTTTGCAGACGAACTGCAGTGGTTGATAGACCACGGCTGCCATCTCTTCATGTTCAATGAAAGCGACCTCAACGGCATGCCGGAAAAGGTGGTTGAAATATGTGACGAGGTCATCCGCAGAGGACTGCACAAAAAAGCAAAGTTAACAGGCCAGCTGCGCATTCACAAGAAAAGCACGCGTGCGTTCTACGACAAGCTCAGAGCTGCGAATGTAGTCGCCTTGCGCTTCGGGGTCGATGCGTTCTCCGAGAATACGCTGCGCCTGCAGAAAAAAGGCTATACCGTCGAGATGGTGTCCCAGAACCTAAGGGACTGCTGGGAAGCGGGAATATATACCGAAGTGAATTGGGTGATCGGCGTGCCTGGTGAAACGGACCAGGACATCGAAGAAGGAATCCAGCTAATATTGCAGAATCAGAAGTATATCGGGCGCGTTGCAAACATAAATCCGTTGATCATGGTCAATGGCAGCGTATACTGGATCGATCCTGACCGGCACAATATCGTATTTCGCGAACCGAAGGAAAAGCTCTATCACGAGTTTCCTCGTGCGATGCCGGCCGACAAATGGTACAGCACAGAGCCCTATATTGATTCGCAGGTGCGAAAGGAGCGCTTCGAGAAGGTCGTGCTTTCGCTTCACGATTCAGGCTTCCCGGTTGGTGCTTGGGCGCAACGAGTCATCGAAGACGTGCGACTTGCACGCGACAAAATGCGGGCCGGCGGCAGCAAGCAGTCCGAGCCTTCGACACCGGAAATGACAGAGGTGCGCGCCGAACATGGCGAGGCGTCGATTCCGAATGTTTCCGAGTTGCCGGCCAGCACTCCTCCCCACAAGACGATCAGCCTGGAACTGGTATCGTCGAGTGACGAACCGGCGGTTGTGTGTGCTCCCCCGAAGCTGATTAACGCGACCTCCACACACCGCATCATGCAGTATCTCGGGTGGTTTTATGCCGTACCGGAGGCGCTGGGTACCGTAGACCTTACGACCTGCGATATGTCCGAACTGGATGGGGTCGTGCGAGCGACCAGCGAGTCGGAACTGATGAGCATGCTCGACGACGCGGCAAACTGGGCAAATTCCAGAGGACATTACAACCCTCAGAAGAAGCAACGGGAAAAAACCTCTTACTACCGGGCGGGTAGCTTTGTTGGCACTATGGCCAGTCGTCCTCTTGATTTCATACCAGTAATCGTCGAGTTCGATGGACAGTACTACGCTCTGAAAGAGAATGACTGGAAGGATCTCGCGCAGCGTGTATCTTCAACGCCCACCGCTTCAGCGAGCGATAACGACGAATCGACAACAGGCGGGACTTCCTTGAGTCGGAATCTGGCGTTTAATCTGTTGCCCAAGAAGATGCAACTCAAATTGGTGAATATTCTTTGCGCCATGGGCACATCGAAACCAGAGACCGAAACGTGGCTGCCCCGGTTCTCTGAAATAAGGTTGTGGAAGTTGCTGTTGAAGGGATGCTGGCACGAATTCGTCGCGCTTCCTCTTGCAACCGCGTTTTCAAGAGAACAGACCGATGGGGTGGCGACTGGTCCGGAAATCCTTGGTGTGATCTCCGCAGACGCAATACCTGAATTGTTGTGGACCGTCGAGAATTATAACGTCGTTAAGTTCGACAATGCCTATTATGCGTTGCCGCATGGAGTTCCCATCGATTGGGAATCGGGGACAGTTGCAAGCGTTCCTGGAGTTATCGTGCGCAGGACGCTCAAGGAAACAATGGACACGCTCGATGAGTTGCTCGGCGGCAGGGTAAGGAACAAGTCCGCTGACGAAGCGCAGGCTGTTGTGTCAAGAGGAAGCGGCCCTTCGCATGAATACTCGAAGTTGCCGGAATTGATTGGTACAGTTGAAGACTACAACATCGTTTCTTACGAGGGCTGGATATATGGAATTCCCCAGTCGTTGGGCTCCGTAGACCTTACGGAGATCGACATCATGGAAATGCCTGACGTAGTCCGTGACGTATCCAAATACGCGGTGGAAAGCGAAATTCTCGATGGAAAGCGAGCAAGGTTGATATCCGCCTGATACCTTCTTGTCGGTTTTCCGCAGTTCCGAAATTTTCTGCATGAGAAGTATCACGTCTGACTGGGCGTCATGAAGCCTCTGCGTGCTCGCCCGCGAACGTGTCATGCTCGCGGGCAGCGCGCCATTCGCGGCTGGTCGCAAATCGACACCCTCACTCTGAATCCAGAGCGCAACGACCTCTGTCGAGGCCTCCCGCATGCATGTGGACAGATCTCGGGTGGGGAGCGAATGAATCAGGCAGAAACTGTCCGGACTTGCGCCGTTGCGAGTAGAGCACCGTTACGATGAACGCTGCAGCCACTATCACCGCAAGCAAGACGTCCTCTCCCCCACCTGCCAGGCACGCTGCAATTCCTGACGAAACACTGAATGGACCAGCCGACAGACGTGGCAGGCAAAGGCCTCAGCTACCGCATGAGTGATGGCAAAAACATGGCTCAATCAGTACTCCGTTCATCATCGAACGCTCCCTGTTCGCGGGCAACGACGCTGCCATCGATGCATGCTGCACTTGTCTCACCGCGCACCGCACTCAGATCACCGAGTTTCAGATGCTCACCTGCACCCCTGCCGATCCGAGGTTTCCCGGTCGCCGGCTGCAACGCGATCTTAGAGAAGCACGTAGGGACACTCCGCTCGCCAATCGATCTGCGCCCGCATGGCCGTTTCGCTCGACGAGCGTGGACCGGAATCTCGTGGAACCTCGTACTTCCATAGCCGGTCGGTCAGCGCGATCGATTCGTTGTCTTCACGAATACGAACTGCGCCGCTGCACGCGCTGGCAGACACTCCGGGGGCGGCGCATATCTGCGTAGCGCGGGTGTGGCTACGGCTGCAACCAACGGAGTACTTGCCCGGACGGAACGCGCGTTTCGCGCGTACGGGCTCTGTCGTCCGCCTTATGCCCGCCCGCGCCAGTAACCCGGCCTGCGGCGCTGATGCGCAAGCGCGACTATGTGCAACGCATGGGTTCCGACGTGATAGACGATGCTTTACGGGAAACGACGCAACGGCAGTCGGCGGAACTCACCGTGCCATCGTGCGCCAAGTTCCGGAGAATCATGCAACAGTGACGCCGAGAGGCCGAATTCGGCGACAAAGGCCTCGGCCAGCGTCCTGCCGCCCTCGCGGGCGCAGAAGGCTGACCCTCCGCCAGTTCCGCCTCGGCCAGAGGGTGAAGGGAAAGGATCATCGGATCGAGTCGCGCACCCTGGCGATGGCGTCCTCGACGGGAACGGCCGCCACCGCTCCGGACTCGATCTCTGCCAGGCGCTGGGTAGCTTCTTCGGCCCATTCCGCCTCAAGTGCGGGATCCGTAGAAAGACTGGCCAGCAGGCGGTCGGCCAGACGCACCCGCTCTTCAGGCGCAAGGCGAAGCGCCTGCGATTCGATGTCGATGAGAGAAGAGGTCATTTACATGCTTCCGATCAATCGGACGGCCTCCATCATACGCGTCACCTTCGACGCCGCGCTCACGCCTTGCCGACCCGCGATAATAGGCGGCTACCTACCGCCACCCCGCCATGTCCGCCCCACCCGCCTTCCGCCTGACCGACGTCCCGCGCGCGATTGCCTTCTTTCTTGAAGCCGACCGTCGCCGCTACCTGTTCTTCATCTGCGTGCTGGGCGTGGTGCAGTTCTACCCGATGCTGCCGCCTTACCTGATCGGACGGGTGGCGGATTTTCTGCTCGGCTGGCAGCGCGGTGACAGCCTCACGCCGCTGTACACGCTGGTGGCCACGCTGGGCGTGGCGCATGCCTGCGTGGCGCTGGTGCGGCTTTCGACCAAGCGGGTGATCGGGCGCATGGCGATCGATGCGCGCATGCGCGCCAAGGTATGGGGCTTCGAGCGGCTGCTCGACTTCTCGCTGGCCTGGCACCAGAAGGAGAGCACCGGCAACAAGGCGCAGCGCGTCATCACCGGGGCGGACGCGGTGCGCGACTGGACCAGCGAACTGGTCAATGCGCTGCTCACCGCCAGCGGCGCCTTCTTCGGCGCGCTGATCGCCTGCATGCTGCTGCACCCGGCGACGGTGTTCTTCTTCCTCTACTACTGCGGCGTGCTCGGCTTCATCGAGTGGTATTTCTACCGCCGCATCGCGCGGCTATCGGACCAGATCAACGCGTCGATGGAGAACGCCAGCGGCAGCTTCGTCGAGAGCGCGGCCAACATCCTCTCAGTGAAGGCGATGAATGCCGGCGCCGACATGGCGGCCCGCGTGGCCGACCGCGAGCGCGCGGCGCGCGACTTCGCCTACCGCCGGCTGCGCCTCACCAATACGAAGTGGATGCTGTTCCAGCTGCACACCGCGCTGGCCTGGGCGATCTACATCTTCGGCGTGGCCTGGGGCGTGATGGAGGGCGGGCTGTCGGTCGGGCTGGTGCTCACCTACAGCGCCTACTTCAACACACTGCGCGAAGCGTCGATGGACATGACCGACCGGGTGCAGACGATGATCGAACGCACCTCGAACCTCGGTCGCATGATGCCGCTGTTCGCGCCGCAGCCCAGCCAGCACGGCACGCTGGACTGGCCGGCCGACTGGCGCGCGCTGCAAGCGGAAGGGCTCACTTTTGCGCACGACGGCCGCCGCGTGCTCGGGCCGCTGGACTTCCGCATCGCGCGCGGCGAGCACGTCGGCATTGCCGGGCGCTCGGGTTCGGGCAAGAGCACGCTGGTGAAGCTGCTGCTGGCGCTCTACCCGCCCGAATCGGGCCGCCTCACCGTCGATGGCGTGCCGCTGGCCGACATCCGGCACGAGGCGCTGCTGCACCAGATCGCGGTGGTACCGCAGGAAACCGAACTGTTCAGCCTGTCGCTGCTGGAAAACCTGACGCTGGGCCGCGAGGTGAGCCAGGTGGACGTGCTGCGCGCCTGCCGCATCGCCCAGCTCGACGACGTGATCGCGCTGCTGCCCGAGGGGCTGGACAGCCCGGTCGGCGAGAAGGGGCACAGCCTGTCCGGCGGCCAGCGCCAGCGCGTGGGCATCGCGCGTGCGGTGCTGCGCGACGCCCCGGTGCTGCTGCTGGACGAGGCGACGTCGGCACTCGACGCCGACACCGAAGCGCGCGTGATCGATGCGCTGATGAGCGAGCACGCACCGGGGCGCACCGTCATCCTGATCGCCCACCGGCCGCGTGCTTTCGAGCGCATGGGCCGCGTGCTCACAATGGAAGGCGGCGTGTTCCTGCCGGCGCGCTGACCCGTGCACCGCGCCTCAAGAGGGATGCCCGCTACCCCCAAGGCGGTATTGCGCCGCCACCCGGGTGGCGCAATGCTGTGCACGTGGGCGCGACACCGTTCGGGCACTGCCAGAGGGAAAACTGCACCTTCCTCCATGCGGAGTGCATCCCGTCCGGTCGCCGCTCCCACGCCCCGCATGCATCGAGTTGCCCGACAGACATGAACACTCCCGCGCCCCGTGCCGCCAGCATGTTCGAACAGATCGGCGGCGAAGAGCCGCTGCGCCGGCTGGTCAACGCCTTCTACGACATCGTCGAGACGCACCCCGATGGCGCGCCGGTCCACCGGCTGCATCGGGAAGGCTTCGGCGTGGCCCATCTGCGCGAGGCGCAGTTCGAGTTTCTGTGCGGTTTTCTCGGCGGCCCGCGCTACTACGCGGAACGCATGGGACATTCCAATCTGCGGCAGATGCATGCGCATGTGGCCATAGGCCAGGACGAGGTGCTGTCCTGGCTGCGTTGCATGGTGCGCGCGATCGAGGCATCCGGTATTCCGATGAATGTCGCACCCGGATTGATGCAGCACTTCATCCGCGCCGCCGAGGCGCTGAAGAATCGCCCCTGACCGGCCCGCAAGCTCGCGTCGGCAAACGCAACCGCCCCGTCGTTGCGGGAGCGGCCGGCGCCCGAAACCGTGTGCAGTCGCTGTGCGCTGCGGCGACGGCTAAACTGCCGGCCTGTCCCGGACACGCACCCGACTCCCGGCCGATCACCGATCACCATGAACGCGACCTTGCCTCCTCATCTGCCACCACCGGTTTCCGGACCGCCGGATGCCGCCGCGGCCACCCGCGCCGTGCCGCGCCTGCTCAGCATAGTCGTACCGGCCTATAACGAGGCCGGCGCACTGGCCGGCACGCTGGACATGATCGCCGGGCATCTGGGCACAGTCGTGCCGCACTACGAGCTGATCGTTGTGGACGACGGCAGTCGCGACGCGACGGCGCGCATCGCGGCCGAATGCACGCGACGGCTGCCGGTCACGCTGGTGCGCTTCTCCCGCAACTTCGGCAAGGAAGCGGCGATTTCGGCCGGCCTGCAACATGCGCGCGGCGACGTCGTCGTGTGCATGGACGCCGACGGCCAGCACTCGGCCGATCTGCTCGATACCATGCTGGCGCACTGGCGCGCCGGCTGGGACATGGTGTACGCGGTACGCGCCGACCGCGGCCAGCAGGGGCTGTTCAACCGGGTCGGATCCCGGTTGTTCTACCGCATGATGAATATGGGTGGCCGGATCGACATTCCGCCGAATGCCGGCGACTTCAGGCTGATGGACCGCAAGGTGGTCGACGCCCTGCTCGCGCTGCCGGAGCGCCAGCGCTTCATGAAAGGCATGTACGCCTGGGTCGGCTTCCGCTCGATCGGCATTCCCTATACGCCGCTGCCGCGCGCCGCCGGCGAAACCACCTTCGACCGGCTCAACCTGATGCGTCTGGCGTGGACCGGCCTGACCAGCTTTTCCGTGCTGCCGCTGCGCATGGCCAGCCTGACCGGCGGCACGCTGGCTCTGCTGGCCTTCCTCTACGCACTGGTCGTGATGGCGGAAAAGCTGCTGTTCGGCATCGACGTACCCGGCTGGCCCACGGTGGTGGTGAGCATCATGTTCTTCGCCGGCGTGCAGTTGCTGTTCATCGGCATCCTCGGCGAATACCTTGCCCGCGTGTATGAAGAGGTGAAGGGTCGCCCCGCCTACATCGTGGCCGAGGTCGTGCGCGCCGGAGACGAGCACTGATGCGCGCTTCGGTACGGCTCTTCCTGCTGGTCGGCGGCTGTGCGGCCGCCACCCATTACGGCGTGACGCTGGCCATGGACGGCGTGACCGGCATCGAACCGGCGTGGTCCAATCTGATCGGCTTCCTGTGTGCTTTTCCGGTCAGCTACTTCGGTCATCGCACGCTGTCCTTCGCGGGCACGCAGGCGCCGCACCGCAGGGCGCTGCCCAGGCTGATGGCGGTGTCGGGCACCGCTTTCGCCGGCAACCAGATCATGCTGGCGGCCCTGCTCGAGTACACCCCGCTGCCGCTGTGGCTGGCGCTCGGCATCGTGCTGTTCTTCGTTGCACTCGGCACCTGGCTGCTGGGCCGCTACTGGGCATTCGCCCACGCCCCCACCTGATGCGCCGCGTCTTCATTACCGCCGACGACTACGGCTGCAACGGCGCGGTCAACGACGCCATACTTTCGCTGATGGCCGACGGGCGGCTGTCCGGCGCCGGCTGCATGACGCGCGCGCCGGACTGGCCCGACTCGGCGCGACGCATCGCCGACGCGCCACCGGACAGCGCTTTCGGCCTGCATCTGGACTTCACCGGATTCGGCCCGCAGCGTCGCCGACTGTGGCCACTGATCGCGGCCAGCCTGCGCCGGCAGCTCGATGCGGCGGCCCTGCGCGACGAGATCGCCACCCAGTGCGCGCTGTTCGAGGACAGCACAGGCCGCGCACCGGTCTACGTCGATGGTCACCAGCACGTGCACCAGTTGCCGCAGATACGCGAAGCCCTGGTCGACGTGCTGCGCGGGCGCTACGCCGGCCGCCTGCCCTGGCTGCGCATCAGCGGCGCGCGCATCGGCGACGGCGGCAAGTCGCTGTTCATCGCACTGCTCGGCGCCGGCGAGCTGCAAGGTCTGGCCGACGCCGCGCGCATGCGCACACTGCCGCGCCTGCTCGGCGCCTACGGCTTCGACGGTACGGCCGAGCGCTATCGCCAGCGACTGATCGGCTGGCTGCAGTCGGCCGCCGACGGTGACGCGCTCATGGTGCACCCGGCAACGCAGGCGCTGCCGGACGATCTCATCGGCGCAGCGCGGGTGCGAGAATACGCCGTACTTGCCGGACACCTGCCTGGCCTGATGGCCGCCACCGGCACCACAACCGGGCGCTTCGAAAACTGAACCCACCGCACCGTACAGCGCCGTCGGCGCGTTATCCCGCAGCCACCTCCAGTCGCCCCGTCACCGTGCCCACCCTGCCCCGTCGCCCTTCCGTCCCCGCCCTCGCGCTGTTTGCGCTGGTCGCGCTCTACATCGCACTGTGCTTCGGCGGCCACGGCATCAGCAACGACGAGGAGGTGCAGCATGTCTATGGCCGGCTGCTGCTGGACTATTACGCATCCGGGCTGACCGACCTCGCGGCCTTCCGGTACAAGAACCTCTATCTGTACGGTGGCCTGTTCGACCTGATCGCGGCACTGGCGGAACGCCTGCTGCCCGGCACGAATGTGTGGGATCTGCGCCATCTGCTGACCGCGCTGTTCGGGCTGGGCGGACTGCTCGCGGTATATGGCACCGGGCGCCGGCTGGCCGGCGAGGCGACGGCCCTCGTCGCGGTCGGCCTGTTGATGCTGACCGGGGCCTGGAGCGGAGCGCTGTTTACCCACACCAAGGACATTCCCTTCGCCGCCTGCATGGCCTGGGCCACCTGGGCCACCGTGCGCCTGCTGCCGGCACTGCCGCGGCCGCCTCTGTCTGCCGTGCTTCAGCTCGGTGCGGCCATCGGCTGTGCTTTCGGCCTGCGGGTGGGCGCGGTGTTCGCCGTGATGACCCTGGGCCTGACGGTGCTGACGTTCAGCGCGCTGTCGCCCGGCACGCTGCGCGCACGCGCCCTTCATCTGCTGCGTTCGGTCGTCGCACTGCTGCCGGCATTGCCGGTCGCCGTCGCGCTGATGGGGCTGTTCTGGCCCTGGTCGGTGCAGGCGCCGGGCCATCTTTTTACCGCGCTGACCACGTTCTCGCATTTCACCTTCGATCTGTACACGGTGCTGAACGGCACGGTGATGAAGATAGGCGAGGTGCCCCGCCACTACCTTCCGCTCTACCTCGGTGCGCGCCTGCCGGAACCGATGCTGGCGGGTCTGGCGGCGTCGGCCGTCGCGGCGCTGACCGCTGGCGCGCACCGGCGCCGGACCGACTGGCCGCACTGGCTGCCGGTGCTGCTGGCCGCCGCCCTGCCGCTGGCGCTGGCGATCGCCACCCGGCCTTCGCTGTACAACGGTGTGCGTCACTTCACCTTCCTGCTGCCGCCGCTGGCCCTGCTGGCCGCAGCCGGCCTGTGTGCGGCCGGCCGCCGGTCGCGCGCACGGCCAGCCACCTTTGCCCTTTTCGCTGCGCTGTGTCTGGCCGGCGCACTCGTGCCCGCGATCGACATGACACGACTCGCGCCCTATCACTACGTCAATTACAACCGTCTGGCCGGTGGTTTTGCCGGGGCGCCCGGACGCTGGGAGACCGACTACTGGTCGGACGGCGTACGCGAGGCGACTGCCCTGCTGCGGGCGCGCATCGACCCAGAGGGGGTGCCGGCCGAACCCTGGCAGGTCGCGGTCTGCGCCGAATCGGTACAGGCACAGGCCTGGTTGCCGGCGGAGCGCTACCAGGTCACCAAGGACTGGGTGCGCGCCGACTTCTTCGTGTCGACCACGCACATGGCGTGCGATGAGGTGCTGCGCGGCGAAGAGATCGCGCGTGTCGAGCGCATGGGCGTGCCGCTGACCGTGGTCAAGGACAGACGGGCCGTGCCGCCGGAGCTGCGCCGCCCGCTGCGTTGAACGCGGCGCTAAACTCGCTCACCCCGCAACCGACGCCACCGCCATGAGCCCACCCGCATCGCAGCTCGAAGCGCCGATCGCCCGCCATTTCCGCCAGATACTGATGTGGCCGCTGAGGCTGATGCCGATGCGCGCGGGCGATCAGGTACAACGGCATTCGGAAGCGCTGGCGGCCATCGGGGAAAACAATCCGTGGCGCGAACAGCGCGACGAGTTCACCGGTTCGCCAACCGATTTCCACGAACGCCACTACCGCGAATTCGTCACCTTCCTGCCGCATGTGCAGCGCTTCCTGTACGGTCAGGGACGCTCCAGCGCCACGCAGCGCGGCTACGGCGAATCGCCGATCCGGATATTCCGCCGCAACGACATCGACCGCGTCCGTCTGGGCTGCGAGGACGGCAGTACGCTGGACCTGAAGGTGCAGCACATCGACCTCTACTTCTTCTACGACGTGGACGTGGTGTTCCTGGTGCTGGAGGTCTTTGCCGACAACCTGCCGCTGTCGCGGGTACAGGAACTGCTGTTCCGTTTCGGACGGGCCTTTCCGGCAAAGTGGACAAGCGGCGGAAGCGAGGACGGCCGTGCCGCACAGTGCATGCGCAGCGTCCAGTGGCTGGATCGCGAAGGGCGCGTGCTGGCCGAGTCCGATTACGGCGACCGCGAGCGCTATCTGCGCCATGTGTGGGAACACCGCGCGTCGGCCATCGGGCGGCACTGGGAATTCCTGTTGAGCCCGATGGTGCTGCACCACTCCGAAGCGAAGGGCGACATCCGCTATCGCCAGCTCGAATACCACCGCCAGCCCAAGATGACCTTCCTCGCCTTCGACGACCCCTTTGCGCTGACGCGCGAGGACTTCGTCCGGCTCGGGCAGGCCACGCAGCCGGACGACGGCCGGCCGCTGCCGTATTCGGAGTCGGTGATGGCGGAATTCGAACGCTCGTCCTGTTACGACCGTTTCTGGGTGCCCGAGCGGCGCAACGACAACGCGAGCACGCGGGTGATCTGTACCGGGCCGTCGATGGTGATGGTGGGACGGCACGGGCTGGCCGGCTATTCCGACGAACAGAACGGCCTGCTCGCCGAGTTCCGCCACCAGTATTTCCTGATCGGCCTGATCGCCCATTTCCACCGCGCTTCGCTGCTCATGCTGATGGACCGGCTGGTGGTGGCGGTCAGCCTGCTCGACGCCGACGACGTCGATTCGCGCAGGCGCTTCAAGCGCGGCATCCGTCAGACCATGGAAATCTTCCTGCGCTTCAACCACCGCTACTGGTTCGGCGAGGTGTCCAAGCAGTCCATGGCCAAGGACCTGTTCGAGATGTGGAGCCGCAATCTGGGCAACGAGGCGCTGTACAACGAGTTGCGTGCCGAAATCCTCGACATGGACAACTATCTGGAAGCGGACGACAGCCGTCGCCAGAACGAAACACTGCTGCGCCTGACGGTGGTGACCATTTTCGGTCTGGTCGGCACCATCGTCACCGGCTTCCTCGGCATGAACATCTTCGACGGCCCGCCGGCCACCCTGATCGGCAAGATCGGGGCCGTCGTCGTCGTCGCCATTCCGACCCTGCTGCTCACTTTCTACACATTGAAGAAGTCGAGCGCCTTGTCCGAATTCATGGACGCGGTGTCCGACGACACGCTGACCCGGCGTCAGAAATTCAGGTCCTTCGTGCGCATCTGGCGTACGCCCCGCAATGCGCGCCGGCACGACGACAGAACGCGCTCCGGCATGAACGCGCCGTAAGCGCGAAGGCTTTCCGTCGTCCTGAAAGCATCCGCTGCCCGCTGCCCGCGATGCGGGCAGCGCCGGCTGTCTTCCTCGCGCGGGCCGGACACGGCACCCCGATGCCCGCGTCATTACACCTCCGGCGCGACACGGGTTCCGGGCCGCACCGTGCCGCAGCGCGCGAATCACTTGTTTGCGAACGGCACCCTCCGACGGTGATTTTTTTGGCGTCGTGTTTTCAGCCCGCACCACACACTGCTTCCACGACGACATCGCGTGTGCGGGGACCGGCCGGAGCCCGGTTCGACGCGATGGCAGATGAATTCACATTGCCGGAGATTCGAATGAACAGACTGCTTGCTTCCATGATTTTTTCGGTCGGTTTCGGTGCCTGCGTGCAGGCGGGCGCAGCCACCGTCAGTCAGAGCTTTGCCGAATACACGGTGACCTACGACGACGCGACCGTGCTGGGCAGCATCGATTTCTTTTCCAGTGGCAGCCGTTTCGGCTTCGGCTGGAACCTTCCCGCCTCGATCTCGGTATCGGGCACATCCGCCCTGGTCGAACTGCCTTCTTTCACGGTCAGCGCAAACCCTGGCTACACGCTGACGGGTTCGATCGGCGGCTATCTGGACAAGCTGTATTTCGGCGAACTTCACACCGCAAGCACGTTTGCCGGCATCGGCGGAACGCTCTCGCTCGACGGCAACACCGTTGTGTCCTTCGCTTCGCCGCTGACGCGCACGACGCTGCTGAGTCTCCCGGGCCTGACAACCGGCTACTACAGCTATGCCGGAAGCACGGACCCCGGCGCTTCGTTTGCGTCGTTCGGTGTGAGTGACTTTGCGCTGCTGATCGCGGCCACCGACTACGCGGCCGTATCGGGCCTCGGGCAAGCGACGCTGAAAGTCGAGTTCTCGGCGGTACCGGTACCGGAACCCGACCAGTACGCCCTGTTGCTCGCCGGTCTGTGCATGATGTCGCTGGTTGCACGCCGCCGGCTCTCTCGCTGAAGACGCAGGGCGCCGCCCGGTCGCCGCCGGCCGGGCGGCCTTTGCATCAATCCGCCTCGCCGCTCTCCGGAGCGGCGGGCGTGACCGCCGGAACCGGTGCATCGACAGCGGGCAGTGCCGCAGGCAACTCCGATTCCGCGATCTCTTCCGCCAGTTCTTCCTCCGACACGGCACTCGCCCCCGCCAGCGGCTGCAGATCGCCCGACCAGCGGGCGCGTGCATCGTTGCCCAGCAAGTCGATCTGTTCCACCTCGATCTCCACCCGCGCACGCGGATCGCGCGCCGGCAGGCTCGGGCAGCGCAACACCAGCGGTATCCGCTCCAGCCGCACCAGCGATTCGCGCAGCACGATGGCCGACAGCGGCGAACTGTCGCCGTCCGCCGCGCGCTGGCGCAGCCAGCGCAGGCACCAGTAGCGTTCCATCGCGCGCTGGAAGTCGGCGTAGGCGGCATAGACCAGTTCGAAATCGCGCAGCGCCGACAGCAGCGCCTCCGACTTCGGCGGAAAGACCGGCGGCTCACCGCGCACCAGCGCAATCATCTGCCACTGGTTCACCAGATCGACGTAGCGGCGCAGCGGTGACGTCGACCAGGCGTAGCAATCCACGCCCAGACCTTCATGCGGCGCCGCCACCGTGGTCATGCGCACCTTGCCTGCCCCCTGGGCGCGATACAGCGCCGGAATGCCGGCATCGCGCAGATTGCCGCCCCAGGTGTTGTTGGCGACGATCATCAGTTCGGCCACCAGCTTGTCCAGCGGGCTGCCACGCGCACGGCGCTGGATGTCGACGCGGCCTTCGCCGTCCTCGGTGGTCTGTTCCCAATCGACGTAGAAGTTGAAATCCATCTGGCCGGCATTGGCCGAAGGTTTGCCCCGACCGGCTTCGAGTACCTCGGCCAGACGCCACAGCAGCAGAAGTTCGTCGCACCACTCGAATTCCGGCAGGTCGCCGCTGGTCAGCGTGTCTTCGTTGAACAGCGGCTCGATCGCGTGGTGGCGCAGGTTGGCGGCCACCCTCACGCGGTCGATGCGGGTTTCCTTCGCGGTGATGCGCAGGTCGGACTCGACATCGAGGTAGAGCGACAGCGCCGGGCAGTCGCGCCCTTCGGCCAGCGTGTAGGCCCCGACCGCCTCGTCCGGCAGCATGGTGATCTTGCGGCCGGGAAAGTAGACGGTGGACAGGCGGCTGCGCGCGATGTCGGCCAGCGGCGTGTCGGGCCTTATCGCCAGCGAGGGTGCGGCGATGTGGATGCCCACGCGCCAGCCGCCGCCGTCCTTCGGACGCACCGAGAACGCATCGTCGATCTCGGTGGTGGTGGCGTCGTCGATCGAAAAGGCGTGCACGCCCGCATCCGGCAGTTCGCCCACCGAAGGCACTTCATGCGTCGGGAAACCGGTGCCGCGCGGAAAGTACTCGAACAGGAAACGGCCAAGATGGTATTCGTGGCTTGAGGCGAAAGCCCCCGCCTTCGCCATCAGGCCGACCACCGACAGACCGGCGGCCAGGGCCGCGGCCTCGACCGCCTTCGTTTCCAGCCGGTTGCGGTCCGGCTTGTAAAGGATCTGAGCCGCACAGGCGGCAATCTCCGGCGGCGTGCGCCCGGCCAGCAGTTCGGCGCTCCAGTGTTCGATCTGCTCCTGCTGCAAACGCTTCTTTTCAAGGCCGGCGAGCGCCGCCTTCAGGATGTCCGGCGGTGCCTTGCGGAAACGGCCCCGGCCCTTGCGGTGGAAATACACAGGTGCGGCGTGCAGGCACAGCAGGACGGCGGCCGACTGCACCGCATCGGGCGCCGCGCCGTGGTATTCGCGGGCCAGATCCTCGAAGGCGAACTCTTCGTCGCCGCACACCTCCCAAAGAAAGGGCGCATCGAGGTCGGCTGCCTGGGCTTCGGCAGCGGCCAGCAGAGAGCCCGGCTCGGGGCTGGCAAAGCGCAGCAGCACATTGGCCGCCTTCACCTTGGATCTCTTGCCGCTGGGCAGTTCGACCTGCAGCGAGGCCACGCTGTCGGTCATCACCGCGCCGGCGCGGAAGTGGCCATCCTCTTCGAACAGAACATTCATGAAACGGTCGGGCAGGTATTCGGCCCGTGATTATCGTTGAAAGCGTGCGCGCGCTGTCGCATCGCGGCAAAAACGCGTCGCTTCCTGTCCGCGTCCGGGAGCGGATGGTCATGTTCGCCCGCTACAATCGCCTGCCAGCCCGCCAACCGGCAGGCCATACCAGGATTCCAGCCCGTGGCCGACGCCGACGAAGTCCTCCACCACGACGCGATGCAACACCGCCTGCACGAGGTGAGGACACTGCTCGACCGCCAGAAGCGCGTGGAAAGCCTGGTCCACCGCCAGGAAATGCCGCGCCACGAGCTGGTCGAGACGCTGGTCGCCAAGCAGCATCACAACGAGCTGGGGAAGAAGCTCGATGCGATGCATCCGGCGGATATCGCCTACATCCTGGAAGCGCTGCCGCCGGACGACCGGCTGCTGGTCTGGGACCTCGTGCGCGCCGACCGCGACGGCGAAATCCTGCTCGAAGTGTCGGACGCGGTGCGCGAGTCGCTGATCGAGGCGATGGAACCGAAGGAACTGGTCGCGGCGGTCGAACAGCTCGACGCCGACGAACTGGCCGATCTCGCGCCCGACCTGCCGACCGAAGTGATGCAGGACGTGTTCAGCGCCCTGGACAACGAGGAACGCGAACAGCTGCGCGCCGCCATGTCCTACCCCGAGGACTCGGTCGGCGCGTTGATGGATTTCGATATGGTGACGGTGCGCGAAGACGTGACGCTGGAGGTCGTGCTGCGCTATCTGCGGCGTTTCGACGAACTTCCGGACCATACCGACCAGATCTTCGTGGTCGACCGGGAGGACCGGCTGCGCGGTGCCCTTTCCCTGAATACATTGCTGGTCAATGACGTCGAGGTCGAAGTGGCGAGCGTCATGCACGACCACCCGCTGGTGCTGCACGCGCCCGACAGCGCGGAATCAGCGGCGCAGGCCTTCGAGCGCTACGACCTGGTTTCTGCGCCGGTGGTCGACCATCACGGGCATCTGATCGGCCGGCTCACGGTCAACGAGGTGATGGACTTCATCCGCGAACAGTCGGAAGAGGAATTGCTCGCCCAGGCCGGTCTGCGCGAGGAGGAGGACATCTTCGCTCCGATCATGGATTCGGTCCGGAATCGCTGGGCCTGGCTGGCGATCAATCTGATCACCGCGTTCTTCGCCTCGCGTGTCATCGGCGCTTTCGAAGGATCGATCGAAAAGCTGGTCGCGCTGGCGGCGCTGATGCCCATCGTGGCCGGCATTGGCGGGAATTCGGGCAACCAGACCATCACCATGATCGTGCGCGCGATCGCGCTCGGCCAGCTGCAACCGGAAGGCGCGCGCCGGCTTTACCGCAAGGAAATGGGCGTGGCGCTGATCAACGGCATCGTGTGGGGCGGCCTGCTCGGCTTGCTGTCATGGTGGCTGTACGAATCGTGGGCGCTGGGTCTGGTGATGACCGGTGCCATGACGCTGAACCTGCTGCTTGCCGCTTTCATCGGCGTATCGGTGCCCATGGTGCTCGCGCGCTTCGGCCGCGACCCGGCCGTGGGCAGTTCCGTCCTCATCACGGCGGTCACCGATTCGGGAGGCTTCTTCATCTTTCTGGGGCTGGCCACCCTGTTCCTGATCTGAGGTACTCGACATGCAGTTCCGTCTTTTCACGTTCGCCCTCGCCTTGATGATCGCCGGCAGTTGCGCCGAGGCCTTCGTATAGCCGCCCGTCTGCCGGGGCGGAACGGCATCGCACGCTGCGGCGTGACAACGGGCCGGCGAGTCCCGCTCGCCGGCCCGCACCGGCCGACCTCGCCGCCACGCCCGCCCGTTCCATCCGCGCAAAAGAAAACCGCGCCGGCACGTGATGTGCGGGCGCGGTTCGGCAGGACTTCGAGACTCAGCGGATGATGTCGTACGAGTAGTCGGTCTTGCCCGGGACGATGGTATTCACGTCGATGGACTCGAAGAACTCGTCGAGCAGCATCACGAGAACGCGCATGCCGCCTTCGTAACCCCAGATCGGGTAGCGATGGTAGTGGTGGCGATCGAAGATCGGGAACACCATGCGGATCAGCGGGGTGCCGGTGTCGCGCTCAAGATACTTGCCGTAGGTGTTGCCGATCAGGAAGTCGACCGGCTCCGTGTACAGCAGCGAACGCATGTGCCACAGATCGCGCTTCGGATACACCTTGCAGCCAGCGCCGAAGGGTGAGGAATCGAGCACCTTCTGGACCTTGGCTTCCCATTCCTTTTCGCCGTTGGTGGCCAGGATGTGTGCCGGTTCGGCGCCCAGTTCCAGCAGGAACTCGGTCAGGCCCAGCATCATGTCCGGGTCGCCGTACATGGCGTAGCGCTTGCCGTGCAGGTGAGCTTGCGAATCGGCCATCGCGTCGACCAGGTAGCCACGTTCCTTTTCCAGCACTTCCGGAATCGCCTTGCCGGTGAGGCGCGACAGTTCCATCAGGAACTTGTCGGTGCCGGCGACGCCGATCGGGCTGTTCAGCAGCACCACTTCCTGGCCGTGTTCGGCGATGAACTTGGCGGTCTTCTCGCAGCAGAATTCCTGGAAGATGATCGTGGCCTTGGCGTTGAGCGCGCGCTCGACGGTTTCCTTCGTCGTGCCACCCTCGTACATGCGGAACTCACCGTCGGTCGGCGTGTTCCAGGTGTCGGACGGATCGCACAGGATGTTGTAGTCGATCTCGAACAGGTCGAGGATGCGCTTCATTTCCTTCATGTTGCCGACCACGAAGCCGTCGAAACCGAAGATGAAGTTGATCGACTCGTCCGGCTGACGTTCCAGCTTGGGCGCGGTGTCGGCCTTGCCGTCCCAGAAGTGACGCAGGATGCCGAGCAGCGCGTTGTCGTAGCCGGTGATGTGGCTGCCGACGAAGGCCGGCGTGTGGGCGAAGGGCACGTCGAATTCCGCCGGAACGCTGCCCTTGTCCTTCGAGGTCTTGATGAAGGCGTTCAGATCGTCGCCGATCACTTCCGCCATGCAGGTCGTCGATACGGCGATCATTTCCGGCTTGTACAGATTGTACGAGTTGGCCAGACCGTCGATCATGTTGTTCAGGCCGCCGAACACGGCTGCGTCTTCGGTCATCGACGACGACACGCAGGAGGTCGGCTCCTTGAAGTGGCGCGAGAAGTGCGAGCGGTAGTAGGCGACACAGCCCTGCGAACCATGGACGAAGGACAGGGTCTTGTGGAAACCGTTGGCGACATAGACTGCGCCCAGCGGCTGGCAGGCCTTGGCCGGGTTGACCGTGAGGGCTTCACGGGCGAAGTTCTTCTGCTTGTAGTCCTCGGTCTTGGTCCACTCGACGATTTCCTGGATCTTGGCGTCGGCGTGGTTGAACTCGAACTGGGACTTCTTGTCCGCGAGCAACTGCTGATATTCCGGCTCGCGGAACAGCAGTTCGTGGTCGAGGATCTTGTCGGCTGATTGCGGCATGGTGAACACTCCTGAGTGTAGGGTGGGCAGGGGCTGATCCCCCCCGCCCTTCGACACGGATGTCGGAAATGGTGGGTTTCGGTGCCCTCAACCCACCCTACGTTGCACTGCGCTTACTTGCTGCGATGAACTGCAGCGATTACTTCTTCCACGGTGCCCTGGAAAGACCCCAGATCGGCGAGCTGATGGCCATGTCCATGTCACGGGCGAAGATGGCGAAGCCGTCGTAACCGTGATACGGGCCCGAGTAGTCCCAGCTGTGCATCTGGCGGAACGGCACGCCCATCTTCTGGAACACGTACTTTTCCTTGATGCCGGAACCCACCAGGTCGGGCTTCACCTTCTCGACGAACTTCTCGAATTCGTAGCCGGTGACGTCGTCATAGATCAGCGTGCCGTCCTTCACGTAGTGCGTGGTGCGCTGATAGTCGTCGTTGTGGCCGAATTCGTAGCCGGTGCCGACCACTTCCATGCCCAGATCCTCGTAGGCGCCGATGACGTGACGCGGGCGCAGACCGCCGACGAACAGCATCACCTTCTTGCCTTCCAGACGCGGACGGTACTTGTCGATCACGGCCTGCATGAGCGGCTTGTACTTGGCGATCACCTTCTCGGCGTTCTCCTTGATCTTGTCGTCGAAGTGCGAAGCGATCTCGCGCAGCGACTCCTCGATCTTGGACGGGCCGAAGAAGTTGTACTCCACCCATGGGATACCGTACTTCTCTTCCATGTGCCGGCTGATGTAGTTCATCGAGCGGTAGCAGTGGAGGACGTTGAGCTTGGCCTTCGGGGTGTTCTCCAGCTCGGCGATGGTGCCGTCGCCCGACCACTGGGCGATCACGCGCAGACCCATCTCTTCCAGCAGGATGCGGCTGGACCAGGCATCGCCACCGATGTTGTAGTCACCGATGATGGCGACGTCGTACGGGGTCAGGACGAACTCGGGACGCTTGTCTTCGGTCTTGTCGAAAACCCAGTCACGGATGGCGTCGTTGGCGATGTGGTGACCCAGCGACTGGCTCACGCCACGGAAACCTTCGCAGCGCACCGGAACAATGGTGTGACCCGCGTATTCCTTGGACTTCTTCTTCGACACCGCTTCGATATCGTCGCCGATCAGGCCGATCGGGCACTCCGACTGCACGGTGATGCCCTTGTTGAGCGGGAACAGTTGCTGGATTTCATCCATGATGACTTCCAGCTTCTTGTCGCCGCCGAACACGATGTCCTTCTCCTGGAAATCGGAGGTGAACTGCATCGTGACGAAGGTGTCCACACCGGTGACACCGATGTAGTAGTTGCGGCGTGCGGCCCAGGAGTACTGGCCGCAACCGACCGGACCGTGGGAAATGTGGATCATGTCCTTGATCGGACCCCACACCACGCCCTTGGAACCGGCATATGCACAGCCGCGGATGGTCATCACGCCGGGCAGCGACTTGATGTTCGACTTGACGCCGCAATCAGGCTTGCCTTCCTCGTGAACATTGAGGTGCTTGGCGCGCTTCTTTGCGGTCTTCTCGGGATAGGCCTTCAGCACTTCTTCGATCAGCGCTGCGTTCTGGGCCTTCTTTTCGTCTATGGTCATGCTCATTTGATCACTCCTTGTCGAGAGCTGAGGGTAGAGAACCACGGGTGTCGCCGGCGGAGGCCGGGAGCCTGCGGGCGACGCCCGCGGCTCCCGACCCTCGACTCTCGGGTGCTCAGGCGGCAGCGGCGGCCTTGCCGACTTCCGATTCGTCGACTTGCTTCATGATGCCGTGCTCCATCAGCAGGTCTTCGAGCTGGTCCATCGTGATCGGGGTCGGGATGGTTCCGTTGCCGGCATTGGCGTGAACCTTCTGGGCCAGATCGCGGTACTCGTTGGCCTGCTTCGAATCCGGCGCGTACTCGAGCACGGTCATGCGACGCAGTTCGGCGTGCTGGACGATGTTGTCGCGCGGCACGAAGTGGATCAGACGCGAACCCAGCATCTTGGCCAGCGACTCGGCCAGTTCCAGTTCCTTGTCGGTCTGGCGCTCGTTGCAGACCAGGCCGCCCAGGCGCACACCGCCCGAATTGGCGTACTTCAGAATGCCCTTCGAGATGTTGTTGGCGGCGTACATGGCCATCATTTCGCCGGACATGACGATGTAGATTTCCTGCGCCTTGTTTTCGCGGATCGGCATTGCGAAGCCACCACACACCACGTCGCCCAGAACGTCGTAGGACACGTAGTCGACGCCTTCATAAGCGCCGTTCTCTTCGAGGAAGTTGATCGAGGTGATGACACCGCGACCGGCGCAGCCGACGCCGGGTTCCGGACCACCGGACTCGACGCAACGGATGTCGCGGTAGCCGATCTTCATGACGTCCTCGAGCTCCAGGTCCTCGACCGAACCGGCTTCGGCAGCCAGCGACAGGATGGTGTCCTGTGCCTTTGCGTGCAGGATGAGGCGGGTCGAGTCGGCCTTCGGGTCGCAGCCGACGATGAGGATCTTCTGACCCATTTCGGCCAGAGCGGCCAGGGTGTTCTGGGAGGTGGTCGACTTGCCGATGCCGCCCTTGCCGTAGAAGGCGATTTGTCTGAGAGATGCCATGTTTGATTCTCCTGAGTCGATGAACAGTTGATTGCCGCTGACCAAGCGATCATTGGCCACGTACCGCGCCACCGGATGCAGCCCCTTGTGCCATTGTTGGTCTTCGTGGTCAGCCATTGGCGGCAAGTCATGGTCGGTGCATGGCCTGTTCAGCAACTGCCGTGCCATTCCACTCCCGTTCTTCTGAAACGGCGTCTGTACGTCATTCCACGCCTTTCGAGCGACATCTGCCTGCAGCGTCCCGCCACACGACAAACGCGACAATCAGCCCAGCGCTGTGAGGAATGACCGGGCTGCGACAGAGCCGACACAAGCGCGTCGCACCGCTGTGTCGACTGCACCACAGGGCCTGCGGGCGCGCCTTCCGGCTCGATCCGGCAGCGGTGGGTACGAACGGGTACGGCACTTGCTGTGGCTTCGTACATCCGCCCAGCAAAGACACGTCCATGTCCACGCAAGAACCCGTCGCCCCGGCTGCCGCACCGTCGGTCAGTTCGACCGCCGGCACGCAGAACCCGCACTTCGCCCGTATCGGTGGAGAGGCGGCGATCGCACAACTGGTCGAGCGCTTCTACGCACACATGAGCGAACGCCCCGAGGCTCAGGGCATACGCGCCATGCACGGCGTCGACCTGACCGACGTCAAGCGCGTGCTCGTGAACTACCTCGTTGAATGGATGGGCGGCCCGCAGCGCTATTCGGTCGAACGTGGCCATCCGCGTCTGCGGCGCAAACACCTCGCATTCGCGATCGGCCCGGCCGAACGCGACGCGTGGATGAACTGCATGCGCGCCGCCCTGCAAGAAGTCGTGAGCGACGGCGAACTGCGCACGCAACTGGAGCAGGCCTTTTTCAAGACCGCGGATTTCATCCGCAACGATCAGGGGAATCACCATGAGCATCACCATCGCTAGCTCCGCCTTTGCCGCACTGGAAAACGAAAAGCGGCTGCTCAACGCCGTATTCAAGGGCCCGACCCACAAGGCCGGCCGTGTCGGCTTCCGCGGCGACATCGCTCTGAAGTTCGCGCAGCAGTTCGCGGACGAAGCGCGCCCGCCCGAAATCAGCAGCGACCAGGTGATGGCTGCGGCCCACGAAGGCGAAACGCATATCGCCTTCCTGACCTGCTTCCTGCTGTCCTTCGAATACCTGAAGATGCTGACCGAGGTGCTGGGCGATGCGCTGTCGCCCAATGGCAAGTACTTCCTGTTCTGCGACAACATCGACCTGTCGAAGAAGTACCAGGTGCAGTACGGCGGCGCGACCTTCTACGTGCTGCCCATCGACGAAGCCACCGTCTACAACGAGACGCTGGAACTGCTCTATCTGGAAAAGAACGACCTTAAAAAGCTCGACACCGCCGGCAAGCTGGACGCCGTGGTCGATGCCGCGATGAAGTTCACCGGCAAGTTCCCCGAACTCAGCTATGAGGACGGTCTGAAGCTGATGGGTCCGGTGCGCAATCTGTACGAGAACCGCCCGGTCTGAACGCCGGGCGAGCCGCAACGCCGGCCGTGCCGGCGGGGGTTGCGGCCAGATCCGGGTCGGCGGGGATCGGCGGCATTCCGGTTCCGCGCCCGTCCTGCCGGGTCGGGCTGACGCCGACTCATCCGGCCCGGGCGCGCAGTCTCCCGGGCGAACCTGCTGCGGTCGCAGCGCACGGTGCGATGGACTTCCTGTATGGCGCACATCATTTTTTTCGAAAAACCAGGTTGTGGCGGCAACGAACGCCAGAAGCGGTGGCTGCTCGATGCCGGACACCGGCTTACCGTGCGCAGCCTGCTGGCCGAACCCTGGACGGCCGACGCCTTGCTCGACTTCCTCGATCCTCTGCCGGTCGCAGACTGGTTCAACCGCGCCGCACCGCGGGTCAAGAACGGCGAGGTGCAACCTGAATCCCTTGGCCGCACGGAAGCGCTGGCGTTGTTGCTGGCGGAGCCGCTGCTGATTCGTCGTCCGTTGATGCAGGTCGGCGAGGAACGGCGGGTGGGCTTCGATCCACCGGCCGTTGACCGCTGGATAGGACTGACACCGGAAACCGCGACGCGCCTGCGCGACGCGGCCGAAGGCTGCGCGGCAGGCGGCGAACGGGCATGCCGGCCGGCGCAGTGACCGGCGCGGGTGCCGTTGCGGACCCGCACCTCAATCCGGCGTCATGTCCGGTTGCAGTACCACTTCGTCGGGCAGCACGCCGCCATTGCCCAGAAGTTCGAGCGCGCCCAGCGGCGAATAGCCATCGTCGCCTTCGAGCAGCACGGTCGCATCGTCCGGCATGCCGCGCAACGCATCGATCAGCTGTCTGACCGTCATCGACATTCCCTTACCTCCACCTTGCAGGTCAGCCATGAATACCCGTTACTTCCTCACCTATCGCGGCGTGAAGCTGCCTTTGCAGTTCGCCGAGGAACTCCAGCCCGAAGCGCTGCGCAACCGCAACACCTGGTTTGCCGTCGACTACGACTCTGCCGGGCGCATCGTGCGCGCGGAAAAGAAGGTGTATGGCGAGACCGAAATGAGCCACGAGTACAGCTGGAGCGAGGACGGTCGGTTGCTGCGCGCAAGCATCGTCATCGGTGACGAGGAGCCGCAGGTGGTCGAATTCCCGGCGTGACCGGCGCGCATCAGCCCGCAAACGCGAACAGTTGCGGCTCGCGCTCGCGATACAGACGCAACCACATCAGCGTGGCCGGCGTCAGCGAGGTCACGGCGAACCACAGTGCGTCGTCGGCGTCCCGCCCGTGACCGGGGAGGGTACGTGCCAGCATGGACCAGCCGGCCCAGTCGATCTCGGGAAGACGGCTGGCCGCCTGCGGCGACAGACCATCCATCAGGCGGGCGATGATCTGCAGCAGGCGACTCACCTCGGGACGGGTCAGGCGCGACGACAGGAACTCGTCGCGCTCCAGCCCCTCGCCCAGAATGAGCACGCCGCTGCAGGCCTCGTCCAGCATGGCCAGCGAGGCGGCACTGAACAGGGCCTCGGTCAAGGGTCAGGCGCCGATGCGGTATTCGTAGTTCAGGCGCGTCATCTTGCCGACCGCGCCGCACTTGGTGCAGCGCCAGCCGGCCGAGAAGGCCTGCTGGGTGCAACTGTCGTCGTAGGTCTGGCGACAGCCGACATTGCCGCATTCGCACTGGAAGGTCTGTCCGTTGCACTTGCCGGCGGCACCGAGGCGATTGCCGGTACACAGGCCGCGCTCGGCCTTGATTGCGTCGTAACTCATGATGTTCTTCCCGTAGTCCGGTTCTTGTGTTCGAGCGAGGTGCGATCAGACGAAGCTGAGCAGTTCGACCGTCACGTTCTCTTCGCCCATCTGCGCCTGACAGGCCAGACGCGACTTGGAGCTGACGCCGACCAGCGCGTCCAGCTTCTCGTTCTCGGCGCGGGTGGTCTTGGAGAGGCTCTTGCGGCCCTCGTTGACCGCGATGTGACAGGCGCCGCATTGGGCCTGGCCGCCGCACTTGCTGATCAGCTTCTCGCCGGCAGACAGGATGGCTGCGAGCAGGGTGGTGCCGGGTGCGACGTCGACCGCCTTTCCGGACGGCATTATGGTGAGTTGTGGCATGGCGTTTCTCCTTGTCGGTGCGTGTTGAAAACGTGTCCGGGCATGCCGGCGGAAGATCGCGGGAAGCGGATCGCCGCCGGCCCTTCCACGCTAGGCGGCCTGCGCCGATACGGCGGCGAGGCTGTCCAGCGGCAATGCGATGCGCGTGATGTTCTGTTCGGCGAGGAACTTCGCTTCCATGCGCGTTGGTTCGTCCGGCAGCAGCGCCCAGTGACGGTCGCTCGAGCGCTTCATGATCTGGCGGGCAAAGGAACGGGTGAGCTGGTCGTTGAACCTGCAACCGAGGAAAAGGAAGCTGCGGCCGCTGCGCAGCGCCTGCACTTCCTGCGGAATCGGTGTCTGGATGTCGATCTCTGTCAGCACTTCGACATAGTCGGAGTCCGACACCAGGTAGTTGCCTGCCGGGCTGGTCGAGCCGATCGGCTTGTACAGCAGCGTGCTCCAGTCGGGTGCGCGGTCGGGCAGCGGATTGCCGTCGCGGTCGTACCAGCCCGTCCAGTTGCCGAAGTGTTCGGACTGCGACAGTCCCTGCACTTCGCCCCACTTGACGCCCGCTTCGTGCAAAGCGGTCGACATCGCCTCGTCGTACCAGGTGTCGACGATAAGCGGCAGATTCAGGCTGGCCAGCCATGCGTGCAGCGGCGACGCGGAGGGGGCCGCTGCAAAGGCGTTGTTCATCAGGTCGACCACCGTCTTGCGGTGCTTGAAGTTCTCGATGAACTGCGCCGCCTGCGTGAGCCGGCCGCGAATCTTGTGCGGCACCGACACCTTGGCGGTGAGCAGTGCGACCAGTGCCTCGGGCGTGCCGGGGACCGCGTACTGCGGTACCAGGGAAAGCATGCCGGGGCCGAGATAGGGCACGACGCGGCCAGCGCGCAGGCCCGCTTCGATCTCTGCGGGCAATTGGGTCAGGGGGGATGTCATGACTCGTCCTCGTAACGCGGTTCAGTAGATGGCGGCGCCGGCGCCGACGTTTGTGGCCGCGTCCTTCAGGGTCTTCACGACGAAGCGGACTTCGTCCTGTTCGATGAAGCCATGGAAGGGCAGAGCCAGCGAACGGTCGGCGATGCGGTCCGTGTTGGAGAGCTGGCCGCGCTTGTAGCCGTAGCTCTGGTAGTGGAACTGCTGGTGCAGCGGCCTGCTGTATGCGGCAGCCTCGATCGCCTCGGTGTCGAGATCCTCGATCAGTTGCGTGCGCGCACTCGCGGTGAAGCGCTTGCCCAGGTGCACGACATAGAGCATCCAGTGCACCTCGTCGACATCCGGCGCCAGATAGGGCGGCTTGATGCCTTCGAAGGTCTGCATCTGCTCGTGGTACCAGACTTCGACCTGCTTGCGCCGCGCATGTATCTCGTCGATGCGCTCGGACTGCGCGATGCCGATGGCGGCCGCGATGTCGCTCATGTTGGCCGAGAAGGGCACCCGGCTGCCGACCGACACCGAGTTGCGGTCGGCCAGACTGTGCGCGCGCAGGTAGCGCAGTTCGCTGGCCAGACGCGCGTCGTCGGTCAGGACCATGCCCCCTTCGCCACAATTCAGCATGATGGGCTGAGAGAAATCGAAGATGGACATGTCGCCGAAGGTGCCGACCAGTTGCCCCATGTAGCGGGAGCCGATGGCTTCGGTCGAATCCTCGATCAGCGCCAGACCGTGCGCGTCGGCAATCTCGCGCAGCGGCTTCCAGGCCGCCGGGTGTCCGTTGCAGTTGTTGGCGATGATGGCGCGCGTGTTCGGCGTGATCTTGGCCTGCACCGCCTCGGGTGCCACCGCGCCGCACCAGTAGTCGATATCGGCCAGCACCGGCGTGGCGCCCGTGTGCGCGATGGCATGGGCGATCTGATGCCAGCTGTAGGCGCTGGCGATCACTTCGTCGCCGGGGCCGATGCCCAGGGCGCGCAGGGCGATCCAGCAGCCGGCCATGCCGCTGGACACGGCGACCGCGTAGCGCCGGCCATGCAGATCGGCGAACACCGATTCGAAGGCCTCCACCATGGGACCGCCGGACAAGCGGCCCGAGCGCATCACCTGCTCGACCAGCTGGGCCTCGCGTTCGCCGACGTCGGCAATCGAAAGCGGAATCCAGTCACTGTCCATCTCGCACCTCCTGTTCAGGCCTCGGTCAGCACGATGCCGTGCGCATCCAGAGGATCGGCGGTCACCGACCAGCAATGACCGTCGCTGTGCATCAAGTAAAGATTGCGCGAGCCGATGCGCAGCGCGGGCGTTTCGTTCCGCATGTCGAAGGCATCGACGGCCGAAGCCTGTACGCCGGGCAGCACGCTGCGCACGCCGGCGACCGCCTCACGCAAGGTGGCCGCAGCCAGCGTGATGCGGGCTACTTCGCCCAGTTGTTCGGCACTCAGCGCCACGTCACTCGCGTCCGCCGGTCAGGCGGGCCTCCACCGTGATCGGCAGCCGCGTATCGGCGGCCATTTCGGGCAGATCCAGCGTCCAGCCGTTGGCCAGCGTGATCTGACCGCCCCACATCTCCGGGCGTGCCATCTGGACGATGGGCTCTTCCAGGTCCTTCTTCGGCACGTAGAGCGAGAGCTCACCCTTGCCGTTCTTGCGGATCATCACCTTCATGTCGGAACTCCCTCGTCGTATCGTGTTCGGTGGTCATGCGGCCGCCGGGGCGGTCTCGGATTGAAGGCTGCACAGCGTGTGCACGGTGCGCGACAGCTGCTCGCCGTCGTTGCCGCGCCCGAGGGACAGGCGGATGGCATCTCGGGCAAGCTCCTTCGGTACGCCCATGGCCGCGAGCACGTGCGAGGGCTCGCTGCCGCCGGACGAACACGCCGCCCCGGAAGCGGCGCAGATGCCGGCGCGCTCCAGAGCGGCCAGTACCCGGTCGGCCGATTGGCCGGCAATGGAGATGAAAAGCGTGTTGGGCAGGCGGGCAGCGGCGCTGCCGAAGACGGTCAGTCCCGGCACTGTTTCGCGCAAGGCATCTTCCAGCGCGTCGCGCAGCGCCGTGAGCCGCAAGGTCTCGGCCTGCATGTGTTCGCGCGCATGACGGGCGGCGACCGCGAAACCCGCGATGCCGGGCATGTTCTCGGTACCGCCACGCCGGCCGCGCTCCTGCTGGCCGGGAAGCAGCGCCGGCCAGGCCAGGCCCTTCTTCACGATGAGCGCGCCACAGCCCTTGGGGCCACCGAACTTGTGCGCGGACATCGACATCAGGTCTATGCCCCAGCCGGCGAAGTCCAGAGGCAGTCGCCCGGCCTGTTGCGTGGCATCCACGTGCATCGGCACACCGGCGGCACGCGCCAGAGCGGCCACTTCGGCCACCGGCTGCAGAACGCCGGTCTCGTTGTTGGCGGCCATCACGGAGAGGAGTGCCGCCGGCCGTTCGAGCGCGACGCGCAGATCGTCGAGGCGCAATACGCCGCGCCCATCGACCGGAAGCAGTTCGACCTCGACGTCGTGCTCGCGCAGCTTGAGCGCCGCCTTGATGAAGCCCGCGTGCTCGATCGAGGACAGCAGCAGCCTGCGTACGGCCGACGGGCGCGCGAGCGCACCGGTCAGTACATGGTTGTTGGCCTCGGTCGCTCCGCTGGTGAACACGACCTCGACCGGTTGCGCGCCAGCCAGCGCGGCGACCTCGGCTCTGGCCGCCGCCAGCGCCGACTTCGCACTCTGACCGATGGCATGCTTGGACGAAGGGTTGCCCCAGCCGCTGCCCAGACAGGCGGTGACCGCCTCGATGACCTCGGGCAGCGGTGGGGTGGTCGCGTTGTGGTCGAGATAGATCATGGCCAGAAAACCCGGTGCGGGTCGCGAACGATCGTGTCAAGCAGACCGTCCAGACTGTTGGAACGCGAGTGCTTCACCCACCCGCCGAGCAGGTGGTCGGCTGCGTAGAGCACCCAGCTGGCATCGGCTTGCTGCAGGCGGGCGATGTCGATCACGCCGCCTTCCGGGTCGACGTTTCGCGAACAGCACGGACTGCGGATGATCCAGCCGTCGTCGGTGTCGAGCAGCTCCGGATGTACGTAGCGATAGCGCTCCCGTGCGGCGAGCGCCCGCAGCACACGCCGGCGCAGCAACTCGGTCTCGGCCACGACCACACGCCCTCCGGTGACCGGCGCGATTCGCAGCGGGCTGAGAGCGTGCATGTTCATGGCATCGGGCGCACCGGTCAGACCGGTGCGATCTCCTCTTCCAGTACGCCGATCACGCACGGCCGGGGAGCACCGTCGGTCCCGGTGGGGCCGTCGGCGAACTCGACCATGTAGATCGGGATGTTCGCTTCTTCGTGGTGACCGATCTGCACCACCTCGCCGGCGGCACCTTCCGGGACCAGCAGGGCGTCCAGCGGGACTTCCGGGTGGGAGCCGTCGTTGTACAGGTCGATGGTGGCCGTCACGCGCTGACCCCATCGGAATTTCGGTTCGCGCAGGTCAAACACGTTCGTCTCCCGCGGTGATGCCGGCCAGTTCATGCACGCGCTCACCCAGCGCCTCGACCACGTGAGGCGGCAGGTTGTCCAGCGAAACGAGTTCGCGTCCGCGCATGCCGACGCGGTGGCCGCTGCCGATGAACTCGACCGCGTAGATGTAGTACTGCTGCAGGAAGGTTCCGATGGACGTGATGAAGCCGACGTCACCCTTTCTCGCCAGCACCTCGCCGATGTCCTTGCCGCAGTAGGTACCGTCGTTGCGGATGGTGTATCGACTGATCACCCGCTCGCCGTACTTGAATACCGGCGGCGCGGTCAGTTCGACGGTATCGCTGTCACGACTGATGTCACCCATGTCGATCTCCCTGTTCCCGATCCAGTTCGTCAAGGCGCGCCAGTGCCTCGGCGCGCACATCGTCTTCATCGTCACCTGCGGACATCTGCAGCGCGAGCGCCCGACCAGCCCTGCCCGCGACGATCCAGCGCACTTCCCACGCCGGGTCGTATGCCATGCGGTAGAGCTGGGACTCGGGCAGGCGCTGCGCCACTTCCTTGCGGATGGATATTTCCGGGTCATCGCACATGCGCAGCAGTGCCGGCATCTCCAGACGCCTGACGGCTTCCAGCCTCACTTCGGCATCGCTGTCGTCCAGCATGCGCGGCAGCAGGGCGTCCGGCAGACGCTGGGCCACCAGCTTGCGTACGTAGTAGTCCTCGTCACCCGCCATCGCCAGCAGTTCGCGCCCTTCCAGACGCATGGCGACGCGGATGCGCACTTCGCGGTGCGGGTCATCGCGCAACTTCACCACCTGGGCCAGCGGCAGACGTACCGCCACCGACAGGCGTACGGTCTCGTCTTCGTCGTCGATCAGCGATTGCAGATGAAAGACGTCTCCCCGCCGGCAGGCTATGGCGCGCACCTCGAAATAGGGGTGATGCAGGAAGGGGTTGCTGAGCTCCGGATTCCAGCGGAAGAAGCGGTCGATGCGCTTGGCGTAGCGGTCCTGCACGCAGGCGTGCCCGACCTGGCAGCGCGCACCCTTCATCCGTGCCTCGCAGCCGGAACACTCCAGATCGCCGCCATGCCAGGCCATCGGCGGGATGTCGTCGAGCGGATCCTGGGACGTTTCCGGGAGGATGCCCATCATGACGTGGCTCCAGCCGGCGCCGCGATGTCCGGACAGTCCTCGTAGCCGAGGTCGTCGCGGCCCATGCGCGCCAGTACATCGCCGATCACGCGATGACCGACCTTGTCCTCGGGATCCATCTCGGAGAGCTTGGCCAGCGCCGCGCGACCGACCTCCAGATCGCCCAGACGTGCGCTGAGGTAGGCGTAGCCCTTGAGCGAAAAGAGCCAGAAGCGCGGCATAGGCTCCAGCGCCCTGAAGCGCGCATCGGCACCCACCCTGCGCCAGTCGGCGGGCAGGTCCAGTGCCGCAGCGGCACAGGCGATGGCGCGTACGCCGACCTCCCGCGCCGCGCTCAGGCGGTTGCCGTAGAAGTGAAAGCGATAGAGCGCGATCAGTGTCGCCGGGTGAGTCGGCGCAAGGGCGTGCGCCTCGTCCAGCAGGGCTTGCGCTTCGGCGACCCGGTTGCGGATCAGGCCGGCGCGCGCGATCAGTGCCTCGGCCGCGGCAGGCAGCCCGCGACCGAGCACGGCGAGGCCTGGGTCGGCCAGATCGTCGTGGGCATCGATCGCCTGCATGACCGCCCCCTCAACCGCGACGGATGGCGTCCAGGCCGACGGTCGCGACGCCGGGCATCGCGTGACCGTGGCCATGGCCGTGCGCGTGCTGCTGCACGGCGGGCGCGCCAGCCGGCGTGCTGCTGCTGCATGCGCACGGCGCCTGGTTCGGGTTGATGAAGGTCAGACCGCTCTTGGTCGGCGTATCGGCGAAGTCCACCGTCACCCCTTCAAGCAGCAGACGCGACTCGGCCGGCAGGAACAGACGCACACCGGAAGCCTCGACCACCGCATCGCCGGACTGCGGCGTGGCTTCGACCGTGAACTCCGAGTTCAGGCCGGAGCAACCGCCGGCACTGACCTGCAGCCGGAAGCCTGCGCCTTCGGGTTCGCCGGAAAAGCGCACCATGCGCGAGATGAATTTCGCCGCTGCCGGCGTGAGTGTCAGGTTGGTCATGGTAGTCCTCAGGCCGCAGCCTCGGTTTCCAGGGGAAGGATGCAGTCGTCGATCGGGCAGACCGACAGGCACTGCGGGTCGTCGAAATCGCCCTCGCACTCCGTGCACTTGGCCGGCTCGATGACGAATACGTTCTTGAATTCGCTGATGGCGTCGTTCGGGCACTCGGGTTCGCAGGCCGAACAGCCCGTACAGAGACTGGCAATGATCTTCAGTGACATGGTTCTCTCCTTGAGCCGGGACCGCGGCCCGACGGGCCGCGGTCCATCCGGAAAAAATCAGGCTGCTGCCGTGAAGGCACCCTGGCGGATCGATGCATCGCCACGCGGCTGATGCACGATTTCGCCGCTGGCCACGCGACCGGTGTAGTCGGCGAACCAGGACAGGGCCGCCTTCTCGATGAACTCATCGACGTACTGATCGACCGGCTCGATGCCCGCGGCCTTCAGCTCGTCACGCGGGCAGGCACCGATCTTGGACACCAGCACGGCATGGCAGTCGTTGATGGCGGTGACGATGGACGGCAGTTGTTCGTCCTCGCCGTAGCCACCCTGGCAGTACAGATCGACCCGACGGTGACCGACGAACAGCGCCTCGCCTGCCGACACCTCGAAGATCTGGAACTCGTCGGCATGGCCGAAGTGCTGATTCACGCGGCCGCCGCCGGTGGTGGCCACAGCGACCAGCACCTTGATGTCCTTGGTCAGTTCGGTGACCGTGGCCGCCGACAGCGCCTCGATCTTGGCGGCGTGCTGGGCCTGACGCTCGGCTTCGACGCGCTCCTGATAGTTGCGGCGACGGTCGAGGTCATAGACCACTTCCATTTCCTCGATCTTGTCGAGCGTGAATTCGCTGCTGCGATCCTCGCCCAGCAGGCCGACCGCGTCGGCACGGCACTGGCGGCAGTGGCGCATCAGGTTGGCACCGCCCATGCAGGCATCCTGCACGGCCTTCAGTTCCTGTGCCGTCGGGCCACGCTGGCCGGTCAGGCCGAACACGGTGCCGTGCTCGGCTTCGGATATGAGCGGCATGATGTTGTGCAGGAAGGCACCGCGCGCCTTCACCGCCTTGTTCACCTCGATCATGTGCTCGTCGTTGATGCCGGGGATGAGCACGGAGTTGATCTTGGTGAGCACACCGCGGGCGGTCAGCATTTCCAGGCCCTTCATCTGCTGCTCGTGCAGGATGCGGGAGGCTTCAACGCCGGTCACGCGCTTGTGATCCCAGAAGATCCACGGATAGATCTTGGCGCCGATTTCCGGATCGACCATATTGATCGTGATCGTCACGTGGTCGATGTTGTACTGGCAGATCTCATCGACCAGATCGGGCAGCGCCAGACCGTTGGTGGAAAGGCAGAGCTTGATGTCCGGCGCCTGTTCCTGAAGCATGCGGAAGGTGTCGAAGGTCTTCTTCGGATTGGCCAGCGAGTCGCCGGGGCCGGCCACGCCGAGCACCGTCATCTGCGGAATTTCGCTGGCGACCGCCACCACCTTCTTCACCGCCTGTTCCGGCGTCAGCTTCTGCGACACGACGCCCGGACGGGATTCGTTGGAGCAGTCGTACTTGCGGTTGCAGTAGTTGCACTGGATATTGCAGGCCGGCGCCACCGCGACGTGCATGCGGGCGTAATGGTGGTGGGCTTCTTCCGAGTAACAGGGATGGTTCTTCACCTTGTCCCAGACGTGGGCCGGCATGTCGTCCGGACCGGCGGAGGTGCCGCAACTGGCCTTGCCCTCGCCGCCGGAGGTGCCGCAGCCGACGTGAGCCGGCTCTTCCGCCGGGGTGGCCAGTGCGTTGTGACTGGACTTCAGGTCAGCCAGGCTGACATAGCTCGCTGTTGCACTTTCCATGACGTACTCCTTGTTCTGCTGACGCGCGATGTGGGCTGGCATGGAACGAATAGCCATTTCCGTGCCACGGTTGAATAACCTTTTGATTCATTGACTTGGCTCAAATCCGTGCAGGGTGTCGCGGTGGATGGAAACCTACGCTTGCGACAAAACCCACAAAGCGCGGACCACCACCGGACACTCAGCGCCGGCCGTCGGCAGCCTGGCCGCTCAGTGCGTCGGCCGAAGAGCGCGCACGGTCAAGCAGCGCCTGGTTCAGCGATTGCGCGAACGCGCGCCAGGCGGAGGCGAGATCGCCCCGTATGCGGGCAACGTAGTCCGGCGACGGGTCATGCTCCTGCGGGAAGTTCGAGATGGCGCACGAGGTCCGGTTGTGTTTCAGCGCTTCGCCAAGCAGGGCATCGCTGAAGCCTGAAAAGGGCGCGAGCAGCAGGGGCGTCAAGGCGCTGCGCCCGCGCTCCACCGGCACGCCGTCGAGATCGAGCACCAGCATGTCCAGCTGCTGCAGCGCCTCGTCATAGACGTGATCGATGACTTCGCACAGAACGGCATGCGTCATGTCGCCGCTGCGCCAGGCAGACAGGGCCTGCACCGCACTTTGCCGGTACAGTTCCACCGCCTCGCCGCGTTTGCGCTCGACCCAGGCGGAGAAGGACACGATGCTCTCCTCGTTTGCCGGCAAGGCGCCGGGCGATGGCGGCGAAGCCAGCAGGCGGGTGGCAACGCGTTCCGCAGCGTCGAGCGCGCCTTCGAGATAGCCCGCCCCGCGTCCGGCCGTCTCGCTGCCCGCCAGATGCAGGCGTCCGCCCCAGAGCGGCGTGGCCAGCAGAGGGATTCCGTCATCCGGGTGCCCCCCCGGCTCCACCGCATCGAGCGTGCTGCAGGTCAAGGGCTCCTGTGCCCAGTCCTGCATGTGAAGTTCGCCTTCGTCCAGTTCCGGCCCGAACAACTGGGCGAACTGGCTGCGCACCATCAGCGGCAGCACACCGTTCGAACAGGCGGCGCGCATCGACGGTGGCAGCGCGACGAAGCCCGCCAGCGCCGCGGCCTTGCCGTCGGCATCGCAGGCGTCGAAGACTTCGGCCAGCACCGCCTGGGCATGAGTGACGAAGGCGTTGCCGGTCAGACCGTGCTCGCGCCAGACGGCGGACGGAAACCGCAGCGCGGCCTTGGCCTGGGCCGCCATCCAGGTCGGCGTGTCCCGCAGCGTGTCCAGCACGGCGCCATCGAGCGCCGGCTCGAAGGCGATGCGTTCGGCCACGAGCCGGGGCGGCAACGCCAGCACCACGCTGCGCGCCACGATCACGACATCCTCGCGTCCGCTGCGGCAGTGCGCCTCGACCTTTCCGTCGCGAGACACCAGCCGACGCAGCTCGCAGCCGGCGCGCAGCCGGTCGGGCGAAAGCCGCCGCAAGATCGCCGCGACCACGGCCACCATGCCCCCCGATACGCGTCGCGCGCCGTTGTGCACACTGCGCTCGGCCAGCGCTTCCGGGCTTCCGTCGGCCTGGCCAAGATGCAGCACGGGGCCTTCGTCGTGCTGCGGGAAGTGGGCCAGGCCCAGTTCCTCGACCAGCCTGAGCATGCGCGGCTGTACCTGCGGCCAGAACCAGCCGGGACCAAGGTCGAGTGCAACACCTCCGGACTCTGCAGGCACCGTGAGAATGCGACCTCCGGCGCGCTCGCGCGCTTCCACGATGAGAACGCTGCGCCCGGCTGCTTCAAGCCGGCGAGCGATGTCGAGGCCACAGAGGCCGGCGCCGACGATGAGGGTATCAAGCATGGCAAGACTCCTTTGCTGGTGGGCTGTCCCGGAACCGGCAATGCGCAGCAAGCTGCGGGCCACCCGTGCCAGCACGGTCTGTCGTGCGATTCGTGCGCGGCGGCGCGACAGCCGCGTCGCGTTTGTCGCGGATGCGACAGTGCCGTCCGGGCGCCGATGCCCGCATCGGGCGTCGCTGCGTGGCTTGCGCCGCTGCGCCCGATTCTTGCTGTGCGAGCGCAGGACCCGGATCGCGCCGCGATCCCGAGCACCTCTGCCTATCGTTTGAGAACTTCATGAAGGCCTGCACCCTCGCGACTGTCCAGCTTTGCCCAGCGTCCGCCCTGCCGGTAGGCGCGCTCCGCCGCACGCCTGGCGGGCGGAAGCAGCCGGCCGCTTTGCGCGGCAGGGCGCCCCGCGCCTTCATGCCTCCCGCGGCGCGGGCACGGAAAGGCCGGCCCATGGGCGATCGCGGCGCCTTCCCGCGGCGGCGTCCCGCCTTGCCGAATGTCCGGTGCAACCGTGCCCACGGCGCCGATCCACTGAGGTTTTCAGGATGAACGCACCGCTCACCCGCTCTCCGCTGTCATCGCTGGAATCGCTGTGTCTGGGCAGCCGGTACGGCCGCCTGCCCGGCGCTTTCCACACCCGCCTGCCGCCGTCGCCGCTGCCGTCGCCGCATCTGGTCGCCTTCAGCGAGGAGGCTGCGGCACTGATCGGACTCGACCCGCAGGAAGCGACTCGTCCGGAGTTCGTCGAGGTGTTCGCCGGCAACCGCTTGCTCGCAGGCGCCGAGCCGCTCGCGGCGGTCTATGGCGGACACCAGTTCGGCAGCTGGTCGGGCCGGCTGGGCGACGGTCGCGCTCATCTTCTGGGCGACATCGATACGCCGCAGGGCCGGCTGGACCTGCAACTCAAGGGCGCGGGGCCGACGCCCTACTCGCGCTTTGCCGATGGCCGCGCAGTGCTGCGCTCGTCGCTGCGCGAATTTCTCTGCTCGGAAGCCATGGCGGCGCTCGGCGTACCGACCACCCGTGCGTTGTGCGTGATCGGCTCGCCATTGCCGGTACAGCGCGAACAGACGGAAACCGCGGCCGTGCTGACCCGTATCGCCCCCAGCTTCGTGCGCTTCGGTACGTTCGAGTACTTTGCCGACAAGGAGGATGTCGCCAGTCTGCGCACGCTGGCCGACCACGTGATCGACCAGTTCCGGCCGCAGTTGCGCGATACGGTGCGACCGTTCGAATCGCTGCTCGCCGACGTCGCGCAGCGCACCGGCGAACTGATTGCGCACTGGCAGGCGGTGGGCTTCATGCACGGCGTGATGAACACGGACAACATGTCCATTCTCGGCCTGACGCTGGATTACGGCCCCTTTGCCTTCATGGATGCGTTCGATGCGGGACGCATCTGCAATCACTCGGACACCTACGGGCGCTACGCCTTCCGCGCGCAGCCGCGCATCGCGAACTGGAACCTTTACGTACTGGCCGATGCGCTCGGCCCATTGATCGGTCATCCCGACCTCACCCGGACCCTCGTCGATGCCGCCTTCCAGCCGGCTTTCGACGCGCAGTTCTCGCTTCTGATGCGACGTCGTCTCGGGCTGGTTCAGGCTCACCCCGGCGACGAGGATTTCGTCGGTGCCACGCTGGGTCTGCTGCAATTGCAGCGGGTGGACTATACGAACTTCTTCCGCACGCTGTGCGAACTGCCGGGCACGGTCGAGCGCGAGCAACGCGCCGTGCGCGACGCAGCGCTGCGCGACCTGTTCGCCGATCGCGAGGCCTGCGATGCCTGGCTGATCGGCTGGCGCGCCCGGCTTGCCCGCGAAGGCAGCGTCGATGCACGGCGCCAGCCCGCCATGCGTGCCGCCAATCCGCGTTACGTACTGCGAAACTGGATGGCCGAATCCGCAATACGACAGGCGCGCGAAGGCGATTTCGGGGAAGTGCACGCGCTGCTCGACTGCCTGCGCCGGCCCTTCGACGAGCGCCCCGAACATGCACGCTTTGCCGCACCGCCGCCCGACTGGGCGAGCGCACTGACCGTCAGTTGTTCCAGCTGAATCTACCCATCATCCAAACCGGGAGCCGACATGGACCTCATCTACAAGACCCGCGTCTTCAGCCAGGGCGGCCGCAATGGCCGCGTCCAGAGCGAGGACGGACTGCTCAAGCTCGATCTTGCCGCGCCACCGGAAATGGGAGGCAAGAAGCCCGGCGCAAATCCGGAACAGCTTTTCGCCGCCGCCTGGGCCGCCTGTTTCGAGAACTCGGTGCGACACATCGTCCGTGCCGACCGGCTGCCGGTGAAAGGCTGCATGGTGGAAGCCGAAATATCGCTGTTCAAGAACTTCGAGGAGGCCTACCGGATGGCCATACGCTTCACCACCATCCTGCATGGCATAGACCAGCCGACCGCAGATTCGCTTGTCGAACGCGCGCTCAAGGTCTGTCCCTACACGGATGCGACGAAGAACAATGTGACCGTCAGCGCCGTTGCGGTGCTGGAAGATCCGGCGCTGGCGTGAGGACGACGTGATGAGTACGGAAACCGGCTATTTCATCGACTGGAACGGCAATGCGCGCAGCGTGAGCGATGCGGGCGGCGAGCTGACCGTCGAAGTGGACATGCCTTCAAAATATGTCGCGCTGTATTCGAAGACCGGCACGCTGATGCACGAAGCCACCTTCTACCGCACGCTGGAAGACATTGCGAAAAAGGGCATTACCGCCGAGCTGGTGCCCGGCTCGCATCCGTGGGGCCTGCAGAAGGAGTGGTAAGCGCGCTGCGTGCGCGCGCGTCCTCCGGATCCGCGCGCAGGCTCGCGCGATGCGCTCGTACCAGCCGCCTCAGTTCCTGGGGCGAACGTCCGAAAGTGGCGACACAGGCCCGTCGCATGCGTTCGATGTCGCCAAAACCAACCTCGCGTGCGATGGTTGCGAACGCATCGGGGGCGTCTTCGATGCGCACGCGTGCCGCGTCCACCCGCAGGCGCTCGATCGCCTTCGCCGGTGTGGTGCCCGTGGCCTCCACGAACAGGCGCGCCAGTTGACGCGCACTGACGCAGGCGGCGTCGGCCAGCCTTTCGGTCGACAGCGTTTCAGCAAGGTGATCGCGGGCGTAGCACAGCGCCTGATGTACACGTCCGGACGACGGAACCATGTCGAGCAGCGCCGAGAACTGCGATTGCCCGCCCGGGCGTCGATGGTGGACGACCATGTCGCGCGCCACGCCAGCCGCGACGGCCGGTCCCCGGTCCGCTTCGATCAGTGCCAGGGCCAGGTCCATGCCGGCGGTCATGCCCGCCGAAGTCCATACGTGGCCATCCCGTACAAATATCCGGTCCGCATCCAGCCGGACACTTGGGCACATGTTCTGGAGCCGCGACGCATAACGCCAGTGCGTTGTCGCCCACCGATGGTCGAGCATGCCGGCCGCAGCCAGCATGAATGCCCCGGTACACACACTGCCCACCCGCCCCGCACTGCGCAGGATGGGCCCGAACGTGTCGGTGAACACCGTGTCGGTCGCCTGTTCTGGCGCGCGCGGACCGCCGACGGCCAGCACGGTCGTGCAGGGATCAACTGTCCGCGGTCGCACGGTGTCGATGACCACGCCAGCGCGATCCCGCACCGGACCGCCGGCAGATGACACAACGCGAAGCGCATAGTCGGCGCCGTACATTTCGGTAGCGATATGGAAGGCACTGCACGGACCGCTCAGGTCCAGCAGCTCGAAGCCCGGGTGCACGATGAAGTCGATGCACTGGCTCATTCCGGATTTCCCTTGCGGATCGTCACGATGGCTGCTTCTGCCCCAGCATATGTCCGGACGCGACGATACCCCGAAACCCGCGTGCCACAGGGATGCGCATGGTCGCTCAGCGTTCTGCCCGGCAGATCGACGCACCTATGGCCCAGGGACCATCTGCCAGGGGGACCGTCTGCGGCGCAACAACCATCCAGACGCCCAGGAGGCACAGAACGACTGCGACTGGCCTGGTCAGGCGCCGTCCCGCGGGCAGCACCTTCTCGGCGAACATGAGCAGAGTCAGTGCCGCCATCCAGCCCAGGTTCATGGTCCCCACCAGAAACATGATCGCCATCAGCGCCCAGCAGCACCCGACGCAGACCACGCCGTGTCGCCCGCCCATGATTACGGCGCCGCGCACGCCCTCGCGCCAGTAGCGGGCGAAGAATGCGATAGGCGTGCGACAGTGCAGCAGGCACGCCTCCTTCACCGGGGACAGCTGATACAGGCCGGCAATCATCAGCACGGCACCCGCCAATTGCGTCCGGTAGCCCGGGAGGAACGGAAGGGCTTCGACGCCCCTGCGCAAGGCGGCATCGAGCGCAAAGGCAATCAGTCCGTAGGCAGTCCATGCTGCGGCGTACCCGGCCAGGAATCCCGCCATCCGCACGTTGCGGTCTGCCGGGCGCGTTTCGCCCGTCGCGAGCAGCGCCCGGAAAGCGTGGATGTAGCTGCGTTCGGTCGGCAGCATCATCGCCGTCAGCATGAGCACCCACCCGACGAGAAACATCAGGAGCTCACTGCCTGCATAGCCGGCGTCCGGCTCCATGGCAGCCATGTGAAACCACATCCCGAGCCAGGCCAGCAGGCTGAGTGCGATGATGGCAGCGTCGGCGTGCGCGATTGACGGGACGCTGGCGATGGCGCCCGCCCGCCCCATCCGGGCACTCATGCCGCGTCCGGGCCGCTCCAGCGGAACGGTATGTGTTTGCTGTTGCGCCCCGCCGGGAGGTCCTGGCTGAAGCCGAATGCGTCCCAGCGTCCGGCCACGCTCTTGCCCCAGGTCACTGCAGCATCGGTCGGCCCGACTTCGCTGCCCGGTGCATTGAAAGTCTGCACGCGCCGTCCGGGGTCCGCTGTCGGTCCGGTCAGCGCAATGCCACTTGCCTCGACCGTCTGCGGAATCGCCACGCTCCAGTGTTCGAGCGCTCGGTCGATCTCGATGCGGATGTCGGCGAACGTAACGCCACGCACCGTGCGCACGACCGGCATGAACTGTTTCATCCAGCCGCCGGCCTGTCCGGTGAAGATGCGCTGCAGAGCCTGTCGCTGGGCGGTGTCACCCGCTGCATCGAAGAACACGCACGCATCGAGGCGGGCGCCTTCCCACACATTGCCGACCAGACTGGCCAGCATCACGACCTTGAGCCCGTCCAGCGGCGTATCGCCGTAATGACCTTCACTGATCCGGTATGCAAACAGCACTTCGCATGCGTTGCCTGTGGGCGCCTGTGCAAACGTGCATGGGCACGGAACCGAACAGGAACACACGTCGAACCAGTCTCCGTGGACAGACCACGGCGGAATGCCGGCCTCAGCCAGCGCATCGGAACCCGTCATGCCCGCATCTCCCCCTGAACCGGCTCCGCCCGCCGGAACCGACCGCCTGCCGCCCGCCCGGTATCAACCGGGCCCGGACGACAGGCGTCTTGAGGAAGGCATCGTGGCATGTGGCCCGCGCGCGGCGCGGACATAAAACAGGGGAAATCCGGACATTCGGCGACCAGACCGGATCATCAGAACCGTCGCACCTCGATGTCGTATTTCTTCAGCGCGTAACCCATCTGCCGCGGCGTGATGTTGAGCAGGCGCGCGGCCTTGGCCTGTACCCAGCCGCACTGCTCCATCGCCCACACCAGCCGCTCGCGCTCGCCCAACGGCTTGTCGTCGCTCGGCGCCGACCTTGCCTGCGGTGTCTCGGCCGGCGGACTACAGGACTCGGCTTCCTCGATCTCGACGGTCACCGGCGCGACCGCATCGTCCTTCTTCACGAAGTGCAGCACCTGGGTCAGACAGCGATTGACCGAGCACGGGAAGTCCGAGGCCTCGATCGCATCGTGATGCGCCATGGTCGCCGTGCGCTCTATGCAGTTTTCGAGCTCGCGCACATTGCCCGGCCAGTAGCAATGCATCATGACCGCCTGCCCGCTCGGTGCGAGCTTCATCTTGCGGTCGTTCTCCTGATTGAAGCGCTCAAGGAAATGCTGGGTCAGCGCCGGAATGTCCTCGCGTCGTTCGCGCAGCGGCGGCAGGAAAATGCTGACCACATTGATCCGGAAATACAGGTCGGCACGGAAAGTCCCGGCCGACACCATCTTCTCCAGATTCCGGTTGGTTGCGCAGATCAGACGTACATCGACCTTGATCGACTTGCTGCCGCCCACCCGCTCGAATTCGCGCTCCTGCAGCACCCGTAGCAGCTTGGTCTGGAAAGCCGGCGACACGTCGCCGATCTCGTCCAGGAAGAGCGTGCCGCCGTCAGCCAGTTCGAAGCGCCCCTTGCGTTCGCCGGTTGCACCGGTGAACGAGCCCTTTTCGTGACCGAACAGTTCGGATTCCAGCAAGGATTCCGACAAGGCTGCGCAATTGAGCTTCACGAAGGGGCCGCCCTTGCGGGTGGACAGTTCGTGGATGGCGCGCGCGATCACTTCCTTGCCGGTGCCGCTCTCGCCGCGCAGCAGCACGGTGGAACGGGATGGCGCGACCTGGTGCGCTTCGGCAAATACCTGCTGCATGGTGGGCGACGTACCGACCACGTTGTCCAGCTTGAAGCGACCGCGCGGCGCGTCGCGGCGCGCCTTCTTGGCCTGATGGAGCAGGCGCTCGTGTTCGTCGGTGACCACACGCTGCAGGGCGATGGATTGCCCCATCAGATTGGCCGCCATCGACAGCACGCGCACGTCGCTGCCGAAACCGCCGTTGTGCAAGGCGATGCGGTCCGCGCACAGCACGCCCAGAATTTCGGTGCCCGCCCGTATCGGCACGCCGATGAAGGAAATCGTGTCGTTGCCGGCCTGATCGAGCGCGCCGGTGCGATTCAGGAACAAGGGTTCGACCGAGATGTCCGGAACCACCACGGGCGATCCCGAAGCGAACACGCGCCCGATGATGCCTTCGCCCGAGCGATAGCGCCCGCTCGACCATTCCTTGACCGACAGACCCACGGCCGCGACGAGACTGAGCGCCTCGCCGTCCTCCCCGACCAGCGCAATCATCATGCGTCTGAAGTCGAGGTGGTGCGAAAGCACGTTCAGCGCCTCGCGCAGCGTTTTCGTCATGTCCAGCGACGAACTGAGTATCTTGCTCAGCTCATACACCGTCACCAGTTCCACATTCGCGCGTGCATTCGTATCGATGCCGTTCGCAGTCATGTCAGCCCCCGATTGATTCCCAAGGTAATTCCGGTGCTAGCCGGCGCTTCCTTTGATTCAGTGGCCCCTGCGTCTCTTCTTATTGTCGGGGATCGGCCGGCACAAAGCCGACCACGGCGGAAATCCGCATGCGCCTCTCCCAGCGCCTTCAGGCAGGAAGCAAGGCTCGTACCCAACGTCACAAAATGGTCAACCGGCCGCCCTGCGCGGAAAGGCGCACCGGAAAGCCGTTTGCGGGCCGCGACTTGCGAGGGTGACGGCAAGCCGGCCGGATTCATGGGTCCGCTTTGGTGCGACGCGTCTCATATCGGTGCCTGACAAGCACTGTCCGACTTGTCGCAAACGGCACAGCGCCCTGCCCGCTCGCGGCAGGGCTGCGCGGCCGGCATTCCCGCGGCCGGAGCGGCGTACCGGCGTCCGGCTCACAACCGCCGGCTCTTGGCACGGCGATTGCAAGGCATTGCCCGGGAGGGCAAGCACATGGCAGTCAGAGATACGCGTGTGGTGCATATTGATGGCACCCACATCACCGTCGGCGTCGAAAGTGCCGCTGCCTGCAGCGGCTGCCGGTCACAGACGGTGTGCGGGAGTACGCCGGGCAGTCTGCACCGGCTCGAACTGTCGCCCGATCAGGTCGCGTCCTTGAGGCCCGGCGATGCACTCGCCCTCGGCATCGACGATGGCGCGCCTTTGCGCGCGGCAATGCTGGCCTACATGCCGCCCCTGGCCGGACTGCTCCTTGGCATCGGCGCCGGCAGTGTGGCCGGCCTTCCGGATATCGCCGTGCTGGCCTGCGGCGGCGGCGGCCTGAGTGTGGGCGTCGTCATCGCGCGGCTGTTCGCCGGCCGCTGGCAGGAAAGCTGGCGGCCGACCGTCTGCAACGGCACCGACTGAAGCCTCGTTCAGGCCAGAGCCGAAGGTCTGGCCGAAGCGAGGAAGTCGCGGCGCGCCGCCGGATCGAGCTTGGCGCAGGCGCGGTTGAGCCCGCTCAGGATGGCCAGCACCGACGCCGTCACGATGTTCCGGTGCATGCCGGCGCCGAAGGTACTGCCGGGCAGCCCGTCGATGACGAATTCGGCGAAGGCCACCGCGGCTGCGTCGGCGCCGTGGCCGATCGCACGCTCCTCGTAGTCGTGCAGGCCGGCGGGCACCTTCAGCGCGTCGATCACGGCGGCGATCGGGCCATTGCCGCGGCCCGGCAGCGTGCGTTCGACGCCCTCGACCTTCACCACCAGTTCGATGCCCTGCTCGTCGCCGATCTCGCTCAGATGATGCGTGAGGTACTCGAAGGGCTGCGCCGGTTCGAAGTACTGCTGCGCGAACAGCTTCCAGATGTCGGCAGCCCGCACTTCCTGCCCGCTGGCGTCGGTGAGCTGCTGCACCGCCGTGCTGAACTCGACCTGCAGGCGACGCGGCAAGGTGACGCCATATTCACTTTCGAGCAGGAAGGCCACGCCGCCCTTGCCCGACTGGCTGTTCACGCGAATGATCGAATCATAGGTGCGGCCGACGTCGGCCGGATCGACCGGCAGATAGGGCACTTCCCAGAGCGCGTCCGGCTGCTGCGCGGCAAGGCCCTTGCGGATCGCGTCCTGGTGCGAGCCGGAGAAGGCGGTGAACACGAGGTCGCCGGCGTACGGATGGCGCGCGTGCACGGGAATCTGCGTGCACTGTTCGACCGTACGCGCAATGTCGTTGATGCGCGAGAAATCGAGGCCCGGATCGACACCTTGCGTGTACAGATTGAGGGCCAGCGTCACCAGATCGACGTTGCCGGTGCGCTCGCCGTGGCCGAACAGGCAGCCTTCGACCCGGTCGGCACCGGCCATCACCGCCAGTTCGGCCGCCGCCACCGCGCTGCCGCGGTCGTTGTGCGGATGCACGCTGAGGACGACCGACCCGCGGTTGGCAAGATTGCGATGCATCCACTCGATCTGGTCGGCGTAGTGGTTGGGCGTGGCGACTTCCACCGTGGCCGGCAGGTTGAGGATGACCGGCCGCTCGGGCGTGCCGCCCCAGGCCTCGACCACCGCGTCGCACACCTCTTTCGCGAAGTCGAGTTCGGTCGCGGTGAAGGTTTCCGGGCTGTACTGGAACACCCATTCGGTTTCCGGGCGGGCATCGGTGAGGCGCTTGATGAGCAGGGTGCTGTCGACCGCGAGCCGCTTCACTTCGTCGCGGCTCATGTCGAACACGACGCGGCGGAAGGTGGGCGACGTCGCGTTGTAGACATGCACGATGGCGCGCTTCGCGCCGCGCAAGGATTCGATGGTGCGCTCGATCAGGTGCGGCCGCGCCTGGGTGAGCACCTCGATGGTCACGTCGTCCGGGATGTGGCCGCCTTCGATCAGCGTGCGCACGAAGCCGAAATCGGTGTCGGACGCCGACGGGAAGGCGACCTCGATCTGCTTGAAACCGATGTCGACCAGCATCTTGAACATGCGCATCTTGCGCTCGCCGTTCATCGGCTCGAACAAGGCCTGGTTGCCATCGCGCAGATCGGTCGACATCCAGATCGGCGCGCGGGTGATGGTTCTCGACGGCCACTGGCGATCGACGAGCGCGATCGGGGTGACGGGGCGGTACTTCGTATTCGGCTGCTTCAACATGATGTGCTCCGGCAAATGGGAAGGATGCGTGGCCGGAATGCGGGGCTGTCAGGCGGCCACGGGTTTCCTGGCCTGACAACCGCTGCGCAGTCGCAGCATCGGGAAGGTCTGAAACAGCTCGAACATGACGGGAACGCTCCGGAAAAACGGAATTCACCTCCCGGTCCATCGACCGGAGGCAGGCACTGCACGACAGGAGGGGGGAGTTTTATGTGCGCGCGGGGCGCAGCAGCAGACCCGACGCGAGCAGCGTCGAGGAGAGGAACAGCAGTTGGGTCTGGTGCGAAGTCATGGGCTCGACCTTAGGCAAGCCGTGAAAAGCTGTCAAGCCTGAATTTCGCCGGCAAGCGGCTAGAATTGTGTTCTTTTGCCAGGCGCCGGCCTGAGCCCTGCATCGAGCGGACATCCTGCCGGGTGCCGCTCATGCCCTGGCAAAGACACCCACCCCAGACTCTGCTGCCCACCATGTCCGAACGCAACGCTCCCGCACCGGCTTCCAATTTCCTGCGTGCCGTCATCGAGAAGGATCTGGCCAATGGCACCTACGCCAGCCGCCGCTGGGCGCGCAGCCCGGGCGACGCCGCCCACCACGCGGCCGGCGAGCCCGACCCGGCAAAGATCCGCACCCGCTTCCCGCCCGAGCCGAACGGCTACCTGCACGTCGGCCACGCCAAGTCCATCTGCCTGAATTTCGGCCTGGCGCGCGATTACGGCGGCGTATGCCACATGCGCTTCGACGACACCAATCCGGAGAAGGAAAGCGTCGAGTACGTCGAATCGATCAAGGACGCGGTGCAGTGGCTGGGCTTCGGCTGGGACGCCTTCGGCGCGTCGCAGCTCTATTTCGCCAGCGACTATTTCGACTTCATGTACCGCGCGGCGGAATACCTGATCACCGCCGGCCACGCCTACATCGACCAGCAGACGCCGGACGAGATGCGCGCCAACCGCGGCACGCTGACCGAGCCAGGCAAGGATTCGCCGTGGCGCAATCGCCCGTCCGACGAATCGCTGGCGCTGTTCCGCGAGATGCGCGACGGCAAGCACGCGGACGGTGCCATGGTGCTGCGCGCGAAGATCGACATGGCCAGCCCCAACATCAATATGCGCGACCCGGCCATCTACCGGATCAAGCATGCGCACCACCACAACACCGGCGACAAGTGGTGCATCTACCCGATGTACACCTACGCCCACCCGCTGGAAGACGCGGTCGAGGGCATTACCCATTCGATCTGCACGCTGGAATTCGAGGATCAGCGGCCCTTCTACGACTGGGTGCTGGAACGCTTGGCCGAAGGCGGCCTGCTGGCCCACCCGCTGCCCAAGCAGTACGAGTTCGCACGGCTCAACCTGACCTATGTCGTCACCAGCAAGCGCAAGCTGATGCAGCTGGTGACGGAAAAGCACGTCAGCGGCTGGGACGACCCGCGCATGCCCACCATCGTCGGCCTGCGCCGCCGTGGCTATACGCCGGAATCGCTGCAACTGTTTGCGGAGCGCATCGGCGTGTCCAAGGCCGATTCATGGATCGACTATTCGACGCTGGAAGGTGCGCTGCGCGACGACCTCGACGGCCGCGCCGCCCGCGCGATGGCGGTGCTCGACCCGCTGAAGCTCAAACTGAGCAACTGGGACGCGGTGTTCGGCAGCCAGCAGACCGAGCCGTGCGCAGCCCCGGTGCATCCGCACCACCCGGAACGCGGCACGCGCCGCTTCAATCTCACGCCCGAAATCTGGATCGAACGCGAAGATTTCATGGAAGAAGCCCCCAAGGGCTACCACCGCCTGTTCCCCGGCAACAAGGCGCGGCTCAAGTATGGCTACGTGATCGAATGCACCGGCTGCGAGAAGGACGCCGACGGCCACATCACCGCGGTGCTCGCCAATCTGGTTCCGGACACCAAGAGCGGTACACCGGGCGCCGACAGCATCAAGGTGAAGGGCGTGATCACCTGGGTCAGCGTGTCCGAAGGCGTCGCGGCCGAGGTGCGGCTTTACGACCGCCTGTTTACTGAAGCGCAGCCGGACGCCGGTGGCCGCGACTTCCTGAGCGTCATGAATCCCGACTCGGTGAAGTCCGTGCAGGCCTTCGTCGAACCGGGTCTCGCAGCCGTCGCCGGCGACGACAGGGTCCAGTTCGAGCGTCATGGCTATTTCGTTGCCGACCGCGTGGACTCGAAACCGGGGCAAGCCGTGTTCAACCGTGCGGTGACCTTGAAGGACAGTTGGGCACGCTGAATGCCGTCCACTCGCCAGGAAGTGTCGGCTGGCTTTACAGCCGGCAAGACAAGCCTTGGTCCCTCGTTCCGCCGCGCCGCGCCCAGCCTGGTGCGGCGCTGTATCGCAGTGTGCGGCACAATGCTTGCTACACTTTTTCACATTCGTGCAGCCCGGCATATCGCTCCCGGTGTCGAGCCCCCGGGAGCTTCCTGAGAGCACGAGCACCGGACCGCAGCATCCAGCACGGAGATCGTCATGACATTCATGCGCGGCATCGCCTTTGCAGCCCTTCTTTCGGCCCTGCCTTTCGCCCACGCGACAGACCACAACAAGATTGACCAGAATTCGCCTACGTCGACGTCCACCGTGGCGCGATTCGACCAGGGCGGACTGGCCCAGTCGTTCAAGCAATCGGCCGACAACATCACCGGCGCCGGCATCTTCCTCAGCACGCCCTTCGGCGAGGAGACACAGGTCACGATCGAACTGTGGACCAAGCTGCCGAATCTCGGAGGAAGCCGGCTTGCGACCGCCAGTGCGAAAGGTCAGGCGGGTAGCTGGGTAGACGTCTTCTGGCCCAAGGTCATGCTTGACCAGGGCGCGACCTATTACCTGGTGTTCAATGGAACACCCGGATTCGTCGGCGTGCTGGGCGACTTGACCGATCCGTACGCCGACGGTCAGCTTTACGCCAATTCCGGCTTCGATCCGCAATTCACATGGATGGACTTCACCTTCCGCACCTTCGCCGAAGCGCAAGCGGTTCCGGAGCCCGCTGCGTGGTCCGTCATGCTGGGCGGTCTCGCCTTGCTCGCCGGCATCGCCCGCAGGCGCGCCTGATCCGTCGGCAAGACGATGGCTCGTCTGGATATCGCACTCGCACACTCGTACCGATTGCTCAACCACGGTCCGACTGTTCTGATCAGTGTGGCGGCGCTGGGTCGCCGCAATGTCATGGCGGCAGCCTGGTGCATGCCGCTCGATTTCGATCCGCCCAAGGTCGCGGTGGTGATCGACAAATCCACCTTTACCCGCGAACTGATTCTCGCCGCAGGTGAATTCGCGATCAGCGTGCCGACGCGCGCCATGCTCCCCCGGGTGGTCGCCGCCGGCAGCGACAGCGGGCGCGACGGAGACAAGTTCACAGCGCTCGGCATCGACACTTTCGCCGCGCAACAGATTTCGGCGCCGCTGATCGAAGGCTGTGTCGCCTGGCTGGAATGTCGCGTGCTGCCGGAAGCGCACAATGAAGCGCGTTACGATCTGTTCATCGGCGAAGTCGTCGCCGCGAGTGCCGACAGCCGTGTGTTCAGCGACGGACGCTGGCATTTCGGCCCGGACGACGATGCGCTGCGCACGCTGCATCACGTGGCGGGCGGCGCTTTCTTCGTCACCGGCGACATGGTGACCGGCCAAGACTGAACTTTCGCCAGGTCCTCGCGTTCGGAAGACGGTTGCCTGTCCAACCGTTCATGGAGCCGATCATGCGCAGAGCCCTGGCCAGCCTCATCTGTTCGTTCGCACTGTGCGCGGCCGCGGCGGAGCCGGCACGCGAGTTCGGATCCGCCTTCTACACCGGCCTGGCCATCAGCGTGGTCCAGGTGCGCGCGGCCGACGCGGCCGGCAAGGGATATTTCGGTTCGGGAGTGGTCGTCGCTGCGAACGAGGTGATCACCAACTGTCACGTGACCCGTCACGCCGCGCGCATCGAAGTCGCCAAGGGCGCGCTGGTGTTTCCGGTGTTCGGCCAGAAGATGGACATGGGCAACGATCTCTGTCTGCTGCGCACGGCGGACATGCCTCTGCGCCCCGTCACACTGCGCGAGGCAGTCACCGTGCGACCGGGTGAGAAGTCCTTCTATTACGGCTATTCCGGCGGGATCGAAGCGTTCTTTGCGCCGGGCCGGGTCGCCACCCTGCATCCGCACGACGGTTCAGCGGTGTTCGAGACGTCAAGCGGTTTCGCGCTGGGCGGCAGCGGTGGCGGCTTGTTCGATCAGGACGGCAAACTCATCGGCATCACCACCTTCCTCGCTTCCGGACACTCCGGCGGCTATTTCGCGATGCCCGCCGATTTCATCCATCGCCTGCGCAAACAGATGGAACACGATATCGCACCGATCAGCGGCCTGGCACTCTGGGAAAAGGCCGACGCGGAGCAGCCCTGGTTCCTGCGCTTCGCGCGTCTGGCGGCGCAGGCTCGCTGGCCGGCGGCAAGTGAAATGGCACAGGCATGGACCGAGGCGGAACCGGTCAATGCGGACGCCTGGCACCAGGCAGGCATCGCCTTGATCCGGAGCGAACGCCCGCGCGATGCCTTGCCGCTGCTGGAACGGGCGGACAAATTGTTTCCGGGTCATCCCGACATCCTGTTTCATGTGGCTCTGGCGCAAGCACGCGCCGGAACGCCGGAAGCGGCGCGCAACGCCCGCGACCGGCTGGCCCGGACCGACGCGGACCTGCTTGTGAGGCTGGACGAGGCCTTAGGCTGTTCGGCCTACTGCTAATCCAGAGCGAAACACTCTAAACTCCATCGAATACAAGAACTTGAAGATCGTTGGGGTCGAGGGTGAGGTTGACGCAATCCCTGCTGTGCGCCTGTGCAGCACTTTTAGTGGCCGACGCAGCACGTGCGGAAGAGTCCGCCGACGGTCCGCGCTTTGAAGTGCGCAGCTATTCGCTTGCGGGTGGCACGGTATTCCGGCCTTCCGAGGTTGAAGCACTGCTCGCGCCCTATACCGGTGCCGAAGTCGGTTTCGGCCAGATCGAGGCCGCCCGCGCCGCCCTGCAGACCGCCTACCACCAGCGCGGTTTCGGTGCCGCCCAGGTCGGCATTCCTGAACAGGAACTCAGCGGCGGCACCGTCATCCTGGAAGTACTCGAACCGCGGTTGAGCGAAGTCACCGTTCAGGGCGCGCGGCACCACGACGAGCAGAACATCCGCGGCAGTCTGCCGGGCCTGGCAGATGGCCGGATGCCGAATACCACCGAGGTTGCGCGACAGCTTTCGCTGGCCAACGAGAACTCGTCGAAACAGACCGAAGTGACCTTCAAGTCGGGCCGCAAGCCAGGCGAGATCGGCGCGACGATCTCCGTCGCCGACGACAATCCGCTGCGGCGCTTCGTCACCGTGGACAACAGCGGTACTCCGGCCACCGGCACACATCGCGTCGCCGTCGGTCTGCAGCACGCCAATCTGTTCAACCGCGATCACGTCGCCACCTTCCAGTACACCACCTCGATCGAAAAGCCGTCGGAAGTCACCATCTTCGGTCTGGGCTACCGCATTCCGCTGTATGCGAGCGGCGATTCGATCGACCTGACAGGCGGCTTTTCCAGCGTCAGTTCCGGTCAGGTGCAAGTGCTCAATTCGACCGCCACGGTGTCGGGCTCGGGTCGCATCTTCGGGCTCCGTTACAACTGGCATCTGCCACGCGAAGGCGAACTGAGCCAGCGCGTCAGCCTGTCGGCCGACTGGCGCGACTTCGACAGCAGCTTCCTGCTGGAAGGCACTTCGGAAAGCCTGGTGCCGCGCGTCATCACGCATCCGATCACGCTCTCGTGGAGCGGCAACTGGCGCAGCGATGTGCGCGAGGCCGGCATCAACCTGAGTCTGTCGCGCAACATTCCGGGAGGCGAGCACGGTGGCAGCGCGGCCTTCGAGGCATCGCGCCAGGGCGCCAGTCCGCGCTTCGCAGTCGTCCGTGCCGGTGCGTCCTGGCTGCAACTGCTGCCACGCGACTGGCGTCTGCGCCTGCAGGCTCAAGGCCAGTACACGAACGATGCACTCGTTTCGGGCGAACAGTTCGGCATAGGCGGCGCGGATTCGCTGCGCGGCCTGCGCGAACGCGTGCTGGCCGACGACAAGGGGTGGCGGCTGAGCGCCGATGTCGATACCCCGGCCTGGATTCACGACACCCTGATCATGCGCGGCGTGCTGTTTGCCGATGGTGCCCACCTCTACCGGGTACAGCCACTGCCTGCAGAAACGGTCAGTCAGGCAGTTTTTTCCGCCGGTGTGGGCCTGCGCGTCAACTTTTCCACGTGGCTTTCAGGCCGTATCGACTACGCTCATCTCATCAACGGAGCGGGCAAGTATGACTCCGGCAGCCACCGCGTGCACGCAACGTTCAGCCTGAGCTTCTGAACAGACCGGCCTTGCGTCCCTGACGGACGTCGACCGGCCGGCCCGACTCACCCTGAACACGACACATCCGTCCGCGTCGCAGCGGTCGGACCAGGATTTTCAGCAGCGCCGCCGGCACCGGTCCTCGCTCGCGCATTCGCGCGTAACGACCTATCGGCCCGGCCAAGAGGAACTTGAGGCCGAAATGAACAAGGGTCGCTACAGACTGGTTTTTTCCGACGAGCACGGCGGCTATGTGCCGGCGCCGGAAGAAACCGCAGCGCGCGGAAAGGGGGCGGGCGGCCGTGCCCTGCGTCGTCTGGTCGCCGCCATGGCGGCAGCGCTTCCCGGTCTCGTCATCGCCAATCCGACTGGCCACCAGGTGATCCAGGGGCAGGTCGGCGTGCAGCAGCAGGGCAGCACGCTGAACATCACAGCCGGCGACAAGGCCATCATCCACTGGCGGCAGTTCTCCATCCAGCCGGGCGAAACCACCCGTTTCATCCAGCCCGGCGCCACAGCCACCGTACTCAACCGCGTGGTCGGCCAGGATCCGTCACAGATCCTCGGCAATCTGATTGCCAATGGCCGCGTCTTCCTGATCAACCCGAACGGCATCCTGTTCGGCGCTGGCGCCAGGGTCGACACGGCCGGTCTGGTTGCGTCGACGCTGAACATCAGCAACCAGGATTTCAACAACGGAAAACTGAGGTTCGAGGCTGAAGGCGCGGCCGGCAAGCTGCGCAACGAAGGCACTCTGCGCACCACGGACGGCCCTCTGCTGCTGATCGCGACCGATGTCGAGAACACCGGCCTGATCACCGCCGAGAACGGCGACATCGTGCTGGCCGCCGGCAAGAGCGTCGACATTGCCGACCCGCATCAGCCCTCATTGCGCGTGCGCATCGAGGCGGGTGGCGAAGCGGTGAACCTGGGCCAGTTGATCGCCCGAAACGGCAGCGCCGGCATGTTCGGCGCCGCATTGACCCAGGCGGGCAAGATCAGCGCCACTGGCGCCCAGCGGACGGCCGACGGCCGTATCGTGCTGCGCGGCTCGAAATCGGTCACGCTGACCGCCTCCTCGGAAACGTCGGCGCGCAGCGACGACGGCACCGGCGGCCGGATCGAAGTATCGGCACCGGAGGTGAAGGTCGAGGCCGGCGCCCTGGTCGACGCCAGCGGCACGGCCGGCGGGCGCATCGAGATCGCGGCGGAAAGGCGGGCCACGGTGGACGGCACGCTGCGCGCAAGCGGCTCGCTCCCGGCCCGGACGGCCGCACCACCGGCCGATATCGAACTGCCGGTCACGGCAGCTGGCCCGGCGAGCAGTGCGCCGGCAAGCGCGGCCACCCCGGCGCCCGTTGCGGCGACGCCGGCCGGTCATGGCGGTCAGATCGAGGTCACCGCCGACGAAGTGCTCATCGGCGGCAGCGCGACGCTGGACGCCTCCGGCGACAGCGGTGGCGGCACGGTGCTCGTTGGCGGCGACTGGCAGGGCGCGAACCCGCTGGTGCGCAACGCCCGGGTGAGCTGGGTAGGTAGCGGCGCCCGACTGCTCGCCGATGCCCTGCTCGAAGGCGACGGTGGCAAGGTGGTGGTGTGGGCCGATGAGGCGAGTGCCTTCCACGGCAACATCTGGGCACGCGGCGGCGGACGCGGCGGCAATGGCGGACAGGTCGAAGTGTCGGGCAAGGTCGCCCTGCTCTATCGCGGTCGCACCGACACCTCGGCGGCACGCGGCCGCAATGGCACGCTGCTGCTCGACCCGCTGGCCATCGTGATACAGGGCGGCAGCGGCGACGGATCGAACGACGGCAGCCAGAGCTTCAATGGCGGAACGCCCGGTACCATCAGCGCCGCCTCACTCGGTCCGACCGTCATCTACGAGAGCGAGATCGAAGAACAGAGCAAGAGTACCGACATCATCCTGCGCGCGCAGCGTTCGGTGACGGTCGGTGGCAGCAGCTTCAGCTACACCGGGAGCGGCAATCTCGCTGGCGAGACTTCGGGCACGCTGGTGCTGGCCGCCGGCAGCAGCCTGCTGATCGAAACCCGCAATCAGGGCGTGGAAGAGGGTGGCCCGAGTGCCGGCATCGATCTGGTGACCGGCGGCGCGCATGGTGCGAACCTGCGCATCGTCGTTCAGGGCAGCGGGAACATGACGATGCAGACCGGTTACGCCATCGGCGTGACTGTCGGCGATCAGCGTGCCGACATCATCGTGCCGGTGCTCACCGCCGGCGACGGCAACATCCTGTTGCGCACCGTGCGCGGCACCGGTTCGAACCTGCAGTTCCGCAACGCGGTCACCACCGACGGCGCGCTGCAGACCGCAGCCGACATGCATACCGGCGCCCAGCGCCTGCAGGGCAGCGACGGCGTGTCGATCGACGGCGACTATACGTTGAGCAGCGGTACGCTCGACATCGATGGTCTGACGGCCGCCATTTCCGGCACGCTTTTCCTGAACGGGACGCTGGATGGCAGCGCCGCACTCACGCTTGGCGGCCTCCTCTGGTACGGCGGCGTGATGACCGGCAGTAGTGCGGTCACCCTGACCGGCGCCGGCGCGCTGCCACCGGATAACACCGCCCGCTATCTTGACCGTCGTCTGAACATTGCCGGTTCGCTGGATCTCGACAACAACCAGCTGCTCTATGTGCGCAATGGCGGAGTCCTGCACATCGCAGCCACGGGTCGCCTGTCGTCGACCACGCACGATGGCAATGTCAGTTTCAACAGCGGCAGCACCGGTACATCGGTCTTCAGCGCCGACACGGGCGCACAGGTCGAGATTGCGAGCGGACGCCGTCTGAACATGACGTCGGACGGCAGTGTCGGCAACGAGATGTCGGTCCGTTTCGAACTGGGCGGAGACGGCAGCCTTGCGCTGACAGGCGGGCGGTTCACGCTCACCGGCGATTCAGTCCTGAGCGGTACCGGTACGCTGGAACAGTCGGGGGCCAATCTGTATGGCGACGGCAACCTGACGATAGGCAGCCACTTCGTCTGGAGCGGTGGCGGCATGTACGGCAGCGGCACCACCGTACTCGGCGGCCACACCTCGCTGCCCCAGGTCACGAACAACAAGGTGCTGCAGCGCAGACTGGAAATCACCGGCACGCTGGACGCCCACAACAATTACTGGCTTTACGTCCAGAATGGCGGCTCACTGCACCTCGCCTCGACGGCCGTCCTTCGTTCGACGACGCATGACGGAAACATCTACCTGCAGGCCGGCGGTGGTGGCAATGCGCTGTTCAGCGCGGACGACGGCGCCATCATCGATGTCGCGTCCGGACGTTCGCTCAATCTGTTCGCCGACAACAATGCGGGCAATGTGTTTTCCGCCCGCGTCGATCTGAGCGGTGCCGGCAGCTTCACCGTGAGCAGCGGAACGTTGACACTGAGCGGAGACTCCGCGATCGGCGGCAGCGGCCTCTTCTCGATGACCGGCGGGACCTTGACCGGCAGCGGCAATCTGGACATCGGCAGCCGCTTCGTCTGGACGGGCGGCAGCATGTACGGCAGCGGCACCACCGTGATCAGCGGTCAGGCAAGCCTGCCCCAGTCAAGCGCGAACAAATACCTGCAGCGCAGGCTGGAGGTGTCCGGCTCGCTCGACGCCGGCAACAATTACTGGTTGTTCGTCCAGGACGGCGGTACGCTGCACCTCAATGACGGTGGCGTGCTTCGCAGCACGACCGACGACGGCAATGTCTATCTGGAATCGAGCACGAGCGGCACGGCAGCCTTCACTGCAAGTGAAGGCGCGGAAATCGATATTGCCAGCGGCCGCAATCTGAACCTGTTCGCCAACAACAATGCCGGCAATACCTTGTCCGCTCGCGTCGAACTGAGCGGCGAAGGCACGTTTGCCATGACCAGCGGCACCTTCACCCTGAGCGGCAATTCGCTCATCGGTGGCGATGGCCTGTTCGCGCTGACCCGGGCGAACCTGAGCGGCAGCGGCAACCTGGATATCGCCAGCCATTTCGAATGGACCGGCGGCGGCATGTATGGCAGCGGCACCACCGTGATCAGCGGCATTGCCTCGCTGCCCCAGGTCACCAGCAACAAGATCCTGCAGCGCCGCCTTGAAGTGTCCGGCACACTTGAAGCCAATAACGACTACTGGCTATACGTCCAGAACGGCGGCGCGCTGCACGTCACCTCGACCGGGGTACTGCGCTCCACCACACACGACGGTCACCTTTATTTCAATGCCGGCAGCAGTGGCGTAACGCTGTTCAGTGCTTCGGCGGGCGCCACGGTCGATGTGGCGGACGGACTGGAACTGCAACTGTTTTCCGACAATCAGGCGAGCAACCGGTTTTCCGCGCGACTGAACGTCACTGGCGCGGGCGTGTTCGCGATGACCGGCGGCCGTTTCACGCTGGACGGCGATTCGCTGGTCGGTGGCAGCGGTACCTTCAAGCTGTCAGGCACCGATCTGGGCGGCAGCGGCAACCTGACGCTGCGCGACAACTTCGACTGGTCGAGCGGAAGCATGGGCGGCAGCGGCCGTACCGTGCTCGACACCTCGATCGCCCTGAGCGGCACACGCTACATCGATCGCGAACTGGTGATTGCCGAGGGCCGTACCTTGCTGCTGGAAGACGGCGCGGTGCTTCGCAGTTCGAGTTCCACCGCGGGCGGCGGCCGTATCACGGCGCTCGGCTTGCTGGCCAAGGGCAGCGGCAGCGGTAGCGCCCACGTCCAGTACATGGACATCGGCGGTCATCTGGAAAGCCGCGGCGGCCTGCTTCGCCTGCATGGCTACAGCGATGGGTCCGGTGCATCCCTGGCAGACCTGAGCCTCGCGTCGCTGGACGGTGGTGGTTTCCTGTTCGAAGCGAGCGGCTTCAATCTGGCCGGCGAAACGATGCAGATCGCGACCGGCACCACGGCGCAGTTTTCGGCTGGAACACTCACCCTGGACCAGGCCACGGTCACCGGTGGCGGCAACTTCCTTCTGTCCGGCGGCACACTTGCGCTGAGCGGTGACTCCGGCATCGACAGCCGCTTCGTCATGACCGGTGGCACGCTGAGCGGTGACGCCGACCTGCAGATCGGTGGCAACTTCGTCTGGTCCGGGGGGTCGATGCTTGGCAGTGGCATCACCCTGCTGACGGGCAGCGGTGCCCTGGACAATGCCAGCGCCTACAAGTACCTGCAGCGCAGACTGGAGATCGCCGGCTCGCTCACGCTGGGCAACAGCAGCAACTACGACCTCTACATCCGTGACGGCGGTACGCTGCACATTGCCGCTACCGGCACGCTGGCCACGTCGTCCAACGCCTACGTTTACTTCAACGAAGGCTTCAACGGCAGCCATAACGGCGTAGCCGCGATCACTTCGGTGACGGGAGGTCGAATCGCGGTAGCCGCAGGCACCACCCTGTTCCTGACCGCCGACAGCAGTGCCGACAACCGCTTGAGCGGACATGTCGAACTGAGCGGTCCTGGCGTCGTGCAGATGAACAGCGGTCTGATCACGATGGATCAGGTCACCGACATTTCCGGCAGCGGCGTGCTCAGGCTCAACGGCGGCACGCTGGCCGTCGGCGCGGCCAGTCATATCGCCCGTCTGGAACTGACCGGCGGTACGCTGAATGGCGCGGCAACGATCGGGCTGGACCAGTTGCTGTGGCAGTCGGGCACGATGAGCGGCAGCGGTACGACCGTGCTCGACGGCGAGGGCACGATAGACAACACCATCGCCTACAAATACCTGCAGCGCAGGCTGGAAATCGCCGGCTCGCTCACGCTGGGAAACAGCAGCAACTACGTGCTCTACATCCAGGACGGCGGCACGCTGCATATTGCCGCCACCGGCACGCTCGCCACCTCGTCCAATGCCTACATCCATCTCAACGAAGGCTCCAACGGCAGCAACAATGGTGCCGTCGCGATCACTTCGGCGGCAGGAGGTCGAATCGCAGCAGCCGCAGGCACCACCCTGTTCCTGACCGCCGACAGCAGTGCCGACAACCGTTTGAGCGGACATGTCGAACTGAGCGGTCCCGGCGTCGTGCAGATGAACAACGGTCTGATCACGATGGATCAGGTCACCGACATTTCCGGCAGCGGCGTGCTCAGGCTCAACGGCGGCACGCTGGCCGTCGGCGCGGCCAGTCATATCGCCCGTCTGGAACTGACCGGCGGTACGCTGAATGGCGCGGCAACGATCGGGCTGGACCAGTTGCTGTGGCAGTCGGGCACGATGAGCGGCAGCGGCACAACCGTGCTTGACGGCGAGGGCACGATAGACAACACCAGCGCCTACAAATACCTGCAGCGCAGGCTGGAAATCGCCGGCACGCTCACGCTGGGAAACAGCAGCAACTACGACCTCTACATCCAGGACGGCGGCACGCTGCACATTGCCGCCACCGGCACGCTCGCGGCCTCGTCCAATGCCTACATCCATCTCAACGAAGGCTTCAACGGCTCAGGCAACGGCCTGGCGGCGCTGTCTTCTGCAGCCGGCGGGCGCATCGCGGCGGCGGCCGGCGCGACGCTGTCCCTGTCGGCGGACAGTTCGACGAACAATGTCATGGTCGGTGACTTCCTGCTCGCCGGGTCGGGCACGGTCCAGCAAACGTCTGGCCTGATCACCGCCGACCTGGCGACACGGATCGCCGGGTCAGGCCTGCTGCGCCTGAGCGGTGGCACTTTCGCAGCAACCGCGGCCACCGGCATCGCCCAACTGGAACTGAGCGGCGGCTCGCTTGGCGGCACCGCCGACATCACGATCGACACCCTGTTGCAGTGGAACAGCGGCAGCCTGTCGGGCAGCGGCGCCGTCATTCTTGCCGGCACCGCGACCATGGGGGGCGCCACCAGCGCCTACAAGGAGGCTTCGCGCGACATCCGCGTCACCGGTGACCTGGTGATCGGCAACCAGAACGGATATGGCCTGCGGCTGAACGGCGCCCGACTCGCGATCGAAGCCGGCGGCAGTGTCGTGCTCGAAGACGGCGCGCGTATCACGCATACGGCCGCCGGGCGCATCGACAATGCAGGTCTGCTGGTCAAACGCGGGTTGACGGCCATGACGCTGGCCATGCCGCTGACCAATACCGGCGTACTGCGCGTCGAGGAAAGCTCACTCACCGCCAGCGCCTTCCCGACCAATGCCGGCCGGATCTCGCTGCTTACCGGCACCAGCCTTGTCACTGGTGGCGCCGATCTTCTGAACACCGGCAGCATCGACGGTGCCGGCAGCGTGAATGTCGGCACCGGTACGCTTACCAATGCCGGCCTGCTGCAGCCGGGCGGCGTCGGTACAAGCGGCCTTCTGACCGTCGCCGGCAATCTGGTGCAGACGGCAGAAGGCCGGCTGGAAGCCGATCTGCTCGGAACCTCGATCGGGCAGCAGGACAAGGTCGAGGTCACCGGCTCCATCGCGCTCGACGGCGATCTGGTCATCACGCCGGCCGGCGGCGTCGCGCTCGGTACGCAGGACCGCTATACCGTGCTGTCCTGCACCACGCTCGATTGTCTGTCGGGCCGCTTCGCCTCCGTCGAACTCAACGGTCTGGCGGCCACGCCGAGCTATTTCTCCAATGCGCTGAGTTTTGCCACCGGCACTCTGGCCAGCACCTGGATTTCGACCGTATCGGGCTTCTGGGACGTGGCCAGCAACTGGGCGGGCGACCTGCTGCCGACCGGAACCACCGATGTCGTGATCGATCAGGCCGGAGAGCTCACCATTACCGTGCGCAGCACCGGCAGTCCGTTCGTCGTGAACAGCCTGTTCTCGAACGAGAACATTTCCATCATCAGTGGCGCGCTCACGCTGAACGACGATTCAGTCATCAACGGCACGCTGTCGATGACCGGCGGCACGCTGAATGTCGGTACCCAGATCGATCTGGCCCGTCTGTCTCTGATCAGCGGCACCGTATCGGGCGGCAGGCTCAATCTGCTCGGCGGGCGATCCACCCTCGCCGGCAATGGCAACCTGAATGGCACCACCCTGTATATCGGCGAAGCCGGCATGCAGGTGAGCGGTGTCCACATGACAAATGTGACCTTGCGCAAGAGTGCCGGCCTGCAGGCGAATGCGCTGGTCAGCGTCAGCAACGGAGGATTCCTTGAAGGTCGCGGCACGCTCACCCTCGATGGCGCAACCATCCGTCTGGAGAGCACCGGCAGCTACACCGACCTGCGCGGCAACTCGTCGGCGGGCGGCAGCACGCTGAACGTCGCCGGCAACGGCACCATCGATTTCGCGGGTACCGCGGTCTACAACCGTCTGACCGCCTACCACTCGAACAGCGTGCTGAACATCGGCAGCGGCATCCTGCTCACCGGCAGCCAGTCCGGCGACATCTACATGGGCACCGGCGGCACCTTCTCCGGCACCGCCATCGCGAGCGCAGCCGGCAAGACCTTCGAGTTCAGCGGCATCAACTGGAACAATGCCGGCACGCTGCGCGCAGCAGGCGGCACCCTTTCGCTCACCTCGAATTCCGGCAGCACCTGGCGCTCTTCCGGCACGCTGGACCTGGACAGCGGCGCACTCACCCTCGGTGGCACCTTCAATACCGCAAGCTTCGATACGCTCGACCGCGACGGCGTGGCCGCCGGGGCGCTCTACCTGACCGGAGCGCTGGACAACAGCGGCGCAACGCTGCTGCTGGACGGGTCCACCGGCACCGTGCTGCTCAGCGGCAGCATCACCGGCGGCATCGTCCGCAGCAACAACCCGGCCGGCGGCGCCCTGCTGATGAACAATGCCGGCTATCTGATCGACACCACGCTGGCGGGTGTCGTCGGGGTCGAAGGCTCCGGACTGTATGTCGTCGGCAATGGCCGGGCCATGGAAGGTCGCGGCACGCTCACCCTCGATGGCGCGACCATCCGTCTGGAGAGCACCGGCAGCTACACCGACCTGCGCGGCAACTCGTCGGCGGGCGGCAGCACGCTGAACGTCGCCGGCAACGGCACCATCGATTTCGCGGGTACCGCGGTCTACAACCGTCTGACCGCCTACCACTCGAACAGCGTGCTGAACATCGGCAGCGGCATCCTGCTCACCGGCAGCCAGTCCGGCGACATCTACATGGGCACCGGCGGCACCTTCTCCGGCACCGCCATCGCGAGCGCAGCCGGCAAGACCTTCGAGTTCAACGGCAACGGCGGCTGGACCAATGCCGGCACCTTGAGTCTTGAAGGCGGCAGTATCGCTTCGGCGACCAGTTTCACCAGTTCGGGCGTCATCCGCGGCGCAGGCAACCTCAACCTCGGCGCGAACACCCTGACGAACACCGGCACGCTGCGTCCGGACGGCCTGCTGACCGTGACTGGCAACCTGGTGCTGGGTGCTGCCGGCACACTGGAAGTCGGCATCGCCGGCAGCGAGCGAGGCAGCCAGTTCGATGCGCTTGACGTCTCCGGCACCGTCACTTTCGGCGGTACGCTGCGCGCCACGCACGAAGGCGGCTACACGCCCGGTGCCGATTCCGGTCTGCGCATCGTCCGTTACAACGCGCGCATCGCGGGGCGCGAATTCGCCGCGCTCGACGTGCCGGACGGTTTCGGCTATGACAGTTACTACGGGGCGGCCAACTATGTGCTGGGCACCGGCAGCGGCCTGACCGGCATCAATGAGTGGATCAGCAATACCAGCGGCAACTGGTCGGTCGGCAGCAACTGGTCGCTTGGTGCGGCGCCGGATTCCGGCTCTCAGACAGTGCTGATCGACCGCGTGGGCTACACGCCCCTGATCACCCTGAGCAGCGGCGACTGGACCATAGGGTCGCTCTCGTCGGAAGAGTCCATCTCGATCACCGGCGGCAGCCTGACCATCAACGGCGCGGCGCGCATCGGACGGGAACTCACGATCAGCGGTGGCCGCCTGGAAGCGTTCGGTACCCTCGATCTGGGCGATGTCGCGCTGAGCGGCAGCGCGAGCCAGTTCATTGCCCACGGCGGCGGCACGATAGCCGACTTCGACCAGTCGGGCGGCACCTCGACCTTCCACTCCGGCGCGCTCTCGTTTTCCGCGCTGACACCGCGTGGCGGCACGGTGAACTTCAATGCCGCCGTGGGCCTGCCGTCGGCAACCCTGCGTGTCGCCGGCTATACCGCCAACATCAATGCCGATCTCGGACTGGCCTTGCTGGACATCGATTCCGGCACGGTCAATCTGAACGTGGCCAGCAGTTCCGCCGACATCGACCTGTCGGGCGGCACGCTGAACGTGAGCGGCAGCACCGCCATGTCCGGAGACCTGAGCTGGACCGGCGGAACGATCGCCGGTGGCGGCGTGCTGTCGCTCTCCGGCGTGCTCAACCAGAGCGGCAACACCACGGTGCATCTGAGCGCAACCACGCTCGTACACTCGAACGATAGCGGCGACAGCCGCATCGCCAACACATCGAGCAGCGGCTTCAATATCGAGAACGGCGCCGTGTTCCGCAACAGCGGCGCACTTACGCTGTCGGTGGAGGCTGCCAACGGCATCCTGTACATCGACCATGACACCGGCCCGCTCGGCGGTCGGTTCGAGAATACCGGTACCCTGACAAAGGTGGGTGCCGGCCGGGCCGACATCGGCAACGCCGGCAACGTGACTTTCGTGCAGGACGGCGTGCTGGACGTCGAAGCCGGCAACCTGACCCTCGGCAATACCGTCAGTATCACCGGCACGCAGAACATTTCGGCTGGCGCCCTGATCCAGATACTGGGCGGCAGCACCACGGTTGCGCCCGGTGGCCGGTTCAACGGCCCCGGTACGCTGGCCCAGAGCGGCGGCACGCTCATTCTGGGCAATGGCACGCGCGTCACATCGGTGTTCGCGCTGTCGGGCGGAACGCTGAACATCGCGAGCGGCACGCATTCCGAACTGGACGGACGCTTCAACTGGACCGGCGGCACGATCGGCGGCGGTGGTCTGCTCGATGCCAACAGCGTGTTCGACCAGAGCGGCAACACCACGGTCTATCTCAACGCCACCACACTGCAGCACCATGACAACAGTGGCGAGAGCCGGATCGCCAACACGTCCAGCAGCGGCTTCAATATCGAGAACGGTGCCGTGTTCCGCAATACCGGCTCCCTCACCCTTTCGGTCGACGCTGCGAACGGCATCCTGTACATCGATCAGGATACCGGCCCGCTCGGCGGTCGTTTCGAGAACAGTGGAACGCTGACCAAGAGCGGCGCCGGCACCGTGGACTTCGGAAGCTTCGGCAATGTGGCTTTCGACCAGCTGGGCAGCTTCGTGGTCAGCGAAGGCACCGCCACGCTGAACAACGCGGTGCTGCTGGCCGGTACGCAACAGGTGCTCGATGGTGCCACGCTGCAGGTGAGCGGCGGCACGACGACGCTGGCGGCAGACCGGCGCATCGAAGGCAACGGACAGTTCCGCCTGGGTGGCGGCACGCTGGTACTGGGCAACAACAGCGAGATCGCCAGCCGTTTCACCCAATCGGCCGGTACGCTGCTGATCGCCCCGCAGATCGCGGCGCGCATCGGCGGCCTGTTCGAATGGAGCGCCGGCACCATCAGCGGCGGCAATGCACTGGACAATGGCGCGCTGGTGCCCGGCGGCACGCTCACCGTGTCAGGCGAACTGCTGCAGGCCGGCAGCAGTTCGGTCACCCTGGACAACGCCACGCTGATCCACAGCAACGCATCGGGCAACAGCCGGATCGGCAACAACAACGGCCGCAGCCTGTTGCTGAACAACGGCGCCGTGTTCCGCAACGCCGCCGGCGCCGTGCTCACGCTCGACACTCCGGACGCCGGCAACACGCTTTACGTCTATCGCGGCAGCGGCACAGGAAGCCGTTTCGACAATCTCGGCACATTGGTCAAGACCGGTGCCGGTTCGCTGGACATGGGTTACAACGGAAGCCTGATCGTGCAGCAGGCCGGTTTGCTGCGGATCGACGCCGGCACGCTGATCTCCGACAGCGTGAGCAGTTTCGAAGGCACGCAGCAGATCGCCGCCGGGGCCACGCTGCATCTGCGCGGCGGCAGCAGCACACTCGCCGGCGCGTCGTCCTTCGACGGAGAAGGGCGAGTTCTGATGTCGGGCGGCACCCACACGCTGGAGGACGGCAGTTCGATCGCCGCCCAGCTGCTGCTGAGCGGCGGCACACTGAGTATCGCCGCGGGCGCGGCCACCACGGTCGACGGCGATCTGCAATGGACCGGCGGCACGATAGTCAGCACGCCGGGCGACGCCGGCACGCTGACGGTGAATGGCGTCTTCACGCAGACCGGCAACAACTCGGTCACGCTGAACGCGACTCGCCTCATCCACGCGAACAGCTCAGGCGACAGCGTCATCGGCAACAACAACGGTCGCAGCTTCCTGCTCAACAATGGCGCCCTGTTCCGCAACGCGGCCGGCGCATCGCTCACGCTGGACACCGAGATCGGCAACAACACGCTGTACATTTACCAGAACGTCGGCAATGGCAGCGTATTCGAGAACCTCGGCACCCTGACCCGGACCGGCGCAGGCACAGTGGAACTCGGCTACATCGGCGCTCTGCAGTTCCAGCAGCGCGGCGTGCTCGACATCGGACAGGGTGTGCTTGCCATCAACGCCGTCGGCCTGCTTGACGGCAGCCAGCAGATCGCCGCGGGCAGCACGCTCGACCTGCGCGGGGGCACCACGACGCTGGCTGCCGGACGGAGCATCGCCGGCGCCGGCACACTGACGCTGAGTGGCGGCACGCTGGCCCTGGCCGATGGTGCGGGCATTGCATCGACCTTCAGCCACTCTGCCGGCACTTTGCAGGGCACCGGCAGCAACACCCTGAGCGGGCGATACGACTGGACCGGCGGTACCGTGTCCGGCGACGGCACGCTGACCGTAAGCGGTGCGCTGCAGATAGGTGGCAACGGCGCCTCCCAGGTGCTCACCGGCCGTACATTGCTGCACACCAACGGCAGCGGAGCAAGCCGCATCTACAAGACATCCGGTTCGCTGCAGATCAATGCCGGCGCGGTGCTGCGCAACGCATCGGGTGCCCGCCTGCTGTTCGACAGCGGCAGTGGTGGCTTCAGCGTGACCGCCAGTGGCGGCGGCTCGCTGGTCAACGAAGGCGTCATCACAAAGGTCGGGAGCGGTGCCGTGTCGGTCGGCGCCACCCTGGCCTTCACCCAGTCGGGCACGCTCACGCTGGGCCAGGGTTCGCTCACCACCGGCTCCGCCTTCATCAACGCCGGCGTGCTCGAACTGCTCACCGGCACTTTCCTCTCCACCTCGGGCACGGCCTTCACCAACACCGGTACGGTCAGCGGCTTCGGCACGCTGACCCTCGGCTCCCAGACTTTCACCAACAGCGGCATCGTGCGCCCCGGTGGTGCTGGCGCGATCGGCACGCTGAGCATCACCGGCCGTTTCGCGCAGGACGCGAATGGCTCGCTGCAGATCGAGCGCGGCACTGCCGGCACCGATGCGCTGACGGTCAGCAGTACCGCCACGCTGGGCGGTACGCTCGCGGTCAGCGAACTGCCCGGCTACGTCGCGGTGGGCGGCGAATCGAACATCGTTACCGCAAGCGGGCTGAGTGGCAGCTTCGCCACCATCACACTGCCCGCTGGCTACACCACCCTCGCCGTAGGCAACCGGCAGGTGCTGAGTTACGCGGGCGCCATCTGCGCGGGCGTGTGCTGGGACGGCGGTGCCGGTACGCTGCTATGGACCGATGCCGCGAACTGGACAGGCGACCTGCTCCCGGGCAGCACCGACCTTGTGTTCATCGACTTGGGCACGATAAGCGTGCAGCTTGCCAGCGGCGTACACACCATCCGTGGCCTGAACACCGCGGCCGGCAATACGCTGGCGGTGTCCGGCGCGACCTTGATCGTCAGGGAAGCGGCCGTGCTGTTCGGCGATCTGGTCATCAGCGATGGCGTTGTCAATTTCAACGCCACCGCGCAGATCGCGCGCCTGATGCTCTCGGGCGGCCTGCTGCTGAACGACGGAGTCGCCACCCTCACCGGCCCGGGTTCGACCTGGACAGGCGGTCTCCTGTCCGGAAACGGCCGATTGACTCTGGCCGGCGGTTCAACGCTCGACTACGCGACCGGTTCCGGCAGCGCGTCCAGCACCAACCAGGTTCTGAACATCGAGCAGGGCGCGACCTTGTCCATCGACAGCGGTTCGCTCGCCACCACGGGCGGCGCAACCATTGCCGGGGTGGTGGATATCGCGGCAGGCGCCACCGCACGCTTCGGCGGCAGCGCAAGCTATGCGATTGAATCCACTGGCCAGTTCGACGGCGGCGGTCGCCTCGAATTCATTGAATCGGCCGTGGTTACGTCGTCCAGCACGGCGGCACCACTCACCGATCCGACCTTCACCGTGCGCGTGCAGGACACTGCGCGTTTCACCATGAACAGCGCAGCGTCCATCGCCAATCTGGAGATGGCCGGCAGTGCGCAGGTAAGCGCCCTTTCCACGCTGCAGGTCACTTCGCTCAGCCAGAGCGGCGGCACTTTCACGCTCACCGGCAACGCGTTGCTCGGCAGCTATTCGTGGAACGGCGGCACCCTTGCAGGCAGCGGCACGGCGACGCTGACCGGCAGCGGCAACTGGATACGCGGCACACTGACCGGCAATCTGGCCATTGCCAGCGGTGCCTCGCTGACGCTGAGCGGCACGGGCGTCGACGACAATCAGGGCGGCAGTTACAAGCGTTTCGGCGCTGGCTCGTTGACCAATTCCGGCACGCTGGACTGGCGGGAAGGCCATATCGATGTCATCGGCAGCGGGCGCGTGGACAACCATGGCCTGTTCAATGTCGGCGGCGATTACAGCTTCGGGGACCGGTCCGTCGGTTCAGGGACGGTCACGTTCGTGAATCATGCCGGTGCCACACTGCGCAAGTCGGCGGGCGCCGGCGAATCGGCGCTCGGCAGCCTGGGCATTCCCGGCGGAACGGCCAACTATTTCAATGTCACGAACAATGGTCTGATCGAAGTGCTCAGTGGTCGCCTGCGCTTCAGCATCGGCTACAGCGGCGCATCGGGTGGCGGCAGTTTCACCCACAACAGCTTCATCGACGTCGGCAGCGGAAGCACTCTGGAAGTGGGTGGAGCGCTGATCTGGAACGGCGACGCCGATGTCGCGGCCGGTGCCACGCTGCGCCGCATCGGCGGTTTCACCGTGGCCAGCGGCGCCGACCTGTTCGGCAATGGCACGGTGGACGTGGGCGCCGGCAACACGCTCACCAACGCCGGTACGATGGGCACCATCGACTACGGCACACTGACCGTTGTCGGCAACTATGTGCAGACGGCCAGCGGCACGCTCGAACTCGAGGTGGGCGGCAGCGATGCCGGGCGCTACGACCAGCTCGCGGTCAGCGGATCCGTCACGCTCGGCGGCAGCCTGCTCGTCACCGAAGACCCGGCCTATGCGCGCGGCACGGTATCGCTGGATCTGGTCACGGCAGGCGGCAGCATGAGCGGCAGCTTCGCCACGATCGCCACGCCCGACCCCGGCTACAGTGCGTCGCAGGTCGGCACCGTGTTCCGTCTTTCCTTCAATGCCATCGCTTGCGGCGGGATCTGCTGGGACGGTGGCGCCGGTACCGGCTTGTGGACCGATGCGGCGAACTGGACGGGCAATGTACTGCCCGGACTCAACGATCTGGTGTTCATCGACTTCGCGGCTGGCACACAGGTGGTACTCACCGGTGGCGACCAGCGCATCGCCGCGCTCACCACAGCGGCCGGGAACACGCTGACCATCAGCGGTGGTGCGCTCACACTGACCGGACAGTCGGGTTCGACCACGGGCATTGCATCGACCATCCAGGGCGACCTGCTCCTGACCGGCGGCAACCTGAATGTCGCCGGTCCGGCCACGTTGTCGAGCCTGCAACAGAGCGGCGGCTTCAGCCGCTTCGACGGTATCGCGGTGATCGACCGCCTGAGCCTCTCCGGCGGCGAAGCCGTCACGCTCACCAGCCACGGCGACGTGACGGTCAGCGGCGATTTCGACTGGCGCGACGAATCCGATCTCGATGGCAGCGGCCGCTTCACGACGGCCGGACATACCACCGTCACGGGCTCCGGCGGTCTGGGCTTCGGCCTCAGTGTCGAATGGCACAACACGGGTACCGTGGATCTCACCGGCAACGCCTCGCTGCAGTTCTATTCGACCAGCGACGGTGACGGTGGCGCCCTGATCAACGAAACCACCGGCACGATCAATCTTGCCGGTGGCAATGCACTGGCCATAGGCACGCACTCCGGCCCGCTCTCGCGCGTGGTGAATGCCGGCACTTTCAACAAGACGGGCGGCGGCGACCAGCGACTGGATGGTCATTTCACTTTCGACAATACAGGCCGGGTCGAGGTGAACGGCGGACAACTGGACGTCCGGGTTTCGAGCGGCTCCGGCGCGTCGGATACCGGTGAATATGCGGTGGGCCCCGGCGCCACCCTCGCGTTCGGGGCCGGCACCCGGACGCTGGGTGCCGGCAGCGACGTGAGCGGTACCGGCGCGGTCGAATTCAACGGTGCTCACCTGACGATCAATGGCGACTACTCGATCGCGAGCACCGGTCATACCTTCAGCGCCGACGGCCGCGCCGACTTCGCGGCGGCGCTGACCTTCGCGAACCCGCTGGCGGTACGCGGCGGCATCCTGAACTTCAATGGCGACACGCAGCTGAGCCGTCTCGACATGGGCTGGACCAGCGGTCAGTACGCCATCATCGGCGGTCTGGGCGCGCTGGCCTTCACCGGCAGCGGTTCGGTCGTCGCCGACGGCGTGCTCGCCAGCGGCATCGTCAGTGCCTACGATGTCACGGCGGGTCCGCTCTACGCCCAGGCGCCGACTTCGGCGCGGAACGTGACGATAGCCAGCGGCGCCGACCTCACTTTTGGCGGTGAGCCGTTCGCCGATCTGTCGGGCATCGCGCTGGTCAACCGGGGCACACTGTCCTTCGTGCGCGGTGTGCATCTGCATCAGACGAATACGCTGGTGAATCATGGCACCGTCAATTTCGGTACGGCTGGCGCAGCGCTGGACCGGATCGAGGACGTTGCATGGACCGCCCCGGGCTCGCTGACCATCACGAACACATCCGGCGGCACGCTGCGCAAGCTGCGCTCGGGTACGGCGACGCTGCATGCCCGCATCGCCAACGAAGGGCGACTCGAACTGACGGACGGCATGCTGCGCATCGTCGGCGACTATGCGCAGAGTCCGAGCGCCACTCTGGTCACCCATCTGGACAACGATGGTCCGGGGCAGCTCAGCGTCTCGGGCCTCGGCATGCTGGCCGGTGCGATCGAAGTCGTCGAAGGCGCTGGCTACAACAGGGTCACGCTGGACAGTCCGATTGTCACGGCCGATGGTGGCTTGACAAGCACGCTCGGCGATTCCGGCTTGCCGCCGGACTACCGCATCGATGTCGCCGGCGGCAGCCTGCGACTGCGCTACGACCTCGTGAGTTGCGGCGGCATCTGCTGGGACGGCGGCGCCGGTACCAGCCTGTGGACCGATGCCGCGAACTGGACCGGTGACGTGCTGCCCGGCTTGAACGATCTGGTGTTCATTTCACTGTCGGGCGGCTCAAGCGTGCTGTTGAGCAGTGGCTCCTACACGATAGCCGGGCTCAACACGAGTACCGGCAATGCGCTCACGCTCAGCAATGCCACGCTCACGCTGGCCGGCGCGGATTCGTTGCTGCAGGGCGGGCTGACGCTGGCGTCGGGTGCGCAACTGGCGATGTCGGCCGGTCGCAGCACCGATCTGGCGGGCAGTCTGATCATGTCCGGCAACTCGACCATCGCCGGGGGCAGGCTGAACCTGCTCGCCGGCACGACCAGTACCCTGGTCGCCGATACCTGCTGCGGTCACCTCACGCTCAGCGGCGTCACGCTGAACAATGCCGGCACCATCGACTACACCGGCTCCGGACGTTCCCTGCTGCTCAACGATGGCGGCGTGCTGAACAACACCGGCCGCTTCAACTTCGCCAGCGATGGACTGGTCAGCGAAACCTCCGGCGGTGGCGGCAATTTCAACAACAGCGGCACTCTGGCCAAGACCGGCGGCAGCGGCATCAGCGGCTTCGCCAGCCTCGCACGCTTCAACAATCTGGATGGCGGCACCGTCGATTCGGGCACCGGCACCATCCAGTTGCCGACCCAGGGCGCACACGCCGGTGTGTTCAACATCGTCGGCAACAGCGTTCAGTTCAATACCGGCTCGCACAGCTTCGCCAGCGGTGCGACGATCAATGGCCGCGCCAACTTCAGCGGCGCCAGCATCGCCACCGCCAACGCCACCTTCAACGGCCCGCTCGATCTCACCGGCGGCACACTGAGCAACAGCGGCACGCTGACGCTCAACGGCGGCCTGAACTGGACGCGTGCCGCCACCATCAGCGGCGGCACCCTCCAACTGGCGGCCGGCACGACCAGTACCCTGGTCGCCGATACCTGCTGCGGTCACCTCACGCTCA
>CAZKRN010000010.1:0-51647 GCA_964555165.1 uncultured Methyloversatilis sp. | reverse complement strand
AGCGGCATCAGCGGCTTCGCCAGCCTCGCACGCTTCAACAATCTGGATGGCGGCAGCTATCGGGGCGAAACCGGCACGCTGCAACTCGCTGCGCTCGGCAACCTCAGCGGTGTCATGCACATCGCGGCCGGCGCCCGCATCGTCGTGACCGGCGGTCTGGTCAACAGCGGGGTGATCGAAGGCAGCGGTACGCTGGATCTGGACGGCGCCCAGCTGACCAACCGAGGCGTACTGCGACCGGGCGGCGAAAACGCGATCGGCATGCTCAGTGTGAGCGGAGGTCTGGTCCAGGAAGCGAGCGGCCGCATTGAAGCGGAGTTCGCCGGCACCGCGGCCGGACAGTACGACGTGCTGACGCTCAGCGGGACGAGCCTGCTCGATGGCGTACTCGAAATCATCGCCATCCAGGGAGCACAACCTGCGGAGGGCATGGCGCTGGATGTGGTCACCTCGGCGGCATCGCTGTCCACCGGTGGCCTGTTCCAGTTCAGCGCACCCAGCGACGACTACACGACGGAACTGTCCGGCAATGCCTTGCGCGTCGGCTTCATCGCCTGCGCCGGCGACGTCTGCTGGGACGGAGGCGGGCTGACCAACGACTGGCTCGATCCGCTGAACTGGACCCGTGACCGGCTGCCCGGTCTGACCGACCTCGTGCTCATCAATCTCGCCGGTGGCGCGGATGTCGTGTTGAACGCCGTCCCGCCGGTGACGGTCGGCGGGCTCACGATAGGCAGCGGCAACTCGCTCACGCTGACCGGAGGCACCCTGAACGCACCCAGCACGGTGCAGCCGGGAGGCAGGCTTACGCTCGACGGCGGCACGCTGAATTTCGGCACGACACTGATCAATGGCGGCACGCTGAATTACAACGGCGGTTCGCTGAGCGGAAATCTGCTCACCAACAACGGCACGATGAACCTGTTACCGGGCAGCACCGGCAATCTGACGACGACGCGCTTCGACAACAACGGAAGCATCGTCGTCGATGCCGGGCATACCGTCGAACTGGGCAACGGAGGCGGAATGATTTTCGCCAACGAGGGCTCGGTCGAGGTCAACAGCGGCACCCTGTCCGTGCTCGCCCACGACACCGATCTGTCCGGCCCCGGCGGCGATACAGGCCGCTATGTGGTCAATGACGGGGCGACCCTGCGCTTCCGCGACGCCTTCCGCGACTTCGCGCCCGGTTCTTCGATCACCGGTGCCGGCAACGTCGAATTCACCGCCTTCTCCGGCGGGCTGTTCAACGTGGATGGTGTCTACTCTGTGGGCGGCAGCACGAGCGTGAGCGGCAACACACGGGTGAACTTCAACAGCGACGCGAGCTTCGGCACGCTCGGACTGGGAGGCGACATCGGCGGCAACGGGACACTGACGATCGCCGACGAACTGCGCTGGACCGGCGGTTCGATCGGTGGCGCCGGCCGCAGCGTCATCGTTACCGGCAACGCCCTGCTGGATGGCCCGGCACTGGATCTGGACGGTGCGCGACTCGACATCGTCGGCAGCGGCCTGATCGACGCCGACACCCGGGTGACGATGAGCGGCAACGGCCTGATCACGGTCGCCGACGGCGCCACCCTGAGCCTGGGCAACAACGCCGCGCTGACCGGTGCCGGCAGCCTGCGCAACGACGGCACACTGGTGGGCACCCTGGGTGGGGGCAGTTCGACCATCGGCGTGCTGCTGGCCAACACCGGCAGTGTCCGCGCAGATGCCGGCAGCCTCGGTCTGACCGGTGGCATTGCCGGCGGCAGTTCGGGGTCCTTCGTCATCGGCAGTGGCGCTTCGATGGAACTGGGGGGCGAACTGCCCGACAACATATTCGAACTGATCAGTGGCAACGGCACCCTGAATTTCTCCGATTCCGCACCACCTGTCATCAACCGCAGCTACGCGGTGCAAGGCGGTTCGCCCTTCCTGTTCAGTCTGCGTCCGGGCGCACAGGTGAGCAGTGCGCCTGGCCAGGGCACTCTGACTGGCGAGGCGGCGGGCTGGCTCTACACGCCTCGCGGGGGGTTCAACGGCACGGACGCCGCGGTCTTCCTGCTCAGCGGAGGCAGTGGCGCGGCACGGATCAACGTGAATTTCAGCGTGACCTCGCCCGACGTGCCCGAGGTCTTCACGCCGCCGGTGGTGCAGGAAATCGCGGTGCCCCTGTTGCCGGAGGTGTTCAGACCGCCACGAGTCGAGCCACCCGTCGTGCCGACCGTGCGCGCGGTGCCGACGCTCGCGGTCGCCAATGTCGAAGCGCTTGGCGAGATCGCCACCGCATCCGGCCCGCAGATCGAACAGCCGCTGCGCGACTTCCGCGCCAGCCGGCTGCAGTGCCGCTAAGGAGATTGTTCATGCACGTCCGACACACATTTCGATTGTTGGCTGTCACCGCACTGCTGGCGTCGGGACAATCCGTCGCCCAGGACACCGCCGCACCGGCCGCGGGTCGAGTGAGCTATCTCTCCGGCACCATGTATGTGCAGACGGCCGACCGGAAGACGCGCATTCTGGCCCGAGACTCCGCCATCTATGGCGGCGACGTCATCACCACCGAGAAGACAACGGTGGCACGCATCGAATTCGGCGATGGGTCCTCGCTGTCTCTCAAGCCGCGCAGCCAGGTGAAGATCGACGGCTATGCCTTCGACGAAGCCAAACCCGAAAAGGACAGCCTTCTGTACAGCCTGGTGAAGGGAGGACTGCGCGCAGTCACCGGCCTGATCGGCAAGCGCAACCGGGAGGGCTATCGAGCGAGCACGGTGACCGCGACCATAGGCATCCGGGGTACCCGCTTCGGAATGCTGTTGTGCGACGAAAACGAGAAGGAAGACCCGGCCTGCGTCAAGGCACTCGCCGACGCCCGGGACCGTCAGCCGGGAGAACCGGCGCTGGTGTTCGATGTGGAGGAAGGCAGCATCGAGGTGAAGAACGACGCCGGCGCCAAGGTATTCGAAATCGGACAGGCGGGCGTGGTGTCGAGCAGCAAGTCCTCGCCCCAGACCCTTCCGGTCAATCCCGGTCTGAACGAATCCCTGCCTTCATCATCTGCGGCGCGTCCGGGGCCCGGTGGTCTGGGCGGAAACACCGGTCTGGGCAGCGACGCGGACGCGTCCTGTACCGTGCAGTAGCGAGCGACCGCAAAGCCGCCGCGCACCGTTCCCGCACGCGTTTCGGCCAGGGCGATGCCGGAGCGGATCCGCCGAGGCCCTTGAGCCTGCTCTGCGAGCATGCGCGAGCCTTGCTCCGGCGGGAGCAAGGCAAAACTGGAACAGCGGGTTCGCCGTGCGAGCGGCCACCGATCCTGTCATTTCACGCTTGAAATCCGCTTCTCCAGCTGCGCCACCGGCACATAACCCGGAATGCGCTCGCCATTGCTGAGGAAGATCGTCGGCGTACCGCGCACGCGGTACTTTTCACCCAGCGAGGAGGACTTCTGCAGACCAGCCGTGTCGCAAGACGCGCCGGCCGCGACCGGCGCGACATTCGCGGTCATCCAGTCGCTCCAGGCCTTCTGGCGATCCGCCGAACACCAGATCGCTTCCGACTTCTTCTGCGAGTCCGGGCCCAGCACCGGCGTCAGGAAGGTATAGACCGTCACGTCATTCAAGGTCAGCAGTTCCTTGGCCAGCTTCTTGCAGTACCCGCAATTCGGATCTTCGAACGTTGCGATCACGCGCTTGCCATTGCCACGCACCTGCTTGATCGCGACATCCAGCGGCAGATCCGCGAAATTGATCGCGGACAGCTGGTTCGCGCGTGCCTGGGTAATGTTCTGCCGCGTCTTCGCATCGAGAATCTCGCCGAGCAGAAGATAGTTGGCCTTCTCGTCCGTGTAGAGGATTTCCCCGCCCACCCGCACTTCGTAAAGGCCCAGATAGGGCGTCTTGGTCACGCCTTCGACCTTGGCACCGGCGCCCAGTGTGGACTCGACCGCAGCCTTGATCGCTTCTTCAGGCCCCGCCCATGCGGTCGATGCAACGAGTGCGCACAACAGTGCTGCGGTGTGCTTGATGGACATGTGTTTTCCTCGTGATGGCGCGCTGCCTTGCGCGCCGGTTGTGATTGAATCAGCCCAATGCATAACGTGCCAGGGCATTGCGTACGACCGGGACGTGCCGGGTCAAGTTCAGTCCGGCATTGCGCAGCCAGCCCAGCGCCGGCCAGTGTGGCCGGAAAAGCTCGTGCAATGCATGCGTGGTGAGCTGCATCGCATTCACCTCCTCTGCACGCCGGCGCGCATATCGGCGCAGTACGCGCACATCGCCAAGTACGCTGCGATCCGCATCGCACAGCACTTCGGCCAGCACGCGCGCGTCCGCGAAGCCCAGATTGACGCCGTGGCCGGACAGGGGATGAATCGCGTGCGCAGCGTCGCCGATCAATGCAACACCGGCAGCGATCGGGCAATCCATCCGCATCAGTCGCAGCGGGAACCCGGCGGCCGGCGTCACCACCTCCAGCGCGCCAAGCACGTGATTGCCGGCCTCCGCAACGCGGGAAGCAAGTGTGACCGCATCGTATTGCAGCAATTCGCGCGCAGTCGCTTCAGGCGCCGACCATACCATCGACATGTGTTGATCCGGCAACGGAAGGAAAGCCAGCACGCCATCCGGTCGGAACCACTGCCAGGCCGTACCCAGATGCGGCTTGGCGCAACGGAAGTTGGCCACGACCCCGGATTCCCTGTAGTCGGTGAAACGCGCCTCCAGCGAAGCCTGCGCCCGTACCCAGGAATTGACGCCATCGGCACCGACCACCAGCGCCGTGTCCAGCACGCGGCCGTCCTCCAGCGTCAGGCAGGATCGGCCGCCCTCGACTGCCAGCATGGCCGGCTTTGCGGGGCACAGCAGGGTCACGTTGCCCTGCCGCTTCACGCCCTCCCACAGTTCACGCGCCATCAGGCTGGATTCGGAAATCCACGCGAGCTCACCGACACCGAGGTCAAACGCGGAAAAATCGAGCCGTGCGCCGCGGTCACCATACACCTCGATCCGCTTCATCGGCTGCAGGCGCGCAGAATCGAGATGCGTCCACGTGCCGATACGGTCAAGAAAGCGGGCGCTCGAAGGGCTCACCGCATACACGCGCGCGTCCCACCCGCCCACCGGCCACTCGGGCAGACGCCCCTCGACCAGCGCAACCGAAAGAGGCGACCTGCGCAGAGCCGCACAGAGCGCAAGGCCCGGCAGCCCGGCACCGACCACCACCACGTCGAATTCCAGATCCCGCTGCATGAGGGCGAACCCGTCCAAGTATACCGAACCGGTGATTGTCCTTCCGCCGCGCTATCCTTGACAAGTCCCGGTGTCTAAACGACAATCCGCGTCCTTTCGCTTGGTGATGTAGCTCAGCTGGTTAGAGCGACGGATTCATAATCCGTAGGTCGAGGGTTCAAGTCCCCCCATCACCACCAACAGATTCAAGCAAAGAGCCCGGTCCCTGGACCGGGCTCTTTGCATTTCGGGCATTCTTCCATCAGGCAGCCGCCGGTTCGGGCAATCCGACCGCCGCTTCGTCCAGCGCGCCGCGCATGCGTTCGCGCAGCATGTCGTGCAGGGCCTCCAGATCGAATACCGACACCAGTGGCTGTTCCGGCGCAGCAATGATGAGGCGGCCCAGCCAGCGGAAACGGGCGGAGACCATTTCGGGCAGAGGGCGGATTTCGCTCTCGCCGCACTCGATCACGCAGATCAGGTCGTCGACCGCGAGGCCGATACGGCCTCGCTCACAGCGCGTGACCACCACGTGGCCAGGTCCCTGGCCTCGCGGCAAGTCGAAGAAGGCGCGCAGATTGATGACCGGTACGTGCTCTGCCGTATCGTCCTCCTCCAGCAGCAGCACACCGGCAATCAGCCCTTCGCCACTGCCGATGCGCCGGACGCGCCCGATGTCAGCGGCCTCAAGCACCTGCGCCGCAGTCACGGCAAACGCACGATCGTCCAGGCGGAACACTGCGAATTCCTCCCCTTCGCCGGGACGCGAGACCGTCTCGCGATCGATGATGCCGCCATCGCCGTCGCCCCCGGAGGCCGACGTATCGGGAAGCGCCAGCGCCACCACGGCAATCAGGTCATTGCGATAGTCGCCTGTGGTCTTGTACTCGCGGTAACCGGCGGACAGCGCCACGCCTGCCATGTGACGCGTACCGCCGAAGGTCGTGAACGCATGGCGGCTCGCCCCTGCGTCCAGCCCTGAAACAAGATCGCCGAGATCGAGCCGGCTGCCCGGTGGCAAGTCGTCACGGGTACTCGCGACGACACGACCATCACGCTCGCAGAAGGCTGCCCACACACCGTCGCGCGCAGGCAGCAGTTCGCTCAGCATGGCGCGGAATTCGCGTGCCGATTCGAACACGATGCCGATGCCGCCAAGCACGCGCGCATCGTCCTGCGGGGCGCGGATGGCGGCGTGGTAGATGTAGGTCGGAGCGCCACGGTGCAACGGCGTCGCTTCAAATGCGCTGACCGCGTAACTCTGTGTTCCGGACAGGCGGCCGACAGCCTCGCGCATGCGCTCGTCGATCTGCATGCCCACCGTACTTGCAGCCTCGCCGGACAGTGTGCTGCAGGCGACGATGCGCCCGTCCGCGTCATGCACGAACAGGCGGTCGTACACCGTATATAACCGGTTGATATCGTCGAGCAGCACATCCAGCCCCGAGCGGCAGCGACCGGTATCGAGCGCTTCGCGCAGTTCCGGCGCGAGTGCCCACCAGCGGCAATCATTCGCCCGCTCGTACAGATTGCGGTCCATGACGTCCATCATCAGCCGCGACACGAACTGAAGATCCTGCAGCGTGGACGATGTGATGGTGTCGGACAGCGCGGCCAGCGCACGCGAGAACACGGCGCGCATGCGCTCGCCGGTTTCGCTGATCTGCTGCAACATGGATTTGAGCTTGAGCGAGTCGCCGCGACGGCCGCCGGCCATCACCTGTCCGTTCCAGACCACACGGTTGAGCGCATCCTTGATCGCGCCCGCCTGCCGCTCGATGGCGGCCAGTTCATCGCAGTGCAGGCCGGAGCCCTGTTCGTCGCTGCCGGTGAGCAGGACGGCGTCTTCGCGAAAGGCGGATTCGACGGGCACCATGACATGTCCACGCCACCCGGGTCCGGCATAGCCCTGATATCCGGTCGCTTCGCAGGTACGGGCGATGTACTCACGCCCGCCGAAATCGATCACCGCACCCTGCTCGCCCCCGGCCGTCTCCGGCGCCCGGCCAAGAGGCACGTGATCGGGGTCACTGCTGGCAATCACGCGCCCGGCAGCATCCAGCAGCAACATGACCGAGCGGTCACGATGCCGACGGAAGGTGCGGAAAATACCCGCCATTTCGTCATCGAAACGGAAAGACAGACAGAGGGTGCCGAGTGTGCGCCCCGCACCGTCGTCGATGCGTTGCGCGTACACCAGCGCACGTTCGCGTGCCGGAAGAAGGGCGCACGGACCGAAGTGTTCAACGTAGGACGCGGCACCCTGCGTCCGGGCGGCCAGCGCGTGATCGCCCTCGGGCGAGACGCCGTCGCCGATGGCGGCGCGCACTCCGCCTTCCGGACCAAGCACGACGATGGCATCGTACACGGTGTACTTGCGCATGTACTCGTGCAGCCGCGACTCGATCGCATTGCGCTCGACCCTTCCGTCGAGAAGGAAACGGCGGATGTCGCCATCGGTCGACAGGAAGCCCACGTCGGCCGTGCGCTCATAGAGGTTGCGCACCACGACGTCGACCACAGCCTGCGCACGGGCCTGCATCTGCAGTACCACCTTGTTGATGTTTTCTGCCGCGAGCGCCCGGACCAGTTCGCTTTCCAGCCGGCCGAAGGCTTCGCGCGTGCTGGCCATGGCAGGAAGAATGGTCCTCGCTTCGGCCGGGCACACCATCTTGGCCGTGGTTTCGATCAGTTGCCAGGTAAAGCGCAGTTCGGCCAGTTCGCGTTCGCACGCGAGCACGCCCCGCATATGCTGCAGCAAGTCTAGAGGGAAGGACACCGGACACTCCGTTCTGATGATTTCAGATCAGAACGGCCGGGAGATGTGGAAGTTAAGGGCTTGATTAAAAATCACTTCATTGGTGCATGAGCGCACCGCGAACAAGCGCTGACAGAGACGCCCGATGTCCACGCCCCATTCCAGGGCATGGACATCCTTCCGGCACAGGATTTCCCGATGAGCGCGGAAGGGTGTCGCGGAAAACCGGTACCCGACTCCCGCAACACCGCGCTGCGGCAAAGCCCTCGCCTGCCCGGCACGACCGGCCGGGCAAAGGAACTTACTCCTTGCCGATCTGCCACTTTTCTTCAGAGTAGGACGTGACGGCGCCGGATTCAGTGTCGATCTCGATCTTCACTTCCTTGCCGTCGGCGGTCTTGATATCGAATTCGTACGAACCCTTGCCATCTGCCTCGATCTCGTACTCGACCTCAACCACCTCGCCCGGAGTCTTCTTCAGCGCGATCTCGCGTGCCGCGGACTCACCCACCTTGGCCCCGGCAAACTTGGGATGGTCCTTGGTGACCTCTTCCTCCATCTCGACGATCTTGCCGTTCCGTGCAACGCATTCCACATCCCACGATTTGCCGTCAGCCGACTCGATGTCGAATTCGTAGTTGTAACCCTCGCCTTCTTCCTTCTTCAGCTCGACCTTCACAACGTTGCCCGGCTTCGCTTTCAGCGCGGCCTTCATGCATTTTTCAACGCCAACCGATCCTTTGGGCACATGCATGTCGGCAACCGCCGGAGCCGCGATGCCCCCGGTGAGCAGCAGGGCAGCAAACAGACGGGTATGTTTCATGGCTTTCTCCTTGATGGGAAACACTGGAATGGGGTCCGCGGTGTGCTGCACCGCAGTAATTCAAGTTTAAGTTGAAATCGGGAAATATTCCCGACAAGGCTGACAGCGATAGCTATTTCGGGAATTTTTCCCTGTTTTATCGGGAATCATTCCCTGTTCTCGGGCAGATCCTCGGTAAAACGCGCCACCCGGAGCGCTGTCCGCATTCCCTGCATGCCAGGATGGATGCGGTCGCGACGCCACGAAGTACGCCGAACCCGAAAACGTCGGTGTCGCGGCACTCAGGGGCAAGTGAGCACGGTCGGTCGCCGTTCCGCACGGCACCGGCCGGATCGGAAGCCCCTGCGGCCGACGGCTCGATCAGCGCCGGCAGGGCATAGCCCCAGGCACAGATCGCAACGAGTGCTTCAGATTGTGTAGACCGGCGAAACGTTGAATTAGTCGCTATCGCGCTACGGATGCAAGCCTCTATCGTCCGGATCAATCCGACACACGGCACGTATCGACATGTTCAAAGCACTTTCGCTCCGCTCGCTGTTCATGGCAACGCTCACCGCACTGGGCATGATGAATGTCCAGGCAGCCCCACTGTTGCTCGAGGACTGGGCTGCCGACGGGCCGACGACTACGGTCAGGTTTGCCAATCTGGCACCTCGCGTCAGCGGACATTTCTTCGCCGGCGGGCTTCTCACATCCGTGCCCGGGTCAGACGATCCCCTGCTCCAGAGTTTCGTGTCCTGGTGCATCGACATCTTCCAGCCGGCCCATCTGGGCAGCACGGTCGGTGACTACAACCGCCTTGCCGCGGTCGACTACAGCGCGATGTCCCCCGAAAGAGGCCGTCAGCTTGGCAACCTGGCCGCACTGGCCCATGAGCAGGCGTTGACCGACAGCGTGTTCTCCGGCGCCTTCCAGCTTGCCGTCTGGGAAATCGTAAACGAGAGCGGCACCACGCTCGATCTGTCGGTCGGAACATTCAGGGCCTGGGGCGCTTCGGACACATCGATCCAGCTTGCACAACAATGGCTCACCGCGCTGCCCCAGCAACAGAATCGTTTCGGATTCGAAGTATTCGCGAGCGCCAGTTCGCAGGACATGATCCGCTTCTACGAATTGCCGCGTTCGGCCGCCTCGACGGCAGGCGCATCGGTGCCCGAACCGGGCGCACTTGCGCTGGCTCTGGTCGCGGGCGCCGCGCTTGTCGCCGTCCGTCGTCGCAGGACATCGATGTCCGCCTGATACCTCGCGGGGCAGGCACGTTTTCCATCCGGCCGACCGCTGCGGCCGGCCCGAGGCGCTGCGAGCGACGAGCCCTGGTCGCGCACTGCAAGTGCGGACGACGGCCCGCACCCGGGCGTCCCTTCCGGCTCAATACTGCCTTCATCCTCCGGCTGCGCGCGCTTTGCCGCGCGCACGGACGGGGCACCGGCTGACGTCGCGCCAGCGTCGATGGACGGATCCGGCTTTCCGGCATCCGAAGACCCGAAGACATTGAATCGCGAACCGCGCTTCACTGTCAGCGGATACTAGCGGCGGGCTGCACGAAAGCGGGCCAGTTCACGCGCAGTGTGTGAAACGTCGGCGCGGACGGTCAGATCGCCCGGCGTGCCGGCCATCACCACCCGGCCACCGCCGTCGCCGCCTTCCGGACCGAGGTCGATGATCCAGTCGGCCTCGGCCATCAGGTCGAGATCGTGCTCGATCACCACCACCGAATGGCCTGCATCGACCAGCCGGTGCAGCACGCCGATCAGCTTGGCGATGTCGGCCATGTGCAGACCGGTGGTCGGTTCGTCCAGCACGTAAAGCGTGTGCGGATTGCCACGCCCGCGCCGCGCGTTGGCCGGATCGCTCGCGTCGGCCGGGGACTTGGCCAGTTCGGTCACCAGTTTCATGCGCTGCGCCTCGCCGCCGGACAGCGTCGGACTGTGCTGGCCCAGTGTCAGATAGCCCAGCCCCACTTCCTGCATCAGCTTCAGCGTGTCGGCCAGCTTGCGGTGTGCGGCGAAGAATTCGACCGCCTCGTCCACGCTCATCGCCAGCACGTCCGCGATGCTCTTGCCGCGCCAGATGACGGCGCGCGTTTCCGAATTGAAGCGCGCGCCGTTGCACGCTTCGCACAGCACGCGCACGTCGGGCAGGAAGGACATTTCGATCTGCCGCAGTCCCTGGCCCTCGCACACCGGGCAGCGACCGGGGCCGGTGTTGAACGAGAAGCGCGCCGCGGTGAAGCCACGCTCGCGCGCATCCTGGGTGTCGGCGTAGAGCTTGCGTATCGCGTCCCAGAAACCGATATAGGTCGCCGGGCAGGAACGCGGCGTCTTGCCGATCGGCGTCTGGTCGACTTCGAGCACGCGGCCGAGCGCGCCCCAGCCTTCGATGTCGGTGCAGCCGGTGAGCGCAGCCTTCGGGTCGTTCAGCCGCTGCGCCACGCCGTCGCGCAGCACGTCGCGCGCCAGCGAGGACTTGCCGGAGCCGGACACGCCAGTCATCACGACCAGCCGGCCGAGCGGCACCCGCACGTCCATGCCCTTCAGGTTGTGCAGCATGGCGCCGCGTACGATGAGCGAAGGCGTGTCGTCGGTGACCGGCCGGCGCGGTTTGAAACTGTGGGCCAGCGGACGGGCGAGGAAACGGCCGGTGATGGATTCCGGCTTCTTTGCCAGATCGCTGGCATGGCCCTCGGCGATCACCTCCCCGCCCAGGCGTCCGGCGCCCGGACCGAGGTCGATCACGTGGTCGGCGCGCAAGATCGTGTCCTCGTCGTGCTCGACCACCAGCAGCGTGTTGCCCTTGTCGCGCAGCTTCACCAGCGTGTCGAGCAGTACGTGGTTGTCGCGCGGATGCAGGCCTATGGTCGGTTCGTCCAGCACGTAGCAGACGCCGCGCAGATTCGAGCCGAGCTGGGCGGCGAGGCGGATGCGCTGCGCCTCGCCACCGGACAGCGTCGGTGCGGCGCGATCCAGTGACAGATAGCCGAGACCGACTTCACTGAGGAAGTGCAGCCGGCTGTTCAACTCCGCGATCACGTCGCGCGCGATCTCGCCCTCGCGGCCTTCGAGCGACCAGCCGGCCATCGCCGACTGCAGCGCCGACACCGGCTGCGCAGTCAGCTGCGCGATCGACTGGCCGAACAGCCTCACATTGCGCGCCACCGGGTTCAGCCGCTCGCCATGGCAGGCCGGGCATTCTTCCGGCTCGCCGTCCTGCCACTCGTTCCAGGTCGCTTCCTCGCCGGTCTGTTCGGCATCGAAACCCTGCAGCTTCAAGCCGGTGCCCATGCACTTCGGACACCAGCCGTGCTTCGAGTTGAACGAAAACAGGCGCGGATCGAGTTCGGCGAAACCGGTGCCGCAGCTCGGGCAGGCGCGTTGGGTCGAGTACACCTCGACGGTCGGCACCGGCGCGTCCGGCTGTCCCAGTCGATCCAGCGGCGACATCAGGTGCAGCACGCCCTTGCCGTGTTCGAGCGCCTGCCGCACCGCGTCGCGCAGCGTGCGCTCGTCGCGTTCGTTCACGACGAAATCGCGGATCGGCAGTTCTATCGTGTGTTCCTTGAAGCGATCCAGCCGCGGCCACGGCGCGGTCGGCAGGAATTCGCCATCGACGCGCAGATGGGTGTGGCCGTGCGACTTCGCCCAGCGCGCCAGTTCGGTGTAATAGCCCTTGCGGTTGATCACCAGCGGCGCCAGCAGACCGATGTGCTGGCCGCGCCGCTCGCGCAGGATGCGCGCCACCATCGCGTCCTCGCTCTGCGGCGCGATCGCGCAGCCGCAGTCCGGGCAGTGCTGCACGCCCAGCTTCACGTACATCAGGCGCAGGAAATGGTAGATCTCGGTCTGCGTGGCCACCGTGCTCTTGCGCCCGCCGCGGCTGGTGCGCTGCGCGATCGCCACCGCCGGCGGAATGCCGAACACGCCATCGACGTCGGGCTTGCTCTCCGGCTGCACGAACTGGCGCGCGTAGGCATTCAGCGATTCGAGATAGCGGCGCTGGCCCTCGCCGAACACGATGTCGAAAGCCAGCGTGGACTTGCCGGAGCCGGACACGCCGGTCACCACGGTGAAGCGGTCGCGCGGGATATCGACCTCGATGTTCTTCAGGTTGTGCTCGCGCGCGCGGTGCACAACGATGCTGTGCGCGGCGCGGGCGCGCAAACTGGAAGCGTGATCGCAGCTTGCAGGTTTTTCCCTCACCCCGACCCTCTCCCGCTGATGCGGGAGAGGGAGCGAACCGTCACCCGACGGCCCGTGCGGCCGCCCGGTCACGGAAGCGGGAGCCCCGCTCTCCTCCCTCCGCCCGATCACGGAGGCCGGAGTCCTGCCCTTCACCCTCTCCCCGATCACGGAGGCCGGAGCCCCGCCCATCTCCCTCTCCCCGATCACGGGGAGAGGGTCGGGGTGAGGGGCAAAGACCTCCGCCAGCCGGTACTCCGCCAGCGCCCGCCCCGTGTGTGAGGTAGCGCAAGCCGTGATCTGCGCCGGCGTACCTTCGAACACGAGCCGGCCGCCGTCCTCGCCCGCTTCCGGACCGAGGTCGATCAGCCAGTCTGCCGCCGCGATCACGTCGAGGTTGTGCTCGATCACCAGCACCGTGTGGCCGGCGTCGAGCAGCTTGGCGAAGGCGCCGAGCAGGCGCGCGATGTCGTCGAAGTGCAGGCCGGTGGTCGGCTCGTCGAGCAGAAAAAGCTTGCCGCCCTCTGCGGCACCGTTCTTCGCGCCCTTGGCACCCTTCATGTTCGCCGCCTCGGCCAGGAAACCGGCCAGCTTCAGCCGCTGCGCCTCGCCGCCCGACAGCGTGGGCACCGGCTGGCCCAGCGTCACGTAGTCGAGGCCGACATCGACCAGCGCCTGCAAGCCAGCCACCGCGTTGTCGGCGTGGCGGCGCAGCTTGGGTTCGAGGTCGGCCAGATCGCGCAGCCAGTCCAGCGCGTCGCGCACGGTCATCGCAAGCACGTCGGAAATGCTGCGGCCGTCGAGCCTGATTTCGCGCACCTCGGCGCGGTAGCGTGTCGCGTCGCAGTCCGGGCAGCGCAGATACACGTCGGACAGGAACTGCATTTCGACGTGTTCGAAACCGGTGCCGCCGCAGGTCGGGCAACGGCCCTTGCCGGCGTTGAACGAGAAGGTGCCGGCGGTGTAGCCGCGCTGTTTCGCCTCGGCCTGCAGCGCGAACAGTTCGCGTACCGGGTCGAAGGCGCCGACATGGGTGACCGGGTTGGAACGCGCACTCTTGCCGATCGGCGACTGGTCGACCATCACCACGTCGGCGATGTGTTCCAGCCCTTCGAGCGCGTCGTGCTCGCCGGCGGTTTCGGCCGGCCGGCCGTAGTGCTTGAGCAGCGCCGGGTGCAACACGTCCTGGATCAGCGTCGACTTGCCTGAGCCGGACACGCCGGTCACCGCGACCAGGCGGCCGAGCGGGATGGCGATGTCGACGTTCTTCAGGTTGTGCGCACGGGCGCCGCGCAGCGCCAGGCGCGGCGTGGCGGCATCGACCGCCCGGCGGGTGCCGAGCGCGGCATCGACCTTGCGGCGGCCGGCCAGGTAGTCGGCGGTCAGCGTGTCGGCGCCAGCCATGGCGGCGGGCGCGCCGTCGAACACGATCCGACCGCCGCGCGTACCCGCGCCCGGGCCGATGTCGAGCAGCCGGTCGGCGTGCCGCATGATCTGCGGGTCGTGCTCGACCACCACCAGCGTGTTGCCGGCGTCCTTGAGCCGCTGCATCACGCCGATCACCCGCTCCATGTCGCGCGGGTGCAGGCCGATCGACGGCTCGTCCAGCACGAACAGCGTATTCACAAGCGAGGTGCCGAGCGCGGTGGTGAGGTTGATGCGCTGCACCTCGCCGCCGGACAGCGTGCGCGACTGCCGGTCGAGGTTCAGATAGCCCAGCCCGACGGTGCACAGATAGCCGAGCCGGGTGCGGATTTCCGCCATCAGTTCCTCGGTGGCCGAATCCAGCGGCGGCGGCAGGACCAGCGCGTCCATCATCGCGCGCAGCTTCACTACCGGCAGGCGCATCACGGCATTGATATCGAGTGCCCCTGTGTCGAGCGGGTGCTGATGCCCCCGCTCGCCCTCACCCCTGCCCTCTCCCGAGGGGAGAGGGGAACGCATGCCATGCTCCGGCGCCGATGCGCCGGAGCATGGAAAGCGGATCTTCCACAGCGCCGCGTCCGGCTTGAGCCGGCTGCCGCCGCAGGCGGGACATTCGGTGTAGGCCCGGTAGCGCGACAGCAGCACGCGGATGTGCATCTTGTAGGCCTTGGTTTCCAGCCATTCGAAGAAGTGGCGCACGCCATACCAGGTGCCGGGCCAGGACTTCTGCCAGCTCTTCCACTTCGGGTCGCCTTCGAGCACCCACTGCCGGTGCTCCGCCGACAACTCGTTGAACGCTACATCGAGCGGCACGCCATACTTCGGCGCCAGCTTTTCCAGGTCGGTCTGGCACTCGTTGTAGGACTCGGTCTGCCAGGGTTTCACCGCGCCACCGCGCAGCGTCCTGCGGCCGTCCGGAATGACCAGACCGAAGTCGATGCCGATGACGCGGCCGAAGCCGCGGCAGGTTTCGCAGGCACCGATCGGCGAATTGAACGAGAAGGTGGCCGGCATGGCCGGGCTGTAGGCGATGTCGCAGTCGGCGCAGTGCAGCGTGTTCGAGAAGGCCCAGCGCTCGCCTTCGCTGTCGAGCAGCTGCACATGCATGCGGCCGTGGCCGAGCTTGAGAGCCGCCTCGACCGCCTCGGCGATGCGCGATTCGCCGGCATTGCCGGCGCGGAAGCGGTCCTGCACCACGTGCAGCACAGTGCCGTCGCGCGCGTGGATGCGGGTGTAGCCCTGGCGTTCCAGCCAGCCCTGCACCTCGGCGTCGGTGAAGTTGTCGGGAACGGCGACCGGCGCGGTCACCGCCAGCCGCGGATCACCGGCGGCGGCGGCGCGTCCGGCGATCTGTCGCGCGATGCGGTCGGCGCTGTCCGCCTGCACCGGCTTGCCGCAGCAGCGGCAGTGCAGCGTGGCGACGCGGGCGAACAGCAGCTTCAGATGGTCGTTCAGTTCGGTCATCGTGCCGACCGTCGAGCGCGAGGTGCGCACCTGATTGGTCTGGTCGATCGCGATTGCCGGCGGCACGCCTTCGATGCGGTCCACCTGCGGCGCGTCCATGCGGTCGAGGAACTGGCGCGCGTAGGGCGAGAAGGTTTCGACGTAGCGGCGCTGGCCCTCGGCATACAGCGTGTCGAACACCAGCGAGGACTTGCCGGAACCGGACACGCCGGTCACGACCGTCAGCTTGCCGAGCGGGAAATCGACGTCGAGGTTCTTCAGATTGTTCTGCCGCACGCCGCGCAGGCGGATGGCGGATTCAGGCGCGGCGGCCACGGGACGATAGCTTTTGCGGGACACGATGGACGGAATTCAGTGGGTTGGCCGCGAGCTTAGCAGCGGCCATCGATTCTGCAGGCGCGCCGCCGCCTTCGGTGGTCCGCCGATCGCGCGTCGAGGGGCGACACAACAGCCACAATCGCGTGCGATCAGCGTTCCTGCGGCCGCAGGAAATCCGGCATGTCGGCCGGCGCGGCCTTCCAGAAGGGCACGGTGCGCGTGGCGTCGATGTCGGCGTCCAGCCATTCGATCGGGATCGCGTAGCGCTCCTCGCCCGCCGTCTTCGCGACGAAGGCGAGGATGCCCACCAGTTCGCCGGCCACGTTGAACAGGCCGCCGCCGCTGTCGCCGATGGCGAAGGGCACGCTCACCTGCATCACCGGCGCGCCGTCCATGGCGAAGGTCTTGTCCAGTACGCCGACCAGCAGACGCACATCGACGCCGTAGGCGCCGTTGAAGCCGAGCAGCCGGTCGCCGGCCTTCAGGTCGCCGGCACGCGCGATCTTCGCCGCCGGAGCCGCCAGTTCCGGCACCGACAGTACACACAGGTCGCGCCAGTCGTCGCGACGAATCACGCTGGCCGGCTTCGCCACGTACTGATAGCTGGCCTTGAGCGACTTCGCGCCGGCGATCACATGACAGGCGGTCGCCACCCGCTGCCCGGGCAGCACGACGCCGCTGCCGATCGAAATCGATCCGTCCGGCTGTTCTGCCTGTACCCGCACCGTGGTCTGGATGGCGGTGGCGATGTTCATCGCCTGCGCCGAACAGGCGGCAAGGGCGAATCCGAGGGCGGCGATCGTTGTTCTCATGGCGGGCTCCGGTCGGCAGGCTGAAACGCTGGCTGCGCTTCCGACTGCGGCTCACGCACTTGGTTTCATCGGTGGGCGCCAATGGTATGGTCGGGAAAAATCGCGGAGAAAAGCGCATGCGGCTGTCGATGAACACGCAAATCCTGCTCGGCGCACTGACCGGCACCGGTCTCGGCCTCGCGCTCGGCGTGCTGCCGGACGACGCAACGACGCGCGTTCAGGGGCTTTACCTCGCCGGGCTGATCGGCGGCATCTTCGTCGCGCTGCTGAAGATGGTGCTGGTGCCGCTGGTGTTCTCGTCCATCGTGGTCGGCGTCGCGCACCTGCGCCAGCACGGCAACATCCGCCGCGTCTGGGTGACCACGCTGCTGTTCTACCTGCTCACCGTCACCATCGCGGTCATTCTCGGTATCACGGCGGCGAATGTATTCAAGCCGGGGGCCGGCATGCACCTCGACATGTTCGCCGACGCGCTGGCCGGCTTCCAGGCAAAGCAGCTGCCGTTTCCCGACTTCGTCCAGCAGTTCCTGACCGGTCTGTTCAAGAACCCGTTCTCCGCACTGGCCAGCGGCGACATTGTCGCGCTGGTCGTGTTCGCGCTGATACTCGGCGTCGCACTGGTACAGGCGGGTGACCGCTACCCGGTCATCAACCGCGGCATGGAGGAGATGCAGGATCTGTCGCTGCGCATCGTCGGCGCCATCATGAAACTGGCCCCCTGGGGCATTGCCGCGCTGCTCGCGAGGCTGATCGCCACTCAGGATGTCGCTTTGCTGGAAACGATGGCGCGCTTCGTGGCGGTCGTGCTGGGCACCACGCTGTTCCACGGCATCGTCGTGCTGCCCTGCCTGCTGTGGCTGATCGCGCGGGTCAGCCCGATGAAGCTGTGGCGAGGAGGGCGCGAATCCTTCCTGACCGCGCTGGCAACCAGTTCCAGTTCGGCGACGATGCCGATCACGATGCGCGTGACGCAGACGAATTTCGGTGTCAGCCCGGCCACCGTCGGCTTTGTCGTGCCGGTCGGTACGACGATGAACATGGACGGCACGGCACTGTACGAAGCCGCCGCGGCGCTGTTCATCGCCAGTCTGGTCGGCATCGAACTGAGCACCGGCCAGCAGATCGTCGTGTGCATCATGTCCATGCTGGCCGCGGTCGGCGCGCCGGGGATACCGAGTGCCGGCATGGTCACCATGGTGATGGTGCTGCAGTCGGTCGGTCTTCCAGCCGAGGCGATCGCCATACTGCTGCCGATAGATCGCATCCTCGACGCCGTGCGCACCGTGGTGAACGTCGAAGGCGACATCATCGGCAGCATCGTTGTCGATCACGTCGCTGGCGCGGACCTGCCTCGAAATCCAGCGAATCTTGATGCACGCGGCTGAATTCGCCCTTCATGATGCACCCATGACGACTCTGCACTGAGATCGATGGACCCGACTCCGGCGACCACACCTGGCGGCCCGCGCCCCGACCCGCTCCGGCCCGGGCTGCGCCTTGACCCGGCACTGCAGTTCCTGCTGATGACGGGACTGGCGGCCCTGCTGGCCCTGCTGTCCTGGGCCTTCGCCGACGCGCGGACGCCGCGGGCCATGCATCTGGGTCTGCTGGCAGGACTGGCCGGCTTCGCCGCCACCACCCTCGGTGCGCTCCCCGCACTGGGCCTGCGCTCGCTCGGTCAGCGCGGATCGGACGTGCTGCTCGGCTTCGGTGCCGGCATGATGCTGGCCGCCGCCTCCTTCTCGCTCATCGTGCCCGGTCTGGACGCGGGCGAAACGATGACCGGCTCGCGCGGCCTGGGCGCTGCGGTGGTGGTGATCGGCATGGCGCTCGGTGTCTGGCTCATGATGATGCTGGATGCCATGACGCCACACGAACACGAGCACTGCGGCAGTTGCGGCCCGGAAACGCGGATGGGCCGCGTCTGGCTGTTCGTGAACGCGATCGCGCTGCACAACCTGCCGGAAGGCATGGCCATGGGCGTCTCCTTCTCGCAGGCGGACATGGCGGTCGGTCTGCCGCTGTCGACCGCGATCGCGATCCAGGACGTTCCGGAAGGGCTGGCCGTCGCGGTGGCGCTGCGCGCGGTCGGCATGTCGCCACTGAAGGCGGTGGGCATCGCCGCGCTGAGCGGTTTCATGGAACCGCTGGGCGCACTGATCGGCGTCGGGCTGTCCAGCAGCTTTGCGCTGTTCTACCCCGGTGGGCTCGGCCTCGCCGCTGGCGCGATGATTTTCGTGGTGTCGCACGAAGTCATCCCGGAAACCCACCGCAACGGCCACGAGAAGGCGGCCACGCTGGGGCTGATGGCGGGTTTCATGGTGATGATGGTGCTCGACACGACGCTCGGCTGAAACGCGGCAACAGCAGGCCGTCGCCGGGCACCGCGCCGCTCAGTTTCCCGGCATCACCCCATTCGGCAACAAGACCCACATCCGGCCCTGTTGCTTCATCCTCCCGGCCTGAGCGCCGGCCTCCGGGCCGAAACCCCAGAAGAAGTCGGCGCGCACGCCGCCCTTGATGGCGCCGCCAGTGTCCTGCGCCAGCATGAGCCGGCGCAGCGGCTGACTGCTGTTCGGGCGTGTGGTGTCCAGCCACACCGGCGCGCCGAGCGGCACGCTGCGCGGATCGATGGCGATGACGCGGCCGCCGGCGATCGGCACGCCGAGCGCGCCGAGCGGGCCTTCGGGCAGGCCGGGCGCCTGTTTGCCTATGGGCAGTTCGCGGAAGAACACATAGCTCGGGTTGGCCGCCATCATGGTCGCGACGCGCGACGGATGGGCGCGCGCCCACTCGCGTATGCCCTGCATCGAGGCCTGTTCGAGCTTCAGTTCGCCCTGGTCAACCAGCCAGCGGCCGATGGACAGGTAGGGGTGACCGTTCTGGTCGGCGTAACCGACGCGTACGCGACTGCCGTCCGGCAGTTCGACCTGACCCGAGCCCTGCACCTGCAGGAAGAACACGTCCATCGCGTCAGTCGCCCAGAACAGGACCTTGCGGTCGAGTTCGGCGGCGCGGGCATCCAGTTCGGCGCGCGTCCAGTAGGGCACGACCTTGCGACCGTCGAGGCGGCCGCGCAGCCGCATGTTCTTGAGGTCCGGATGCACACCGGCCAGATCGATCACCAGCAGGTCGTCCGGCACGGCGTGAATCGGATGCTTGTATGCCGCGCCGCGCGTGCGGCTCGCTTTCAGCAGCGGCTCGTAGTAGCCAGTGACCAGGCCCTGGTCGCTGCCATCGCCATTGAGCAGTTGCCAGGGGCGGAAGAAGGACTCGTAGAACGCGCGCACCGCGGCGCGGTCGGTCGCATCGAGCATGAGCAGCGCAGCGCAGGGCTCCGCCCAGCCCGGCTTGTTCGCCACCGCGCTGCACGATGCGCGCAGCGCCGGCAGGGATTCGCGCAGGTCGTCGTCGTTCCAGCCTTCGAGCGCCGACCACTCGGCCGCCACCAGCTTCGGAGGCAGCGGCTTTGCCTCGGGAGGCGGCGGTGACGGACACACCGGGCAGGCGGCGCAGGCAGGGCATGCCGGACAGCTCGGCGGCGCAGGCTGTGGCGCAGGCGGACACACCGGGGCGGCGACCGGCGCCGGTTCCACACGGGGCGCCGGCTTCGGCGTGCCGGCACAGGCCGCCAGCAGCAGAGACGCACACATCAGGGCGCCTGCGCTGTGCAGGCGGATTTGCTGGAACATCGGGATTTATTTAGATTGGTGCGCCCGCGAGCGCCGAGTGCGCAATGATAACGAGCACCCGCCCGAGAGGCGGGTGCGACGACAACGAAAGCTTCATTCCCATGTGGTTATTCCTGCTTGAAGCCGGCACCGCGCTGGCGCTTTTCCTGTTCATCCTGTGGTGGACGCTGCCGAAGAGGGAAAAGCCCCCTGCCGAACAGGCCGGCTCCGAACGATCCGCCGACAAGGAGGCTGACCATGAACAGCGGTGAGGGTTTCGAAAGCCTGATCGCACGTGCGCACGCGCTGTTCGACCGGCTGGAGCAGATCCTGCCGCCGGCACCGGTCGAACCGGACTGGAAGGCGATCGCCTTCCGCTGGCGTCGCAGCAATGGCCGTGGCCGGCTGGAGGCGGTCGCCCACCCGCACAGGCTTAGGCTGGCCGACCTGCGTGACATCGACCTGCAGAAGGCACGCATCAAGGCCAACACGCAGCAGTTTGTCGAAGGCAAGCCGGCCAACAACGTGCTGCTGACCGGCGCCCGCGGCACCGGTAAGAGCTCGCTGGTGAAGGCGCTGCTGAACGAATACGCGAAAAAGGGCCTGCGCCTGATCGAGGTCGACCGCGACGACCTGACCGACCTGCCGGACATCACCGACCTGATCGCCAGCCGGCCCGAGCGCTTCATCATCTACTGCGACGACCTGTCCTTCGAATCCGGCGAACCGGGCTACAAGGCGCTGAAGAGCATCCTCGACGGTTCGGTGTCGGCGGTGCTCGACAACGTGCTCATCTACGCCACCTCCAATCGCCGCCACCTGATGCCCGAGTACTTCTCGGAAAACCGCGAGGCGAAGCACGTCGACGGCGAAGTGCATCCGGGCGAGGCAATCGAGGAAAAGGTGTCGCTGTCCGAACGTTTCGGGTTGTGGCTGTCCTTCTACCCCTTCGACCAGGACGCCTACCTGAACATCGTGAATCATTGGCTCAAGAGATTCGGCCTGAGCGCGGCCGAGATCGAAGCCGCGCGCAGCGCCGCGCTGCTGTGGTCGCTCGAACGCGGCGCCCGCAGCGGCCGCGTCGCCTGGCAGTTCGCGCGCGACCGGGCCGGCCAGCACGCCGCGCGGGGCAAGGAATGAGCGAACGCAAGCAGGTGGCCGTGGCGGCCGCCGTCATCTTCCGCGACGGCGCTCAGGGCCACAGCAAAGGCCGGGAATTCCTGCTCGGACAGCGCGCGCCCGGCACCTTCTACCCCGGTTACTGGGAGTTCCCGGGCGGCAAGGTGGAAGCGGGCGAAGCGCCGGTCGATGCACTGAAGCGCGAACTGGACGAGGAACTGGGCATCCGCGTCGAGCATTGCACGCCCTGGATCACGCTGACTCACGAGTACGAGCACGCCCACGTACGGCTTCACTTCTTCCGTGTCGAGCGCTGGAGCGGCCACGTACATGACCACGTGCACAGCGCGCTGGCCTGGCAGACGGCGGACGCACTCACGGTATCGCCCATGCTGCCGGCCAACGGCCCGGTGATGAAGTCGCTGCGCCTGCCGCAACGCATGGCGGTGACGCACGCCTTCCGGCTTGGTGCGGCAGCCCAGCTCGACGCGATCCATCAGGCCTGCCGCCGCGGCCGGCTCATGCTGCAGATCCGCGAACCGGTGCTCGACGCGCCGGCGCTCGACTTCGCGCGCGAGGCGATACGGGTCGCGCACAGCCACGGCTGTCCGGTGGTGCTCAATGGCTGCGTGGACACCGCGCACGCGCTCGGTGCCGACGGCGTGCATCTGAAGGCGACGCAGCTGGCGACCGTCACGGTGCGCCCCGACTTCGAGTGGGTCGGCGCTTCATGCCACACGCCGGACGAACTCGCCCGGGCCGACCGCCTCGGGCTGGACTACGCGGTCGCCGGCTCGGTGCTGCCGACCGCCAGCCACCCCGGGGGCGACACCCTGGGCTGGGACGGCCTCGCCGCGCTGATCGCCGGCTGCCGGCTACCGGTATTCGCCATCGGCGGTCTGGACGACAGCCAGCTTGATCGTGCGCAGTCCTGCGGCGCGCACGGCATCGCCGCCATACGCGGTGCCTGGGTGCTGTAGCGATGGACCGCCGCCACTTCCTGATCGCCGCCGGTGCTCTGACCCTCGCTCCGGTGCTGGCGCAGGCCGACGACACGTCTGCATCTGCACTGCGCGGCCTGCTCTGGCGCGTGCGCTGCGGCGAGGCGCCGCCCAGCCATCTGTTCGGCACGCTGCACAGCGGCGACCGGCGTGTGCTGTCGAAAGTGCCGGCACTGCGCCCGCTCGTTTCCGGTGCTCGTCTGTTCATGCCTGAACTGCTCACCGACGCCGACGCCGTAAACACCTATGTGGCGGCCAGCGTCTACGGCAGCGACGAACTGCCCCGCAGGGTCGGCAAGGCGAAGTGGCCTCGCGTCGAGAAGATGCTCGGGTTGCACGGTGTCGATCCGCGCGTGGCCATGCAACTGCGCCCCTGGGCCGCCCTGATCACCCTGCTGCAGCCGCTGGAGGCGCAGCGTCCGTCACTGGACGAAGTACTGATCGAGCTGGCGCGGCGCAGCCAGATACCGGTACAGCCGATCGAGCGGGTACAGGAACAGATAGACGCGATCGCCTCGCTGCCTGAGCCGACGCTGATCGCCCTGCTGGTCGATGCCGCCCGCAGGCATGACGTGATTCAGGCCGGCATCGAACCCATGATCGCCGCGTGGCTGGACGGCAAGATCGATGATCTTGCGCGCATCAACGCCGGCCTGATGTCGGAAGAGGCCGCCCTGCGCGACCATTCCCGGCGCTTCATCCACTCCTTGCTGGACGGACGCAACGCCCGCTTCGCCGAGCGCCTGCTGCCGGAAATCCGTCAGGGCGGGGTGTTTGCCGCGTTCGGCGCCTCCCATCTGACCGGGGCGCACGGCGTGATCGACCGGCTGAAAGCGGCCGGCTGCGAGGTTGACGCAACGGGCTGACTCCAGTTTCTCGCGGCCATGCCGTAATCCACACACCAGAATCGGCCAACCCCGAGAGCCTTCCGCCCGACGATCCGGGCCAACAGGAGACGCAGCCATGTTTTCATTCAACCGGATGTCGGTTGTCAGCCAGTTGTCGTTGTCGATCGGCCTGCTCTGTGCAGCCATCTTCACGGCGCTGGTCGTCGTCGTGTCGATATCGAGCAATCGTACGGCTCTCGAACAGACTCGCGTCAATCTGGGCAACGAGGCCGACGCAACGGCAAAGCTGCTCGACCTGAGCTACGAGAATGCGCTCGCCAGTGCAGGCAAGGGCATGCAGGCCTTCAAGGGGGCGCTCGGCGGCCCGGTGACGGTGTCCGAAGACACCGTCGCAATGGGCAAGTACCCGGCCGTACGCATCGCGCGCGCGGCGGGCGCCCCGCTCAACGGCGACGAAGCGAAAATGAAATCGATCCGCGAGCTGATCGGTGCCGACCCGGCGGTCATGGTGCGCGTGGGCGACGAATTCGTCCGTGTGGCCACCCTGCTGAAAGACGCCGAAGGACGTTCGCAGGCCGGCGTCGCGATCAAGCGCGGACCGGAGATCGAAGCGCTGCTCAAAGGGGAAGCGTACAACGGCGTCGTGGTCCGCAATGGCCGCTTCTACATCTCGTCGCTGGAGCCCTTGAAGGACGAAGCCGGTCGCGTCGTCGGCGCCCTGTCTTCACGGGTGGACGTGCAACAGGGCATCGATCATCTGTTCGACTCGCTGAAGGCCGTCAAGATCGGCGAAACCGGCTACATCTACGTGATCAAGCCGGGAGAGACCGCGGACGCTTCGAGCATGCTGCTGCATCCGGAACACGCCGGAAAGACCGTGAACGAGATCGGCAACGCCACCTTGACCACCTCGATCGCCGAACAGATCGAGAAGAAGCACGGCGACCAGATCTACGACTGGCCGGCTGCGGACGGCTCCACCGCACCGAAGATCGTGTCCTACCGCAGCTCCGAAAAGTGGGGCTGGATCGTCTCGACCGGCGCCCATGTCGATGAATTCACCCGATCGACCACCGAACTGCGCAACCTGCTGATCGGCATCTGCGTGGTGGCCGGCCTGCTGTTCGCCGGCCTCACCTGGTGGCTGGCCAAGTCCCGCCTGCGCCGCCTGTCCACGGTTTCTGCCGCGATGAACCGCCTCGGCAACGGCGACTTCAGCCAGCGCCTGCCGGTGGTCACCGGCGACACGCGCAACGAGCTGGATCTGATTTCCAGCCAGATGAACGAAGCCACCCGCAAGACCGCAGCACTGATCACTGCCACCGCCGATGCGGCCCGGGCCGTCGGCGAGGCGGCCCGTCAGTTGCGCGCCGGTTCGAGCGAAGTGGTCAGCGGTTCGACCGAACAGAGCAGCGCCGCTGCCGGCCTGGCGGCCGCGATCGAGGAGTTGTCGGTCAGCATCACCCATGTGGCCGACAGCGCCAGCGTCGCCGACAACATTACGCGGGAAGCGCTCAGTGCCGCCTCGGAGGGCGAGGCGAAACTGGTCAGCATGGTTGCCGGCATGCAGCGCATCGCCTCGGAAATCGGCGATGCCTCCAGCGCAGTAAGCGATCTGGCCGGCCGCACGCGGGAAATTTCCAATGTCGGACGCATCATCCAGGAAATCGCCGAACAGACCAATCTGCTGGCACTCAATGCCGCGATCGAAGCGGCGCGCGCCGGCGAATCCGGGCGCGGTTTCGCCGTCGTGGCCGACGAAGTGCGCAAGCTGGCCGAACGCACCGCCGCCTCGACACAGGAGATCGCCAGCATGGTGAGCAGTGTGCAGGCCGATGCCGACAAGGTGGTGCGCCGCATCGGCGACGTCAGCGGTCAGGTCGACGCGGGTGTGACGCTGGCGACCGAGGCCGGCGACGTGCTGCGCGTGATCAGCGATCAAAGCACGCGCACGGCAGAGGCGATGAAGGAAATCGCCGCGGCCACCCGCGAGCAAAGCAGCGCAAGCCAGGCGGTAGCGCAGGGCGTCGAGCGCATCGCGGGCATGGCCGAACAGAACGCCGACATCACCCGCCGCGCCGACGGGCAGACGCACGGACTGGAAGCGCTGGCGGGCCAGTTGCAGGACAACGTCGGCCGCTTCGTGGTCTGACCGTGCGGCGATGACGCGGGCGGCGGGCGGCCGCCCGGTCGCGCGCGCGTTCCGATTTCCCGACACCTAAGCACGACGCCCGGGAGGGCCGGCGTATACTCACGGGCCACAACCCCGCTCCCGCCATGCTCAGCTACCGCCACGCCTTCCACGCAGGCAATCCGGCCGACGTGCTCAAGCACTTCGTGCTGGTCGAACTTCTCCAGCATCTGAACCAGAAGGACAAGCCCTACTGGTATGTGGACACGCACGCCGGTGCCGGCGGCTATGCGCTCGACAGCGGCTACGCGGCCCGGAACGCGGAATACGCCCAGGGCGTGGGCAAGCTGTGGAACGCACGCGATCTGCCCGCCGCGCTCGGCACCTATGTCGACATCGTGCGAGCCTTCAATGAAGGCGATGCACTGCGTGCCTACCCGGGCTCGCCGATGATTGCGCGTGCCCTGCTGCGCGAGCACGACCGGATGAAGCTGTTCGAACTGCACACCACGGACAACAAGCTGCTCAACGCGGCCTTCGCTGGCGCCGGGCGCAGCGTGCGCATCGAGAAGCTGGACGGTTTTTCCGGCCTGAGAGCGCTGTTGCCGCCACCGCCACGGCGTGCGCTGGTGCTGATCGATCCGCCTTACGAAATGAGCGAGGACTACCGCTACACTTTCGAAACGCTGCGCGAAGCGGTGGTGCGTTTCCCGACCGGCACCTATTGCGTGTGGTATCCGCAGCTGCACAAGATGGCGTCGCGCGACCTTCCGGCCAAGTTCAAACGGATGAAGGTGGAGAGCTGGCTGCATGTGTCGCTCACCACCTGCGCGCCCGCGCCGGATGGCTTCGGCATGTTCGGCAGCGGCCTGTTCGTCGTCAATCCGCCGTGGACCTTGCCGGCAACCTTGAAGTCCGTCATGCCCTGGCTCGTGAAGGCGCTGGGCACGGACGCCAGCGCGAAGTTCGAACTCGAATCGAAGATGCCCTGAGACCGCGCCATGGTGCTGCAGACCTCCATCGATGCCATCACCCACGCCATCGGCCTGGCTGTGGCGCCGGTATTCCTGCTCACCGCCATCGCCACGCTGATCGCCACGCTGAACAACCGGCTTGGCCGCATCATCGACCGGCGGCGCGTCGTACTGGCGCGCGGCGGCCAGCAATGCGAAGACGAAACGATGAGCAACGCGACCGAGCTCGAACTGCTGTCGCGGCGTGCGCGTCTGGTCTATCTGTCCATACTGTTCGCGGTGGCGTCGGCGCTGATGGTGTGTCTGGTCGTCTCCTGCGCCTTCTTCGGCGTGCTGTTCACCGTGGTGCTGGCCGACGTGCTGGCCGCCTTCTTCGTGCTCGCCATGCTCTCGCTGATCACCTCGCTCGCCCTCTTCCTGCGCGAAGTATTCGTCGCGGTATTCACCGCGACCCACGCCAACCGCTGAGCTGTGGGCAGGCACGCGTCGCCGGTCGCCCGGCCCCGACGCCTCACGGAAGTGCGCGCCTTGCATTAACCCGGGTTAACAATCGATGCGCCGATCGGATCAGCCCGACCCTCTTGCGCCTTCACCGCCCCTGCACGCGCGTCCCCTAGGCTGCGCCAAGCCCTGCATTCCGCACGGCCTAACGCTCAGGGAGCCAGTACATGCAAACCCGCAAGATCGCCATAGCAGCCGCCATTGGCCTGATGGGTGTCTCCGCCCAGCAGGCGTTTGCCGCTGACAACACCTACTTCGACAACTTCACGGCCCTCGCTGGCAACGTCCCCGCCGGTTCGCTGCCGGAAAGCGCACCGCTGCAACTGTCGTCGCCCTTCTTCACGCAAACGAAGCTGACCGACCGCGTCATCGGCTCGGTCTGGGCGAGTCGAACAGCGGCAACTGGGACATGATCACCGCCAACGAAACCGGCACCGATGCCGGCCGCTACCTCTACGCACCGTTCGAAACCGGTGCCGGTGGCGTACAGCGCACCGATCTGTGGACCGGCGTGACCAAGACCATCGTCCAGTCGGGCACCCAGGGTTTCGTCGCAGGCGACTTCTCGCGCTGGACGCCGTGGGGCACCTACATGACTGCTGAAGAGTCGTGGGGCACCGGCAGCACCAAGGGCCGCCTGTTCGAGATCACCAACCCGCTGGCCGACACTTCGTCCGCCGACTTCATCCATCGCAACGTGGTGCCGCGTGTCTCGCACGAAGGCGGCGCGTTCGACAAGAACAACAGCTTCTACTTCATCGACGAATTCAACGGCGGTTCGATCTACAAGTACGTGTCGGCCGTGCCGGGTGCGACCAGTGGCAACAGCTTCTTCGACAAGGGCCAGACCTTTGTGCTGAAGGCCAACGGCGGCAACAACTCGAACGCCGTCGGCGCCGCGACCTGGGAAGCCATCACCACCGCGACCGGCACCCCGCTGGCCAGCACCGCCGGCGCGATGCTGAACATGGGCGGCGGCAGCTTCTCGATGGACGGCCGCGCCGCTGCCGACATGGTCGGTGGCACCAACTACCAGCGTCCGGAAGATCTCGAACTGCAGGTGCTGGCCAATGGCGACGAAGTGCTCTACATCGCCACCACGACCACCGACGAAGTGTATTCGCTGAACCTCGCGACCAACGAAATGAAGCTGTTCGCCAGCAGCGCCACCTTCAATTCGCTCACCGGTACAGCGGTCGGTAGCGCATTCAACAATCCGGACAACCTGGCGATCGATGCCAACGGCAACATCTACATCATCGAAGACCAGCCGGGCGGCAGCGCCGACATCTGGTTTGCACACGATGCGGATCGCGACGGTGTCGCCGAATCGCTGAGCCGCTGGGCGTCGCTGTCGACCGTCGGTGCCGAGCCGACCGGCCTGTACTTCGACAAGTTCAACCCGAACGTCGCCTACCTGAACGTGCAGCATCCGAGCAGCGGCAACGACACCCTGCTGCAGATCACGGCTGTGCCGGAACCGGAAAGCTATGCCATGTTCCTCGCCGGCCTCGGCCTGCTGGGCATGGTGGCTCGTCGCCGCATCCGTCGTTGATCCGTCTCCCGGATTGACCGGTCGGTAAAGAAGGGGGCTCCGGCCCCCTGCCGTGCCATGCGCGTCGGTCGATGACCGCACGCGCATGGACACCGCCCTCACCGTGACGCGCCTCCGGTCAGGGCAGCAATCTTCTCGTCCAGCACCCGCGCCAGCAGCGGCTTCGTCAGGAAGTCGTTCATGCCCGCCGTCATGCAGGCGTGGCGGTCGTCTTCCAGCGCATTGGCGGTCATCGCGAATATCGGCACGGCCGGACGCCCCAGTTCGCGTTCCATCTCGCGAATGAGTCTTGTCGCCTCGACCCCGCCCATGACCGGCATCTGCATGTCCATCAGGACCAGATCGAAGCCGCCCTCGGCCATCCGTTCCACCGCCTTGAGTCCGTTCTCCGCGATGCTGACGCGATGGCCGCTTCGCGTCAGCATCGCTTCGGCCACCCTCTGGTTGACGGGGTGGTCCTCGACCAGCAGGACGTTGTATGCGGCCGACGGCGGCTGCATCGCGGCCTGCGGCGAAGCCCGATCATGGCAGGCGCCGCGTACCAGCGGAAGTTCGAGGCGGAAGACGCTGCCCTCTCCCGGCGTGCTCGTCAGAACGATTCGCCCGCCCATCAGTTCGGCCAGACCGCCCGATATCGACAGGCCGAGACCGGTTCCGCCGTAGCTGCGCGTGGTCGAACTGTCCTGCTGGGCGAACGCTTCGAACACGTGGGACTGCTTGTCCGGTGCGATACCGATGCCGGTATCGATCACGGAAACGCTCATGCTCTCCTGGCCCGGCACATCGACACGACGCTCGGCACGAAGGGTCACGCTGCCGCAATGGGTGAACTTGATCGCGTTGCTCACAAGGTTGAGCAAGACCTGGCGCACGCGCACCGGATCGCCGCAGACCTGCCGGGGCAGATCCGGTTCGTACTCGATCCGCAGCGGCAGCGACTTCCTGCCCGCCTGGGCGGACATCGTACGCACCACCTCGGCCAGCAGGTCCCCCAGGTCATAGGGCACGACTTCCACCTCGACCTTGCCGGCTTCGATCTTGGAGAAATCCAGTATGTCGTTGATGATGGCCAGCAGGGACTCGGCCGAACTGCGCGCCACCGCGACGCACTCGCGCAGTTCCGACTCGCTTCCGGAGTCCCCGGCAAGGTCGAGCATGCCGATCACACCGTTCATCGGTGTGCGTATCTCGTGGCTCATATTGGCGAGGAACTCGCTTTTCGCACGCGACGCCGACTCGGCTGCGTCGCGTGCGCGCCGCAGCGCGTCGTTGGTTTCCCTTCGGGTCGTCACATCGAGCGCGACACCCGCAAGCCGGTGATCGGTGGCTCGACCAAGCACTCGCATCACCCGAACACCGCCGTCCGGCTGCCGGACGCCCAGATCCTCGTCCAGCGACCGCGTACCCGCGAGCGCCGCGTCCAGCCCGGCGCGCAAACGCTCGACATCGACCGGAACCAGCCGATCGAACCAGGTCTCCAGTCGCCGGGCGAAGGCCTGCTGCTCGATGCCATGCATGCTGCACATGAGCTCATCCCATTCGAGTACCGCGGTCGCCGGATTCCAGCTCCACACCCCCAGTGAAGCGGCCGAGGTAGCCAGTTCCAGTCTCTGCTTCTGCTCCGTCACTTCTTGCTCGTTGATGCAGGCCCGGCACGCGTTGGCGAGCTTCCGCGCCAGCGCGAGGAAGCTGTCGAGGAAGGACGCTTCGAGCGGCGGTCCGATTCGTTCGATCACCATCAGTCCGAATCCGGGAAGGTCTATCAGGTGGTGAGTGACGCCGTCCAGTGTCACCTCCATCCTGCCCTTCGCCGCAATATCCCGCCGCGCGGGCCAGCATGCCCGCAGGGCCAGGAAGCGTGCGCTGCGCTCGAACGGTCGCGGCAGTACGCAGACGGGCACAAGCGCATCGCCGCTGCACGAATAGACCGCCGCACCACCGGCATTGAGCAGACGCAGCGTTTCCGACAGCACACGCCGGGTCATCGGCTCAAGCTGCATGCTGTCGCCGATGGCCAGCGAAATCCGGAACAGGATTTCGGTTTCAAGTGCGAGACTCATGCCGGCGGACCGCTCAACCCTCGATCAGTGCCATGACCGAAGTCTTGTTGTAGAACTCCAGGAACTCACGGCCGCTGTTCGCGATCTCGCCCAGCGTGAGCGCGCCGAACAGAGGTTCGCCGCGATCCACGGCTTCCAGCTCCCGCACGAAATCGTCGCCCAGGAAGAGCACCCGGGAAATGCAGTCGATGAACATGCGCGTGGCCTGTTCAGGCGGGTCGCCGTCGAACGCATCGTCCGCCTTGCGCACCGTCTGGGCAGCGGCGTCGAGCAAGGTGTGCGATGCGCCGCGCAGCACGTGCAGGAAGGCACCTTCGGGCACTTCACCGACGCACACCAGGGCGCCGCCTTCACCGACCAGCAGCGGGTCTCGCACCACCACCTCACTGTCCAGACGGCGTATGCCGAACGGAAAACCCTTCGCGACCGAAAAAAATCCTTCGGCATCCAGCTGGCGCCCGGCCATGGGTTCGACCCGTTCGCGATAGACATCGAAGGCCGGACGACCATTCAGCGTGAGTACGGTGTTGCGATCGGCCGCAGTGACTTTCAACGCGTCGGAGGCCACCTGCCAGCCATGCGCGACACCGACGCCGCTGCGCAGGTCGGTGCCCGCCAGCACCACCGCATCCTTCAGCAGGCCGCGCGGCGTGATCAGACAGGGCTTCTGCACGAAGCTGAGCGAACCGGCGCCGCCACCGATGTAATTGGGCTGCAGACCGAAATTCTCGAACAGTGCGGTGATGGTGGCGCCGATGCGTCGGCTCAGTCCATCGACGAACACACACAGCGTGCTGCCCGGTTCGGCGAGCCCGGCGAGCCCGGCATCGATGTCGGTCGCCGGGTCGCTGAGATTTTCGACGATGCAGATGCGCGGCGGCAACGGAAGCCCGACCACGAGGCTGCCGCGTTCCAGGTGTTCGCGGCCGTGAATGATCTGCGGGAAGAGCCCACCGAACACCGGTCGCGTGGCTGCGCGCAGCAAAGGATCCAGTTCGTCGGCGGTGAAACCGTTGCCGTCGCAGGCCAGCACCATCATGCCGGCGACACCCGGGCGCTCGGCCATGCTTTCCAGCAAGGCCGCCAGCGCGCCGACGCTGCCGCTGCGATCAAGCGATATGTCCATGTACGCTCCCTGCGATGAGACGGCTCCCGGAACGGGAATCGCCTCCAGCAATAACGGAGCCCCGGATCAGGCCTTGAGCAGATCCTCGCGTCCTGCCAGCCAGCGTTCGAGATGGCGGTCGGCGGCGGAAGTGTGTTCGCGCAGCAGGGTATCGGCCGCTTCGCGCGCCAGTTCGACCAGCGCCTCGTCGATCGCCAGGTCGGCGAAGCGCAGCAGCGGCTGACCGGACTGACGGCTGCCGATGAATTCGCCCGGGCCGCGCAGCTTCAGATCCTCCGCGGCGATCATGAAGCCGTCGGTATGGGCGTGGATGACGCGCAGCCGCTCGCGCGCGGTCTGCGACAGCGGGCCTTCGTACAGCAGCACGCAGGCCGATTCGCGGCTGCCGCGGCCGACCCGGCCGCGCAACTGGTGCAGTTGCGACAGTCCGAAGCGCTCGGCGTGCTCGATCACCATCAGGCTGGCGTTGGGCACATCGACGCCGACCTCGATCACCGTGGTGGCGACCAGCAGATGGGTATCGCCAGCGACGAAGCCCGCCATCACCGCCGCCTTCTCGTCCGGCTTCATGCGGCCATGCACCAGCCCCACCTTCAGTTCCGGACAGGCCGCACGCAGCTGGGCATGGGTATCGATCGCGGTCTGCAACTGCAGCGTGTCCGATTCCTCGATCAGCGGGCATACCCAGTAGGCCTGGGCACCGCCTGCGCAGGCATGGCGCACGCGTTCGATCACCTGCTCGCGGCGCGCCGCCGAAATGAGCTTCGTGAGCACTGGCGAGCGGCCCGGCGGCAGTTCGTCGATCACCGACACGTCGAGGTCAGCGTAGAAACTCATGGCCAGCGTGCGCGGTATCGGCGTCGCGCTCATCATCAGCTGATGCGGGCTTACGTCGCCCGCCTTGGCGCGCAGTGCCAGCCGCTGGCGTACGCCGAAGCGGTGCTGTTCGTCGACCACGGCGACACCGAGGCGGGCGAAATCGACCGCGTCCTCGATCAGCGCATGGGTACCCACCGCAATCGGCGCCGCGCCGCTGGCGATGGCGTCCTTCATCGCCCGCTTGTCGCGCGCCTTCAGGCTGCCGGACAGCCAAGCCACCTGTACCCCCAGCGGGGCCAGCCAGTCGGCCAGCTTGCGGTAGTGCTGTTCGGCGAGGATTTCGGTCGGCGCCATGAAAGCCGCCTGGTAACCGGCCTCGACCGCGCGCAGGCAGGCCAGTGCGGCGACCACGGTCTTGCCCGAGCCGACATCGCCTTGCAGCAGCCGCTGCATCGGGAAGGGCTGGGCGAGATCGGCGGCGATCTCGGCCCAGGCACGGGCCTGCGCGCGGGTGAGCGCGAACGGCAGTTGCTTCAGGAAACGCTGGATCAGCGTGCCGCCTGCCGCCTTGAGCACCGCCGCATCGCGGCTGCGGCGCGCAGCGTGCGCGCGCTTCAGGCTCAGTTGCTGGGCCAGCAGTTCGTCGAACTTGATGCGCCGCCAGGCCGGTGCCAGCCGATCGTCGAGATCGCGCAGCGACTCGCCCGGCCGCGGCCGGTGCAGCGCCAGCACTGCGGCGCCGAAGGGCACCAGCGCGTAGTGGCGGCGCAGCGCCTCGGGCAGGCTGTCGGCCAGATCGGTGCGTTCGAGCGCGTCGTCGATGGCGCGCCGCAAGCGGCTCTGCGACAGACCGGCGGTGGCCGGGTAGACCGGCGTCAGCCGGTCCGGCAGCGCGGTGTCTTCGCCGACGATGCGGACCCGCGGGTGCAGCATTTCGGCACCGAAGAAGCCGGGGTTGATGTCACCGAACAGGCGTACCCGCGCGCCGGGCGCGAGTTGCTTCTGCTGCGACGGATAGAAGTTGAAGAAACGCAGCATGACCGTGCCGCTGTCGTCGGCTGCGGTGACCACCAGCTGGCGGCGTGGACGGACCTTCACCTCCGCCTGTGTCACCTCGACCTCGACCTGCACCGGCTGGCCGGCACGAGCCAGCGCCACCGGCGTGATGCGCGTCTCGTCCTCGTAGCGCAGCGGAAAATGCAGGACGAGCGCGGCGTCCGAGGCCAGGCCCATCTTTTCGAGCGCGGCCGAGAGCGCGTCGCTGCGGGTACTCACTTTTGCGCGGAGAAAGACCGGGCCGGAGGCGAAACCCCGATCCGGACGGACTCAGTCGATCACCAGCACGGCATCGACCTCGACCAGCGCACCGCGCGGCAGCGCGGCAACGCCAACCGCAGCGCGCGCCGGGTAGGGCTGATTGAAGTAGCGGGTCATCGCCTCGTTCACCTTGGCGAAGTTGCCGAGGTCGGTCAGGAACACATTCACTTTCACCGCGTTGTCCAGCGTGGCGCCCGCCGCGGCGGCCACCGCCTTCAGGTTGTCGAACACGCGCGCGATCTGCGCGTCGATGCCGTCGGCCATGGCCATGGTGGCCGGGTCAAGGCCGATCTGTCCGGACATGTAGACGGTGTTGCCGACCTTGACCGCCTGGGAATAGGTGCCGATGGCGGCCGGTGCGTCGGGGGTGGAAACAATGGTGCGCGACATGCGTATCTCCGGAGTACGTGAAAGGATGCGGAGCGGCGCACCTCGACAGGCGCGCCGGACGACGCCGGATTATCGCGGATTCGCTGCCGCCGGGGCGATTACCTCCGGTCAGGCATGCGCATGTTCGTGTTCGGCTGCGTCGCTCATGCGATCCAGCGCGCCGAGCACATCGAGGCTGAGCGCCTCCATGCGGGCAATGGAGGCCAGCGCGGCATCGTGCCGCCCGTCCCTGGCATGCTGCAGCGCCTCGATGCCAACCGTGTGGAAGGCCTCGTGCGGTGCGGCAAGCTCGCGGAAGCCCGGCAGGTGGCTGTGGCAGCGACGACCCTCGCCTTCGAAATACCACTTCCCCAGGCGGCAGTCCGTGTGACCGGAGAAACGCGACAGATCGTAGTCGCCGGAACCGGACACGGCCTGATAGACATCCATCTTGTAGGCGAGGTGATCAACCTTGGCCAGTTCGGCAAAGGCGCGCAGCGAAGTGGCCTGCATGTGTTCCCCATTGGCGCTCGCCTGCGTGCTCAACGCCTCGATGCGCTGACTGGTGTCCATTCCGTCGCCGGAATAGGTTTCGGCGTCGGCGGCGTTCGCCTGCATGCGCGCGGTCGCCTCGCCGGTGTCTTCCTGGATGCCATTGACCAGACCGGCAATTTCGGCCGTGGCTGCACCTGTGCGTTCGGCCAGCTTGCGCACCTCGTCGGCCACGACGGCAAAGCCCCGGCCCTGCTCGCCGGCCCGTGCCGCCTCGATCGCGGCGTTCAGAGCCAGCAGGTTGGTCTGGTCGGCAATCTCACGGATCAAGCGCACGATGCCGCCTATGCGCTCGGCGCGGTCGCGCAGCGTATCGACGCTGTGGGCGGTCTCGGTCAGGCGTCCAGAGTAGGCGTGCAGACTTTCCGCCACCGCACGGCTGCCGCGTGCCGTCTCTGCGCACCGTTCGGCGGTCTGCGCCGCACGCGTCGCCTCGTCGCTGACGACACCGGCCAGTGCGGCAAGTGTCGTCCTGAAACGCTGGAAGGAGCCTGCATAGGCGGTGAGATTGGACAGAAGTCCGGCGTTGAAGGCACAACGGGCACTGGTCTGGGCATGCGACGCCTGCAGGGCGGACCGCTCATCCTCCAGCCGGGAAACCTCCGCCCGCAAGCGGGAAACTTCATCCTGCAGGCTCTTGCGTTCGACTGCCAGCGCTTCGTGTTCCGTGCGTCCCACCCAACCCATGAAAGCCATACCGAGCTCCGTATTGTTTTTGCCGAATACGGAATAACGGCGGCACGGAAGTCGGCTTTAACAACCGACAGCATGAGACTGCGGCGCGTTCAGCGGCCGGCAGCCGGCCTCAGCGGCACAGGGGCGGCGCTCGCCACGCCAAGTGCGCGCAGGCGTTCGCGCGTCCTGTCGGCCTCGGCACGGGTGCGGAAAGGACCGACGTGTACGCGCGTCTCGATCTGCGCCGGAATGCCGTTCAGCGCAAGCTTCGCGCGCAGTTCCTCGGCGTTCGCGGTATTGCTGAACACGCCGACCTGCACGACATAGCCGCTGCCGGACGCGGCCGGCGTGCGGGCGATCGCTGGCGGCGACGTTTCGGCCGGTGCCGGAGCGGCGGCCGCGGGCGCCGGCGTGCGGGGCGCCTCTGCCTGCGGTCTGCCGGTGCGGGCGCCCGGGCGGGCGGTGGCCTCGGGTATGGCCGGTGCCACCGGCGCGGCTGCGGGCGCGGCTGCGGGCGCTTCGGCAGACGATGCCGCAGGCTCGGTCTGTTCCGCCGCCACATCGGCGTCCGGCAAGGGCGGCGGACTGTCCTCTATCGACGCTGGCGTGGCTTCCATCGCGGGCGCTTCATCCGCTGGCGGCGGCGCAGACGGCGTCCGGACGACGCTGCCGGCCGTCTCCTCGTCCTGCCGCGTGCGGCTGGCATCGAACAGCGCCAGGCCACCAAGCAGCATCGCGATCAGAGCACCGGCCACGACCACCCGTCGCAGCAGCGCCACACGCTGCTGCGACGCTTCTTCCTCGACCTCCCGTGCCGCCACCGGCGTCGTCGTCATGCCCCGTCTCCCAGCCCTCGGCTCTGCGCAAGCGTACGCACCAGTTCGGCCTCGCCGACCGACATGTCGCACTGTTCCGCGATGTCCTCCGCACTCAGTCCGCGCGCGGCAAGAGACAGCGCTTCGCTGTACTGCGGCGCGACCGGCGGCAACTGGTTCACTGTTTCCAGACGGCGACTCACGCCGTCCAGCCTGTCCTCGATCAGATCGAGCCGCGTTTCGAGCGCCTGCATCAGCGGGGCAAGCCGGGCATCGAACAGGGTGTCGAGTTCCGCCTCGATGTCCGGCGGCGGCACCTCCGGCAGTGGCGAAGGCGGCACCACTGGCGCCGGCGCAGGCGCTTCGGCATTGCGCCGGGCGTTCAGCGTGGCCAGGCGCATCAGCGCATACCCCATGTAGATCGCCAGGATGACGAGCGCGAGCAACGCGCCCTCTTTCCAGCCGATGGCCGACAGATCGATCAAATCCCCGCTCCGTATGGTCTGCGCGGGCATCCGGCGACGCCGCGCGACGTGCTGGCCCGGATAATACGGCTTTTTGACTGGCCCGCACCCATGCCGAGTTCCCTGCTGTTCCTGCTGAAGAAGACGCTGGCAGTACTTCTGCTGCCGCCGACAAGTCCACTGCTGATCACGGCATTCGGCCTGTTGCTGATGCGCCGCCGCCCACGCACCGGCATGACGTTCGCCCTCGCGGGCGTGCTGACCTTGTACTTGCTGTGCCTGCCGGTGCTGAGCGGCTGGCTTGAGCGCAGCACCTACGACACCGCCCCGGGCCGCGCTCTGGCCGGTGTTGGCGCCATCGTCGTGCTCGGCGCCGGCACCGTGGACAACCTGGTCGACTATGACGGACAGACGGTGAATGGCTGGGCGCTGGAACGCGTACGGGCAGGCGCCAGGCTGGCCAAGGCGACCGGCCTGCCCTTGCTGCTGAGCGGTGGGGTCGTGTGGGACGGGCGCCCGGAAGGCGAACTGATGCACGAGGCAATGAAAGAGTTTGCGGTCGACGTGCGCTGGGTCGAGTTGGCCTCGCGCGACACCGCCGACAACGCCCGGCTGTCGGCGGTGCTGCTGCGCGACGCCGGCGTCACCCGTATCGCGCTGGTGACGCATGCGATACACATGCGCCGTTCGCTGGAGGAGTTCCGCCGCGCGGGCCTGGACCCGGTCGCCGTGCCGACGATGATCCGCCGTCCGGGCGAATGGAAGGCGGGCGACTTCGTGCCCTCGATGCGCGCACTGCAGCAGTCCTGGTGGGCGCTGCACGAATGGCTGGGCTGGCTGGCACTTGCGCTGCGCCCCTGAGCGACCGGGGACCGCAGCATACCTTCCCGGGCACCGATCAGAGCTTGCTGCCGCCGCTGACGTCGATCACCTGACCGGTGGTCCAGCCGCCATCCGGACCGACCAGGAAAGACACCACCCCGGCCACGCGGTCGGGCGTACCGATGCCTGCCAGCGCCTGCATGGCCTGCACGGCGTCGGCGCCGCCACCCTCCAGCAGGCCGCTGGTGAGTCGCGTCTCGATCACGCCCGGCGCCACCGCGTTGACCGTGATGCCGCGCGGTCCAAGCGCTGCCGCGAGCTGCAGCGTGAGCACATCGACAAAGCCCTTGGTCGCGGAATAGGCAGGAATGCCGTCAAAGGCCGTGCGCGCGACGATGCTCGACAGGTTCACGATGCGCCCGCCGTCGCGCAGCCTGGGCAGCAGATAGCGGGTGACGAAGAACACCGATCGCATGTTCACGTTGGACAGTCGATCGTAACTGCCTTCGTTCATGTCCTCGATCGATTCGAAAGGTGCGATGCCCGCGTTGTTGACCAGGACGTCGATATGCGGCTCGCGCAGCGCATCGGCCAGATTCTGCGGACCGTCGGACAGCGACAGATCCGCCTGCAGCGGCGCGGCACTGCCACCGGCTCGTTCGATGGCGGTGCACACGGCGCGCGCTTCGGCGGCACCGTGCGCATAGTGAACGACCACATGAAAGCCGTCGCTGGCCAACCTTTGCGCAATCGCGGCGCCGATGCCGCGCGATGCACCGGTGATCAGCGCGACACGGCGCTTGCTCGATACGGACATGGTGTACTCCTTCCTGCAGACCTTCGTCTATTGGATGAGGCCGGTCTGCGGCGACGAGGCCGCAGCCCGGTACGGCAGTTTTTCCATGCGGCCGGCGAGGAAGGCCTCGCGGCCCGCGATGACGCCATGGCGCATCGCCGCAGCCATGCGCACCGGGTCGCGCGCGTGGGCGATGGCGGTGTTCATCAGCACACCATCGCAGCCAAGTTCCATCGCCACCGCGGCGTCCGACGCGGTGCCGATGCCGGCATCGACGATGACCGGCACCTTCGCGTCGGCGAGGATGATTCCGATGTTCCACGGGTTCAGAATGCCCATGCCGGAGCCGATCAGGCTGGCCAGCGGCATGATGGCGACACAGCCCATGCTTTCCAGCACGCGGGCCTGTATCGGGTCGTCCGAGCAATAGACCATGACGCGGAAGCCGTCGCGGATCAGCGTTTCGGCGGCGCGCAGCGTTTCCGGCATGTTCGGGTAGAGCGACCTCGGATCGCCCAGCACTTCGAGCTTGACCAGGTCGTGGCCGTCGAGCAGTTCGCGCGCCAGGCGCAGCGTGCGCACCGCGTCGTCGGCGGTGTAGCAGCCGGCGGAATTCGGCAGCAAGGTGTAACGGCCGACCGGCAGCACGTCGAGCAGGCCCGGTTCGCCGTTGTTGCGGTTCAGCGGCGTGCGGCGGATCGCCACGGTGACGATGTCGGCGCCGCTGGCGTCGAGCGCACGCGCCGTTTCGTCCAGTGTGCGGTACTTGCCGGTACCGACCAGCAGACGCGACGCAAAGGGCTGGCCGCCAACGACGAGCGGATCGGCCAGCGGCGTATCGAGGAGTGCATTCATGGTCTAGCCGCCTCCGACGGCGATGACGATTTCGACGCGGTCGCCCGGGCACAGCGCCGCATGGTCGAACACGCTGCGCGGCACGATTTCGCCGTTGCGTTCGACCGCGATGCGCTTGCCGCGCAGCCTCATGCGGTCGAGCAGGTCGCCCACCGTGCGCGCGTCGTCGAGCGGCTCGTGCTGGCCGTTCACGATGACGGTGTGGGCGCTGGCGTCAGCCATGGTTCTCATGCGCGGCGTGCAGCACGTCGGCACGGTAGGACGAGCGCACCAGCGGGCCGGCGGCGACTTCGCTGAAACCGAGTCCGAGCGCGATGTCGCGCAGCGCGTCGAAGCGCTCCGGCGCGATGTACTCGATCACCGGCAGATGGGCCGGCGACGGTCGCAGATACTGGCCCAGCGTCAGCAGGTCGCAGCCGTGCGCGCGCAGGTCGCGCATCACCTCGACCACTTCCGCCTCGGTTTCGCCGAGGCCCAGCATCAGGCCTGTCTTGGTCGGCACGCCGGGGAAGCGCTGGCCGAAGTCGCGCAGCAGCCTGAGCGAACCTTCGTAGTTCGCGCCCGGCCTGACTTCGCGGTACAGGCGGGGCACGGTTTCCATGTTGTGGTTGAACACGTCAGGCGGCGACACCGCCAAAGCGTCCAGTGCGGCCGCCTCGCGACCGCGGAAATCCGGGGTGAGCACCTCGATCGCGATGTCCGGACTCAGCGCGCGGATGTCGGCCATGCACTGCGCGAAGTGCGCAGCACCACCGTCACGCAGGTCGTCGCGGTCCACCGAGGTGATGACCACGTACCGAAGTTTCATCGCCGCCACAGTGCGCGCCAGGCGCTGCGGTTCGTCGGCATCGGGCGGCAGTGGCCGGCCGTGCGACACGTCGCAGAAGGGGCAGCGGCGCGTGCAGATGGCACCGAGAATCATGAAGGTCGCCGTGCCGCGGCCGAAGCACTCGCCGATGTTCGGGCAGGCCGCCTCTTCGCACACGGTGTGCAGCGCGTGATCGCGCAACACGCCCTGCAGCGCGCGTACCGCCGGCGTGTCCTGGTCGCGGCCGCGCAGCCAGGCGGGCTTGGCGGGCGAAGCGACATCCTCGCGCACCCTGACCGGAATGCGGGCAAGCTTGTCGCGCCCGCGCAGGCCTTCTCCAGCAACAGCTGAACTCATGATCGAATCCGTAAAAGCGGCCGCCGCAGGAGAGGCTGCGGCGGCCGGTGGTGCATCAGCCGATGAACTCGCCGATCAGCTTGTTCACTTCGCCTGCCGCTTCGAGCTGGACCATGTGGCCCTGGCCCGGCATCACCTTCACGGTCGCGCCCGGGATCGCCGTGGCGTGAGAGGACGGGATGACACGGTCGTTTTCGCCCCAGATCACCAGCGTCGGCTTGCCGGCTGCGGCCGAAGCAAGCTGCTCGGCCTGACGGCCGCCGGCGAACAGGCCGCCGGCCAGCGTGGCGAGCGCGCTGTCGACGCCTTCGAGGCGCTTGAACTTGAGCATGTCGTCGATCATCGAGCGGGTGACCAGCGACTCGTCCGAATACAGCTGCGCCAGCACCGGCTTGAGCGCGTTGCGCGAGGCGGCGGTGACGAAGCCGTCGATGTAGGCACCGTTGATCTCGTTGCCCAACCCGGCGCTGGCGATCAGCGACAGCGACTTCACCTTGTTCGGCGCACGCCTGGCGACCGCCAGGCAGACACCGCCGCCCATCGAGTGGCCGGCCAGGTGGGCGCATTCGAGACCGACAGCGTCCATGAAGCCGATCACCACTTCCGCCAGACCGTCGAGCGAGGCGATGCCAGTCACCTTGGTGGTGCTGCCATGACCCGGCAGATCGAGCGCATACACCGCACGCGACTCGGACAGCGGCGAGTGGTTGAACAGCCAGTTGTTCAGATCGCCACCGAAGCCGTGGATCAGCAGCAGCGGTTCCTTGCCGGCCGCATCCTCACCGAGCTTGAGATAGCGCACTTCGACATTGCCCACCTTGACCGTCTGCGTCTGCGGACCGGAATCGGCGTCGTCGGCGGACGGCGGTACGAACTCTGCCTGGAAGCGGGCGATCACCGCGTCGATCTCGGCATCGTCGGCACCCTTTTCGGCGACGATGCCGAGCAGCGCGCCGACCGGCAGCACTTCGTCCGGCTGGGCGACCTGCCGGCGCAGCACGCCGGACACCGAAGCCTCGACCGCGCCGGAAATCTTCTCGCTCTCGACTTCGACGATTTCCTCGCCCGGGTCTATCGTGTCACCGATTTCCTTCAGCCACAGGTTGACCTTTCCCTCCTGCATGGAAAGGCCCCACTTGGGCATGGTGACGGTATGGATTGCGGACATCAGCGATACTCCTTGACCTTCATCACGGCCTCTTCGATGCGTGCCGGACTGGGGATGTAAAGATCTTCAAGCGAAGCGGCGAACGGCACCGGAACGTGCGGTGCGGTCACCATCTGGATCGGTGCCTTCAGTGCGCCGAAAGCTTCCTGCGCGACGATGGACGAAATGTCCGACGCCATGCTGCAGCGCGGGTTTGATTCATCGACGACGACCAGACGGCCGGTACGCTCGACGCTTTCGAGAATCGTGTCGGTGTCGAGCGGCGAGGTCGTGCGCGGATCGATGACTTCGCACTGGATGCCCTTCTTGCGCAGGTTGCCGGCGGCTTCCTTCGCGTAATGCACCATGCGGCCCATCGCGACGATGGTCACATCGTCGCCCTCCTGCACCACGGCGGCTTCGCCGAAGGGCACGATGTAGCTCTCGGCCGGCACATCGCCTTCCATCGTGTAGAGCGCCTTGTGCTCAAGGAAGATGACCGGGTCGTTGTCGCGGATCGACTGGATCAGCAGGCCCTTGGCGTCGTAAGGGTTCGACGGGATGACCACCTTCAGGCCGGGGATGTGCGTGAACACGTTGTACAGGCACTGCGAGTGCTGGGCGGCGGCGCGGAAGCCGGCGCCGTACATCGCGCGGATGACGACCGGGGTCTTGGCCTTGCCGCCGAACATGTACTTGAACTTGGCTGCCTGGTTGAAGATCTGGTCGAAGCAGACGCCCATGAAGTCGATGAACATCAGTTCGGCGACCGGACGCAGGCCGTTGCAGGCGGCACCGACGGCGGCGCCGACATAGCCCGATTCGGAAATCGGCGTGTCGAGCACGCGGCCCGGGTGCTTCGCGTACAGGCCCTTGGTCACGCCGAGCACGCCGCCCCAGGCGTCCTGCTCGCCGGGCGAACCTTCGCCACCGGCGACGTCCTCGCCCATGACGATGACGCTGGGGTCACGCGACATTTCCTGATCCAGCGCCTCGTTGATGGCCTGCTGGTATGTGATCTTTCTTGCCATTCTGTTTTCTCCTGTCGGCGTAGGGCGCGGGTTCAGTAAGAGACGTAGACGTCGGCCATCAGGGCCTCGGGCGGCGGCAGCGGGTCTGCCTTCGCCTTCACCACGGAGTCGTCGATCATCGTCTTCACCTCCATGTCGATGGCTTCGATGTCGGCCATGGTCAGTTCGCCGCGCGCGGTGACGCGCTTGGCGAACTGCATCAGGCAGTCCTTGGTCTCGCGCAGCTTCTGCACTTCGCCCGGTGCGCGATAGGTCTGCTGGTCGCCTTCGAAGTGGCCGTAGTAGCGCGACAGCTTCACTTCGAGCAGGGTCGGGCCGTGGCCTTCGCGCGCGCGCTTGATCGCCTCGCCTGCGGCCTCATACACCGCGAAGAAATCGAAACCGTCGACGATGACGCCGGGCATGCCGAATGCGCTGGCGCGGTCGGCGATGTTCTCGACCGCCACCGAGAAGGTGCTGGAAGTGGCTTCGGCATAGCCGTTGTTCTCGGCCACGAAAATGACCGGCAGCTTCCACACCGAGGCGAGGTTCATCGCCTCGAAGATCGTGCCCTGGTTGGACGCGCCATCGCCGAAGAAGCACACGCCCACATTGTTCAGCCCGCGCAGCTTGGAGGCGAGCGCGGTGCCGCAGATGAGCGGACCGCCACCGCCGACGATGCCGTTGGCACCCAGCATGCCCACCTCGAGGTCGGCGATGTGCATGGAGCCGCCCTTGCCCTTGCAGGTGCCGGTGGCCTTGCCCCAGATCTCGGCCATCATGCCGACGGGATCGACGCCCTTGGCGATGCAGTGGCCGTGACCGCGGTGGGTCGAGGCAATGTAGTCGTCGCGGTTGAGGTGCATGCAGACACCGGTCGCCGAAGCTTCCTCGCCTGCATACAGATGGACGAAGCCGGGAATTTCGCCGGTGGCGAAATCGACGTGCACGCGCTCCTCGAAATCGCGGATGGTGCGCATGGTCCGGTAAGCCTGCAGAAGGGCTTCCCTGTTCAAAGGACTGGTCATGAGTGCTCCTCTTTGTTGTGGACGGAAGTGCCCGCGTATCTCCTGAAGCTGCGGGCGGATGGCTCGACGTGGGTCAGCTGACGCCCCGTTCCGCCCACGGCGGACAGGGTGTCGGCTGACACGGGCGCGGACCGGGGCGGGTACCGGCCATCAAAGCCGGCAGCCCCGTGGAGAACGGCGGAGAGCGGGGCGCACCTCATGCGGCGCCCCCGACGTAGCCGCGCAGCAGACGGTGCTGTGCGGCATGGTTGAGCGTGGCCGCGACGTCAATGGTGAGCGGCCCCTGCAGATCGAGCCGCACCTCGACGCGGCTGCCGGTGTCGAACTCGATCTCGCGCTCGCCGTCGAGCGCGATGGTGCCGCGACGCCCCGATATGCAGACCGGTTCGTGCGGTGCCAGGCGCCCGTATTCGTGCACGCCGACCTCGGCCACCAGACCGGGCGCGATCGCCGCATGGACACGACGCGGCGTGTCTGCCGCCGGCGCGCAGCGCACGTGCAGGCCGTGCGGCGTCTGTCTGGACACCGGCTCCAGCTGACCGGCAATCGCGGACAGGCCGATGCTGTCGGCTGCGGCAAAGGTGACGAACAGATCTTCGACGCGGGCGCTGTCCCACACGGCACGCGAGCCGACGTATTCGTGGCCGGTGAAACAGGCATCGACCAGCGCGATGTCGTCACGACCGTCGCAGTGGATGCGCAACACCTTGTTCCTGCGCAGTCCGGCCGTCGCCGGTACGGCCCCGCTGGCAACGAATCCGGCTGCGAGGCCGGCCACTGTCGCTTCACGCATCTCCGGGAAGGCATTGTTGGTGCCGGTGGACAGCGCCAGCAGCGGCACCGGACCGCAGCGCTGAGCCACTGCGCGATGCGTACCGTCGCCACCGAGCACGATGATGGCCGTGACCCCGGCGGCGCGCATCGTCGCGGTCGCGTTGAGCGTGTCCTCGATCGACTCCGAAATGGTCATATCGAGGAAGCGCACGCCCCTGCCTTCAGTCGACGGGCCGCTCATGCCGAGCGTGCGATACACAAGCCCCGAGATCGAGCCCTTGTCCGGCATCAGCAGCACTTCGTGCACGCCGGCCGCTTCGAGCCCGGCAATGGCGCGCACGATCATGCTTGCCTTCTCCGCGTTCGGAAAAACCGAGGCACGCGAGGTCAGGCGGCGGATATCCCTGCCCGACGCCGGGTTGGCGATGATGCCGACACGGATCGGACCGGCTGGACTGGATGACACGACGAGGCAACTCCCGAGGACGATTCACACCCTCTTTGCATCTGTCGTGCCAGCGCCGGATGCCGCGCAGCCGGATCATTGCCAAGCCGATGATTCGGCAGCGTTCTCGGGCCGCACCAATCACGCCATTGTCATTGTCCGCTGCGTCAGCGCTTGCGGTGAGACGCCTGCAAGCCTCCGGAGTGAGACAGCTGTCTCACTTTTCGGAGACATCCGTTTCGTTGATTTAGATCGGCACAAGGCCTACCCTCACGAGGCCACATGGGAATCAATCCCGCAGGCGGCACAGACCGCCACACAAGGCACATAAATCCAGTTCTGGAGGAGGCAATAAAATGGTGCAAGGTCGCGAGATCGCAGACCATGTCGGGCGCGTGATGAACATCATCGAAGGACGCGGCCCGCAACGGACGTCGGATCCCAATCACGAAAGGCTGGCGCGCTCCTGGCGCCGTTCCCTGAACAAGCATGCCATCGATCCGGGCCTGTCCTCGGTGCCCAAGGTCGTCACCGCCTACGAACTGCGCGAGCACCGCGAGCGCATCGAAACCTTCATGCGCATCGCCCGCGAAGGCGTGGAGCGCCTGCATCGCGAACTGCTGCCTGCCAACTACTGCGTGCTGCTGACCGACGCCGCCGGCGTCACCGTCGACTACCGCACCGTGCCGGCACTGGAAAAGGAATTCAAGGAAGAAGGTTTTCGCAACGGCACCTGCTGGGCAGAGGAGCACGAAGGTACCTGCGGCGTCGGCACCACGCTGGCCGACCGCCAGCCGACGCTGGTCCACCGCGGCGAGCACTACCGGTCGCACAACACGCAGTTCACCTGCAGCTCGGCACCGATACTCGGTCTGCACGACGAGCCCATCGCGGTGCTCGATGCCTCTGCGCTGTATTCGCCGGAGGGCCGCGACAGCCAGTTGCTGGTGTTCCGCATGGTGTGCGACAAGGCGCGCCTGATCGAGGACGCCTACGCGCACTACAGCCTGCGCACCTACTGGACGCTGCAGCTCGGGCAGGTCGCCGAATTCATGCCGGTCGAGACCGACTACCTGATCGCCTTCGACGACGACGGCCTCATCGTCGGCGGCAACCGCCGGGCGCGCCAGGAACTGATCAACCACAACGGACGTCGCGCCGAGTTCCTGCACGACCTGTTCGAATGCACGGCCAGCGACATCCTGGTGTCGGCGCACGCCAGTCCAGGCACCCCCTTTCCACTGCGCATGATGGCGACCGGCCGTCGGCTGTTCGCCGTGCTGCGCGCACCGAATGCGCGCACGCTGGCCCAGGTGACGCTGTCCAAGCCGGTGGTCACGGCCGAGGATGCCTGCGCACCGCGCGGATTCCGTCATCTCGCTCTGGGTGACCCGCGCGTGAAGGCGAATGTGCAGTGCGCGGTCAAGGTGGCCAACCGCGACATCCCGGTCATGCTGCTGGGCGAGACCGGTACCGGCAAGGAAGCGTTCGCGCGCGCCATCCACGACTTCAGCGACCGCGCCAAGCAGCCCTTCGTCGCGCTGAACTGCGCAGCGATACCGGAGAGCCTGATCGAGAGCGAACTGTTCGGCTACCGCGACGGCGCCTTCACCGGCGCGCGCAGCAAGGGTGCCAAGGGCAAGATACTGCAGTCGGACGGTGGCACCCTCTTTCTCGACGAGATCGGAGACATGCCCTTGTCCTTGCAGAGCCGGCTGCTTCGCGTACTGGCGGAGGGCGAGGTGGTACCGCTCGGTGCCGAACAGCCGACGGCCGTCAACCTGCACGTGATGTGCGCCACCCACCAGGACCTGGCGGAACTGGTGCGCCAGGGCCGCTTCCGCGAGGACCTCTTCTATCGGCTCAACGGTGCGAGCTTCATGTTGCCGCCCCTGCGCAGCCGCGAGGACAAGCGAGAGCTGATACAGCTGGTGATGCGAGAGGAGTGCACCGCCATGGGCCGGGAGGAGCTGAGCATCGCCGAAGAGACGATGACGCGCCTGCTCGCCTACGACTGGCCGGGCAATATCCGCCAGCTGCGCCACGCCATCCGCTACGCCTGTGCGATCGCCGATGGCTCCCGCGTCACCATCGACCACTTCCCGCAGGAGCTGCGCACGGCCAACGCAACGCCGCGGCTGGCGCCGCCACCGCAGCAACAGGCCCAGCAGCTTCCCGCTCCGGTTTCAGGCAGCGCCCAGGCTCAACCCGACCCGTGCGAGCTGCGCGACGGCGAGACGCTGAACGACGCCTGTCTCGAACTGCGCCGGAAGATGCTCGACGCGCTGCGACGCAATCACTGGCGCGTCACCGAGACGGCCCGCCAGCTCGGCATGTCGCGCGCGACCTTCTACCGCAAGATGGCGCGCCTGCGCATCGTCGCGCCGAACTATCTCGATGGAGAGGACAGGTCGGCCGAAAGGACATGACCTCGCTGGCTGCCCGGCTCGCGCCGGGGTGCCAGCGACCCTTCGCGAGCAGGCGTTCCGGCCGGCCCGGCACCCGCCGGCTCGGAACGCCAACCCCGCGCGTCACTGCGTGCCGAGATACTTGATGTAGGCCACCAGTTCCCAGATCTGATCCGCGGAAAACGCCTCGCCCCAGGGCGGCATGATGTCCGAGCCGCGGCGTCCGTGGAATATGGTCCGGAACGCTTCTTCGTCCGGCAGATCCTTGCGACCCTTGAAGTCCGGCGCCCGTCCGCCCACACCTTCGGCGCCGTGGCAATAGCCGGCACAGGTCTTGTTGAAGCGCTTCTTGCCCGCTGCGATGCGATCCGGATCGGTCAGTCCGAATGAGGGCACGGGCAGCGTCTCGACTGCACCGTCCGCATTGGCGAACGCCGGCATGCAGATCAGCTGCATTGCGCACGCCGCACCTGCGAGGGCGCATGCGCGAAGACCGGCGATGATGGAAGTGTTGCGGCTCGTGCCGCCTGGAATGCCTGCGTTCATGGTTCTGCTTTCCTGCCCGGTTGATACGAAAGAGATGTTGTGGAAGCGGGTTGACCGACCCTGCGCCGGGTGGCCACGATGCGGGCTGCGCGATCGGCGCCTTGCGCGGGTGGCTGGACGGATGTCCTGTGCGCTGCTGGAGTCTGCACAAAAAAGGACAGGCGGTCACTCCCGTTACCGCCTGTAAATGAGGAGACTTGCAACACGCCGTCGTGTGTCCGCACGACGGCGTGGGTGACGCACTTACTCCAGCGTGAAGGCGACCATCGCCGCGCCGCCCGGCAGATCCTTGATCTGCGGGAACGCGCCCGACAGGAAGCCCGGCGCATGCGAACCGAGCCCGGTCGGGAACACGATGTACTGCTTGCCCTTGACCGAATAGCTGACCGGGCCGCCGCGCAGGCCGGACCCGGCGTTGAAGGACCACAGTTCCTTGCCGGTTTCGGCGTCGTAGCCGTAGATCTTGCCTTCCATGTCGCCGGTGAACACCAGGCCACCGGCGGTGGTCAGCACCGACGACAGCGGCGGCAGGTCGTACTTGATCGACCACTTGCGCTTGCCGGTGATCGGGTCGCGCGCGTCCAGACGGCCGTGCGGCTTGGTGCCCGGAGGCGGCACCAGCTTGATCGACTCGATGCCGAGCGACAGCGAGGACACGGCCTTCAGGTTGTCCGGATCGTCCTTGCCCGCGACCACTTCATTGCACACTTCCATCGCGTGCGAGTACCAGAGGCCGGTGCCCGGGTTGTAGGCGCCGTGGTTCCAGCTGCGCGCACCGAGCAGGTTCGGGCAGAAGGTCTTCACCTTGTCGACTTCCGGATAGATCGGATCGATCAGCGCGCCGGTCTTCGGGTCGATGCCCTTGACCCAGTTCACGTTCTCGGCGAACTGCCACACGTTTTCGAGCTTGCCGTCCTTCTTGTCCATCACGAACACGAAGCCGCCCTTGTTCAGGTGGACGATGACGTCCTTGCCGTCCTTCTGCACCACCAGCGCCTCGTACGCCGAGTCGTAGTCCCACGAATCGTTCGGCACTTCCTGGCGGTGCCACTTCACCTTGCCGGTCTTCGGATCGAGTGCCAGCAGCGTGGCGGTGTAGAGGTTGTCGCCCTTGCGGTCGTAGTTGTAATAGTCGGGCGCGGCATTCGACGTACCGATGTAGATGGTGTCGGTCTTGGCATCGTAGGTGCCCGGCATCCAGGCGCTGCCGCCGCCGACCTTGCCGCTCTCGCCCGGCCAGCTCTTCGGATCGTTCTTGATCACGTCGAAGGTCCACACCGGCTTGCCGGTGTCGGCATTGACCGCGTAGATCTTGCCCGAGATCGGCTGATCGCCGCCGGTCGTGCCACCGAACAGCACGTCGCCCGCCAGCTGCGGCGGTGCCGAGAACAGTGCGCCGTACTGGGTCTTCGGATTGGTGAGCTGGGTCGACCACACTTCCTTGCCGGTCTTCTGGTCGAGCGCGACGAAACGGCCGTCCAGCGTGCCGACGAACACCTTGCCGCGACCCACGGTCACGCCGCGGCTGGCCGCGCCGTAGAACACCTGGTCGACGATCTTGTCGAGCTTGGGCGCGTACTGCCACAGGGTCTTGCCGGTGGCGGCGTCGATGGCCCAGACGTTGTTGTTGGCCGAGATCGAATACATGATGCCGTCGATCACGATGGGCGTTGCCTGCAGGCCGTGCGTGATGGTGCCCGGCTGGTGGATCCACGCCACCTTGAGCTTCTTCACGTTGTCACGGTTCACCTGGTTCAGCGGGCTGAAGCGCCAGGCGTTGCTGGTGCGGTGGTACTGCGGCCAGTTGTTCGGGTCTTCGAACCCCGGACCGCTCTGGGCGGCAACTTGCGGAGCAAAGAGGGAGAGGGTCGACATGGCGGCGATGGCAGAAGCCAGCGCACCGACAGTCAGCGGCTTGCGGATCGGGTTCATCAATCAGGTCTCCATTATGTTTTTGCCGTCAGGAGGCGGCTGCGACCACCTCCTGCGGTACTGCGGGTGCTGCGGATACTGCAGGTTCAGAACATGAAGTTCAGGCCGACGTTGATCAATGTGCTCTTTTCGCCTGCCGTCACACCGGCCGCAACGATGCTGGTACGCAGCGTCGCACCCGGGTCCGCATCGGCGAAGGCGGCCTGAACGTAGAGCGTGGTGTCGGGACGCCACTGGAAGTCGTTGCTGATGACGATGAACTTGGTTTCATCGGTCTTGTTCACATCGTCCTTGTTCAGGTAGAAGGCAAGCGTAGCCGTATTCTTCGGATGCCACTTCCAGTCGATGCCGGTGCCCAGACCATCGACGTCGAACTGCTGGGTGCCCGCGGTATTGTCGTTCTTGGCCTTCATCCAGTTGTTCTTCCAGGTGAAGTCGCCGAACGGAATGGCGAAGCCGAGGGAGGTGTGATCGACCACCTTCTTGCCGGACTGTTCGTCATGGAAGGCCTGGTAGGAACCGGACAGGGTGATCGGGCCGTTGTAGGTCAGGCCGAGCGCATAGGCGCTGTTGTCCTTGAAGTCACCGGCCTGGCCACCGAAGGAGTACAGCACGCCCATGGTGACCGGACCCCAGGTGTTCCGGTACTGCACGGCGTTGTTCATGAAAATGCCGACGTCGTTGTTCGTGTTGCGGCCATCGCCGTTGTTCGGGTTGGCCGTGGTGAACAACTGGCCGTAGGCCCACGCGTACAGATTCGAGAATTGCTCCTTGAACGCACGCGGCTCGGTGCCGATGTGCGCCAGCAGTGCCGGACCGTACTGCCGGCCCAGAGTAACGCTACCCCAGTCTCCACGCACGCCCAGATTGGCCTGACGACGGAACAGCGGCGTATTGATGCCCCCCGGTCCGGTGCCCGAGGCGTCGCCGGTTCCGTGCAGAAAGCCGTTGTTGGTGTCGAAGTGCGATTCGAGGTTGAAGAAGGCGGTCAGGTTGGTGTCGAGTTCCCGTTCGCCCTTGAAGCCGATCACGGTCTGGCGCAGTCCGCTCGTTTCCATCGACGTCTTGCTGTCGCCAGCCGCATTGGCCTCGCTGTTGTAGAGCATGCCGACGTCGATGATGCCGAACATCGAAAGTTTGGTACCGCCAACCTCACCGATGACGATATCGGCCATCGCGGGCGCAGACATCATGCCGAACGCGGCGACGGCCGCTGCACAAGTCGTGAGCCTGCGCGTGATGTCCAGTGTGGTGCTGTTCGACGACGAGCGTCCAGTTCTTGTCATGTTCCCCTCCGTGCGTTGCTGTTGATTGATCACTGGTTGAAAGCGGCGTACGTCGATGCGCCCCGCCGTCGCAAGGGCTTACGCAGCATTCATGCCATTGAAAAATCGACCGCAAACCCGCGCCGGGACTGGAAGTCGCTTCAGAGACACCGCACCGGTGCGACATCTGTACGGGTGAGACGCCCGCGACGCTGAAACAGCTGTCTCGCCCCGTCGCGTCCTCCGGAATGGGATAGTCGGGACTGACGCCGCCGTCGCGGGGCTTGCACGCGCAAGCCACGGTCTTCGCACCCGTGGTCTGGAACTTGCGTCACACCATCGACACGGTGCGGCTCGCGCACTCGTCGCCTACCTCGTCGAACGAACCGGATTGCCGCACGAACAGGAGCTTCAATGAACGCCAAAGACCCCCTGCACACCTTCCTCGCCGAGTCGGCACACGTCGACG
>CAZKRN010000009.1:0-126935 GCA_964555165.1 uncultured Methyloversatilis sp. | reverse complement strand
ATCCAAGCTCTGTGCGCATTCGCATCGCTTGGCGGCGCATTTCGTCTTGGGCGTGACGGGGAAGCTTTCGGGCGTCGATCTCTTCCATCCGCAAGTTTTATCATTATCGGCTAATTGATTGCCGGGTTAATAATCAGCATGCCTTGATTTGTCTTTGAGATACTGGCTGCGATATAGAAGATAATTCAGTTTGTAGATTCCTTTAAATGCTATTGTGCCAGATGATTGTATTGTTTCGATCGGTGCTGATGTGTCCCACTTGAACTCGAACCAGCCAAGATCGATTGTGTTTTGTGGCGAGTGCTCTTCGAATAACACAAAATTCCGTACCAACTTGAAAATACTGTTTCGGCTAGATTTGGTATCGCAAACACGCTTTACTGAATCGGGCAGGCCGGCATTTTCCTGGAACTGAAAATTCCCCGCTCTTGATAACTGCATGAACTGGTGCCAAAAATCATCGTTCATGCTCTTGAGATTTTGCGCTTCCGATATAGCCGAACTTAGATAAATCTCCTGGTTGTAAATGCCTAGTGTGTACTCGTGTTTTTGCTTTTTCGAGCAAGTAGATACAAAGACGCCTGCTGATGTTGACCGCCATCTAAGCTGAGACCACTCATCTTTAGCTTTTGAATTGCGTACAAAATAAAGCAGCAACATACCGAGCAGTTGCGAAAGTCTCTCCGCAAGTGGTAAGCCATCATCGCAATCAAGACAAACATTCCTGCCCAAAGCGGCAGTGTATTCATCAAGACAAGAGTCCCAATCGCTCTTCAGGAAATTGTGATTTGTCATCGATTATAGCAAGTGCCGCACGTTTGAGCGGCAAGTTAGATAAATAAATTTAAATTTCATTGTTACTGTGGCGCTTTGTGATAAATGAATCTTTAAGAAACTCAAAATATGGTAGCCCAAGAAGACAACCAATCATTTCATGAGATATTTCTGATGCTGCCTTATTGAGGTAATTGCTGCCTTCGATAGCGTAAGGTGGGTCAATTGGTCTTGAGGCCATCTCGGCAAGCAACCTCATGCCACCATTTTTGCTTGTTTGAGGGATTTTTGTGAGGTATCCCAGCATTGAGTTCATAAACGCAATTGCGCCTTGTGACTCATTTGGTAGATGTGTGTTTAGTCTCTGTACGACAACTATGTAGGCATGGTTAAATAAAAATCTGAAGTTGGATTCACCCTTTGCGGAAAGCAGACACATCCACATATCATGCGCTATTCTTTTCTGCACTGCATATGAAAAGGTAGTGTGAAGTGGTACCCCCACTTCATTTACATCCTTTACATACTCATCTGCAATCTCAGACAGCACATTATCTGAGCGAAGGTTCTCTACTGAGTTTTTGTACATCACGTCACAAAGCCACGATAAAGCCTTTGATTTGCCTAACATTTTTTGAGATGCAGTGGTCCCTGTTTTGTACATCTCATGGCGACCAATCATCTCACGCAAGACCGAAATGAAAAATGTTAATCGTTGGTTGCGTGAAATTTTGTTTTGTTTATTAACTTCGTTCTGTGAGTGTGAGGCGACTCTAAGCTCGCAATCTCCGCTATATGAGTTGTCGGTGTTGTAATGAGATAAATAGTGAACATCATTGCCATCGGATGTTCTTTTTACTTTAAATAACGGCTCGTTGCATGCCGGGCAAATAATTTGGAATTGCTCGCAATCTCTATATTCAATATCGGAGGCGTCAATGTGTTCGCCCAGCAATATGCTATAGCCTGATTTCATTGTACTGACCTTGGAATACTATGCTCAATAATCATGTGGGCCGTATGCCTAACGGCTCTGTAGATAAACCCCATTTCGGGGCAAGCGGTAGTGCCCGGCCCTCGCCGGCTCAAAGTCGTTCATCCTCATTTCAGTCTCGCGATCTTTGTTTCATCGTCGTCTCCTGAGGTCTGCCTCGGCCGCTGCCCGGCGACACTCGAATGGCGTCGGTGTCGCCCGCCGCCTTACCTAATTCGCGTAGCCATGGTGCCCGAGCTTTTCGATGTTGTGCACCATGCAATAGAGCTTCCATTGCCCATCGACCTTGGTACGCCCGCGCAGCGTGAAGCGGTCGAGCCGCTTGTTGTGGCGCTGATTGACTAAGGACTTATCGGGGACGCAACAGCATTCTCCGTCAGCGGCCATCTGATTTCTTCTTCATCGTTCTTTCACGACCCGAACCGACCTGACCGGCCGCTACGCGGGAACAAACCCGTGGCCCGACGAGTGGTGAAATGCGGCGCGGTTGCGCCGCATGGGGCCGCGTCATCCGCACGCTGTCGGAGCCGGATGATCGGGGCAGTGGCTGCAGAACTCTGGCGCTTCGACGGGGTTGTCGAACCTGACGGAGGTGTGGGCACCCACAGGCGCAGGTGGCGTGCGTGCATCCGGATACGCCGCAATGTTTCCCGTTCCGGATGGCTTTCTTTGTCATGCCCCGCCGACCGGACAAAGCGCGGCGACCTGATCGCGACTTGCCTTTCTCAATCTCATGCGATCCGGGTTCCAGGTTCGCCACGACAGCTGTTCCGATGACACGTCAGAATCGCCCTTTTCATAACTTATACGCCACCTTCTCCCCCTCGACCTTCACTTTCCCGGTCGCCTGCAAATGCCTGACGATGGCCGCGACCTCCGCCTGCGAAATCCCTTTCGGAAACAGCGCCGCTACGCTGCTCGTGAGCGTTTTCAGCGTCCGTGGCCGTGAATTGCCGCGCGTTTTCAGATTGGCGACCACCATCGCAAAGCGGTCCACCTTCTTCGGGGTGGGCGCAGCGGCGGATTCAGGCGGGGCGGGTTTTGCGGGTGGGGCAGCGGCGGCGACCGGTTTCGGTGCGGCGGGTGGAGGCGCCGGGGCGGGGACTACGACGGGCTTCGGCGGAATGGCGAGCGCGATGTTCGGGCACCTGAAGTGCCCTTTCTGATTCAGCACCACTTCGAACTTCTGCTTGATCGACATGCTGCCGAGCAGGGCATTCACCGTCTTGCAGCAGGCGACGCAGTTGTCGTCGCCATTGGCACCGCCGTTGGCGATGGCCTGCAGGTGTTCGACGCTGGCCTCGTCGCGGGGAAGGGGCTGCTTGCAGAAGAAGCAGAGGCCGCCCTGGACGAACAGGAGGCGGTCGAGTGGTCGGGTCGGCATGGGCGGTTCGGCTCTGTGCAGTCGACTATCCAGCCATCGTAGCGCATTCGCGTCGCGTTACCCCTCAGGCATGGCGTCGAACCTTGTGCCGATACAGAGCAGAGGTACGGTGCCCGCCGCCGCCGGCACCGCACCGGCGAGGCGCTTACGACTTGAGCAGCCCGCCCAGCATGCCCATCGCCGCCTGCAGCGCGTCGCCCTCGGGCGCCTTGCCGTCGGGCGACAGTTGGTCGATCAGTTGCGGCAGCAGGCCGGCGAGGCCGGACGACACTTCCTGCGACGACATGCCCACTTCCTGTGCGACGCCGCCGATCTGTTCGGCGCCGAACACGGCCTTGATCTGGTCGCCGGAAATTGGCAGGTTCTGGCCGGAACCGAGCCAAGAGGCGACGACTTCGCCCAGGCCGCCCTGCTGGAACTTTGCGATCAAGCCCTGGATGCCGCCGATCTGCGGGCTGTTGATCAGGCTCATGGCAGCCTGGATCAGCGCGGCATGGTTGCCGGCGCCGGATTGTCCTCCGAGTGCGCCCGCAACCTGTCCGGCGATCGCGTCGAAAAGTCCCATGTCGGTCTCCTTCTGTGAATGAAGCGCCAAGTCTGCGCCTCTTACCTTGCAGCGGGGTTGCCGTCTGCCTCCTTGCTGTCGCGAATGGCCTGATCGGGGTCTACGATGCGGCGCTGACCCGAGCATTTTTCATTGAATTCGCGCAGTTCGTTCGCGATCGCTGTACTGCGCGCCTCGTGCCGGGCGATGCGCGCACGCAGCGCCTGCGCCCGGGCATCGATATGGCCGAGCGCTTCGTTATGCCTTGCCACCTGGGCCGACCGGGCTTCCGCACGCGCCTTCAGTGCCTCGGCCTGCGCGTTCTGCCGGGTCACGCGCTCGTTGTAGTCGCGGATCATCCTGTTGATGCGCTCGACGTCCGCTTGCGTGCGCACCGGGCCGGCCTTCGCAGCGTCGATGCGTTTGCCGGTTTCGGTCAGGGCAGCGCTTTCGGCTTGAAGCGCTGCCGCGCCGGAGTCAAGCTCGGCATCGCCCGCTTCGATGGTCGCACGCTGCGCGGCCAGCGCTTCGGACGAGGCGTTCAGACTTGCCACTTCGGCTTCCAGTGCCTGGCCTTCGGCGTTGAGCGCGTCGACGTTCTGGCCGCCTCTCCAGGTGGTTCCGAAACAGCGGGCGACATCCTGGCGGAGAATTTCAAGCTCGGTCGATGCCGCGGGCGCTTCGATGCGTGGCCGGGCGCTTGCCGGGGGCATCGTGTCGTTCGCGTTGACGGCCCCCGTCAGACCGGTGCAGACGGGGATGAGCAGGGTAAGGCGACAGCGCACGGTCTTCACGGATGTGGATGTGACGATGACAGGGTCAAGCCGGCATGTTGCATCCGGATGAAGGGGGCTCCTCGCCGACATCGGTTGCTTGCAGCGTGAACTCGAATACCGCGCCGACACCCACCTGGCCGCGCGCGCGGATGTCGCCGCCGTGGCGCCGCACGATGCGGCGAACGATGCTCAGTCCGATGCCGGTGCCGGCGAAGTCCTTGTCGGCATGCAACCGGCGGAAAGGTTCGAACAGGTGGCCGGCCAGTTCCATGTTGAAGCCGGCGCCGTTGTCGGTGACGCGATACCACTGCCGGCCGTCTTCGCTGAAGGCGTCTACAGCCACCCGTGGGTCCGTGGCGCGCGCCGAGTACTTGCAGGCGTTGCCGAGCAGGTTCTGCCAGACCTGGGCGATCATGCTGGCGTCGCCCTCGGCCGGCGGCAGATCGGCGATGCGTACGGCGACGCGCGCGGTGAGCCCCATGTCCTCCAGCATGGCCCAGGCGCGCGCGGCACAGGCGTTCATGTCGACCGGGGCCCGTTGCAGCGGGTGCTGCGAGGCGCGGGCTAGGCGGGTGAGTGCTTCGACGATATCGTCCATGCGCCGGGCCACCGCATCGATGCGTTCGGCGTGACGCGCGACCTGGACCAGATCGCCAGCCTTCAGGTCTTCGCGCAACATGGCGGAAAGACTGCTGACGACGCGCAACGGACCGCGCAGATCGTGTGAGATGGCGGCCGACAGACTGCGCAGTTCGTCGTCGGTACGGGCCAGTACGAGGCGCGACTGCGCGAGGGCGGCCGCTTGTGCGCGCGCCGACTCGGCCAGCGTGTCGCAGGCGCTGCGCAGCGCTTCGTTGCTGCGCAACTGTTCGGTCACGTCGCGGACGACGGCGAATACCTCGCGCGCGCCCTGATCGCCGAACAGGTCGGCGGTGACCAGACAGGTGCGCAGTTCGCCGTCGCTGCGGCGCACGTTCACTGGCGCGCTGCCTATGGCGCCGTCCTGCGCGAGCAGGCCGCGCAGCATGGCGAGGCTGTCCGCATCGATGAAGGCCGAAAGCGCGTCCAGCGGCTGGCCGATGAGGACGTCGCTGCGGCAGCCCAGCAAAGCGCACAGCGCTTCATTGACCTCCAGCACGCGAGCGCTGTCCTGCTCGGCTACGAGCATGCCGTCCGGATGGCGGGTGAAGGTGCGCGCGAGCTTTTCCTCGGCCAGTCGCAGCGCCTGTTCCGCCTCGCTGCGCCGTTGTCGCTCGGTGCCGGCCTGCTGCGCACGGCGACGCAGCCGCACGCCCAGCCAGACCAGCGCACCGCCCGCGGCCAGGGCGAGCGCGAGCAGGTCCAGGCGCTGCCATTCGATACGCGCCTCCAGTTCGCGGCGCACTGCCAGGTCGTGATGGCTGCTCAGCCATTTCACGCGCAGCGCCTCCAGCGTACCGGCGCGTTCGAGCTGCATCAGCGCGGCATCCAGCCGCTCGCGCAGCGCTTCGCGGCCGGGAGCGACGGCGAAGCCGTAGTCCTGCAAGCGCAGCGCGAAGCGGCTTGCCAGCAGTCCGGTGTAGCCATCCGACTTCAGCAGCCGGTGGCCGTAGGCTTGCGGCATGAGGGCGTAGTCGGCGCGGCCGTCGCGCACGGCCGCCAGCGCGGCGGCGTGGTCGGCCAGTGCAAGGAAGCGGTAGTTCGGGCCGGCGAAGAAGTCGGCCCGTGTTTCGCGCATCGGATCGGTGTCGGCGACGGCTATCGTCCTGTGCAGCAGATCGGCCAAAGCCTGTGGTTCTGGCGTATCGCGCCGGTGATAGAGGGCCATTGCCGGTGTCGCGTGCGGACGTGCGAACAGCGCCCAGTCATGGCGCTGGCCGGTATGCGACATCGCGATCGCGTCCAGTCGGCCGGCGCGGAAATCGGCTTCGATGCGCGGCCAGTCGTCCAGTCGCGCCTGCATGTCCAGACCCGCTTCGCGCGCCAGCGCTGCCAGCAGTTCGATCTGGAAACCCTGCGGCCGGCCCTCGTCGTCCAGGTACTCGAAGGGCGGGAAATCGCGGTCGCCGCCGTAAAGCAGGGTGTCCGCCGCCTGCAGCAGGGCGGGCTGCAGGGCGCAGACCATGCCCAGCACGCGCAACGTGCGTGCAACGCCCGGATGCAGGGTCGGCCGGAAACGGTCGGATCCGGAGCGGGTGCCGCAGCCCGTGCGCGGGGCGGTGCGACAAAGCGTTGAAGGAGCGCACAAGGCGCAAAGGCTTGCGCGAATGGAGGCGATCATCGGCGGGTCCAGCGTATTCGATTTGTTGTACGAGCCTCGATGCGGCGAAAAGCCATGTCGTCATGTAGCGAATGTTCGCGCCCGGCCGCACCGCGACGGAAGAGTACCCAAATTCCGTATGCCACGCAGCCTTGTGCGGGACAGGGTCGAGCCCGCGCGTCTGCTGCTGCCGCGGGTCCGCCGTGCGCTAGACTGTTGCCGGTAAGCAGCCCGTCCGCCCTTCACGTGCCAGATATTCCCTCCACATTCTCTTCCGACGGCCCGCTGGCCCGCGCCATCGCCGGTTTCACGCCGCGCACGCAGCAGACCGAAATGGCCGAGCGCGTGGCGCAGGCCATCGCCGACCGCAGCGTGCTGGTGGTCGAGGCGGGCACCGGCACCGGCAAGACCTACGCCTATCTGGTGCCGGCGCTGCTGTCCGGCGCCAAGGTGATCGTGTCCACCGGTACCAAGACGCTGCAGGACCAGCTGTTCGGCCGCGACCTGCCCACCGTGCGCGCTGCGCTGGGTGTGCCGGTCAGCATCGCGCTGCTGAAAGGGCGCGCCAATTACCTGTGCCACTACCACCTCGAACGTGCGCTGCAGGAGGGCCGTTTCGGCTCGCGTGATGAGGCCTCTCACCTGCAAGCCATCGCCCGCTGGGCCAAGGCGACCGGCACCGGCGACAAGGCGCAGTGCAGCGAGGTGCCGGAAGAGTCGGGCGCCTGGTCGCACGCCACCTCGACGCGCGACAACTGCCTGGGCCAGGACTGCCCGAATGCCAAGGAGTGCTTCGTCACCGCGGCACGCCGCGAGGCGATGGAAGCCGACGTGGTGGTTGTGAATCACCATCTTTTCTTCGCCGATCTGATGTTGCGCGACGAGGGCGTGGCGGAACTGCTGCCGGCCTGCAACGCCGTCGTGTTCGACGAAGCGCACCAACTGGCCGAGACGGCGAGTCTGTTCTTCGGCGAATCGGTATCGACCTCGCAGATGCTCGAACTGGCGCGCGACACGCGCGCCGAGGCGCTGGTGGGTGCCAAGGATTTCAAGCCGCTGCCGGAATCGGCCGAGCGTCTGGTGAAGGCGGTACGCGATCTGCGGCTGGTGTTCCGCGAGGAGAATGTGCGGCTGTCGGCGGCACAGATCGACGAACGCCCGGCTTTCGCCCCGGCGCTGGCCACCGTGCTTGAGGCGCTGAACGAACTGGCCGGCCTGCTTGAAACCCAGGCGGCGCGCAGCGAGGGGCTGGAGAAGTGCTGGCAGCGTGCGCTGGACCTGATTGCCCGTGTCGAGCACTGGCAGGCGGGCGACAAACCGGACGGGAAGAGGGCGGGCGAGCCTTCGGACCGCGTGCGCTGGGCCGAGATCTACACCCAGGCGCTGGCGCTCAATGCCACGCCGCTGTCGGTGGCCGACATCTTCCGCCGGCAGATGGAAGACAACCCGCGCGCCTGGATATTCACCTCGGCCACGCTGTCGGTTGGCAACGACTTCACGCACTACTGCGGCGAACTGGGTCTGCACGACGCACAGACCGCGCAGTGGGGCAGCCCGTTCGCCTACGAACAGCAGGCACTGCTGTACGCCCCGGAAAACATGCCCGAGCCGTCGGCGCCCACCTATGCCGAAGCGGTGGCGCGCGCGGCCTGGCCGCTGATCAAGGCGTGCCGTGGCGGCGTGTTCGTGCTGTGCACCTCGCTGCGGGCGATGAAGCGCATCCACGAACTGATCGAGGACAAGCTGTCGGCCTGGGACCCGGAGCGACCGCTGCTGATGCAGGGCCAGGCCACGCGCAGCGAACTGCTGGACCGCCACCGCGCCGCCGGCAATGCCGTGCTGGTGGCCAGCCAGAGCTTCTGGGAGGGTGTAGACGTGCGCGGCGATGCGCTGCAACTGGTCATCATCGACAAGCTGCCCTTCGCGCCGCCGGACGACCCGGTGCTGTCTGCGCGCATCGAACACCTGAAGCGCCAGGGGCGCAACGCCTTTTCCGAGTACCAGTTGCCGCACGCCGTGATCAGCATGAAACAGGGTGCCGGCCGCCTGATCCGCGACGAAAGCGACCACGGCGTGCTCATGGTGTGCGACCCGCGACTGGTCGAGAAGCACTACGGCAAGGTGATCTGGCGCAGCTTGCCACCGATGCGCCGCACCCGCAGCGCCGATGTGGCGGTGCAGTTCCTGGAAAGTCTCGCCGGCTGAAAGCTGGCGGGAATCGAAGCCGGCGGCACGCAGCGGCCGGAGCCTGGAAGAGGGACCCGCCACGGCGTCCGCAGAGTCCGCTCCGTTCGTCCGCATCAGCGGGAGAGGGACCCGCCGCGGCGTCCGCAGAGTCCGCTCCCCTCGCCCGCATCAGCGGGAGAGGGGCCGGGGGTGAGGGCCCGCACTTGCAGCCGGTATCAGAGCAGGTGCCACGCAGCGGCCGAGTCGCGGCCAAGGCCGCTCCCACGGGGGGCGAGCGGCGGCCGGAGCCTGGGCGAGGGTTCTGTGGGAAAGGTCTTCCAGCGCCGAGTGCATGTGGGTCGAAGCCGCGGCCCTCACCCGGCGCTGCGCGCCACCCTCTCCCGCTGATGCGGGAGAGGGACCCGCCGCGGCGTCCGCAGAGTCCGCTCCGTTCGTCCGCATCAGCGGGAGAGGGGCCGGGGGTGAGGGCCCGCAGTTGCAGCGGTATCAGAGCAGGTGCCACGCAGCGGCCGTGTCGCGGCCACGGCCGCTCCCACGGGGGCGAGCGGCTGCATTGCTGCCGACGCTGCTCCGGCGATACCGGGCGCTTGCTTCACGTCATGAACGCAGGCGCCCTGGCGTGCCACACTGCGCGCCGTCCGATCGGGAGGCGGTGTGTTCGCAATCGAAATCTGTCTGCTGCTGCTGGCGCTTGGCGTCAGCGTGCTCATGCGGCCCTGGCGCATGCTGACCGGTCCGCTCGGTGCGCCCTGGGCGGCTTCGCTGGTGGTGCTGTCGCTGCTGTGGGTGCTGCCGCAGAAGCTGCCGGACGGCATATCGATCCAGCTTTCGGGTGCCTGCCTGCTGGTGCTCATGTTCGGCTGGCCGCTGGCGGTGATCGAGCTGGTGCTGGTTGCTCTGGCGGTATGGCTGCTCGGCGATCTCGGTTTCGCTGCGGTGCTGTCGCAGCTGGTGTGGATAGGTCTGGTGCCGGCCACGCTCGCGCTGGCGCTGGGCGAAGCCTTGCGCCGCGGCCTGCCGGCGCACCCTTTCATCTATGTACTGGGGCGCGGCTTCATCGGTACCGCGATGAGCATTTTTGCGGCCGGTGCGGCCTACGAGTTCATCCACCACCTGCTCGGCGGCGTTGCGGTCGAGCACGCGCTGGTCGCGCGCTGGCTGATGGCCTGGGGCGACGCGTTCCTGACCGGCATGCTGGTGGCGGTCTTCGTCGCCTTCGTGCCGGAGTGGCTGGCCACCTGGTCGGACCAGCGCTATCTCGGACCGCCGCCGCCGTCCTCCTCCTGAGCGTGCTCAGGCGCGGCGCACCTGTGGCGCATCCGGCTCGGGTCTTGCGAACGCGCGCTCGGCAGCCAGGGCGTCGGCCAGGGTGTGCTGACCATCGCGCCGCGCCGCCTCGATCAGGGTCAGGTCGATGATGTCGCGCTGCGCGTGGCTGCCGCCGAAGCGATGCGATCCGTTCCGGATCGGCCGCAACAGGCGCACCGTGTCCGCGTAGTCGCCTTCGCCGAAGGCCGCGATGGCGCGCGTGGCGGCACGGCCGACTTCGGCGATGAAGCCGGCGTTGTCGCCTTCGCCGGCCAGCGCCAGTTCCTGCGCGTCGATCAGGCTGCGCATCTGCGCGCTGCGGCCGGTGGCGGCGAAAGCCATCATCGCGTGCATGTCGCTGAAGGCGTAGAGGCTGCGCCCGGCCGTCGGTGCCCAGCGATCGGCCACCGCCTGCCAGCGTTCGCCGGTGTCGATGCCGCGCAGGTGCAGCCGCCACAGCAGTGCCGACATGTCGATGAAGTCGAACACCAGCCCCGGCGCCTGGCCGGACACGGCGTCGTCGAACAGCGCGAGCACTTCGTCGATCTCGTCGACGCCGAGGTGGAACAGCGCCAGATGCCAGTGGTTGTGCACGGCGAGGAAGCTGTCCTGCGCCCAGGCCTGCGGCGCGGCGCGCATCCAGGCGATGCCGTCGCGGCGACGGCCCTGCATCTCCATCACGTGGGCGACGGCGTGCTGCGCCCAGCCGTCGCGCGGCTCGATCTCGACCGCCTGCCGGCCGTAGCGTTCGGCGCACAGATAGTCGCCGGTTTCTTCCAGTCCGAAGGCCAGCATGCCGGCCACTGCGTGCCAGGCGGGCATGTCCATTCGCCAGGCCGGCAGCGCGCGGGCGATGCGGTCGCGCAGCATGCGCGAGTCGCCGAGCAGGAAGTCGCATTGCTGGCCGGCCTGCAGCGCCAGCACGTCGAGCGGGTGATCGATCGCGACGTCTTCGAGCACGCGCGCGGCGGCGCGCCAGCGCCCTTCCGTCATCAGTGCGACAGCGCGCAGATGAGCGCTTTCGCGTTCGCTCGCCGGCAGCTTCGCGGCGGCTGCATGTGCAGCGGCCGCGACCGGAACGCCTGCCGGCTCGGTGCCGAGCAGGTGCAGATAGGCGCGCAGCACATGACCCATCACCATGTCCGGCGCCTCGGCGAGGGCACGGTCCACGGTGGCGACCGGGTCGCCGATGAAACAGCGCAGTTGGTGTCCGGCCCGTTCGAGCAGTTCGAGGCCGCGTGCAGTGGCGCCGGTGACGATGAGGCCGGCGGGGTTCTTCAGGGACATCGTTTCACTCCTGTGATTCGGGAACACAGGGACATCTACGCGCCACGAGGACCACCGGAGACAAGCGGTGCGCGACCGGTGTCACGCGGGTGCTTCACTGCTGATAGGCCAGTTCCAGATCGGTGTCGAGTTCGATCACGCAGTCGAGCACGCGGCTGGTCAGACCTTCGTCGTCATCGGTCCACATGGCGTCCGGTTCATCGTCGCGCGTGGACAGCGGTGCGATGTCGAAGTCGATGAACTGGTCGCCGACCTGCAGCACGGTCATGCCGGAAGCGTGCTCCGCCAGGGTCCAGTCGTCCGGTACCTGCAACTCGGCGGTGACGCGTACGGTCAGTGTTTTCATGTGAATCTCCGGTTGATGAGGCGGCACTTTAGCGCGCATGGACGCCAGTGGGGCGATTCCGTGAAATGCGAGCGCATCGGCTAGGATGCGCACGTCCCCGAATTTGCCGTCACGCCATGTCCGTCAATCTGATCGAACTCGAAAGCGGCGATGCGCCGGTCGCCACCGTCATCGTGCTGCACGGCCTGGGTGCCGACGGCAATGACTTCGTGCCGGTGTGCCGGCGTCTGGATCTCGAAGCGGTCGGTCCGGTGCGTTTTGTGCTGCCCGACGCGCCGGAGCGGCCTGTCACGCGCAATGGCGGTTACATCATGCGCGCGTGGTTCGACCTCCATGCGCCGGGCGCCGGGCAGGAAGCCGAGGCCGACGTGCGCGCCTCGCAGGCGCTGGTCGATGCGCTGATCGCACGCGAGGCCGAGCGCGGCGTGCCGGCGTCGCGCGTCGTGCTGATGGGTTTTTCGCAGGGCTGCGCAATGGCGCTGTTCGCCGGGCTGCGTCACGCGGAGCGGCTGGCGGGCATCGTCGGGCTTTCCGGCTATCTGCCGCTGGCGGCAGCGACCGCCGGTGAGCGCAGCGAAGCGAATGCCGACCTGCCGGTCTTTCTCGCGCACGGCACGCAGGACGGCGTGGTCACCATCGACCGTGCGCTGGCCACGCGCGACGTGCTCGACGCGCTGGCCGTGCCGTACGAGTGGCACGCCTACGACATCGACCACGAAGTGAGCATCGAGGAAATCCGCGATATCAACCGCTGGCTGCTGCGCGTGCTGGCATAGGGTCGCTTGTCCGTGGCGATCCGGCTTTCCGGACGGATCAATCGACCCAGCCGATGCGCCCCTGTCCTGCGTCGTTCAGCCGCGCGACGAAGGCTTCGGCTGCAGGTTCCGGAAGACTGATCGTCATCGCGACGACGGAGTCGTGGGTGACATCCAGCAGTCGGGCACGGGCGTTGTCGATTTCCCGTCGCACGGTACCTTCGAGGGAATAGGGCAGGGTGAAACGGAGCTCGCGCAGCCGGGTCAGCGGACTTTTGACCGCGCCCGCCAGCGCCGTGGCCACGGCATCGGTGTAGGCGCGTACCAGGCCGCCGGCACCGAGGTTGATGCCTCCGTAGTAGCGCACGACGGTGGCCAGCACGCCCTCCAGATCCTGATGCCGCAGCACTTCGAGCATCGGCCGTCCGGCCGTGCCGCTGGGTTCGCCGTCATCGACCGCCGCCGACTGGCCGCCGGCCAGCAGCGCCCAGCAGACGTGGGTTGCACCCGGGTGCCGGTGCCACAGTTCCAGCACGCGCGCCTGCGCCGAAGCGCGGTCGCGCATCGGTTCGACGCAGCCGATGAAGCGGCTTTTCTTGATCGTGAGGTCGCTGTGGACCGCACTGGCGAGGGTGTTCGGCATGGGGCGGCAAGCTTACCGCAGCCATCGCCACCTTCCCGCACTGCGGGCGAGCGCGCTGGCAAGACGGCCGCACAAGCACCTTCTTTTTGCTCGATCTGCGTCACACCGGTCTGCCATCGTTAAGTCGCACTGCCGGCAATGCCCCGACGGCGCTTCCTTCCGCGCCGTGCAGTCCGATTCTCCCGATGTCTTGCGCTTCGCGCCGGGCGGACGCGCACTTGTCCCGTGCCGGCAGGATGCGACGTGTGTTCAGGACTTCCCGTGTCCCGGATGCGTTCGCCTTCGCGGGCGGGCTGGAAGCGGGCGGCCACATCCTGCCGGGCGACACGTAACAGGTGATCGCACAGTGCGCCGCGCGCGCGATCCTGCGCTCGGTTAAGCTCCGTTCTTCTCTCGTTCACCGTGTTCGGTCATGACTCAAGATGGACGCCGGTTCCTGTTTCTTGCTGCGCTGGCAGGCGCGCTGGCCGTGGTGTTCGGCGCCTTCGGCGCCCACGCGCTGAAGGCGCGACTCGACGAGAACATGCTGGCGGTCTGGCAGACGGCGGTGCAGTACCACTTCTGGCATGCGCTTGCGCTGGCGCTGATCGGCATGCTGGCTCAACACCTGCGCGACTCGCGTGCGCTGCGCCTGGCCGGCTGGTTGATGCTGGCCGGCATGGCGGCATTCAGCGGCAGCCTCTATGCGATGGCCCTGTCCGGCGTACGCGCGCTGGGCATGGTGACGCCGCTCGGAGGCGTCGCCTTCATTGCAGGCTGGATCGCGCTGGCCGTCTCGCTGCGCGGAACGCGCGTCTCCTGACCGAGGTCCGGCACGCGCTCAGAACGGCAGCGCGAGCTGTCCGTCGGAGCGGGCGGGATTCTTCGCTTCCCGGACTTCGGTCGCGTCGGCCGGCAGCAGATGCCCGGCACGCACGCCGAGCAGGCGGAAACGCCGTTCCAGCGGCATGCGTTTGAGGCATTGTCCGGCCTGCTGGCGGATGGTGACGGCATCGGCCGTATAGGTTTCCATGGTGATTTCGCGTGTGACGATGCGGAAATCGTCCTGTCGCAGTTTCACGCCTATCGATTTCGCCACCATGCCCTTGCGCCTGAGGTCGTCGGCCAGCCGCTCGCACAGATGCGTGAAGATCGCACCCAGCTCGGCGCGGTCGTGTCTTGCGTGGAGGTCGCGCTCGAAGGTCGTTTCGCGGCTGATCGATTTCGGGTCGCGACCGAAGCTGAGTGGCCGGTCGTCGCGGCCATGCGCTGCGGCGTGCAGCCAGGCGCCATAGCTGCGGCCGAAGCGCTCGATCAGCCAGTGCGGCTCGGCTTCCGCCAGTTCGCCGATGCTGCGTATGCCCAGCGATTCGAGCCGGGCGCTCGCCTTGGGGCCGATGCCGTTGATGCGCTTCACCGGCAATGGCCAGATGCGGGCCGGAATGTCGGCTTCGGTAATGAGCGTGAGGCCGCGCGGCTTTTCCAGATCGGAACAGATCTTCGACAACAGCTTGTTCGGTGACAGTCCGATCGAACAGCCGAGACCGGTTGCGGCGGCAACGGCCTGCTGCAGGGCGACCGCGATGGCGCGCACGCCGCCGTGCGGATCGTCGCCCACGGCGTCCTGTGCGCCCGGCAGATCGCTCAGATCGAAATAGATTTCGTCGATGCCGCGGTCTTCGATCATCGGCACCCGGGTCAGCACCGTCTGCTTGAACAGGCGCGACATGCGCCGGTACTCATCGAAGTCGACCGGAAGCAGGATGGCGTCCGGTGCCAGCGCAGCGGCTTTCATCAGACCGATGCCCGAATGCACGCCGAAGGCGCGCGCCTCGTAAGTGGCCGTGGTGGCGACGCCGCGACCGGCGTAGTCGCGCAGCCGGGCGAAACGGTGTGTGCCGTCCGCCAGGCGTTGCGGTTGATGGCGCGTGCCGCCGCCGACCACCATGGGCTGACCGCGCAGCTCCGGGTAGCGCAGCAATTCGACCGAGGCGAAGAAGGCGTCCATATCGAGGTGGGCGATCCAGCGGCGCGGCATGGCACGCGTTCCGATCAGCGCTGTGCCGGCGTCCGCGCTGCGCCTGCCCGCGAGTTGCCGGCGCGCCGGGCGGCTTCCAGTGCGTCGCGCACCGCATCGGTGTCGTGCGCGCGCAGACCTTCCACCAGCGCGCGCGACGCGTCGCGGCGCGCTTCGGCATACTGCCGCAACGCATTGAGCGTGGGCGCGGAAGGGGCCGATCCGCTGAGGCGGAGCTCGCTCAGGTCTTCGAAACTTTGCTGATAGGGTTCGGCGACTTCGTCCTCGATCCGGCCGGCCAGTTCGTCGAAGCTCGCACCGCTGCGCTGCGCGTCGCCGATCAGGGTATTCCAGCGGTTGATGAGTTTGCGGTCCTCGCCGATGAAGTCGCGGATTTCGTCGCGCACCATCAGTTCCTCGCTCCAGCGGTAGCGCGGTGCCGGGATTGCGACGACGAGTACGCCCAGCATCACCACCAGCGCGGAACCGGCCATCCACTGGCCGTGCGATGCCAGCGGATGGCGATAGCGGCCGAGTACGGTGGTAGCGTCCAGCGGGCGGACCATGGCAGCACCGGCCAGCAGACCGGCGATGAAGCCGCCGATGTGGGCGCCGTTGTCGATTCCCTCGATATTCAGGCCGAGCACGATGGTGATGGCGGCAAACAGGCCGGCGCCCCAGAAAAGGCGCAGGAACTCGCCACGATCGAGCGTGGTGCGCTGCTGCCAGAGGAAGGCCAGCAGGGCGCCATACACCCCGAAGATGGCTCCGGATGCGCCGCCGGACACGGCGCGGTCGCCCTGCACCATGAGCGACAGCAGATTGCCGGCGAGTCCGCTGACGACATAGAGGACGATGAAGCGCAGCGGCCCGAACATGCGTTCGACCAGGCGGCCACCGTCGGCCAGAGACAGCATGTTCATGCCCAGGTGCAGCAGGCCGAAGTGCAGGAACATGGCGCTGCCCAGACGCCACCACTGACCGTCCTTCGTGGCCGGGCCGAAATTCGCGCCCCAGGCGAGCTGCACGCCGTTCTGCGAATGCCACAGCCCGGCACCGCCGGCCAGCATGGCGACGAATACGGCCAGATTGAGTGCAATCAGCACCAGGGTGACCGGAATCCGCGGTCGGCGGGCGATCAACTGGTCGATCAGAGGAAGCGGTGCGGCGGTCACGTGGGTGGGGGACGTTCCGTAGTGCGGCGGATGCGAGGTTAGCACCCGTTCGTGACGGCGACCGTGATCGGTCTCCGCTTGTTGCACGCTGAAAAACTTGACCGATGGCTCGAAACGGAACTCACGGTGTCGGCTTGCCATGGTGCTTCGACGTTCTGCCCCGTCAGGGATGTCCGCCATGTGCTTCGCTCGCGCAGCGGGCGAGACCGCTCCACCGTCGCACGCGCGGTCGGCGGCAAGGACAAGGCTCCGCCCGGGGCATGCTGCGCCCAGCCCCCGCCGCGGCATCGTCGCGTTCTGCCGCAGCGCCGCCGCCATGGCCGTCCGTTCCACCGAGCGCCGATCAGCGCGGGTTCCCAGGTTCAAGGGCGCCGGCCGAATGCGCCACAGACCGACCGGAAAAGCGCCCGGCGAGAAAGTCCACGAAGGCAAGCACGCGGGCGGACCGTCGATGGTGGATCGGCCAGATCGCGTGGATGTCGGCGCCGGTGCCGACCCAGGGGTCGAGCAGGCGCACCAGCCTGCCGTCGCGCAGCAGCGGTGCCACATCCCATTCCGATCGCAGCACGATGCCGTGGCCGTCCAGTGCCCAGTCGGTGGCCACTTCACCGTGGTTGGCGCCGAGCGGACCGCCCACTTTCACCTTTACCGTGCGCGCGCCGTCCGACAGCGTCCAGGTGCTGAAACTGTCGTCGTTCTCGCGGATGACGATGCAGCGATGGGCGCGCAGCGCCTGCGGTGTGCCGGGTACGCCATGCGCTGCCAGATAGGACGGCGCGGCACACGGCAGGCGACGGTTGTGCGCGATGCACCGGGCCAGCACGTGGATGTCGGGGGGCGGCCCGAAGCGGATGCACAGATCCATGCCGTGCGTTTCCGGGTCCAGCGGCCGGTCGGTCAGGTGCAGTACCACGTCGACGTCGGGCCAGCGCCTCGCGAAGGCGGACACCGCCGGCGCAACGTGGCGCCGGCCGAAGCCGAACGAGGCGTTGATGCGCAGCAGTCCGCTCGGCACGTCACGGCCGGCGCACAGCGAGCGCTCCAGTGACTCGATGTCGCGCAGGATGCGTTCGCCGTCTTCCCGATAGCGCTCGCCCTCCGCGGTCAGGCTGAGCCGTCGTGTCGTGCGGTTGAGCAGGCGCACGCCCAGCCGCGCTTCGAGCGCTGCCAGTCGCCGGCTCACTGCGGGCGCAGTGACGCCAAGCTCCTGTGCGGCCGCGGCCAGACTGGGCTGACGCGCCAGTGTGCTGAAGAACAGCAGATCGCTCGCATTCTTCATTGATGATCCTGAACGCAATGATCAGTTTAATTTGTGGCTATTGTAGTTATTGAGGGCCCGAATAGCATGGCGCTTTGTCATTCGCGCCCGTTCTCATATGCATCCGGCTGAACTGCTGTTCGCCTTTCCGCTGGGCGCCGCGCTCGGATTTTTCGGCGGGCTGTTCGGCATCGGTGGCGGCGTGATCGCAATTCCATTGCTCGTCCTGGGTTTCGGCATGGATCAGGCTCTGGCCCAGGGTACGGCACTGGTGATGATGGTGCCCAACCTGCTCATCGGCTGGTGGCGCTACCAGCAGCGGCATCCGGTGCCCTGGCCACGCTTGCTCGCGCTGGCCGGTGTGGCTGCGGCGACCACGGCCGTGAGCGCCCACTTCGCGGCACGGCTCGATCCCGTGCTGTTGCGCGCCTTGTTCGCGCTGTTCATGGCGCTGCTGTCGCTGTCCCTGCTGTGGCGATCCCGCGCGGCGGAGCGTGTCGGGCAGGCGGGTCGCGGCGAAGCGCTGATTCCTCTGGTCGGTATGGTCGGCGGCGGCAGCATGGGTCTGCTGGGGGTGGGCGGAGGTCTGGTCGCTACACCCCTGTTCGTGCGCCTGTTCCGGCAGCGCCAGACGGTGGCACAAAGTCTCGCGCTGGCACTGGTCACGCCCAGTTCCGTGGTGGCGCTCGTCAGCTATGCGCAGGCACAGCGGGTCGACTCGTCCGTCGGCTTGCCGCTGGCCGTGGGCGGACTGCTGACCGTGTCGGCCGGTGTGGCGCTTGCGCACCGCCTGCCGGAAGCGCGCATGCGCCGACTGTTCGCGCTGCTGCTGATGGCAACTGCGCTCGCCATGCTGCTGCGCTGAATCCGGGGCGTTTGCGGTGGATGTGCCGATCCGGCGGTGTGCGGCCTGCGGCGCGCCGCAGCGGCCCGTGGCGCAACCGTGTTCCGCTCCGTCAGCCGCGTCAGGTCTGGCCGAAGTCGGTACGGTCGAGTACATCGCCGACCAGTTCCAGGCGCAGCAGAGGGTCGCGCATTTCCATCAGGCGCTGGCGGTCGTCCGGCTGCAGCGGCAGCAGTTCGCACCAGCGGTTGGCCACCCAGCCACCGTCTTCGAAGCGCTTGGGCTCATGGACCGGCGACACGTCGCTGGCCTTCAGCATGTCGAGCAGCTGGAGCAGGTTGCCGGTGACGTAGGACAGTTCGGGCGGCACCTCGCACGGCGGATCGGGCGGGATGTCCTCGACGTCGGCCATCCACAGCCCGGTCGCCGTGCGTGTGCTGCCGACGACGCGAAAACGGGTGGTACCGCGCGTGACGATTTCGTAGAGTCCGGGTTGCGGCTGGGCGAAACGGGTGATGGCGGCGCGGGTGCCGATGGCGTGAAAGCGCTCCGGTGCGGCGTCACCGGCGCGCGTCACCTCGGCACCCTGGATCAGCGAGACGACACCGAACTCGCTGCCGGCGCGGTGGCATCGCTTGATCATGTCCAGATAGCGTACTTCGAAGATGCGCAGCGGCAGCAAGCCGTCGGGGAACAGTACGGTGCCCAGCGGGAACAGCGGTATGGCCTGGTCGGACAGAGGTGGATTCATGAGCGGGCCTGTCGGTGGGTGGTTATCCGGCATCGTATGCCTTCGGGTTCGCGGGTGAGCGTGCCGAACACGGGTAGCGGTCGTCGACGTTGCGCTGGCGAGCGGATTGCACAGCGCCGCCGGCATGCGGGCGAGCAGGGCGGCGGCGGCACCCCGCCGGCTACACGCGCTTTCGTCGGCCCATGGGGCGCGCGTGTGGCGCCTCCACCCCGTCCAGAGTGCCGTTGCGCGTGTCGCGTTCGACGCGGCGATTCAGCGCGGCGATCCGGCCAGCTTCGCACCGGCCACCTGCAGCCCGGCTTCGCGCGCGGCCCGTGTCTTGACGCCAGCGAACTCTGGACAGCGCGGGCGGCCCCCGGTTCTTGCGGACGGGCCGCCGAAACCTTTTTCCGCCGCGCTGCTCACAGATCCGGTTCGCCGCCTACAATCGCGCCATGATCCGACTGCGCCTGTCGACACGCACCCTGTTCGTCCTGTGCTGTTCCACGCTGGTCGCCGGCTGCGGCGAAGTGTGGAACGACCCCTACCCGGCGGCGGAGCGCGGGCAGAACATCTTCTATACCGCTTTTACCGATCGGCCCAAGCACCTCGATCCGGTTCAGTCCTACAGCGAGAACGAAATCACCTTCACGGCGCAGATCTACGAGCCGCCGCTGCAGTACCACTATCTGAAGCGCCCCTTCGAGCTGGTCACCGCGACCGCCGAGGCGATGCCGGAGCCTCGCTTCTACGATACGTCCGGTCGCGAGCTGCCGGCCGATGCGCAGGCCTCGGATATCGCCGAGTCGGTATACGAGATACGCATCAGGCCGGGCATCCGCTATCAGCCGCATCCGGCGCTGGCACGCGACGAGGCGGGAAACTACCTCTACCACCAGGGCGGGCCGGGCGAACGGCGCACGCTGTATGACTTCGAAAGGACCGGCACGCGCGAGCTGGAAGCGGCGGACTACGCCTACCAGATCAAGCGGCTTGCCCACCCGGGTCTGCATTCGCCCATCTTCGGATTGATGAGCGACTACATCGTCGGTCTGAAGGAATATGGAGACACGCTGAAGGCGGCGGCGAAAACCCTGCCGCCGGGGGGCTGGCTGGACCTGCGCCAGCACGGGCTGGCGGGTGTCGAGGTGGTCGACCGTCATACCTACCGCATTCGGCTCAAGGGCAAGTACCCGCAATTCCTGTACTGGCTGGCCATGCCCTTCTTCGCGCCGCTGCCCTGGGAAGCCGACCTCTTCCACGCACAGCCCGGCATGGCGGAACGCAATCTGACGCTGGACTGGTATCCGATAGGCACCGGCCCGTACATGTTGAGCCAGAACGATCCGAACGCGCGCATGGTACTCACGCGCAATCCGAATTTCCGCGCGGAGACCTATCCGTGCGAAGGCGAAGCGGGTGACCGCGAGGCGGGGCTGCTGGCCGATTGCGGCAAGCGTCTGCCGCTGGTCGATCAGATCGTGTTCACGCGCGAGAAGGAGCAGATTCCTTACTGGAACAAATTCCTGCAGGGCTATTACGACGCATCCGGCATCAGTTCCGATTCCTTCGACCAGGCGGTGCAGTTCGGCCAGGGCGGCGAGGTCAATCTGAGCGACGACATGAAGGCGCAGGGCATACGACTGCAGACTTCGGTGTCGACATCGACCAGCTATATGGGCTTCAACATGCTGGACCCGGTAGTGGGCGGCACGGGCGAGCGTGCGCGCAAGTTGCGCCAGGCCATCGGCATCGCGCTCGACCAGGAGGAGTTCATTTCCATCTTCCAGAACGGTCGCGGCGTTCCGGCGCAGTCGCCGCTGCCGCCCGGCATCTTCGGCCATCGCGAGGGCCGCGAAGGCATGAATGCCTTCATGTACGACTGGGTGGACGGCGCGCCGCGGCGCAAGCCGATCGAGGTGGCGAAGGCGCTGCTGGCCGAAGCGGGCTGGCCGGGCGGGCGCGACGCGAAGACTGGGGAGCCGCTGGTGATCAACCTCGACACCACCGGCACCGGCCTTGGCAGCAAGGCGCGCATCGACTGGCTCACCAAGCAGTTCGACAAGCTGGGCGTGCAGCTGGTGGTGCGCAGCACCGACTACAACCGCTTCCAGGACAAGATACGCAAGGGTGCGGCCCAGCTTTTCTTCTGGGGCTGGAACGCCGACTATCCGGACCCGGAGAACTTCCTTTTCCTGCTCTACGGCCCGCAGTCCAAGGTGAAGGTGCAGGGCGAGAATGCGGCCAATTACGAGAGCGCCGAATTCGACCGCCTGTTCGAGCGGATGAAGGCGATGGACAACGGCCCGGAGCGACAGGCCATCCTCGACCGCATGCTGGAGGTGCTGCGCCACGACGCACCCTGGGTGTGGGGCTTTCACCCCAAGAGCTACGGGCTGGAGCACGGCTGGGTGTACAACCGCAAGCCTTCGACCGTCGCCAACAACACGATGAAGTACACGCGCATCGATCCGGCATCGCGCGAGGCGAAGCGTGCCGGATGGAACCGTCCTGTGCGCTGGCCGTTGTACGCTTTCGTCGCGCTGCTGTTCGCGCTGGCGTGGCCGGCCTGGCGCCACTGGAAGCGCTCGGAACAGGCCCGTGCGCTGGAGGCGAAGGCATGATCGCCTACATCATCCGCCGCCTGCTCTACGCCATCCCGATCCTGATCGGGGTGAACCTCATCACTTTCGTGCTGTTCTTCGTCGTCAATTCGCCGGACGACATGGCGCGCATGCAGCTCGGCGCCAAGCGCGTGACGCCGGAGGCGATCGAGAAGTGGAAGGCCGAGCGCGGCTACGACCGGCCGCTGGTGTGGAACGCCGATGCGGCCGGACTGGCGAAGGCGACCGACACGATATTGTTCGACAAGTCGGTACGCATGTTCGTGTTCGACTTCGGCCGCGCCGACGACGGCCGCGACATCGCGCTGGAGATCGGCAACCGCATGGGGCCCAGTCTGGCCATCGCGATACCGACCTTCCTGCTCGGCCTGTTCGTCACCGTCAGTTTTGCGCTGCTGCTGGTGTTCTTCCGCAACACCGCGCTCGACGTGGGCGGCGTCGTGCTGTGCGTCGCGGCGATGTCGATTTCCGGCCTGTTCTACATCATCGGCGGCCAGTATCTGGTCAGCAAGGTATGGAATCTGGTGCCGATTTCCGGCTACGCGCCGGGGCTGGACGCCGGCAAGTTCCTGATACTGCCGGTACTGATCAGCGTGGTCGGCGGCATCGGATCGTCGGCGCGCTGGTACCGCACGCTCTTCCTCGAAGAGATCAACAAGGACTACGTCCGCACCGCCCGCGCCAAGGGGCTGTCGGAACTGCGTGTGCTGTTCCGCCACGTGCTGAAGAACGCGATGATCCCCATCCTGACCGGCGTGGTCGTCGTGATCCCGCTGCTGTTCATGGGCTCGCTGCTGCTGGAGAGCTTCTTCGGCATCCCGGGTCTGGGCAGCTACACGATAGACGCCATCAATTCGCAGGATTTCGCAGTCGTGCGCTCGATGGTGTTCATCGGCTCGGTGCTCTACATCGTCGGCCTGCTGCTGACGGACATTTCGTACACGTTGGTCGACCCACGCGTGAGACTGAACTGATGGCCGACCTTCTTGGTGTGAAACCGGTCTTCCTCTGGTCCGACCTCCTGCTCTGGTCGCTGGTCGCTGGCGCCGTGCTGCTGGCCCTCTACTGCCGCAGCCAGGACTACCTGCGACGCGCCTGGCGCCGGGTCGGCGAGTCGCCGGCAGCGATGGCCTCGGTCACCGTGCTGGCGGTATTCGTCGCGGTCGGCCTGCTCGACTCGCTGCACTACCAGCCGCGCCTGCCGGCGCAGGAAGGCAGCAGCGAAATCCAGTACGCGCCGGAAGTGCTGTCGGCACTCGACACGCTGTTCGCCGACCTCAGGCTGAACAAGGAAAAGACCTATTCGGCGCCGCTGGCCACGCACGGCTTCGCCAGGGAGACGATGGAGCGCGACGGCGTGCAGATGCGCGATTATCCGCGGCTGGTGTTCGGCGGCGCGCACCTGGACGAATTGTCGCAGCACGACGCCGACCTGCGCTGTCGGGCGCTGTCGGGCGCGGTCAAGGGACTGCTGGTGTGGACGGCCTTCGCCGGCCTCGTCGTCGGCCTGCTTGCGCTGATGCAGCGGCGCAGCTACGCCGACACCTGTCGTGCGGTGTGGCGACCACCGCTGTCGGCCGAGCGGCCGATCGCCTGGCGCGCGGTCCTCGTCACCGCCGCCGTGCTCTGTGTCAGTGGCGGTGTCATCGCCGCCTGGACCGACGGCTACCACGTGTTCGGCACCGACAAGGTGGGGCAGGACGTGCTCTATCTGTCGCTGAAATCGGTGCGCACCGCGCTGCTGATCGGCACGCTGACCACGCTGGTGACCTTGCCGCTGGCCATCGCGCTCGGCCTGATCGCCGGCTTCCGCGGCGGCTGGTGGGACGACGCGATCCAGTACCTCTACACGGTGCTGAACTCGATTCCCGGTGTGCTGCTGATCGCCGCCATGGTGCTGATGATGCAGGTGATCATCGACACCCACCCGGAGTGGTTCGAAACCGCCGCCGAGCGTGCCGACGCGCGCCTGCTGGCACTGTGCTTCATCCTCGGTCTGACCTCATGGACCGGCCTGTGCCGGCTGCTGCGCGCCGAGACGCTGAAGCTGCGCGAACTCGATTACGTGCAGGCGGCGCGCGCCTTCGGCGTCAGCGACGCGCGCATCATGGCGCGCCACGTACTGCCCAATCTGATGCACATCGTACTGATCGCGCTGGTGATGGATTTCTCCGGCCTGGTGCTGTCGGAGGCGGTGCTGTCCTACATCGGCATCGGCGTGGACAGCACGCAGAACAGCTTCGGCACGATGATCAATGCCGCGCGGCTCGAACTGTCGCGCGAGCCTGTCGTCTGGTGGTCGCTGGCAGCGGCTTTCGTGCTGATGCTGGCGCTGGTGCTGGCCGCCAACCTGTTCGCCGACGCGGTGCGCGACGCTTTCGATCCGCGCTTCCAGTGGCGGGCGCGCCGTACGTTGCGGAGGGTGCCGGCATGAACGCGCCGCTGCTCGAAGTGCGCGGACTGACGGCCGAACTGGACACGCCGGCCGGCATGGCGCGCGCCGTCGACGCGCTCGACTTCGACGTGCGCGCCGGCGAAACGATGGCGCTGCTGGGCGAATCCGGCTGCGGCAAGTCGATGACGGCGAACGCGCTGATGCGCCTGCTGCCCGACGTCGGCTACATCGCGGGCGGCAGCGTGCGCCTGTCCGGCCGCGAACTGACCGGGCTGACCGAGGCCGACATGCGCGAGGCGCGCGGCCGCGACATGGCGATGATTTTCCAGGAGCCGGGCACCAGCCTGAATCCGGTGCTCACCGTGATGGAGCAGATCGGCGAGGTGCTGTCGCTGCACCGCGGCCTGCGCGGCGCGGCGGCGCGCGCGCGCGCGCTCGAACTGCTGGCCGCGGTCGGCATTCCGGACGCGGCGCGCCGGCTCGACGAATACCCTTTCCAGTTCTCCGGCGGCATGAAGCAGCGCGTCATGATCGCGATGGCGCTGGCCGGCGAACCGAAGCTGCTGATCGCCGACGAGCCGACCACCGCGCTCGACGTGACGATACAGGCGCAGGTGCTCGACCTGCTGGCGAAGCTGCAGCGCGAGCAGGGCATGGCGCTGCTGCTGATCACGCACGATCTCGGCGTGGTCGCGCGCATGGCGCATCAGGTGGGCGTCATGTACGCCGGCCAGCTGATCGAGCGTGCGCCGCGCGCGGCCTTCTTCGCGCGGCCGGCGCATCCGTATTCGCAGCTGCTGTTCGCCGCCTTGCCCGACACTGCACGGCGCGGCGAACTGGCCACCATCCGGGGCTCGGTGCCGCCGCTCACCTCCGACTTCCGTGGCTGCCGTTTTGCCGAGCGCTGCCCGCAGGCCTGGACCCGTTGCCATGATGAGGCGCCTGCCTGGCAGACGGCGGGCGACGGGCAGCAGGTGCGTTGCCACCTGTACGACCCGGCCGAGGCGGACCGCGGTTCGCAGCGTGTCGTTCCGTCCGCCGGTGCCGCGAAAGCCGTGCCGGCGGACGATGCGCAGCCACTGCTGAGTGTCCGCGAACTGAAGGTGCATTTCCCGATCCGCCGCGGCGTCCTGCAGCGCACGGTGGGCCATGTGCGCGCGGTCGATGGCGTGTCGCTGGACATCCGTGCCGGGCGCACGCTGGCGCTGGTCGGCGAATCCGGCTGTGGCAAGACCACGGCCGGCAAGGCGGTGCTGCGACTGATCGAACCGACCGCCGGCCGCGTGACGCTGGGCAGTCGGGATGTCGGCGCCGCGTCGGGCGCAGCACTTCGCGAGCTGCGCGCGCAGATGCAGATGGTGTTCCAGGACCCGTATGGCTCGCTGAATCCGCGCATGCGGGTCGGCGAAATCATCGCCGAGGGCATGGCGGCGCTCAAGCGCGCGGGCGGCGACGCGGCGGTGCGCGCGCTGCTCGAACAGGTCGGCCTGCGGCCGGACATGGCGGACCGCTATCCGCACGAATTTTCCGGCGGCCAGCGCCAGCGCATCGCCATCGCGCGCGCCCTCGCGGTGCAGCCGCGGCTCATCGTGTGCGACGAACCGACGTCGGCACTCGACGTGTCGGTGCAGGCGCAGATACTGAATCTGCTCCGCCGGCTGCAGCGCGAGCTCGGACTTGCCTATCTGTTCATCACGCACAACATCGCGGTGGTCGAGCACTTGGCGCACGACGTGGCGGTGATGTATCTGGGCCGGATAGTCGAGAGCGGTCCGGTCGATCGCGTGTTGCACGCGCCGCGTCATCCCTACACGCAGGCACTGCTGTCGGCGGTGCCGCGCATCGATGGTGAGCAGCAGCCGCAGAAGCTGGCGGGCGATCTGCCGTCGCCGGCCAGTCCGCCATCCGGCTGCGCCTTCCATCCGCGCTGCCCGAAAGCGCAGGCGCGCTGCACGAGTGATGCGCCGGTACTGGCAGCGGAGGGCGGACGGCAGGCGGTGGCCTGCTGGTACCCCATCTCGTGATCGATCCGCTGGCCGGCCAGCAGCCTTCAGACAGGCCGCTCGTATCCGGCACGCATCGCGCGCTGCCGATGCTCATCGTCGCGGCGCACGTCGCCGCTTTTCTCTGTGCCGGATTCGTCAGCGAACAGGGAAGCGCGGCGGTGATCGGGGTGCTCACGGTTTCCGCGATCAGCGTTCCGCTGCTGCTCTGGCTGGTGTTCCGGCGTGACCGCTGCGGGGTATGTGGCGACCGCCTCCAGCGCCTCACACGTCCGATGCCCGGGCGCCCGGATCGCCAGCAGGTCGTCGCGAGCTGTGCGCACTGCCGTGCCTTCCAAGTGCTGCACGATTACGACCCGGACGATTGATTGCTCATCCGCGCCGTCATGTTTGCTCCGCAATGAGTTTGCTTTCCATCCGTCGAATTGCCGTGAGCAAATTGCGATAACTTGGCGAGCGGGCGTTATCCAGGCACAGGTGTTGGCCGATGGCGCGCGAGCCAGCCACTTTCTCATAGCGTCCTTTTGTCAGGGCTTTCAGTTCTTTGCTCGGACTCCTCAAAGCATCAGGTGATCTGAATTTCCGAGACTGCTGCTGGCGCGCCAGTCCATGGATTTCCAGCGCATGCTCAACAGCTGACAAATCGGCAAGATAAAAGGTTTCCAGCTCCGTGCAGGCTATGCGGACCAGGCATTGATCTGCCTTGCCCGATGCATGGCACAAATCGAGCAAACGCTTTTTTACTTGTATGCAATCCGGGTGGTTGTCCTGATCTCGCAAGACAATGAATCTCGCAGCGTGATTCTGATAAGCGCGGATCTTGCGGGTCAGTTGCTTCTCCAGATCCTGTTTGCCCTCGAACGGGATACACCGAAAATGTGTGCCCGGGTTCAGCACGCGCGGGAGCAAAGATTCCAGCATCGCCTTCGCTGAAAGCTCTTCCAGCAGAAACACCAGCTCCATCATCGCGGGTCAACCCCTTCGAAGAAGCCTTGCTTCCACAAATACCCGAGTTGGTCACCCTCGGCGACATAGGCGGCAATTTGTTCATTGTCCTTGGCTCGGTGGATCTCCGTGCGGCCCTCGCTCTTGACCAGCCAGCACACCTCATCCAGTTCCAGCGCATTCAGGAAATCGGGGGAATGAGTCGTAACGAACACTTGCCCGCCACGGTTGGCATAACTGCGGAATTCTTCCGCCAGTTCCGCCATAAGTTGTGGGTAAAGCTGATTCTCGGGCTCTTCCACGCACAGCAAGGGGTGCGGCTTGGGATCATGCAACAGCACCAGATACGCAAACATCTTGATCGTGCCGTCAGATACATAGCGGTCCAGAAACGGCGTCTTGAATGAGCCATCCTGAAAACGCAGCGTCAGATAGCCGTCATCCATCAACTTTGGTTCTACTGAAGACACACCAGGAACACGCCGCGCCATGGTGGCCAGAATGTTTTTAAACACTCCGGGGTGCTGCTCGTGCAGATAACGAGCCACCAAGGGCAAGTTTTCACCAGTCTCCGACAGGTGTTCTGTCTCACCAGCGGCATCCTTGCGCCCCCGCGCCGCGCTGATATGAAAATCTGAAACGTGCCAGTTTTCGATCAATCGGCGAAAGGCACTGGCTGCCTTGAAACGCTCGAATTGGCCAAGGCCTTTGATGGCCAGTGTTTCAGCAGTCACTCGCTGCTCTTCCCTATCCAACTCTTCGTCGGACTTGTTGAAGTCTTCCTCGTTGGTGATGGCATATCCTTCGCCATTGGCGAAACTGAGAAAATGATACGGGCTGCCATAGCGGCCACGCTTATAGCGCAACAACTCCTTCACCACGACCGGAGCGCCGCTGCGTTCACCGATTTCGAGCGAATAGGTCACCAGTCGCTCTACGCCGCTAATTTCCATGCGGTACTGCAGTTCGATCTGGATAGAGTCTCTAGCTGGATCGCAGCCACGGCTCAGCACCTCCGCAAAACGGCCGCGCTTGTCCAGCGCCTGTCGTACATTTCCTTTCAGGCAATCATGCAGAAAGCCGAATACGTCAAACAGCGTTGACTTACCGGAACCATTGGCGCCCACCACCACGAGGAAGGCTGGAATTTCCTTCAGATGTACGTCGCGGAAGGCCTTGAAATTCTTCAAGCGAATCGATTCGATTTTCATGGTCTAGTCCTGGGTGACTGATATGCGGCCACGCGGCTTTTTCATGGTGACCCGCGCCGCCCACTCGGTGCGGGCGCGCTCAGGCAGCACGCTGACCGCGGTATCGGCGACACGAAGGATGCTTTTTGCATTGAGCAGCAAATTGTTGTCTGAGCATTTTTCAGGGACATAGCCGTGCTCACGCTCTCAGAGCTTCTTGAACGTGAAGAGAGAACGTGCCCAACCATGGAGCGGATTCTATCCATCATGCCCAGGCAATAGGCGCTATTGGCGTGGTCTTTGAAGCAACTGCGTCCTTGCTGCGGGCTTCCGCCTCCAACGACAATGTGTCGGGACAATCGGCCTGCTCGCGCCTTCTCGGCGTGGTTGGGCAAGGTAGTTCGGTACACCCACGAATACGATGCGCTGGACCGGCTGACGCACAGCACGCTCGCAGACGGGCGCAGCCTGTGCCACGTGTATGACGAAGCGGGCGGGAAGCCGCAGCAGGCAGGGGGCGTCGCCTCGTGCGGCAGATGCTAGCCTAGGGGCAAGCGCTTGGTTCCTCGTGCGCGCCACCTACTTCTTCTGCGGCGCCGGAATGCCGCCTTTCGCGGCAGCGGGTTTGGCGGCCGATTTCCTGGCGGGTACGGACGCTTTCCTATTCGGTGCTGCAGGCTTTATGGCCTTCGTCGGGGCGGACGCAGGCTTGGTCGCCTTGGTCGGGGCAGGCGCCGCGACCGGCACGTTCACCCACCGTCCGTTGCGCTTGACGCGCTTGTATTTCGGCTTGTCCACGCCCAGGCGCGGCACCTCTTCGGCGCTGCCAACACCGTCGAATGCAAGCGGACTGTTTTCGTCCGGTACCAGCAGCGTGCTTCCCGGACCGATGCGGGCGGTCGGAGGCAGGCCGTTGAACCGGCGCAGGCGCCATTCGGTCACGCCGAAGCGGCGGATGACGGTGGCCAGCGTCTCTTTCGGGCCAAGCGTGTAGGTGCGCCAGGAGGTACCGGCCGGTGCGGGCGCATCAGCATCGTTGCTGTTCAGATTGGCCATGAAGGTGTCGACCGCGTGCGAGGGCAGCACCAGTTGCGCGCCACCTTCGCCAGCGCGGATGACCGGCCGCTTGTGCTGCGGGTTCAGGGCCTTGATCTCGGCGACCGGTACGTCGGCCAGGCGTGCGGCGGTCGCCAGATCCATGGCGGGTGCTTCGGCGACCAGCGTGAAGTAGGGCTTGTTCTCGACCGCATCCAGTTCGATGCCGAACAGTTCGGGCTGGGCGATGATGTTTTTCAGCGCCTGCAGCTTGGGCACGTAGTGCCGGGTTTCGGCCGGCATGTTCAGCGAAGCGTAGTCGGTCGGCATGCCGGCGGCCTGATTGCGCATCACCGCGCGGCCGACAGCGCCCTCACCCCAGTTGTAGGACGCCAGCGCCAGGTGCCAGTCGCCGTGCATTTCGTAGATCTTCTGCAGGTATTCCAGCGCGGCAGCGGTCGATGCGACGATGTCGCGCCGGTCGTCGCGTTGCGCATTCTGTTCCAGCCCGTACAGCTTGCCGGTGGACGGAATGAACTGCCACAGGCCGGACGCCTTGGCCACCGACAGGGCCTCCGGGTTGTAGGCGCTTTCCACCATGGGCAGCAGGGCCAGTTCGGTCGGCAGGCCGCGCTTCTCGATCTCCTCGACGATGTGGAACATGTAGCGCCGGCCGCGCTCGGTCATGCGGCGGAAGTAGTCAGGGCGGTTCAGATACCAGGCCTGGTGCTCGGCGACCAGGGGGTGATCGAGGTCGGCCATGCCGAAGCCCTTGCGGATGCGTTCCCACAGGTCGTCCGGCGGGATGGTGAGGTCGATAGGCTTGATCGAGTCGGCGACGCCCTCGACCACTTCGGTCGGCTCCGGAAAGGCGATCGGTTCGGCCTTGCCGGGCTTGACGCCTGGGGTGCCCGGCCTTGGCGCCACGGCCGGGCGGCGGGCCGCCGTGCGCTCGGACGTGACGGCACCGGTCGACACCGGCGGCTCGTCGGCGCGATGATCGCTCACCACGCTCGTCGTGGCACAGCCGGCGAGCGTCGCAGCCGACAGCGCGATGCAGGTACGGCGCAGCAGGGAAACCAGGGAAAACCGCATTGTGGCGGAGAGGCCAAACCCCGAATGCTAGCCAGCGAAGGCAGGTAGCGTCAAACCGGGAACAACTGGAGGCGTCGTGATGTGACCAGCGGTCGACCGCGTCGCCTTGCCGTGGTTTCGCTGGTTGAGACCCCGCAACGACCGATTGCCGCATCGGCGACGGCGGGGATGTTGCCCTTTGACCGCGAGGCGTTATGATGGCAGCCAAAAAACGGGCGTACTTATGAAAGCGCTGGTAATCGAAGACTCGCAGACCGGACTGGCTGTCGTGACCCAGCACCTCGAACGCATGGGCATACAGCCGATCGCGGCGATCGACGGGGAGAGCGGTGTGGCTCTGTTCCGGGAACACAACCCGGATATCGTGCTGCTGGACGTCGTGTTGCCGGGCATGGATGGCTACGAAGTGGCGCGTCGCATCCGCGCGATCGAGCAGTCAGGTGAATGGACACCGATCATCTTCCTCACCGCCCGCACGGCCGACTCCGATCTGGTGCAGGGCATCACCGCCGGTGGTGACGACTATCTGTTCAAACCGATCAGCGAGGTCGTGCTTGCGGCCAAGGTACGCGCGATGCAGCGCATACTCCAGATGCGCTATTCCCTGGTCGTGCTGACCCGAAAGCTCGATGCAGCCAATCAGGAACTGACCCGGCTCACCGCGCTCGATGGTCTGACGGGTCTGGCGAACCGCCGTCATTTCGACGAAACCATGCTGCGCGAATGGCGGCGCGCGGCGCGCTACAAGCGCCCGCTGTCGCTGGCGCTGGTCGATGTCGATCACTTCAAGCAGTACAACGACACCTATGGACATCTTGCGGGCGACGAATGCCTCAAGACGGTAGCCAGTGCCCTGCACGCGGTTTCGCGTCGCCCGAGCGATCTGGTTGCGCGCTACGGCGGCGAGGAGTTCGCGCTGGTGCTGCCGGAGACCGACCTGTCCGGAGCGCGCAACGTAGGCGAAGGTCTGTGCGAGGCGATACGCGCGCTGCACCAGCCGCACTCGGGTGCCCCTTCCGGGCACGTCACGATCAGCGTCGGCGTGGCCAGCGTGATGCCGGGCAGTGGCGCGGGGGGCCCTCACGACCTGATCGCCGCGTCGGATGTGGCTCTGTACGACGCGAAGTCCGGAGGTCGGGACCGGGTCGGCTTCCGGCTGCCGGAAGCCGTGATCGTCGGTTGACCGCGTTGCGGCCGGCGCCGGAACGACTCAGAAGCCGTTTTTCCACTCCCGCAGTACGGTGAAGACTTCGACCGGGGAAGCGAGCCTGCGTCCGGCGTGCGCCTCGGCCGCACGGACGACGGCCGGTTCCCGTACCCTCAGGAAGGGATTGCTGGCCAGTTCATCGGCCAGCGCGCTCGGTACCGTCGGTTCGCCGGCAGCGCGCTGTTGCGCCACACGGCGGATGCGCGCGAGCAAGGCCTGATTGTCGGGTTCCACCGCCTGTGCAAAGCGCAGATTGGAGACGGTGTATTCGTGCGCGCAGAACAGACGTGTGTGCAGTGGCAACGATGCCAGACGAGACAGCGCGTGCCACATCTGTTCCGGCGTGCCTTCGAACAGCCGGCCGCAGCCGCCCGCGAAAAGCGTGTCTCCGCAGAACAACCGGTCGCCGCCCACGTAGGCGATGTGGCTGCGTGTGTGGCCGGGCACTTCGATCACCGCGAAGCTGAAATCCAGCCAGGGCAAGGCAACGCGGCTGCCTTCGCACACCACCTCGTCGATGTGCCCGATGCGCTCGTCGGCCGGCCCGAACACGCGGGCACCCGTGCGCCTCTTCAGTTCGCCCACGCCTCCGATGTGGTCGGCGTGATGGTGGGTGATCAATATGGCGTCCAGACGCAGCGCACGTTCTTCGAGCGCCGCCAGCACGGGTGCGGCATCGCCAGGGTCGACCACCAGTGCACGTTCGTTGGCGGCGACGAGCCAAAGATAGTTGTCGCCAAAAGCGGGGATCGGATATATCTTCATGCGCCCGATTCTGGCGGCTCGATCCCGCGTTGACAATGCGTCGTTCGCCCGCCTGCCCGCAGCCGTCGCATTCATTCGCACCACACATGTCGATTCCCGGTCTTCACGAATGGTTGGATACGCCCCAGGGACAATACGTCCAGCGCTGGGAGCATGCGCGCGTCGATGAGCTTGTGGCCGATGTGTTCGGTTACAACGCAGTCCAGATCGGCCTGCTGGAACATGACTACCTGCGCGCCAATCGAATGCCTTTCAAGCTGTATTGCGAGGACGCCAGGCCGGGACTGCCGCGGGCACTGACCTGCGATCCGGTGCAGTTGCCCTTTGCGTCGACCAGTGTCGATCTGGTCGTGCTGCCGCACGTGCTCGAGTTTGCCAGCGACCCGCACGCGGTGCTGCGCGAGGTCGAGCGTGTGCTGGTGCCGGAAGGTCATGTACTGGTCACCGGCTTCAATCCGTTCAGCCTGTGGGGCGCGCGCAGACGCCTGCGGGAACGGGATCCTTTCCCGTGGAGTGGCGACTGGCTGTCGGTGCCACGTCTGCGCGACTGGTTCAAACTGCTCGGTCTGGATACCGGGGCCGGTTGTTTCGGCTGCTATTGCCCGCCGGTGCTCAGCGAGAAATGGCTGGTGCGTTGGCGTTTCATGGAGGCCGCTGGCGAGCGCTGGTGGCCGTTCCTTGGCGGAACCTATGTATTGCAGGGCGTCAAGCGCGTGCATGGCATGCGCCTGATCATGCCGACATGGCGTGATCGCCGCGCGGCGGCGCGTGCGCTGACGGCGGTCAGTACGCGCGCGCAGTAGGACAGGACGGCGCGGCAGTCGACGTGCCGGCATCCCTTCATCACGGAGCATTCATTGGACGAAGTCATCATTTACACCGACGGCGCATGCAGCGGCAATCCGGGGCCCGGTGGCTGGGGCGCGCTGCTGACCAGTGGCGGGCACGAGCGCGAACTGTCGGGCGGAGAAGTCCTGACCACCAACAACCGCATGGAACTGCGGGCGGTGATCGAGGCCCTCAACGCACTCAAGAAGCCGGTGCGTGCGGTGGTCCATACCGACTCCCAGTATGTCCAGAAGGGTATCAGCGAGTGGATACACGGCTGGAAGCGCAAGGGCTGGAAGACCGCCAGCGGCGATCCGGTCAAGAACGTCGACCTGTGGAAGGCGCTTGACGCTGCGGCCGGCGTGCATCAGGTCGAATGGAAATGGGTGAAGGGGCATGCCGGACACCCCGAAAACGAGCGCGTCGACCGCCTTGCGCGCGCGGCCATCCCCGACCGATGTTGACGGCTGTCAGCGAACCGCAAGTTCGGACGGGTAGAATCCGGCCCGCCTTCAGGAGCTGCCTTTCCCAATGATTCGCCAGATCATCCTCGACACCGAAACCACCGGCCTGGAATGGCAGAACGGCGACCGGCTGATCGAAATCGGCTGCGTCGAACTGATCGGGCGCAAGCGCACCGGCCGCCGGCTGCACATCTACGTGAATCCGGAGCGCGAAGTACCGGAAGGCGCGGTGGCGGTGCACGGCATCACCACGGAATTCCTCGCCGACAAACCGAAGTTCCGCGACGTGGTCGATGAGTTCGTCGATTTCGTGCGCGATGCCGAACTGGTCATCCACAACGCCGCCTTCGACGTCGGCTTTCTCGACAACGAACTGACTATCGTCGGCCGGCCGCCGCTGCGCGAAACCTGCGTGTGGCCGGCAATCGATACCGTTCGCATGGCGCGCGACATGTTTCCGGGCAAGCGCGCCAACCTCGACGCGCTGTGCGAGCGCTTCGGCATCGAGAACTCGCACCGCGAATTGCACGGTGCGTTGCTTGACGCGGAACTGCTGGTCGAAGTCTATCTCGCGATGACACGCGGTCAGGAGAGTCTGATCATCGATCTCGAGCCGGCAGCGTCGGCGGTGCGCACCGCGGCGACTGCGCGCCCGCGTGGTGCATTGCGCCGGGTACAGGCGAGCGCGGCGGATCTGGCCGAACACGAACGCGTGCTGGCCGAGATCGACAAAGCCAGCGGTGGCGCCACGATATGGCGCAAGCTGGAACCGGCCGCGGCCGGATGAATACAGGGTCGGTCGGCAGACCCCAAGTCGAGGCAGGTTTCTTGCTTCGGCGGCCGGACATTTCCGGAAGCGTTGCCGACCCGGCGATGGCATCCGTGGAAAACGAACCATTACAGGAGACCCCCGAATGAGCGCTCAGAAAATTCCCGCCACACTGATTCCCGGTGACGGCATCGGACCGGAAATCATGGAGGCCGCCCTGGCGGCACTGGATGCGGTGGGGTCCCCTTTCGAGTGGGAGGAAGTGCCTGCCGGCATGGGCGCGCTGAAGAGCGAGGGTGACCCGCTGCCTGCCAGGACGCTGGACAGCATCCGCCGCACCCGGCTGGCGCTGAAGGGACCGCTGGAAACCCCGGTCGGCGGCGGCTTCCGCTCGATCAACGTTCGCCTGCGCGAGGAGTTCAAGCTGTACGCCAACATCCGTCCGGCGCGAACGCTGATCCCGGGCGGTCGCTACGACAACATCGATCTCATCGTCTGCCGCGAGAACCTCGAAGGCCTGTACATGGGTTACGAGCACTTCATCCCGATCGAGGGCGACCCGCACGCGGTGGCCATGTCCACTGGGGTGAATACCCGCCAGGGCGCGCGCCACATTCTCGAGTACGCCTTCGAACACGCGATCGCGCTCGGTCGCAAGAAGGTGACCGTGGTGCACAAGGCCAACATCATGAAGGCGCTGACCGGCATCTTCCTGGAGACAGCCGAGCAGATGTACGAGGAGCGCTACAAGGGCAGGATCCAGTTCGAACAGGTCATCGTCGACGCCTGCTGCATGAAGCTGGTGATGAACCCCTGGCAGTTCGACGTGCTGGTCACCACCAACCTGTTCGGCGACATCCTGTCCGACCTGACCGCCGGTCTGGTCGGCGGCCTGGGCATGGCGCCCGGTTCCAACATTGGCGCCGACGCGGCCATCTTCGAGGCGGTGCATGGCTCGGCACCGGACATCGCCGGCAAGGGCATCGCCAACCCGACCGCCCTGGTGCTGGCTGCCGCGCTGATGCTTGATCACGTGAATATGCAGGACAAGGGTGACCGGATACGGAAGGCCGTTGCCGACACGCTCAACATCGACATGGTGCGCACCGGCGATCTGGGCGGTCGCGCCAGCACGAAGGAGTACACGGCAGCGCTCGTCGCCCGCATCGGCGGTTGATGCCAGGGCCTTTCGGTCTGGTCGGGAAGGTCCGGAGATCGACCGGTAACGGTCCGGTTTCCGGACGCAATCCGGCAGGCGGGCGGTCTTCCGGGCGATAATCGCGTTTTTTCCGCGTCCGCCCACTCATGAAAGTTTTCGGATTTGCCGGCTACAGCGGTTCCGGCAAGACCACACTGATCGAGCAGCTCATTCCGCACTTCGTGATGGAAGGGCTGACCGTCTCGCTGGTCAAGCATGCGCACGCGGGTTTCGACATCGACCGCCCCGGGAAGGATTCGCACCGCCTGCGCGAAGCCGGCTGCACCGAAGTGATGCTGGTGTCGAACAACCGCTGGGTGCTGATGCACGAGTTGCGCGGCAGGCCCGAACCCACGCTGGACGAGCAGATCACCGCGATGGGCGACTGCGACCTGCTGCTGGTCGAGGGCTACAAGGCGTCGCCGATCCCGAAGCTGGAAATCCACCGCCCGTCCTATGGCCGGCCACTGATGTATCCGGACAATCCGCATGTCGTTGCAGTGGCCACCGACGAACCGATGGAACTTCACTTGCCCCGGCTCGACCTGAATGACGTGGAATCCATCGCCGGCTTCATCCTTCGCCACCAGGGATTCCGCTCATCCTGAGCACATCGCTCGACCGGCATCGCGGCGGTGGTGCCGAAGCGGTCTCGGCCGGACGTTCGAAGGGCAAGCAGATGACGACATTCATGAAAGAAAGCGCGCAGGACAACATGCCGGGCGCTCGGCCGGAGATATCAGGATGAACGAAATGCTCACGCTGGACGCCGCGCTCGACCGCCTTCTGGAGGCCGCACGCCCGATCGCCGACAGCGAAACCGTATCGACCTTTGCCGCTTCCGGCCGCGTGCTGGCGGCCGACCAGCGATCGGCCCTGACCGTGCCGCCGCATGACAACTCCAGCATGGATGGCTACGCCGTGCGTCTGGCCGATCTCGATGCCGCCGGCTGCTGCCTGCCGGTGAGCCAGCGGATTCCCGCCGGCCATGTCGGTGCCCCGCTGGCGGCCGGGACCTGTGCCCGCATCTTCACCGGCGCGCCGGTGCCGCCGGGTGCCGACGCCATCGTGATGCAGGAGGCGACGCGAACCACCGAGGCCGGCGTCTGCTTCGACGAACTGCCCAGGCCGGGGGCATGGATACGCCGCGCCGGCGAGGATATCCGCGAGGGTGACGTGGTGCTTGCCGCCGGTACCCGGCTGCGTGCGCAGGAAGTGGGACTGGCCGCATCGATCGGTCTGGCGCGAGTGCCGGTGGTCCGCCGGCCGCGCATCGCGCTGTTCTCGACCGGCGACGAGCTGGTCATGCCGGGCGAGCCGCTGCCGCCGGGCGGCATCTACAACTCGAATCGCTACACCCTGCGCGCGCTGTGCGAAACGCTGGGGTGTGAGGTCCTCGATCTGGGCATAGTCCCTGACCGGCTCGACGCCACCCGCGCGGCGTTGCGCGAGGCCGCGGCGAGCTGCGACCTCATCCTGACCAGCGGCGGTGTCGGTGTCGGCGAGGAGGACCACATCAAGCCGGCCCTGAGCGCAGAAGGCGGGCTGGAAAGCTGGAAGATCGCGATGAAGCCGGGCAAGCCACTGGCGTATGGCCACGTGAAGCGCGCCGACGGCGGTCACGCGGATTTTCTCGGCCTGCCCGGCAATCCGGTGTCCAGTTTCGTGACCTTCCTGCTGCTGGTGCGCCCCTTCATCCTGCGTCGCTTGGGTGTGGCCGACGTGGCCGTGCAGCCGTTCATGCTGCGTGCCGACTTCGACTGGCCGCGTCCCGATCGCCGGCGCGAGTTCCTGCGCGTACGTCGCAACGCCGACGGTGGGCTGGAACTGTTTCCGAACCAGAGTTCGGGCGTGCTGACCTCCACCGTGTGGGGCAGTGGCCTGGCCGATATCGCTGCCGGCCAGGTGGTGAAGCGGGGCGACACCGTGCCCTTCCTGTCCTTCGCATCCCTGCTTTATTGAAAACCATGAAGATCAAGGTGCTCTATTTCGCCGCACTGCGCGAAGCGCTGGGTTCGCCCGGCGAAACGATCGAACTGCCCGGGAGCGCGACCACGCTGGCTGCCGTGCGCGCGCTGATCGCCGGCCGCGGCGGCGACTGGGACAAGCTCGCGCAGATGAAGAACCTGCGCGCGGCGGTGAACCAGCGGATGGCGGAGCCGGATGCCGTGGTCGCGGATGGCGATGAGGTGGCATTTTTCCCGCCGGTCACGGGCGGTTGAGGAGCGGACGATGAGCGCAAGCGTGCAGCAGGCCGATTTCGACATCGGCGCAGAGATCGACGCACTGCTGGCCGGGCGCACGGATGTCGGTGCAGTCGCCACCTTCACCGGCCTGGTGCGCGACGTGAACGACGGTTCCGGCGTGCATGCGATGACGCTGGAGCACTACCCCGGCATGACCGAAGCGGCGCTGGAGGACATCGTCGCGCAGGCGAAGGCGCGCTGGGACATCCTGGCTGCGCGGGTGATCCACCGCGTCGGCACGCTGCAGCCGGCCGACCGCATCGTACTGGTCATCGTCGCCGGCAGTCACCGCGGCGAAGCCTTCGCCGCCTGCGAATTCATCATGGATTACCTGAAGACCCGCGCGCCGTTCTGGAAGCGCGAGGACACGCCGGACGGCAGCCGTTGGGTGGATGCGCGCGAATCCGACGACAGCGCTGCGGAGCGCTGGAAGCAGGGCGGCTGAACGTTCAGGTCCGGGCGCCCGCGACACGGACCGGCAGCGGAAAGGGCGTCACCGTACGCCCCTTTTTCGCATACAGCAGCACCGGCGCGCAGCGTTGCGGGTCGGCGTGGATGCCGACGCAGTCCAGGCACTGGAAGCAGTCGTCGTATCGGATATCGCCGCTGCGCTCGATCGCGTCGTACTGGCAGCGGTGACGACAGGTCTGGCAGGGCTTGCCGCATTCGGCGCGGCGCACCAGCCAGTCCAGGCGCCGCAGCTTGCCGCCCAGCGTCATTGCCGCCCCGAGCGGGCACAGGAAGCGGCAGAAGAACTTGTAGCTGAAGGCGCCCGCCAGCAGCAGGGCGACCGCCCAGGCGACGTAGGGCCACGAGCGGTCGAAGCCGACCGTGATCGCGGTCTTGAACGGCTCGACCTCGACCATGCTTTCCGCCAGCTGCGGTGCCAGCGCGGCCGACAGCACCAGCGTCGCCAGCAGTGCGTAGCGGCCACGGTCGAGCGTGCGTGCGAGCCACGCGGGCAGCCTGACCTGCGGCAGGCGCAGCTTCCGCGCCGCGATCGCGACGAACTCCTGCAGCGCGCCGAAGGGGCAGAGCCAGCCGCAGAAGGTGCCGCGACCCCAGACGAAGAAGCTCACGACGGTGAAGGCGATCAGCAGCAGCGACACCGGGTCGTACAGGAAGCTCGACAGGTCGGCGCCGGCGGCCAGCGTCTTGATCGCGCCGGTGATCTGCACGATGGACAGCTGGCCCTGCGCGTGCCAGCCGACGAACACCAGCGTGAACAGCAGGAAGGCGTTGCGGAACAGCGCGAGCCGCCGGGCCTCGCGTGCCATCCAGTCCGGCTTCGCCAGCACCACGCAGAGCAGGGCGAGCGCGATACCGATGGCCGCCAGATCCGGCCAGCGACCCTGCCAGGCGACCAGCCATTCCGGCAGCGGCTGTGGCGGATAGACGAACAGATCCGGGTCCGGCGCGTAGTCGAAAGACACGGTCTGGTGCGTGATGCGCGGCAGCATCATGCCCTTGGCGCGGGTCAGCGTCAGCGTGAGCTGCATCGGCCGCGCCGGGTCAAGCCCGGCCTGGGCGTAGATGCGGAACACACCGGACGCATTGAACGCCGGGGCACCCTCCGGCGCCGGAGGGTCGAACACGAGGTCGCGCATTTCCACCGGCAGGCCGCCCTGGGTCAGCGACAGGCTGGGCGGCGGTGTACCCGGCACGAAGCTTTCGTCCAGCATGGCGACGCGGCCGGCGCTGGCAATCCAGAGTGCGTGCTGCCCGTCCTCCAGCTTTTTCATCAGGGCGGCGTGGCGTGCATCGCCAAGCAGTGCGCGACCCACCGTTGGCGCGTTCAGATAGCCGACGTAAAGATCGATCAGCGTGGCGTCCGGTTCGGCCAGCGCCAGGTCGTCCGCGCCTTCGCCGTCGGTGCCGGCGAACAGCTTTTCGGCCTGCGCGTTGCTGACCCGCAGGCGGCCGATCAGCCCGCGCTTGACGAGCGTGGCGAAGTCCATCTTCTCGAACAGGTCGGCGCGCGCCCGCGCAGCCGGACCGCGCGCGCCGGGGTCGGCGAAGCCGAGCTTTTCGCGAGCGACCGCGAGGCTGGCCGCCAGCACCGTCTGGTTCACGATGCGCACCGAGGCGGTCGCCTTGGTCACGCCGTCGAGGACGACGCGGCTGTCGCTGCCGCCGGCGCGCGTATTGCCGTAGGCCGACGACACGGTGATTTCCTGTTTGAGGTTCTTTCCGGCGTACTGCCGCACGAATTCTTTCAGCGGCGCTTCACCCAGTCCGCTGAGGAAGACCGGTTCGTGCTGCCGCAGCACCTCGACGTCGATGAAGCCGCCCTTGCGATCGATGGCGACCAGCAGGTTCATCGGTGTGCCTTCGAATCCGGGTATCGGCGCAAGATCGATGGACTCGAACACATAGCCGACCGGTCCGCCCTCCGGCTCCAGTTCGCTGGTGATCGGCCAGACGGGCAGGTCGACCTGCCGGGGATGGATATGGAGCGGCGGTGGGAAGCGGCGCTTGAGGTCTTCCAGTGAAAGATCGCCGGCTGCCGATGAGCCGCACACACAGGCCAGAGCGCAGGCAAAGAACCAGCGCGCGTCGGACAGACGGCGCACGAAGGCATGAAGAAACGACGTCATGGCGGTAGATGGATGCGTGTGCCTGAGGTGGCGGGCGCGCAGGTCCCGGTGTCGCCGTGCGTCCGGGACGGTGCGTGCAGAGCCACGAACGCTACTGCAAAGCGCGGGCGAAAACGATGGCTCGGGATCCGGCCATGGAAAATGCCTGACGATCCGCGCCAGGTACAAAGGCCGGACAACCAAAGCGCTCGGCGGCGGTCCACAGCGTGCTGCCGGCAGCCGCTGGCCGGCCAGCGGCACATCCGGGAGTCACCATGACGAAGACGACCATCGAAAGGTCACGCTTGCTGCATCGCCTGCTCGTGCTGATGACAGCATCGATGCTGTCTTTCCCCGTGTTCGCACTGAATGAGGAGGACATCGACGAAGCGGTACGCAAGCCGTCCTGGGGCCTGTACAAGGGTTACGCCGAATTCAAGATGGCGCACTACTCCGACGCGAAGCGGATCTGGGCGGCACTGGCGGAGCGTGGCAATGGCGAGGCCTGGTTCAACCTCGGCATTCTGGCCGAGGATGGTCTGGGCGAACCGGCGAACGCGCATGAGGCGCGTCGGCTTTACGAGAACGGCGCCCGCGCCGGCAGCCGGAATTCGGCGCTGCGGCTGGGCCTGCTGCTGCAGGGCAGCAAGCTGGGTGCGTCCGACCTCGACGGTGCGCGACGCTGGTTGAAGGTGGCGGCCGAAGGCGGTGACCGCGAGGCAGCGACGCATCTGGCCGCGCTCGACGATCCGCAAGGCGGTGGCAGCGTGCGCGATCGCGAACTGGCCGATGCGCGCCGCTTCGAGGCGGAAGGCCGGCACGCCGATGCGGCCGCGATGTATCGCAAGCTGGCCGATTTCGGCGACGTGCGCGGCGTGACCCGGCTGGCATGGGCCTATGAAGCGGGGCGTGGCGTGGAACGCAATCTGCGGGAGGCGGCCAGACTGTTTCGCATCGCCGCCGAACAGGACGATGCCGAAGCGCAGTACGCGCTTGCGGTCATGCTGGATACGGGCACCGGACAGACGCGTGACGTCGAAGAAGCGACGCGCTGGCTGCGCGCGTCGGCGGCCGGAAAGTATCCGCCAGCGGTGCAGGCCTTGCAGGCCCGCGAATGAGTGCGCCTCAGGTGCGGGCGAGCGGTAGCACGACACGGACCCTGAGCCCGCCTTCCGGGCGTTGCGACAGGGTGATGTCGCCACCCTGGGCGCGGACGATGGCGCGGGCGATCGCCAGACCCAGACCGCTGCCACCGGTGTGGCGGGCGCGCGACGCCTCCAGCCGCACATAGGGTTCGAACACACGTTCCAGTTCGGTCTCCGGAATGCCGGGGCCGTCGTCATCAATGTCGATGCAGGCCATGTCGTCGGCCATCGACATGCGTACGGTCACGCTGCCGCCGCCGTAGCGGCGCGCGTTGTCCATCAGATTGGCCAGGGCGCGCCGGGTCTGCGCCGGGCGCAACATGACCGGCTGTGCGATCGCACCCGTCACCTGGATGTACGCGCCCAGTGCGGCGATGTCGTCAGCCACGCCTTCGACCAGCGCGTCGAGCCGGGTCGGAGCGGCCGCTTCGGCGCTGTCGCCCGCGCGAAGAAAGGCCAGGGTGTCGTCGATCAGGGTTTCCATGTCGGCCAGGTCGTGTTCGATCGCGTCGCGTACCGTGCCTTCGGGTAATTGTTCAAGGCGGAGCCGCACGCGGGTGATGGGCAGGCGCAGATCGTGCGACACGCCGGCCAGCGCCTGAGCACGCGTCTGTATCAGCGCACGCAGTGCCGCCTGCATGCGGTTGAATGCGGCCGCTGCATGCGCGACTTCGCGCGGGCCGGCGGTGTCCAGAGGCGTCTGGTCGAGATTGCGTGCCAGACCGTCGGCTGCACGCGCAAACATTGCCAGAGGCCGGGTCAGCCGCCGCACCACCCACACCGACAACGCGCTGACGACCAGAGCGACCAGCACGAGGCCGACGATGATGCGCAGCGGACGTTCCACCGGCGGTGGCGGCGGCGAATAGCGGAAGGTGAGTACACGACCGTCGCTCAGCCGGGCCTGCGTCGATACATCGCCGGGTGCCGCCGGCCGCAGCAGCCGGGACAGTCTTGGTGAGTGGGGAGGATGGTGGGGACGCAGCGGTCCGGAATCGTCGTCGTGCCCGCCCTGCATGGGCTGGTCGCGCCTCACCACCTGGAAATCGAAGCGGCCAGCCAGCCGCTCGCCGATGCGCTGGGCGAACGCGTCGAACTCGCGGGGGAGCGGCCCGGCATTCTCGTACCATGGCTCTTCCAGCGAAAGTCGGGTATTCGGACTTTCCAGTGCGCGCACCAGTCGGGCGCGGCCGGTGGTCGGCGTTTCGTCCACCAGATGCACCGATTCCGCCACCCGGATCGCGGCATATTCGCTGCGCATCTGGCGCGACAGCCGCACGCGATCGTCGACAACCAGCCACAAGCCCAGTGCGTTGGCGAGAAGCAGACCGCCCAGCAGCACGCACAGAATCTGTCCGAACAGCGTGCGCGGCCGCAGCCGCGACAGCCCCGTCAAAGCAGCTTCTCCACCGGTCCGTTCAGTACGTAGCCTTCGTTGCGCAAGGTACGGATGATGCGCGCTTCGCGACCATCGTCGCCAAGACGGCGACGCAGCCTGCTGATCATCACATCGACCGTGCGGTCGAATGGCCCCGAATCGCGACCGGCCAGCACGTCCATGAGCTGGTCGCGCGACAGCACGCGGTTGGCGTTCTCGGCCAGCGCGTTGAGCATGCGGAATTCGCCGCTCGACAACGGGGTGACCACACCCGCGCCATCGACCAGATGGCGTGCGCCTAGATCGAGTGTCCAGCCGGCGAACTTGAGTGCGCGCACGCTGCCGTCGCCCTCGTGATGTTCCGGCGCCCGGCGAAGGATGCTGCGCACCCGCGCCAGCAGTTCGCGCGGGTGGAAGGGCTTGGGCAGGTAGTCGTCGGCGCCCATTTCCAGACCGATGATGCGATCCAGTTCGTCGCCGCGTGCGGTGAGCATCAGGATGGGCAGACGTGACCTCGCCCGGATCTCACGGCACAGCGCAAGTCCGTCATCGCCAGGCAGCATCACGTCGAGGATGAGCAGGTCGCAGCCTTCGCGTTCCAGCGCGGCGCGCAGTGCTCTGCCATCGGCGACCGTGCGCACGTCCATGTCCTGCTTGCCGAGGTAGTCCCGCAACAGTTCGCGCAGATCCGGGTCGTCGTCGACCACCAGGATGCGGGGGCGTGCATTCTGTCCGTTCATGGTCATGAGCTTATCGGCTGCAGCGACTGCGGTGGACGTTCCGGACAATTCCGGAACAATTCGTTTACCCGCGGTTTACTTTGCCGAGGACGCGACAGTGCTCCGCACGAGCAGGCCGAGCAACAGTCCGACCGCGGCGAAATCCGCCGCGTAGAGCACGAGCCCCGCAACACCGCCGATCATCGCCATGCCGCCGGAGACCGGTGAGCGAAGCAGCAGCGAGGCCACGCCCAGCGACAGAGACGCAAGGCCGATGCGTTCATGCATGAACACGTGAGGTGCGAGGGCTCGCAAGGCACAGCGCCAGTCTTCGCTGGCCGTCGCGCACAGACCGTGCAGAAGGTCGGACTCCATCACGCCGTATCGCAGCGCAAGACTCGCCGCGAACGTGAGCAGCAGAGCGACGGAAAGACGGCGGGTGAGCGGCGCGGTCGCTTCGTGGAAGAGGCCGCGGGCGCGGGCAATGGCATTCATCTGCAGAGGCTGTCCTTCGTTGCTCGATGGCGGAATTTTTGCTGTGTTAGCATCGCCGCGCCGCAACATGCTGCTGCACCGTAGCGGCGCGCACCACTTTTCAACGATACCGGAAAAGGCGGTGTCCCATCCATCCGGAGACCAGTCCGATACGCATGAGACGACAGATTTCCCTGACCCGTGTGCTGATTGCGCTGTTCATCGCATGCGGAGTTGCCGCGGTGCACTTCGTGCTCTGGGCCGTGGTGAACCGGCCAGTGAGCGTGGTCGAGCCGCTCGATTACATCGACGGCTTTTCCTACAGCCCTTACCGGCGGGACCAGTCGCCGCTGAAAGGCAAGTTCCCGGATTACACGGAAATCGAACAGGACATGAAGCAGTTGGGCGGCATCGCCCACCGCATCCGTACCTACAATTCGACCGAGAACCCGGAAGTGTCCGATCTGGCCGGTCAGAACGATCTGCGCGTGACCGCCGGCGCATGGCTGGACCGCGACAAGGTGAAGAACCGGCGCGAGATCGGTGCCGTTCTGGCGGACGCCCGTCTGCATGAAAACATCGACCGCATCATCGTCGGCAATGAGGTCCTGCTGCGCGACGACCTGACCCTTCCCGAGATGCATGCCTATCTCGACGAGGTGCGCAATGCGACCGATCTGCCGGTGTCGACGGCAGAGCCCTGGCATGTCTGGCTGAAGAACCCCGACCTGGCTGACCACGTCGATTTCCTCGCGGTTCATCTGCTGCCCTATCACGAAGGGGTGCCGGTCGACAAAGCGGTCGACTACGCGATGGCTCGCTACCAGGAACTGCTGGACGCCTTTCCGGGCAAGCCCATCCTGATTTCCGAGATCGGCTGGCCGAGCAAGGGTCCGACGCTGCAGGCGGCGGTGGCATCCGAAGAGAACCAGGCGCGCTTCGTGCGCGAGTTCCTGTATCGCGCCCTGTGCAAGAACCTCGACTACTTTCTGATCGAAGCCTACGACCAGCCCTGGAAGATCGAGATCGAAGGCTGGGCCGGCGCTTACTGGGGGGTGTTCAATGCCGACCGTGAGCCGAAGTTCCCGCTGGAAGGCAGCGTGGACCCGAACAGCGGCTGGATAGACGATGCGCTGATAGCGACCGTGTTCGCTCTGGTGCCCATGCTGCTGCTGTGCCTTGTGCAGCGTGGCATGAGCATGGGTGGCCAGTTGTGGATGTGCGTACTGGTGCAGTCCTGCGTCACGGCCATCGTGATCGCCGCGCGTCTGCCCGCCGACTACTACTTCACGCTGCGCGACCTGTCGGCGCTGGTCGGTCTGGTGTTCGGTGTGGTGCTGACAGCCGGCGTCCTGCTCACCAACGGCTTCGAGTTTGCCGAGGTGTTCTTCAAGCCGCGCTGGCGGCGCGCCTACAAGCCCGCCCAGCCTGTGCCGCCCGAGCAGCAGCCTTTCGTGTCCGTTCACCTGGCCTGCTGCAACGAGCCGCCGGAGATGGTCATCGCCACCATCGACAGTCTGGCGGCGATGGATTACCGGAACTTCGAGGTCATCGTCGTCGACAACAACACGAAGGACGAGGCGCTGTGGAAGCCGGTCGAGGCACGCATGGCCGAACTGGGGCCGCGTTTCCGTTTCTTCCATCTGCCGCAGTGGCCGGGTTTCAAGGCTGGCGCACTGAATTTCGCCATGAAGCAGATCGATCCTCGCGCCGCCGTGGTCGGCGTCGTCGACGCGGACTATGTGGTCACCCCGGACTGGCTCAGTGCGCTGGTGCCGCATTTCCGCGACCCGAAGGTGGCGGTGGTGCAGGCGCCGCAGGCGCATCGCGAGTGGGAACGCCATTTTTTCAAGCGCATGTGCAACTGGGAATTCGATGGTTTTTTCCGCATCGGCATGCATCATCGCCATGAGCGCAACGCGCTGATCCAGCACGGCACGATGACGCTGGTACGTCGCTCGCGGCTGGAAGAATCGGGCAACTGGTCGGAGTGGTGCATCTGCGAGGACACCGAACTGGGTCTGCGACTGCTGGAACATGGCGACGAATTGCGGTACGTCGACCGGGTGTTCGGACGCGGTCTGACGCCATCCAGCTTTGCCGCCCTGAAATCGCAGCGCTTCCGCTGGGCCTTCGGTGCGATGCAGATCATGAAGGGGCACTGGCGCGCCCTGTTCGGCAAGAGCAAGCTCACGTCCGGCCAGCGTTATCACTTCATTACCGGCTGGTTCTCGTGGTTTGGCGACGCGCTGCAGTTCCTGTTTGCGTTGGGTGCCATCGGCTGGACGGCCGCGATGCTGATCTGGCCCAAGATGTTCTCGCTGCCGGTCAGCATCATGCTGGCGCCGGTACTCGGCCTGCTGGTGGCCAAGGCGGCAATGGGCCCCATCCTGTATCGCCGCGCAATGGAGTGTCCTTGGGCCGATATCGGCGGTGCTTCGCTGGTAAGTCTCGGTCTGTCGCATGCGATTGCGCGGGGCATCATCTCCGGCATCACTCACAAGCGGGGCGTATTCCTGCGCACGGCCAAGGGCCGGGCGGAAGGGGGGCTGGCCAAGTTTTTCCAGCCGATACGCGAAGAAATGTACCTGTTGCTTTCGCTGATCGGGGCCGGCGGTGCAATGCTGGCGATGCGCGGTACGGACAGTCTCGAAGTGCTGTTGTGGGTGACCATGCTCGGGCTGCAATCGCTGCCCTACTGGGCGGCGCTGGCCTGCCAGTTCATCGCGCAATTGCCGGAGAAGCCCGCCCCGGTCGCCGCGGTTGTTCCGAAGGCGGCCTGACGGATGAACGACTATTCCCTGCGTGCGCGGGACTGGGCGCGCTATGCGGTCGTGCATCTGGCCGCACTCGGGCTGCTCGCGTGCTGGGTCTGGCAAGCCAACCAGCCGCGGTCCATGGTCGACGTGTCTCCCGGTTTCGAACGGCTTCAGTGTGTGTCCTATGCGCCCTACTACCGGCCGGGCGAATCGCCGCTGCTGCCCGGCTTCCGGGTGGAGCGCGCGCGCATCGATGCCGATCTGGCGCGGCTGGCGAAGATTGCCGGCTGCGTGCGTCTTTATTCGGTCGATCAGGGGCTGGATGCGGTGCCGGAACTGGCGGCAAGGCACGGGCTGAAAGTGCTGGTCGGTGCCTGGATAGGCGGCGACCTGAAGCGTAACGAGGCCGAACTTTCAGAGGCGATCGCGCTGGCCAACCGGCATCGCGAGGTGGTGCGCGGCCTGATTGTCGGTAACGAGGTACTGCTGCGGCGCGAACAGACGGCCGATGCGATGCGCGGCTACATCGAACGCGCGCAGCGGGAAACCGGAGTGCCCGTCACGTATGCCGATGTATGGGAGTTCTGGCTCAAGCATCGGGCGCTGGCGGACAGTGTGGATTTTGCCACCGTGCACATCCTGCCCTACTGGGAGGACGAACCGCATGCGATCGACGATGCGATGGCGCATGTCGCGCGAGTGATGGATCGCATGTCGCGGGAACTGGGCAAGCCGCTGCTGATCGGCGAGACCGGTTGGCCGAGCGCTGGCAAGCAGCGCGACGGCGCGCGGCCGGGCCTGGTCGAACAGGCGCGCTATCTGCGCGAATTCCTGAATGCCGCCGAACAGAAGGGGTGGCAGTACAACGTGATCGAGGCTTTCGACCAGCCCTGGAAGCGGCTGCTCGAAGGCACTGTAGGTGGATATTGGGGCGTGCTCGATCCGGACGGGCGCAGCAAGTTTCCCTGGCATGGCGCTCTGGCCGCGCGCAGGGATGGCGCGGCACCGCTCACGGCGGGTGCTGTCGGCCTGCTGGCCGGTGTGATGCTCGTCCTTGCTGCGCGCGTGCGTCGCTCGGGTGCGGCGGCGGCCTATGCCCTGTCCGGCGCACTGGCCGGGCTCATCGTGTTTCTGCAGTGGGAGTATCTGGCGCTGGCCTGCAGGAATCCGCAGGAATGGGCGGCGCTGGGAGCGGTCGCCTTCGCTGGCCTCGCCGCCTGGGCGCTGCTGCCCTTCGCGCTGACCGGCCGCGCGCTCGCGTCGATGCGGTGCGCGGTGCGTGTGCTGCTGTTCGGGCTGGCCTGCAGCGGATTGTTGCTGGCAGTCGATGGGCGCTATCGCGACTATCCCTTCCTGCTGTTTGCGCTGCCCGCACTGCAGTTCGGGCTCGCCGCGCGCTGGGCCGGTTTCGACGTCCTGCCGGAATTGCCCGAAGCGCGCCTGTTCGCCGTGATCGCGCTGGCCGGCAGCGTCATCGCCTGGCTTGCCGACTGGCGCAATCCGCAAGCACTGGCCTGGGCCGCCATGGCGACTGTGCTGGCGGCCGCCTTTCTCAGCCGGCGTTCAGCCATCCACTGAGGGGTTCAATGCGTAGAGGCCGGTCAGACTGGCCTGACCCAGCACATGTCCCTGCATGGCCTGTTTCACCGCGTCCACGGTCAGTCTGCCTTCCGCGGGCAGGCGTTCCACGTCGAGCGCGTACAGCGTGAATACATAGTGGTGAACGATTTCATCGTTCCACGGCGGGCAGGGGCCGTCGTAGCCGTGGTAATCGCCGCTCATCTGGGCGTCGCCCGCAAACCAGGCGGTGTAATCGTTGATGCCCTGACGGGTAGCGCGCGGGGCGTCCGGTCCCGGCTTGCCGCAGGCGGTCACCGCCGACGAGAATTCGCCTTCCGCGATTTCGCCTTCCGGCGACAGGTCGACCAGTATCCAGTGCGTGAAGTCGCAGCGCGGCAACGAAGCCGGCACGGTGCGGCCTTCCTGGTTCACGTCGTCGGCGCGGGTCGGTACATCCGGGTCGTGGCAGATCAGCACCAGCGAGCGGGTGTCTGCGGGCAGATCCGACCAGGCGAGGTGCGGGTTGCGGTTGTCGCCAAGTTGCGCGTGACCCTTGCCGTCGGGGATGCAGAACGCGTTGTTGCCAGGAATGCGGTCACCGTCGGCGAAGGTGTTGCTCATCAGTTTCATCTAGTCAGCTCCTCGTTCAGGACGCTGCGCGACGCGAAAAGTCGCGCAGCCGGAAACCCAGTGCGAACAGCACGGCGAAATAGGCACCGGCGCCTGCCGGCACCAGCCAGCCCAGGTGCAGGATGCGTTCGAGCGTGCCCATCTGCAACCAGTCACCCGGTACCTGCGCGCCGAAGTACAGCACCAGACCCATCGTTGCAAGCGCAGACAGCATCTTGAGCCAGAAGCTCCGCCAGCCGGGCGCCGGCGTGTAGGCACCGATGCGGCGCAGTCCGCGGTAGAGGAAGCCGGCGTTCACCAGCGAGGCTAGGCCTATCGACAGGGCCAGGCCGGCGTGCGCCAGCGGACCGATGAAAACGAGGTTCATCAACTGGGTCAGCACCAGCACGCCGAGCGCAATCTTGACCGGCGTGCGGATGTCCTGCCGCGAATAGAAACCGGGTGCGAGCACCTTCACAAGAATCAGGCCGGTCAGGCCGACGCTGTAGGCGAGCAGCGCCTCGCGCGTCGCCAGCACGTCGTGGGCGGTGAACTGGCCGTGGTGGAACAAGGTGGCAATCAGCGGTGTGGCCAGCAGCCCCAGTGCCAGTGCAGCGGGCAGCGTAAGCATCAGCGTCAGCCGCAGACCCCAGTCGAGCAGCGAGGAAAACTCGCCGCCGTTGCCGTCGGCGTGACTGCGCGACAGTGAAGGCAGCAGTATGGTGCCGAGTGCCACGCCGAGCAGGCCGGCCGGGAATTCCATCAGACGGTCGGCGTAGTAAAGCCAGGACACCGAACCGTTTTCGAGGAAGGAGGCGAAGATGGTGTTGATCAGCAGTGAAATCTGCGACACCGACACGCCCAGTATCGCCGGCAGCATCAGCTTGAAGATGCGGCGCACACCGGGATCGTGCAGGTCGAGCCGCATCCGCGGCAGCATGCCGATGCGCATCAGCGCCGGCACCTGCAGCGCCAGCTGCAGCGCCCCGCCGATGAATACCGCCCACGCCAGTGCAAGCACCGGCGGATCGAAATGCGGAGCGGCGAACAGGCTCATGCCGATGAAGCTCAGATTGAGCAGTACCGGCGTGAACGCCGGGATGGCGAACCGGCTGAAGGTGTTCAGCACGCCACCTGCCATCGCGACCAGAGACATGAACAGGATGTAGGGGAAGGTGATACGGGTGAGCGATACCGTCAGGTCGAACTTGTCTGCGTCGGCTGCGAAACCGGGGGCGGATGCGTAGATGATGAGCGGCGCTGCGACGATGCCGATCACCGTCACCATGGCAACCACCAATGCGAGCAGCGTGGCAACGTGGTCGATCAGCGAACGCGTGTCTTCGACGCCTCGCCGGTGGCGGTACTCGCCGAGAATCGGCACGAAGGCCTGCGAGAACGCGCCTTCGGCAAACATGCGGCGCAGCAGGTTCGGCAGGCGGAAGGCGACAAAGAAGGCGTCGGTCGCCGCGCCGGCACCGAAGGCCCTTGCGATGAAGAAGTCGCGTACGAAACCGAGGATGCGCGACAGCAGGGTCATGCTGCTGACAGTCGCGAGGGCGCGGAGCAGATTCATCTTGCAGTGAGGCTCAGGGGGAACACGGGGCGAGACAGCGCGCACCATACCAGAGCCTGACCGATCGGCCGCACGGGCATGCACGACAAGAGCTTGCGCCGACAAAACCGAATGCGTATACTCGCGCGTTTTCCCGAACACCCGTCAGCAAGAAAATGGCCAATTCCGCACAAGCACGCAAGCGCGCCCGCCAGGCAAACCTTCGCCGTGATCACAACATGAGCCAGCGTTCGGAGCTGCGCACTGCCATCAAGAACGTCCGCAAAGCCATCCTGGCTGGAGACAAGGCTGTTGCGCAATCCGTGTTCGCGAAGGCACAGTCGACCATCGACAGCATCGCCGACAAGAACATCATCCACAAGAACAAGGCAGCGCGGCACAAGAGCCGTCTGTCCGGTGCGATCAAGGCGATGGGGCTTGCTGCCTGAGATTCACGCATACGGCCGGTGATGCCGCAGCCCGAAAAAAAAACCGACCGGCAGGTCGGTTTTTTTTTCGCCCGGACGAGACGACCGCCTTCCTGTCGGGACCGGGTATCAAACCACTTTCGGTTGACTCGAGGATGCGGGACTCAGGGTTCCGCCGCGATTGCCTGATAGTCAACGCGCAGATCGTTATCGCGCGCGAAGTGCATCAGGAAATTGTAGGCAAGCGGTTCGAGTTCGTAGAGGCGGGCGTCGACAAACACGCACTTTTCACCGGTGATCCAGCACCCGGGCCGTACGAAGGGCGAGTAGCGCATCTTTCTCTGGCTCCCGAAAGACGACATGACGCCACATAGGCGCTCCGACCAGTCGCTTGGACGGAAAGGCCGGCCTTTGCCGGTCGAGCCGATGATGGTGAAACTGCGCGCACGGCGCGGGTCGTCCGAAGGCTTCAGCAGGAGTTCGTTGGCGGGAGACGGGGCAACGAGATCCTGTTGCGGGGAAGGCGAGTGCGATTGGGTGGGGTTCGGTATTGCGCTCATCGGGTTTCAACGGCCTCCGGCAGTTCGGTCACGAACGGCTGCCCGGGTCGGATCGGACGACGGCAGCCGGGGTGGTGCTTCATTCAGTTAAAGGGGTAAAACCGCTTTCTTTTTATTCTTTAAAAACAAGGTTTAGCTGTTGTAAAGCTAAGGTACTGTTTCTATACTCGCGCTATCCCTATGAGGAGACGGCGCTTTATGCTCAATTCCAGCCTCAGGCACAGGCAACCCAAAGCATCTGGCACCGTGTTGTCTCCGGCGCCCAGACCACAGATGGCCCGTTTCGGTTTCAGTATCCGTACCCGTGGTGGCGTATTGATAGAGAACCTTTCGATACCGGGAACCAGCGCCGACGAGGCCGAGCGCAAGTTGCGGCAGATCTATATGGGTTGTTCGGTGGTAGCACGCTTTGTGCCAGATCCTGGGGCGGGGGCGGGCGCCATTCGCTACGGGCGCTAAGTTGCTGTGCCGTCGAGATTTGTCCGCTCGGGGTGTCGGGTCGGGCGATGCGGGCAAGCCCTGCGACGCGGATTTCGCAAGGTGACAGTGTGCGCCGCAACATGAGCGCGGGCTGCTACACAGCGTGCGGGCTTTGAACTAAAATCGGTCCTTCATCAAGCACGGCGGCGCGAGCCGCCGTGCTTTTTTCGTTTTCCGCATCGTTGCGCCGAGGGGCGCGCAAGCGGTGCGGCAGTCCGGTCATGGAGCTGTTTCGATGACGCATCTGATGAATACCTACGGTCGCCAACCGGTCGCCTTCACTCACGGCAAAGGTGTGCGGCTGTACGATGAAAGCGGTCGCGAGTATCTCGACGCGATGGCCGGTGTCGCGGTGAATACCCTGGGTCATGGTCACCCGGATCTCGTGCAGGCTGTCTCGACCCAGGCGGCGGAAATGATCCACTGCTCGAACCTCTATCGCGTGCTGGCGCAAGAGAAGCTGTCGGATCGGCTGGCGGAGCTGTCCGGCATGGACGAGGTGTTCTTCTGCAATTCGGGTTGTGAAGCCAACGAAGCCGCAATCAAGCTCGCTCGCCTCTACGGCCATCAGCGAGGTGTCGAGTTGCCGGGCATCATCGTGATGGAGCACGCTTTTCACGGCCGCACGCTGGCCACGCTGTCGGCCACCGGCAATCGCAAGGTGCAGGCGGGTTTCGAACCGCTGACACCGGGTTTCCATCGGGTTCCGTTCAGCGACATCGCTGCGGTGCGTGCGATTGCCGAGCACACGCGGAACATTGTTGCCGTGCTGTTCGAGCCAGTGCAGGGCGAAGGGGGTATTCATGCCGCCGATCTGGCCTATATGCGCGAGCTGCGCGCACTGTGCGATCAGCAGCAGTGGCTGTTCATGGTCGACGAGGTACAGTGCGGCATCGGCCGCACCGGCAGCTGGTTCGCTTTCCAGCATGCGGGCATCGAGCCGGACGTGATGACGCTGGCCAAGGGGCTGGGCTCCGGCGTGCCGATCGGTGCCTGCCTGGCGCGCGGTCCGGCCGCGGGCGTGTTCAAGCCGGGCACCCACGGTTCCACCTTCGGTGGCAATCCCCTGGCCTGCGCCGCCGCGCTGACCACGCTCGACGTCGTCGCTCGCGACGATCTGCGCGGCAATGCAGTGCGTCAGGGTGACGCGATACGCGCCGGCTTCCGCGACGCGCTGAAGGACGTGGCGGGCGTGAAGGACATCCGCGGTGCCGGCATGATGATAGGCATCGAACTCGACCGCCCCTGCGGCGCGCTCGTCGGTCAGGCACTCGAAGGCGGTCTGCTGATCAACGTTACGGCCGACAGCACGATCCGGCTGGTGCCGCCGCTGGTCTTCACCGACGACGACAGCCGCGAACTGGTCGACCGGCTGGCGCCCATCATCCGCAACTTCCTCGCGGGCTCACAGCTCGCTGCCTGAAGATGACCGAACCCAGACACTTTCTGCAACTGAAGGATCTTTCGCGCGAAGAACTCGACCACGTTTTTGCGCGCACCCGCTGGATCAAGGACAAGTTCAAGCGCTACGAACAGTACTGGCCGTTGCAGGACCGCACGCTGGTGATGATTTTCGAGAAGCAGAGCACGCGAACCCGGCTGTCTTTCGAGGCCGGCATGCACCAGATGGGCGGCAGTGCGATCTATCTGAACACGCGCGACTCCCAGCTCGGCAGGGGCGAGCCGGTCGAGGACGCGGCACAGGTCATTTCGCGCATGTGCGACGTGGTCATGATCCGCACCTTCGAACAGACCATCATCGAGCGCTTCGCCGCGAATTCTCGTGTGCCGGTGATCAACGGCCTGACCAACGAGTACCACCCGTGCCAGGTGCTGGCCGACATCTACACATGGATCGAGCACCGTGGCGACCTCTCCGGCCGCACCGTGGCGTGGATCGGCGATTCGAACAATATGTGCCACACCTGGATGCAGGCGGCCGAGATCTTCGACTTCAAGCTGAACATTTCCACCCCGCCCGGCTACGAGGTCGAGCCCGAGCGTGCCGGCGTGGCCGGCAGCCACCACGAATGCTTTGCCGATCCGATGGACGCCGCGCGCGGCGCCGATCTGGTCACCACCGACGTATGGACCTCGATGGGCTGGGAGGCCGAGAACGAGGCGCGCTGTGCCGCCTTTGCCGACTGGCAGGTCGACGCCGACATGATGAAGGTGGCGAAGGCCGATTCGCTGTTCATGCACTGCCTGCCGGCTCACCGCGGCGAGGAGGTGTCGGCCGACGTGATCGATGGCCCGCATTCCGTTGTGTGGGACGAGGCCGAAAACCGATTGCACGCGCAGAAGGCGCTGATGGAATTCCTGCTGCTCGGACGCGTGTCCGGCAGCTGAACCGACGACTCTTATTGAAAGACGAGCAACGATGAGCGACATCAAGAAAGTGGTCCTCGCCTATTCGGGCGGCCTGGACACCTCGGTCATCCTGAAGTGGCTGCAGGATGTGTATCAGTGCGAAATCGTCACCTTCACCGCCGACCTCGGCCAGGGTGAGGAACTCGAACCGGCGCGCGCCAAGGCAATCAAGCTGGGCATCAAACCGGAGAACATCTACATTGACGACCTGCGCGAGGAGTTCGTCCGCGATTTCGTGTTCCCGATGTTCCGCGCCAACACGATCTATGAAGGCGAATACCTGCTCGGCACCTCGATCGCGCGTCCGCTGATCGCCAAGCGCCTGATCGACATCGCACGCGAGACCGGTGCCAACGCCATTTCGCATGGCGCCACCGGCAAGGGCAACGACCAGGTCCGCTTCGAACTGGGCGCCTATGCGCTGATGCCGAACGTGAAGGTGATCGCGCCGTGGCGCGAGTGGGATCTGCTGTCGCGCGAAAAACTGCTGGCCTATGCCGAGCAGCACGGCATCCCGATCGAGATGAAGCACAAGCAGGGCGGCTCGCCCTATTCGATGGATGCCAACCTGCTGCACATCAGCTACGAAGGCCGTCACCTCGAAGATCCGTCGGCTGAAGCCGAGGAATCGATGTGGCGCTGGACGGTGTCGCCGGAAGCGGCGCCGGATGCCGCCGAATACCTCGACCTCGAATTCGAGCGCGGCGACTTGGTCAGCATCAACGGCACCCGCTTGCCGGCGCACGAACTGCTGGCCACGCTGAACCGGATCGGCGGCAAGCACGGCATCGGCCGTCTCGATCTGGTCGAGAACCGCTATGTCGGCATGAAGTCGCGCGGCTGCTACGAAACCCCGGGCGGCACCATCCTGCTGCGCGCCCACCGTGCCATCGAGTCGATCACGCTGGACCGCGAAGTCGCCCACCTGAAGGACGACCTGATGCCGCGCTACGCCAGCATCATCTACACCGGCTACTGGTGGAGCCCCGAGCGCCGCGCACTGCAGGCGCTGATCGACCACACGCAGCAGACGGTCAATGGCTGGGTGCGGCTCAAGCTGTACAAGGGCAACGTCATCGTCGTCGCCCGCGACTCGAAGACCGATTCGCTGTTCGACCCGACCATCGCCACCTTCGAGGACGACGCGGGCGCTTACGACCAGAAGGACGCCGCCGGTTTCATCAAGCTCAACGCGCTGCGCATGCGCATCGCCGCCAACGCGGCCATCAAGCGCGGCAAGTAATCGATACAGGAAAAGAACATGTCCCAGTTCGACAACGTCAGTGTCGTCAAGAAAGCCAATGTGTACTTCGACGGCAAGTGCGTCAGCCACAGCATCCAGTTCGCCGACGGTACGAAGAAATCGGTCGGCGTCATCCTGCCGGCCACGCTCACCTTCAACACCGGCGCGCCGGAAATCATGGAAGGCGTGGCGGGCAGCTGCCGCGTGCGCCTGAAGGGTCCCAATGGTGAAATGAGCGAGTGGAAGACCTATGGCGCCGGTGAGTCCTACAACGTGCCGGGCAACTCGTCCTTCGACATCGAAGTGAGCGGCGAGCCCTACCACTACGTCTGCCATTTCGGCTGATCCGCATCACCGGGCGCCGCTTGGCGCCCGCTCGCAGCACACGAGGTTTTCAGCATGCCGTCCTTCGACATCAGTTCCGAAATCGACATGGTCGAACTGCGCAACGCGGTCGACCAGGCGAACAAGGAAATCACCAACCGCTTCGACTTCAAGGGTTCGGACGCGCGCGTGGAGCAGGGCGACAAGCTGCTCACGCTGTTCGCCGACGACGACTTCAAGCTCGATCAGGTCTATGACGTGCTGGTCGGCAAGTTCGCCAAGCGCGGCATCGACGTGCGCTCGGTCGAGCGCGGCGACGCGCAGAAGATCAGCGGCAACAAGATGAAGCAGGAACTGAAGCTCAAGGTGGGTATCGAGAGCGAATCCGCCAAGAAGATCGTGCGCATCCTGAAGGACAGCAAGCTCAAGGTGCAGGGCAGCATCCAGGGCGAGGAAGTGCGCGTCACCGGCGCCAAGCGCGACGTGCTGCAGGAGGCCATCGCGCTGCTGCGCAAGCAGGTGACCGACATTCCGCTGCAGTTCGGAAACTTCCGCGACTGAGCATGACCCCGGGCGCCGCCCAGGCTGGCGCGACCATCGGTCGCCCCGTCCCGGGCGAGCTTTTCAGTCCTTCAAGCCGGTGACCCATTTGGCGTACGCCGTTTCGGCCACGGCGTGCAGTGCCTGGACGCGCGCCTCCAGATCGCGCTCGATTTCCGCCGGCTGCTGCACCGTGGGCTGTGTCGACGCTTCGTGAATCTCGTCGGCGCCGACGCTGCACCATGACTTCACCAGTTCTTCGGTCATTTCGATGTGACACTGCATGGCCAGGTGTTTGCCCATGGCCCACGCCTGGTTGTCGCAGCCGGCCGACGCCAGCACGCGGGTGGCACCGGTCGGCACGGTGAAGGTTTCTCCGTGCCAGTGAAAGCAGGGAAAACGCGCGCGGTCGCCGAACCATCCGGCCGCAGCCGGGTCGGTGGTGTGCACGTCGAGCCAGCCGATTTCCTTGCAGCGATTGGCACCCACCGCAGCGCCAAGCGCCTTCGACATCAGTTGACCACCCAGGCAGTGGCCGATCAAGGGAATGTCTGCAGCGACCGCTTTGCGGATCAGTTCGAGTACATCGGGAATCCAGGGCAGCGGATCGTTGACGCTCATTGGCCCGCCCATGAAGCAGAGGCCGGCGAAGGCGGACGGGTCGGTCGGCACCGGGTCGCCACAATCCATCGCGAACAGGCGGATTTCACGGCCCAGACCATTGATATATGTAGCAAAATGCCCGGGTCCTTCAGTCGGGCTGTGACGGAACACTGCTATGGGCTTCATTGGACTACCTCCTTGCCGCATTCTAGCGACGCTCACCGTCGCCGTCCTCGCCGGATCAGGCTCGCCCGCACTGGCGGCGGACGTCTCTCTGGCCGGCGTGTTTGGCGGCAAGGCAGTCCTGGTGATCGACGGTGGTGCGCCGCGCACGCTCGCGCCCGGGGCACGATCGCCCGAGGGCGTGAAGCTGCTGTCGGTCGAGGGAGACCGCGCCTGGGTGGAGATAGACGGGCGGCGAGTGCCGCTGCGCATCGGTGAAAACGTCGCGTCCAGCCGCAGCGCAGAGCCGTCTTCGGCCTCGGTCATCCATCTGAATGCGGATTCGCAAGGGCATTTCGCAGCCGATGGCGCCATCAACGGCCGGCCGATGAAGTTCCTGCTCGATACCGGTGCGACCGTGATCGCCATGGATCGGGATGATGCCCGTCGTGCCGGCGTGGATCTGACGACCGCAAAGTCCGTTGCCGTGCAGACGGCGAACGGCATCGTTCGTGCATGGCAGGTGCAGCTCGCGAGCGTCAAGATTGGCAGCGTGACGTTGTCCAATGTTGAAGCCGCCGTGATGGAGGCGGACATGCCGCACGTGCTGCTCGGCATGAGCTTCCTGAACCGCATGGACATGCAGCGCAATGGTCAGGTAATGACTTTGAGGCGGCGTTTCTGATGGACACGCGGGAATCCGCCACCGGATTCGATCTGCAGCGCCTGCGTGACCGGCTGTCGCGTCTTCCGGGCGGTCAGCCGGAAGCGCGTTTCGCGGGCTTCACTCCGGCGGCGGTGCTGGTGCCGGTGGTGGTCGGCGGCGCTGAGCCGACGCTGCTCCTGACGCGGCGCAGCGCTCACCTGCATGACCATCCAGGCCAGATTGCCTTCCCGGGCGGGCGGGTCGATGCCGGTGACACCTCGCCAGAGGCCACCGCCTTGCGCGAGGCGCAGGAAGAAATCGGACTGGCACCGGACCAGGTCGAACTGATAGGTCGTCTGCCCGATTACTACATCACAGCCAGCGGTTTCCGCGTAACGCCCGTGGTCGGTCTGCTGCGCACGCCGCTGGCGCTCCGGCTGGATGCCTTCGAAGTGGCGGAGGCGTTCGAAACCCCGCTGTCCTTCCTTCTCGACCCGTCCAACCGGAGGCGCGGCCGCATCGAGCACCAGGGCATCTCCCGCGAGTTCTGGGCCATGCCCTGGCAAGGCTACGATATCTGGGGCGCCACAGCCGGCATGATCGTGAGCTTCGCCGAACATCTGCTGAAGGACTGAGCGGTCCGGACGGATGGCGTCCGATCGTGTGCCGACAAGCCTTGTTGCATCGAAGGCGATGTGCTGCAAGGATTCCGGAAGCTTCGCTGTGTTATCGTCCGCGTGCTAGCAAGGCGATAACGAATTTCATGACCTGGCTGTCCCTTTTCGTCGCACTGCTGATCGAGCAGTACAAACCGCTCTCCTACGAGCGTTTCGTCGCTGGCCCCCTTGCGCGCTACGCGGCCTGGTTCGAACAGCGACTGAATGCCGGCGAGGCCCGTCACGGGGTCGTCGCATGGTCGCTGGCCGTGGGAGCGCCCGTCGCGGCCGTCTGGCTCCTGTATCTCGTTCTGGTCTGGGTCAGCCCGCTTCTGGGGTGGGTGCTCAATGTCCTGGTGCTCTACGTGACCATGGGTTTCCGCCAGTTCAGCCATCATTTCGAAGCCACGGCCGAGGCGCTGCGTGCCGGCGACCTCGATACCGCGCGGCGCGAGCTGGGTAACTGGCTGTCCCGCAACACAGATCGCCTGAAGTCCGAGGAACTCGCGCGGCTGTCGATAGAACAGGGTTTGCTGGCGGCGCATCGCCATGTATTCGCGCCGCTGGCGCTGTTTGCATTGTTGCCGGGCCCGACCGGTCCTTTGCTTTACCGCCTGACCGAACGCCTGTCCTGGGCCTGGGCGCGGCGCGAGAACATCGAATTCGGCGCCTTCGGCCGCTTCGCGCGGAATATGTATGAATGGCTGGACTTCATCCCTGTGCGCATGACTGCCGCGACCTTCGCCATCGTTGGCGACTTCGAGGACGCGGTGCATTGCTGGCGCACGCAGGCCGCAAAATGGCCCGAACAGGCGGCGGGAATACTGCTTGCCAGTGGCGGCGGCGCCCTCGGCGTGCGGCTCGGTGCACCTCTGTTCGAACTTGGCGAAGTTGCCGACCGGCCCGAACTGGGAACCGGAGACAGCGCAGATGTTGACCTCATGCAGAGTGCCATCGGACTGGTATGGCGCACACTTGTCTTTTGTCTTCTATTGCTCGGCCTGCTAACGCTGGCCGGCTATGTCGGTAGCTGATTTCAACGGAGGGTGGTTCTGATGGCAGACAAGAGAGAAGTGGTGATTGTGGGGGCCGCACGTACGCCGATCGGCGCCTACGGTGGTTCATTGAAGGATTTCACGGCCTGCGACCTGGGTGCGCATGTGGTCAAGGCCGCCTTTGCACGCGCCGGCGTCGATGCAAAGGAAGCGCAGCACCTGGTGCTGGGCAACGTGATCCATACCGAAGCCCGTGACATGTACGTGTCGCGTGTGGTGGCGATCAATGGCGGCATGTCGAAGGAATCCTGCGCCATGGGCGTGAACCGCCTGTGCGGTTCCGGCTTCCAGGCCGTGGTGTCGGCTGCCAACGCGATCCAGCTCGGCGATGCCGACTGCGCAGTGGGCGGCGGCGTCGAGACGATGAGCCGTGGCGGCTACCTGATGCCGGCCGCCCGCTGGGGCGCCCGCATGAACGACACCAAGATGATCGACATGATGGTCGGCGCGCTTACCGACCCGTTCGACACGGTGCACATGGGCATCACCGCGGAAAACATCGCCAGTCAGTTCGGCTTCGGCCGCGAGGAGCAGGACGCCTTCGCCGTCACGTCGCACCAGAAGGCGGCTGCCGCGACCGACGCCGGTCACTTCAAGTCGCAGATCGCGCCGCTGGAAGTGGTGACCAAGAAGGGCACTACCGTCATCGATACCGACGAGCATTTCCGTCGTGACGCGTCGATCGAGGGCATGGCCAAGCTCAAGCCGGTGTTCAAGAAAGACGGTTCGGTCACGGCGGGCAATGCCTCGGGCATCAACGACGGCGCCGCCGCCATCGTCATGATGGAAGCCGGTGCCGCTGCGCGTGCCGGCGCCAGGCCGCTGGCCCGTCTGGTGTCGTATGCCGTTGCCGGCGTCGATCCGACCATCATGGGCACGGGCCCGATCCCGGCCGTCAAGCTCGCGCTGCAGCGCGCCGGTCTGAAGGCCTCCGACCTGGATGTGATCGAATCGAACGAGGCCTTCGCCGTGCAGGCCATGTGCTGCACGCGCGAACTGGGTCTGGACCCGGCCAAGGTGAACCCGAACGGCGGTGCGGTCGGTCTGGGTCACCCGGTCGGCGCCACCGGCGCCATCCTGACCGTCAAGTGCCTGTATGAACTGCAGCGCACCGGCGGTCGCTATGGCCTGATCACGATGTGTATCGGTGGCGGCCAGGGTATTGCCGGCATCATCGAACGCATCTGATCGGCGCTTCATCGGCGATACCCGAACGCCCCGCCCAGAGCGGGGCGTTCTCGTTTCTGGCACTGCACCACATGAATCAGGGCGACGCACCGCACTGGTGCGCAAATGCCTGTGCTGCGCAAGGTTTCCCGCTCCGGCGCAGCTTTCCGGCATGGCACATTTTTCGCTGAAGAGCGGCAAGCGCCAAACAATCACACGAGACAAACCGATCATGGCCAACCCGTCCTCGATCTATGACGAAATGAACGGCGCCGACGGCACGGTACGCGCTCACTACGCCGGCTATCAGAAGTGGCTGGCGGAGACACCGCCGGAGCGCATCGCGCAGAAGCGTGCCGAAGCGGATCTGGTGTTCCACCGGGTCGGCATCACCTTCGCGGTCTATGGCGAGGAAGAGGGCAAGGAGCGCCTGATTCCATTCGACGTCGTACCGCGCATCATCCCGGCGCAGGAATGGAAGCAACTGGCTGCCGGCCTGCGTCAGCGGGTCAAGGCGCTGAACATGTTCCTGCACGACGTCTATCACGACCAGGAAATCATCAAGGCCGGCAGGATTCCGGCCGAGCAGGTGCTCTCGAACAGCCAGTACCGGCCGGAAATGCAGGGCGTGGACGTGCCCGGCGGCATCTATGCCCACATCGCGGGTGTTGACGTCGTGCGGGCCGGCGAGGGCGAGTTCTACGTGCTGGAGGACAATCTGCGCGTACCGTCGGGCGTGTCCTACATGCTGGAAGACCGCCGCATGATGATGCGCCTGTTCCCGGAGCTCTTCTCGCGCTACCGCGTAGCCCCGGTCGAGCACTATCCCGACCTGCTGCTGAGCAATCTGCGCGCCGTGGCGCCGGCCGGCGTGCTCGATCCGACCGTCATCGTGCTGACGCCGGGCGCCTACAACTCGGCCTATTTCGAGCATGCCTTCCTTGCCCAGCAGATGGGTGTGGAACTGGTCGAGGGTCAGGATCTGTTCGTGCGCGATGATCACCTGTACATGCGCACCACCCAGGGCCCGCAGCGCGTCGACGTGATCTACCGGCGCATCGACGACGACTTTCTCGACCCGCTGGCCTTCCGCGCGGATTCCATGCTGGGCGTGCCCGGTTTGCTGCAGGTCTATCGCGCCGGCCACGTCACGCTGGCCAATGCGATCGGTACCGGGGTGGCGGACGACAAGTCCATCTACCCCTATGTGCCGGACATGATCCGCTTCTATCTCGACGAAGAGCCGCTTCTGAACAACGTTCCTACCTGGATGTGTCGCAAGAAGGACGATCTGGCCCATGTGCTGGCTCACCTGGACGAACTGGTGGTGAAAGAGGTCCATGGCGCAGGCGGCTACGGCATGCTGATCGGGCCGCGCGCCTCGAAGGACGAGATCGAGCGCTTCAGGCAACTGCTGATCGAGCATCCGGAGGGCTACATCGCCCAACCCACGCTTGCGCTGTCCGCCTGTCCGACCTTTGTCGAACAGGGCATCGCGCCGCGCCACATCGATCTGAGGCCTTTCGTGCTGTCGGGCAAGGACATCAACATGGTGCCTGGCGGGCTTACCCGCGTAGCGCTGCGCGAGGGTTCGCTGGTGGTGAATTCGTCGCAGGGCGGCGGTACCAAGGACACCTGGGTTCTGGAGGTATGACCATGCTGAGCCGGACCGCAGACCACCTTTACTGGATGTCGCGCTACATCGAGCGTGCCGAGAACATCGCCCGCATGCTGGACGTGAACTACCGCATGTCCATGGTGCCGGAAGGCGATGCCGGCTGGGGCGCCACATTGTCGATCAACGGGCTGGAAGAGGCTTTCCGTGCCAAGCACCCGGCGGCGACCATGGACGCGGTACTCGACTTCATGGTGTTCGACGGCAGCAATCCGTCCTCCATCATGAGCTGCCTGCGCATGGCGCGCGAGAACGCACACGCGGTGCGCGGCACCATCACGTCGGAGATGTGGGAAACCACCAACGATACCTGGCTCAAGATGCGCGACTACCCGCGCTGGAAACTGGCCGGTTCGGAGATCGGAGAATTCTTCGAATGGGTGAAATTCCGTTCCCACCTGTCGCGCGGTGTCACGCTGGGCACCATGCTGCGCGATGAGGCCTTTCACTTCATCCGGCTCGGTACCTTCCTGGAACGTGCCGATGCGACGGCGCGCTTCATCGACGTCAAGTACCACATGCTGGTCGACGGCGCAGTACCTCCGGATGCCGCCGCCGACTACTACCAGTGGAGCGCCTTGCTGCGCTCGGTGTCTGCGTTCGAGGTCTATCGCAAGGTCTATCGCGATCTCATCACCCCGGTCAAGGTGACCGAACTGCTCATCCTGAACAGCCAGATGCCGCGCTCGCTGCGCATCAGCATGGTCGAAGTCTATGAAAACCTGCTCGCAGTGACCAACGAGCGCTCGAAAGAAACCTTGCGCCGCTCCGGCGAACTGCAGGCCAGCCTGAAGTTCGGCCGCATCGAGGACGTTTTCGCGCGCGGCCTGCACGAATACCTGACCCAGTTCATCATCCGGGTGAACGACCTCGGCAACCGCATATCCAATGATTTCCTGGTCCCGATGTCCGCCAGTTGAGGAGATCGCCATGCTGCTCGACATCCGACACGAAACCACGTTGCAGTATGCCAGCCCCGTCAGTTACAGCATCCAGCAACTGCGCCTCACGCCGCGTGACGATTCGACCCAGCATCCGCTGAACTGGCGTGTGCAGGCGCCAGGCAACACCCGTCGCTCGGTCGATGCACACGGCAATGTCGGGCATCTGCTCACGCTGGACCGTCCGCACAGCGAGCTGTCCATCGTGGTCAGCGGCACAGTGCGCCTGAATGAGGCCGATGGCTGGATGCCGCGTGACGGCGGCCCGCTGTCGCCGCTGTCCTATCTTGCAGGTACCCGTCTGACCGAAGCCGACGAGCAGGCACATGCGATGGCGGCCAGCCATCTGCGGGCCCGGCGCGACACGGTGGGCGAATTGCTGGACCTGAGCGGTGCGGTGTGCGGAGCGGTGCGTCACCAGCCCGACTGTCTGCCACCGGGCGGCGCTTCCAGCGCATTCGAATCCGGCTTCGGCTGCAGCGCCGACATCGTCCATGCCTTCATCGCCTGCTGCCGCGCGGCCGGGCTGCCGGCGCGCTATGTGAGCGGCTATCTGATCGACGCCGGTGGCGAGTGGGCAGCGCCGCACGCCTGGGTAGACGTCTGGCTGGCCAGTGGCCCGGCGCCGGGCGGCGAGGCGGGCTGGGTCAGTGTCGACGTGCTGGAACGCACGCTTGCCGGGCACGGCTACTGTCGACTGGCCGTGGGTCGAGATCACCTGGAGGCCTGTCCGGTACGCATGGCGGGCGGCGAGGCGGTGTCGCGCACGATCACCCGGGTGTCCATCGACACACATTGATTCCACCCTGCCGGGCGGCGCGCCTGTTGCCCGGCTATCCTTCAACTTTCCCCGACGGATATTCCGCCATGACTTACTGTGTGGGCATGCTGCTCGATTCGGGCATCGTGTGCCTGTCCGATTCGCGCACCAACGCCGGTGTCGATCACATCAACACCTTCCGCAAGATGACCGTGTTCGAACGTCCGGGCGAGCGCGTTCTGGTGCTCATGAGCGCCGGCAATCTCGCGCTCACCCAGACCTTGATGAGCCTGTTGCGCGAACGCCTGGCTGCCGAAGGCGCGAACCTTCACACGGTTCCCAATATGTTCGAGGCGGCCCGCCACGTCGGCGACTGCCTGCGTGAAGTGCATGCCCGGGATGGCGAGGCCTTGAAGGAATTCGGCATCGAATTCAACGCGAGCTTCATCCTGGGCGGCCAGATACTGGGCGAGGAGCCGCGCCTTTTCCAGATATACGCCGCCGGCAACTTCATCGAAGCCACTCGCGACACGCCGTACTTCCAGATCGGCGAGGCGAAGTACGGCAAGCCCATCATAGACCGCGTCATCCGGCCGGAAACCACGCTGGACGAGGCCGCCAAGTGCGCACTCATCTCGATGGATTCGACCATACGATCCAATCTGTCGGTGGGCCTGCCGCTGGACTTGCTGGTACTGCGTGCAGGCGGGCTCAAAGTCTGTTCGCACACCCGCATCGACGGCGACAACGCCTATTTCGAAATGATCCGCACGCGCTGGGGCGAGAGTCTGCGCGAAGCTTTCCACGCCCTGCCTTCGCCGGACTGGATTCCCGGGCGCTGATGCGGTCCGCGTTGCGGCCAGCGCGTTCTGTGGGCGGTTTTCCGGTGCTGCGCCAGCCTGCAAGCTAAAGGTTCCCTCGATCGGGCCGTTCACCGGGTTCCTACCCGGCGTGGTCCCATCGATGCGAGCTCTGGCCTCTACGCTTGACCGACTGATCGTGCGCACCGGCGTGCACCTGCTGCTGCTGTTTGCGGCCGGCTTTGCGACGGCCGGCGATCTGCCTTCCGTTGCGTTGCACTACGGCAAGAACGCGCCGCTCGCCGCCTTGAAGGCCTTCGATATCGCCGTGGTCGAGCCCGACCACGGCTTCGATCCGGAGGCCTATCGTGGCCGCGGCAGCGCGGAAATGTTCGCCTATGTGAGCGTGGGCGAGGTGCACCCGACCCGTGCCTACGCGGCTCGCCTGCCCGAATCATGGCGCATCGGTCGAAACCCGGCCTGGGGTTCGCTGGTGATCGATCAGGCGCAGCCGGGCTGGCCCGCCTTTTTTGCCGACGAGGTGGTCGCACCCCTGTGGGCGCGCGGCTATCGCGGTCTGTTCCTCGATACGCTGGATTCCTACCACCTGGTGAAGGATGTGGATGCCGCCGCACAACAGCGCGGCATGGTGGAACTGGTTCGTACCTTGCGCATGCGCTTTCCCGGCATACGCCTCATTTTCAACCGCGGATTCGAACTGCTGCCGGCGCTGCCCGGCGAGGTGCACGCGGTCGCCGCCGAATCGCTCTATCGTGGCTGGGACGCGCGTCGCAAGCGATATGTCGAGGTGAAGCCGGAGGATCGCGAGTGGCTGCTCGCCCAGTTGCGGGCAGCGCGTGACCGCTACGGAGCCATTCCGATCGCCATCGACTACGTTGCGCCGGCGGCCCGTGAACTGGCCCGGGACACGGCCCGCCGCATCCACGAGCACGGCATCGTCCCCTATGTGACCGACGGCGATCTGCGCCATCTGGGGGTCGGACTGGTCGAGGTGCTGCCGCGCAAGGTGATGTTTCTCTACAACAGCGGCGAGGCGGCTCGGGTCAATGTGTCCAGTCCGCACCGCTATGCCGAGATGCCGGTCAATCATCTTGGCTATGTCGCCGACTACATCGACATTGCGCAAGGCCTGCCCGAGGAGGTGCCCGCAGGCGAGTATGCCGGGGTGGTGGCCTGGTTCGATGGCTATGTCCCGCCTGAGCGCGCAGCCGTGCTGTCGCGCTGGCTGTCGGCACGCATGGCCGAAGGCACGCGCGTGGCGTTCTTCGGCTCCTTCGGCTTCCAGCCGGAAGGCGAATTCCTTGCCGCGGCCGGACTGGGCGAGGTGGCGCCGCCACGAGGCCGTCTGGAAGTCGCACAGCGCGATCCGCTGCTCGGTTTCGAATCGCCGCCCCTGGCGGAACGTGGGCGGCTCGAACGTATCCGCGTCGCCGCCGGTGACGGCCGTGTGCTGCTGGGCGTGACCGACGGTTCCGGCCGGCGCTACGACGCTGCTGCCTTCATGCCCTGGGGCGGTTTCGTGCTGCACCCCTTCGCCATCCGGGTGCTGGCGCTGGAAGAGGAACAGACGCGCTGGGTCGTCGAGCCCTTCGAATTCATCCGCCAGGCGCTGGCGCTGCCGCTGCTGCCAGTGCCGGACACCACCACGCTGAGCGGCCGGCGCATGTTCTTTGCACACATCGATGGCGACGGCTTCCCGTCACGTTCGGAGATGAAGGGCCGCCGGCTGGCTGCCGAGGTGCTGCTGGACGACGTGCTCACCCGTTACAGAGTGCCGCACGCGATGTCGGTGATCGAGATGGAAGTCAGTGCCGAAGGGCCGCATGGCAAGGATTCGGCCGAAATGGAAGCGATCGCCCGCCGCATGTTCGCGCTGCCGCATGTCGAGATCGCCTCGCACAGCTACACGCATCCCTTCTACTGGGACGCGGTCGAGCGCGGCGAGGCGAAGCAGGCGGCGCAGGGCTACACACTGGCTCCCGAAGGCTACACGCCCAGCCTGGAACGCGAGATCGCCGGTTCGGTTGACTACATCCGCAGGCGGCTCGCACCGCCCGGCAAGCCGGTCGGTCTCATGCTGTGGAGCGGCGACGCCGCACCGACCGAAGCCGCGCTGGAACAGGTGGCGCGCCTGGGCATGGTGCAGATGAATGGCGGCAATACCGTGTCCAGACGGCTCTATCCCAGTCTGACCGCCGTTTCGGCGCTGGGCGTCTGGCAGGGACGGCACTTTCACGTTCATGCGCCGATCATGAACGAGAACGTCTACACCCATTTGTGGACCGGCCCCTACTACGGCTTCGAGCACGTGACCGAAACGTTCGACCGCACCGGCTGGCCGCGCCGCATCAAGCCGCTCAACATCTATTACCACACGTATTCGGCGAGCAAGCCCGCGGCACTCAACGCGCTGCACGCGGTGTATCGCCACGCGCTGGCACAACCGCTGCACCCGGTCTATCCGAGCGAGTACGTGCGTATTGCGATGAATTTCAACGACCTCGTGCTCGCCCGTTCGCTTGACGGCGGGCGCTACATCGTGCGCGGCGCCGAAGCTTTGCGCACCCTGCGCGCACCGCTGGAACTGGGCGAGCCCGATCCGGCCGCGTCCGCAGGTGTCGCCGGCTACCGCGATGGAGCGGAAGGGCGCTATATCCATCTCGTCGATGCCGAGGCATCGTTGCGCTTTTCCCCGGCCGGACGGCGCACGGCGGTGCTTGCCGATGCCAACGCACGCATCGTGTCGGTGACGCGCGACGCCGGAGTCAGCCGCTTCGAACTGAGCGGCCATGTGCCGCTGGAATTCAGCTTTTCCGAAGTGGGCGACTGCACCGTCAGCGCGCAGGGGCGAGCGCTCCAGCCGGTGCGCCGCGACGGTGCGCTGAGCACTTACCGACTGGACACCCATGCTGCGACGATCGAGCTACGCTGCCGCGCTGCGTGAGCGCCCGCGTCTGGTCGCTCCGCATGTCCTTGCCGGCATAGCGGCGCTGGTGGGCGTGCTGTTTGCCGTCCTCTATCCCTATCAGAAGCTGGTCGAGTACACCTTGAATGCCACCCGCGGCGATGCACTGACCGTGGCCTATCTGCGCAATCTGCTGCGTACCGACGCGGACAACGCGCGCTTGCGACTGGCACTGGTCCGCCAGTCGCTCGCGCGGCGCGATTTCGAACGTGCACGCGCCGACCTGCAACCGCTGCTCGACGGTGGCGGCGATCCGGAAGTGTTTGCCGAGGCGCGCTGGGTGCAGTGGACGCTTTACGAAAACGAGTTGCTCAGTGCGCAGCCCGGTTCCGCACGCCATGCCGAACTCGAGGCGGAACTGCCGGCCCGCCTGCGAGCGGCGGTGAAGATAGAGGGGCTTGCCGACGACAACCGCATGTCGCTCGCGCAGCGCGCTCTGGGGCGCGGTCAGGCGCTGCTGGCGCTGGAACTGATCAACAGTTTCCGCAGCGATGGCAAGTCGCTGGACCCGCGCATCTACGAACTTGCGGCGAACGAACTGCTGGCGCACGGCGAATACGAAGGCTCGGCGCGCATGCTCCTGCTTCAGCGTGGCCTGGAAGCCGACCCGCTCAAGCGTCGCGCGCTGTTCCTGCAGGCGCTGCGCACACTGCAGTCCGGCCTGCTGTTCGACCAGGCGCTGGCCCTGGCCGACCGGGAACTCGGCGAACTGGCGCACGACACCGAGGTGCTGTACTTCCTGGTCACGCTGGCGCGCGCCGCCAACCGGCCCGAGGCGGCGGCCCGCTATGCGAAGAAGATGCTCCGCCTGTCCCTGGAGCAGCAGATGCGACGGACCCTGCTCGCGCAGTCGGGATTCGAGGTTCGCTTGCGTCGCGTCAATGCGCTCGGCGGTCCCGATCTGCCATTCGACGATCGCATCTACACGCTGGGCTACGAGGCCTTCGTCGGCAATCGCCAGCTGGAGGACGCGTACCGTGTTGCCGCGTCAGCCGTGCGACAGGCGCCGGAGGACATGATGTGGCGCGAACGTCTGGCGCGCGTGTCGGAGTGGGCCGGCAAGCCGCAGGAGGCTCTCGACCACTGGCGTGTGCTGGCCGCACGCACCGGTCGCGAAGAAGCGTGGGACGCGGTGTTGCGGCTCGCACCCGGTCTGCTCGACGACGAAGCCTTGCTGCCGGCGCTCGAACGCAGGCTGCGACGTACTCCGGACGACGCCCGGCTGATGGCTGAAATCGTATCGGTATACGAGCGCCTCGGCCGCCCGCGCGACGGCATCGCCTTCCTGCAGAAGCGGGCGGATGAGGCCGCGCATCCCTTGCCGGCCCTGCACGCACTGGCCGATCTGGCCGAACGCGCCGGCGATATCGAACTGACGCAAGCCACACTGATACGCATCGACGAACGCGCAGGTCCCTCACCGGAGCGTGCCGTGCGCCGCGCCGCGCTGCTGCTCATCGACAGCCGTTTCGACGACGCGATGCAGGCACTGGAAATGGCGCGCGCGCGGGCCGGCGATGAGGACAGGCTTTACTGGAGACTGTACGCCGGGATGGCGAAGATGCTGCAACGTGACGACGAGGCGCGTTCCGCGCTCGAACGCGTCACCCGCTTCGAAGACGCCGAAGCACCGGAACTGCTGGACCTGATCGAACTGCTGACCGAGGTGTCTCCGCTGTCGGCGGCACGCGAATCCGAACGCGGCTGGCGCCGCTACGGAGACCGCGCCTGGCTGATGCGCACGCTGGATCTTTACGTATCCGCCGGTCGCCCGCAGGACGTGGGCCGCATCATCGGCGACATGACTGCGGAACAGCGGACCGAGGCCGAAGGCCTGCCCCTGTTCCTGCAGATGCGCGCGAACTGGCATGCGTCCGCCGGCCGGCGTGCGCAGGCCTTTGACGATCTGCGGGCGGCGCTTTTGCTGGCGCCCGATTCGGCCGACGTGCGCTCGGCCTTGCTCTGGCTGCTGATCGACGGCAACGAAGTGAATGCGCTGCGCGAACTGCTGGCTCGGCACGAACAGGTCTGGGCGAAGGACGAGGCGCTGCATGATGCCCTTGCCGCCTCGTGGCAGGCGCTGTCGCGGCCGCAGACAGCGCTTGAGCGCTACATGCTGCCGCGCTTCGGCGCCAGGCGCGGCGACTTTCTGTGGTTGATGAATGTGGCCGACGCGCTCGAACAGAATCAGGAAAGCGATCGCGCCTGGCGATTGCGGCAGGTGCTGTGGCAGCGTGAGCGGCCGAAGCTGGCCGAGGTGGCGGCCGATGACATCGGCCAGTTGCAGCGTCTGGCGCGCGTGCGCCTCGCGCGTGCGCAGCAACCGGGCGACGCCTCGCATGCGCTGCTGCGCGAGGTGTTGCGGCTGGACCGCGCACCCGACGGTCAGTGGCTGCCGGCGGCGCGCGAACTGGCGCTGTCCTGGTTCATCGACCACGGCGAATACGACGCCGTGCGCGGCTTCCTGTGGCACCAGTACGGCCGCGCGCTCAACCGTCCGCTGTGGGCCGACATCACCGCCGCGCTGGGGCAGGGCGACGTGGCTGCCGTGGGGGCCCTGCTCGAAACCTGGGACGAAAGACTGCCGCGCTACGACCGTGTCAATAGTGCGCGCATGACCGGCGACCTGCGCCGCGCCCAGAGCGCCGCCTTCGAAACCATGGATGCGCAGCGCGACGACGCGCCGTTGCACCTGCAACTGAGCGAGGTGATGCTGGACTACGCGCACCGCTTCGACCTCGACATCGCGCAGCGCGAGCTGGGTGGCATAGACGAGCGGCAGTCGGGCGTCGCGCTGGACATGGCGGTGGCGCCGGATCTGCGCATGAGCGTCGAGTTCGGATCGATTTCGCGCAGCCGCGGCGACAACCTGCAATTCTCCGGCACGCCGGGTGAGAGCAGTTACCTGATCGGCAAGCTCTCGTGGGCGCACGACGACGGCGTCACCCGAATCACGCTCGGACGGCGCGACGGTTTCGAAACCCTCCACCCTTTTGCCGTCGAGCGCGAACAGCGCATCGACAACAGGCTGAGCGCCAGTGTTGGGATCGGTCTGGACATGCCGGCCACGGAAAACCTCGGCTTGCGCATGGCCGGCATGCGCGACCAGATCGACCTGCGCGCGGCCTATCGCATCTCGCGCTACGACCGCGTCGGCATGCAACTCGGGCGCTATCGCTATCGCGCGCAGAACGGGCTGGACATCGGTCGCGGCCGGCTGTGGCAGATCGAGGCGGCGCACGCCATCCGCACCGAACTGCCGGATCTGGAAGTGAGTGCATACCTGGCCGGCTATCGTTTCAACGCGTCCGGAATCGATCTGGACGACGCTCGCGCGGTGGACATACGGCAGCGGCTGTTTGCCGACAGCGGGCTGGATGCGACCGCACTTCGCCCGCAGAGCTTCACGCTGCAAGGCGTGCGACTGACCCATAACGTGCGTCTGCTGCGCGACTACACGAAGGCCTTGCGGCCCTTCGGCTCCGTGGGGGTATCGAACAACAGCGTGGCCGGCGCCGGCTACGACGTTTCGCTTGGCCTGGCCGGCAGCGTGCTCGGCAGCGATCACTTTTCACTGTCCTGGCGCCAGGACAAGGGCGGGGGTGGCCTTTTCGCGCGCACCACCGAATTCGCACTGCATTACCGACTGTTCTTCTGAAGCGGGAGCGTTCTCATGAAACACCTGATCAAGCTCATCACCGGCCTCGTTGCCACGTTCGCGCTGCTCGCCGGCTGCGCGGTCATCGACCACTCCGCGCCCACCGGCGCCGACAAGTCGGCGGCCTGGGTATTGCTGCCCTTCACCAATGCGACCGAAACACCGTTCGCCGGTCAGCGCGCCGAAGCGGTGACGGAGAACCTGCTGCGCTCGCTCGGCGTGATCAATGTGCAGCGCTATCCCTCGGCACTGCAGCGCGACAACCTGTTCGAGACCGGACAGCCCGGGGATGACGCGAAGTCGCTGGAATGGGCGAAGGCGCAAGGCGCACGCTACGCGGTCAGCGGCACGGTGGACGAGTGGCGCTACAAGGTGGGCGTCGATGGCGAACCTGCGGTTGGCGTGGCTCTGCAGATCGTCGAGGTCGACAGCGGTCGGGTGCTGTGGAGCGGTGTTGGCGGCAAGAGCGGCTGGAGCCGCGAATCGCTGGCCGGCGTGGCACAGGAACTGATCAAGTCCTTGCTCGAACCGGCACTGAAATGAAGGCCGCCACGCTCACTTCGTTCGCGCAGGGCGGACTTCGCACAGCCCGCCCGTTCGGGCGGCGCAGCGCGTGCGCTGCGAAACCGCGGAGATGCGGGAGCCGCTTTGTCCAGCCGGCCGTTCCGGCAGGGCGGGAGAGCTGAATGAACGAGCGCGCGCCCGTACCGCAGCCGGTCATCCGCGGCCACAACAGGCCCTGGTGGAGGCAGCTGATCGAGCACGTCACACCGACCGGCTCCGGTGCCGGCGGGGCGGCGTTCGCCGAAACCCTGGGTGTGCCGGTGCTCGCACTGGTGCTGGCCTTCTGGCTCAATCCGCTCGACCCCTTTTTCCTGCGCTCGCAGTTCGCCTGGGTATGGCTGGGCCCGGTGCTGGTGGCGCTGCGCTACGGTCCGGTACCCGGACTGACCGGCAGTGCCATCGTGTTCGGCGCCTGGTTTCTGTTCGGCGAACTGGGTGTGGCGCTGGGCGAACTGCCCAAGCTCTACTTCCTGGGCTGGCTGATCACGGTCATGATCTGCGGCGAATTCTCCTCGCTGTGGCGCGGCCGCGTGCGGCGTGCGGAAAGCGTGCAGTCCTATCTGGAACAACGCCTCGAATACCTGACCCACCAGCACTATCTGCTGCGCCTGTCACATGACCGGCTGGAGCAGGACCTGATTTCCCGCCCGGTGTCCATGCGCGATGCGCTGGTGAGTCTGCGTGCCCTGGCCGCACAGCGGGCGGCGGCGGACGAAGTGCTGCCGGGTGCCGACGACCTGCTGCGTCTGGTCGCCCAGTATTGCCAGATCGAGCGTGCAGCCCTGCTGTCGGTCAATGCCGACGGCCTGCCCGATGGCCGCACCACGGCATGGCTGGGCAGCCCCTTCGACATCGAGGCCACCGATGCGCTGATCGCCTTCGCGCGCGAACGCCGCGGGCTCGCTCACGTGGCGCTGGAAGACGGGGCGGCAACCGACGGTACCCGCTACATCGTGGTGGCGCCGCTGGCTGACATGGCCGGACGCATGCGGGCACTGCTGGTGGTCGAGCGCATGCCCTTCTTCGCGCTGCAGGAAGAGACCCTGCAGATGCTCAACCTGCTGCTCGGTTACTACGCCGATGGTCTGTCGGCCAGTGCGCTGGCCGCGCCGCTGCGTGCGCGTCTGGCCGACTGCCCGCTCGATTTCGCCTTCGAAATGGCGCGCATGTGGCGGGTGCGCTGCGAGTCGGGTGTGGCCAGCGCACTCGTTACTCTGCAGTTCGCGCCCGGCGACGACGGACGCGAACTGATGGCCCAGCTCGCGCGGGTACAGCGCTCGCTGGACGTCGTCTGGCGCGTCGATCGCGAGGACGGCGCGTACCTGCTGACCTTGATGCCGCTGGCCGGCAGCGCCGCGGTCGAAGGCTATCGGGCGCGTATCGACAACTGGCTGCGCCAGCACCGCGGCGCCGGGCTGGACGAGACGGGCATACGAACCCGGGTGCATATGCTGGATCGGACCGAACCGGCCGAACTGCTCGCCCAGGTGCTCGGAGTGCGCAATGGTCGCTAGTGGCAAGCTCGTCCTGGCGGCTGTGCTGACCGAGAGCATGGCCTTCTATGGCCTGGGCAGTTTCGCGTCTCAGGACGCCGCGCTGGCCGCCTATCTGGCCGCTCACGCGCCGGCCAGCCTCATGCTGTCGCTCGCCGTCTATGCGTTGATTCCGCTGGCGCGTTCGCGACCGCGCATCAGTACGCTGGCACTGCTGTTCAGCGGCATTTTCTTCGTGCCGGTGCTGGGCTTCGCCGGCGTGCTCGGGGCGGCATTGCTGCGTCACTTCCTGCCGGTGCTCAAGGCGCCGCAACGCTTTTTCGCGGTGCGCCTGCCCGATCTGGACATTCACGACAGCAGTGAAAAGTCCGGTCAGGGCTTCCGTCAGGCCGGTGTGCGGCAGTTCCTGAAGAACGACAAGGCACCGGTGCCGCAGCGACTGCGTGCCATGGTGGCGCTGTCGCATGCGCCGTCGCGCGTCGGTTCGCCGGTATTGCGCGAACTGCTCGGTGACGCCGAGGACGATCTGCGCCTGCTTGCATACGGCATGCTGGACAGTCGCGAGAAACGGCTCAACGCCGACATCCACGAGGCGCGCAAGCGGCTTGCCGCCAGCGGTGACGGCGACGAACGCGGGCGCATCGCGCGCCAGCTTGCGGCACTTTACTGGGAGCTGATCTATCAGGGGCTGGTGCAGGGCGATCTGCTCGACTACGCGGCTGGCGAAGCGCTGCGCCACACCGAGGACGCGCTGCACACACTGGGCAGCGATCCGGCGCTGCATCTGCAGCACGGTCGCCTGCTGCAGCAACTGGGGCGACTCGACGCGGCCGATGCGGCCTATCGCCGCGCACGCGAGCTCGGGCTTCCGGCCAGTCGGGTCGTGCCCTATCTGGCCGAACTGGCCTTCGCGCGTCGCGACTTCATGCAGGTGCGCGCACTGCTGCAGTCGATGAAGGACTGGGACGGTCTGTCGCGGCTGGAGCCGGTACTGAAATTCTGGGGGCAGGCATGAGCGAAGTGATCCGCAGCGCGCCTGAAGGCGTCGATGTCGCGCTGTTGCTCGAAGGAACGTTTCCCTATGTGGCCGGCGGCGTGTCGAGCTGGGTGAACCAGATCATCCGCGCCTTCCCCGATCAGCGTTTCGGCGTGGTGTTCATCGGCAGCCGGCGCAGTGATTACGGCGACATGCGCTATCCGCTGCCGGACAATGTGGTGCATCTGGAAGCACACTACCTGCACGACGATCTGGGGGCGGGTGCCAGCGCACACCACCGCAAGTCGGGCATGAGCGGCGATGCGGCCGCGTTCGCACGCATGGGCGAACTGCACGATGCCTTCCGCAGCGGCGATGGCGACATCGCGGCGCTGTTCGGCGCCGCCTGCCGTGACATTGCGCCCGGCGGCCGCATCGATCTCGAAGCCTTCCTGCGCAGCGAAGCATCGTGGGAGGCGGTGACCGAGCGCTATCGCAAGTACTGCAGCGACCCGAGCTTTGTCGACTACTTCTGGACGGTGCGCATCATGCACCAGCCGCTGTGGCAACTCGCGCGCATCGCGCACACGCTGGTGCCGGCCCGTGTCTATCACAGCGTGTCTACCGGCTACGCCGGCTTTCTCGGCGCGCTGCTTGCGCAATCCAGCGGTCGCCCGCTGGTGCTGTCCGAGCACGGCATTTACACCAAGGAACGCAAGATCGACCTCTACCAGAACGAGTGGATACGCGACAACCGGAATGTGTTCCAGAAGGACGCTTCCGAACTGAGCTATTTCCGGCAGCTCTGGATACGTTTCTTCGAGTGGCTGGGCCGCATCACCTACGCGGCAGCCGATCCCATCATCGCGCTGTACGAAGTGAACCGGCTGCGCCAGATTGCCGACGGTGCCGAGGCGGCGCGCACGCGCAACATTCCGAATGGCGTGTCGATCGCACGGCTGGCGCCGCTGCGCAGCCGAAGGCCGGAACCGACCCCGCCAGTGCTGTGCCTGATCGGCCGTGTGGTACCGATCAAGGACATCAAGACCTTTGTGCGCGCGATGCGCCGCGTGGTCAATCGCATGCCCGAGGCACAGGGCTGGATCGCCGGTCCGGCGGAAGAGGATCCGGCCTATGCCGAAGAGTGCCGCAACCTGGTCGATAGCCTGGGACTGGCCGACAACGTGCGCTTTCTCGGCATGCAGAAGATCGACGAACTGATGCCGCAGATCGGCCTCGTGGTGCTGTCGTCGATCTCCGAAGCGCTGCCGCTGGTGCTGCTCGAAGGCTTTGCCGCCGGCGTGCCGGCGGTGTGCACCGACGTCGGTTCCTGCCGTCAGCTCATCAACGGGCTGGGTGAGGAGGACGAAGCGCTCGGTGCCGCCGGTCGCGTGGTCGGCATTGCCGATCCGCAGTCGCTGGCCGACGCAGCGCTCGAACTGCTGACCGATCGTCCGGCCTGGTTGTCGGCCCGGAGTGCCGGCATTGCACGGGTCGAACGCTATTACGGCGACACGCTCATGTTCGAGCGCTATCGCGCGGTTTACGCCGGAGCCTTCGAACGCGACACGCGTCGCGCCGGCGGCTGCCCCTTCGCACATGGAGCGCGCTGATGGCCGGCATCGGGTTCGAACTGCGCAAGCTGCTGAAGAAGGACAGCCTGCTCGGCCTGGTGCAGGCCTACAGCTATGCCGGTGTGATCGGCTCCGGCCCCTGGGTACTGTCCATCGTCGGCATCCTGATGGTCGGCCTGCTGTCGCGCGCCGTGGTGGTGCCGGAATACCTGATCACGCAGTTCCAGGTATCGGTCACTTACCTGATTGCGAGCTCGCTCATCCTGACCGGCCTGGTGCAGCTGGCATTCACCCGCTTCGTGTCGGATCGCCTGTTCGAAAAGCGCGACGATCTCATCATGTCGAACTTCAACGGTCTGCTGCTGTGGGTACTTGCGAGCGCCGGCCTGATCGGCCTGTTGCTGGCGTTTTCGCTGTTCGGCGGTCTGCCCGTGGTCTACCGGCTGCTCATGCTGTCGGGCTTCGTTCTGCTGTGCGGCATCTGGGTCGCGACCATCTTCCTGTCCGGCCTCAAGATGTACCGCGCCATCCTGCTGCTGTACGCGCTGGGCTACGCCATCACCGTGATCGCGGCGCTGGTCGCACGGCCCTGGGGGCTGGAAGGCCTGCTCGGTGGCTTCGTGCTCGGCCACTTCGTGCTGTTCGTCGGCATGTGGATGATGACCGCGTGGCACTACCGCTCGAAGCGGTCGGTTTCCTACGAATTCGCGCAGCGCGAGACACGCTACCCCTCGCTCATGTTGATCGGCTTTCTGTACAACCTCGGCGTGTGGGTGGACAAGTTCATGTTCTGGAGCTGGCCGGAAACGTCGGACGCCATCGTCGGCCCGCTGCGTGCGTCCATCATCTACGATCTGCCGGTGTTCATGGCCTATCTGTCCATCATTCCGGGGATGGCGGTTTTCCTGGTGCGCATCGAAACCGATTTCGTCGAGTATTACGACCGCTTCTTCGATGCCGTGCGCACCGGTGGCTCGCTCGAATACATCGAGGACATGCGCGACGAAATGGTGTACTCCATCCGGCAGGGGCTGGCCGAAATCGGCAAGATACAGACCCTTGCCATGCTGGCCGCGATTGTCGCCGGTCCGGCGGTGTTCCGTGTGCTGGACATATCCGAGCTTTACCTGCCGCTGCTCTATGTCCAGACCCTCGCCGCCAGCCTGCAGGTGGGTCTGCTTGCGTTGCTCAACGTGTTCTTCTACCTCGACCAGCGCCGCATCATCCTCGGCTTGTGCGCCGTGTTCTGTCTCACCAATATCGCCTTCACGGCGCTGTCGTTCAAGCTGGGCGCGAGCTATTACGGCTACGGCTACGCGCTGTCCGTGCTCGTTACGCTGGTGCTCGGCCTGTGGGCACTGGACCGCAAGCTCGGGCGTCTGGAGTACGAAACCTTCATGCTGCAGTAGCCGCTGCGCCCACCCCTGGATTGGGCGCAAACGCCGGGTCGGGGCCGGCAGCCGGGGGGGCACAGGTTGCGGAACCCGGGCACGGCATGCCGGACGATTCGTCCCCGCTGCGCTGCAATGCGGCGCCCGCTATACTCGCCGGCTTTCCCCTGCATTCCCTGCACCGCGCCATGACCGTTGCCAAGCCCGAAACCCGTCCGGCCCGCCCGTATTTTTCCTCCGGCCCCTGCGTGAAGCGTCCGGGCTGGACGCTGGAGGTGCTGAAGGACGCCTTCGTCGGCCGTTCGCACCGCGCGAAGGACGGTCTGGCGAAGCTGAAAGAGGTCATCGTCCGCAGCCGCGAGGTATTGGGCATTCCCGACGACTACCGCATCGCCATCGTGCCCGGCTCGGATACCGGCGCGGTGGAAATGGCGCTGTGGACGCTGCTCGGCGAGCGCGAGGTCGACTGCCTCGCATGGGAAGCCTTCGGCGCCAACTGGGTGACCGACGTCGGCCCGGTGCTGAAGCTGGCCAATGCGCGACTGGTGGTGGCGCCCTATGGCAGCCTGCCCGATCTGTCGGCGGTGAGCTGGGACCGCGACGTGGTATTCACCTGGAACGGTACCTCGGGCGGCGTGCGCGTGCCGGACGGCGACTGGATCGCCGACGACCGCGCCGGTCTGTCGATCTGCGACGCCACCTCGGCCGCCTTCGCGATGGACCTGCCCTGGCACAAGCTGGACGTGACCACCTGGTCCTGGCAGAAAGTGCTGGGCGGCGAGGCGGCGCACGGCATGATCGTGCTGAGCCCGCGCGCGGTCGAGCGGCTTTACCGCCATACGCCGGCCTGGCCGGTTCCCAAAGTGCTGCGCCTGATGAACAAGGGCAAGCTCTCCGAGGACCTGTTCGAGGGCAACACCATCAACACGCCGTCCATGCTGTGCGTCGAGGACCAGATCGACGTGCTGCGCTGGGCGCAGGACATCGGCGGCCTGCCGGCACTGATCGCGCGCAGCAAGGCCAGTTTCGCGGTGCTCGAAAGCTGGGTGGCGAAGACTGGCTGGGTCGACTTCCTGGCCGACCGCGAGGACGTGCGTTCGCACACCTCGGTCTGCCTGAAGATCACCGATCCGTGGTTCGAGGCGCAGTCGCTGGAAGCGCGCTGGACCATAGTGCAGCGTCTGTGCGCGCTGCTTGAGGCGGAAGAGGCGGCCTTCGACATCTCCGCCTACCGGGACGCGCCGCCGGGTCTGCGCATCTGGTGCGGCGCGACTGTCGACACCGCCGACGTGGCGGCGCTGACGCCCTGGCTGGACTGGGGCTACGCCACGGTCAAGCAGGAGATGAGCCGGTGATGCGCGCCATCCTGTTCGACTGCGACAGCACGCTGTCGACCATCGAAGGCATCGACGTGCTGGCCGAACAGGCGGGCGTGGTCGACCAGGTGGTGCCGCTGACCAACGCGGCGATGGAAGGGCGACTGAAGCTGGAAGAGGCCTATGCGGCGCGGCTGGACCTGATCAAGCCCGACGCATCGACCATAGACGCAGTCGGTCGCCAGTACATCGAAACGCGCGTCGACGGCGCCGCCGAGGCGATCGCCGCACTCGGCGTGCTGGGCTGGCAGGTGCATGTGGTGAGCGGCGGCATCCGGCAGGCGGTGCTGGCGATCGCGCGCTTTCTCGGTGTGCCGGACGAGCGCGTGCATGCCGTCGACCTGAGGTTCGACGCGAATGGCCACTACGCCGGCTTCGATCCGGAATCTCCGCTGGCGCGCAGCGGCGGCAAGGCGGAAATCGTGCGCCGGGTTGGCGCCGGTGCCGAACGCGTGGTGATGGTGGGCGATGGCATCACCGATCTCGAAGCGGGCGACGCCGGTGCGCTGGTGATCGGCTTCGGCGGCGTCGTGCGGCGGGAGATCGTCGCCAGCCGGGCGCCGCATTTCATCGACCGCGCCGATCTGCGCGAGGTGGTGCGCCTGCTGGCGACGCCGGAAGAACTGGCGCGCGTCGAGTCGCTGCTGCGCTGAGCGGGTTCAGCGCGTCGCGACGATGCGCCGGCCGTCGCCGGTGACCATGATCAGCGTGCGCTCGTCCGGTCTGTCCTGGTGCACCACCTTGTCCATCATGTCGAACAGCCGGTTCTCGATGTCCATCGCCGCGCCGGCGCAGGCCATGCGGGTGGCGGCGATGCGGCCGAAGCGCAGGTCGTGGCCCTGGCGCGCCCAGCTTCCGCTGTAGCGGTTGCAGCCGGCGCGTCCGGCCAGTCGAGTCGGCCCTCGGGCAGGAATTCGATGTGGGCGTCGACGTCGTCCGGCACTGTCGTCGTGCCGACCTCGCGGATCTGCCAGCGCCCATCCGGCGGTCCGCCCCCGCCGTAGGTAGTGCAGGCTGCAAGCAGCAGAGCGCTGACGAGCGATGCGAGGCGCGCGCTCATGTCAGAAGCGGGGCAGGGCCTGCCGGTAAAGCGGGCCGAAACATTGCGTCACGTCCGGGCGATAGCACACGAGGTGGCTGTCCTCGCCCTGACGGAAGTGCACGAAGACCCGATAGGTTTCACCGCGGTCGTCGGCGTTCTGCCCGAGACAGTCCTTGCCGCCCGAATTTTTCCGGATGGTCACGTTCAGTTCGAAGAAGTCGTCGGCGACGGGCACGTTCGAAAACACGTAGCTCACGTCGGTCTGTTCGCTGCCGCTGCTGACGCGGCCGGTGCCATCGCTGCGATATTCGTAGCTTTCGACGCACTGTGACTCGTCGGTCCAGCTCCACAACCCGACGATCTGCGGTGCGGCGAGCGGCCCGGCGGTTTCAACGCGGGCAGCCTGTGCTGCCGGTGCCGCGAGCAGCACCGCACACAGCACAGCGGAGTGGCAGGACAGTCTGGATCGACGGGTGTTCATGACAGCCTCCGCAGCGCTCGACATGCAGCGATTGTAGGCCGCAGCGTCAGATGCCGTTTGCGGCCTTGCGGCGCAGTGGGCCGAAACAGTGCTTAAGCTCGGGTTCCATGCAGACGATGTGCTGGTCTCCGTCGGGGTGGAACTTGAGATAGACGGTATAGCGCTCGTTGGTGTCGTCGCTGGCGGCGCCGGCACAGTCGCGCCCGCCATTGTCCTTCGTGATGGACGCCTGCAAGCGGTAGAAACCGTCCTTCAGCGGCACCGGGTCGAAGATGTAGGCCATTTCGGCACGTTCGTCGCCGCTGCTGACGCGGCCGCTGCCGTCGTCAGCGTACTCGTAGGTTTCGCTGCATTGCTGCGGGTCGGTCCAGGTCCAGCTGCCGGCAATGCGCGGTGAGGCGGCCGCCACGCCGGGGTGGGCCGAATCGGCCGGCACTGCGGCGGCGCGGCCACCGGCGAGCAGGGTGACGACGAGAAGGCAGACGGGAAGACGCTGTGCGGTGGACATGGCTGGCTCCGTTCGGACGGCTTGCGGGGATGTTGCGTCCGGCGCATTCTGACACCGGGCGCGCTGTGGGACACGGGTGACGTGCCCGAGTTCTGCGGAAACCACCGCGGAAATCTTTTGGCGCTCGGGGTGTCCGAGCCCTTCACCACACTGCATCGCGCGAGGGAGTGCCGTCATGGCCGACACCGTCCTGCTGTCCTATCTGCTCGGCGTCGCCGCTGCGTTGTCGGGCTATCCGGAACTGCCCTTGTCCGATCTGCCGACGCTGCGCATGATGGCGCCGGCAGCGCTGATCGGCGAGGCTTGTCCGGACGATCCGCGCGAGTGCGACAAGCTGGTCGCACTGTACGACCACGAGCGGGAACAGATACTGATCCGCGCCGATCTCGATCTGCAGGACCCGACCGACAACTCCTTCCTGGTGCACGAGTTCGTCCACGTGCTGGAAGCGCGGCAGAAGGGCGCACTCTACCAGCACGACTGCAACGCGACGCTGCGTTCCGAGCGCGATGCCTACCGGGTGCAAAACCGCTATCTGCAGCAGGAGGGTCGAAGCGAGCGCTTCGGTACCCAACTGGCGACCGTGGTCTGCGCGCGAGATCAGCGCTCGGCCGGCAATGGCACCATGCGGCTTGAGCTGGCACCCGGCGTGGCAAACGAGGAGCGGGTTCTGCAGAATTTCATGCAGGAACTGCGCGATGGCGCGGCCGCGGCGCAACGCCGCTGACCGCGTCGCAACGCCGCCTTACAGCAGCACGCGCTCGATGCCGCCGGCGTTGGCCTGCTCGACGTAGCGCGCTGCCCAGTCCTCGCCCAGCAGGTGGCGCGCCATCTCGACCACGATGTAGTCGGCCTGCGTCGAGCTGTCGTTGTCGTAGCGCGACAGGCCCTGCAGGCAGGACGGGCAGGAGGTCAGTATCTTCACGTCGCCGGCAAAACCGTCGGCACGCAGCGCGTCCGCACCCTTGCGCATTTCCTCTTCCTTGCGGAAGCGTACCTGGGTCGAAATATCCGGCCGGCTTACCGCCAGTGTGCCGCTCTCGCCGCAGCAGCGATCGTTCAGCGCCACCTTCGTGCCGTCGGCGGTGCCGACCAGCTGATTCACCACCTTGAGCGGCGCGTGCGTCTTCATCGGCGTGTGGCAGGGGTCGTGGTACATGTAGCGCACGCCCTGCACGCCCTCCAGCTTGACGCCCTTTTCCATCAGGTACTCGTGGATGTCGAGCAGCCGGCAGCCGGGGAAGATCTTGTCGAATTCGTACTGCTGCAGCTGGTCCATGCAGGTGCCGCAGGACACGATCACCGTCTTGATGTCGAGGTAGTTCAGCGTGTTGGCGACGCGGTGGAACAGCACGCGGTTCGAGGTACTGATCTGCTGCCCCTTGTCCGCGTCGCCGCCGGCGGTCTGCGGATAGCCGCAGCACAGATAGCCTGGCGGCAGCACGGTCTGTGCGCCGACGTGATACAGCATGGCCTGGGTGGCAAGGCCCACCTGCGAGAACAGCCGCTCGGAGCCGCAACCCGGGAAGTAGAACACCGCCTCCTGGTCTTCGGAAGCGCGTTTGGGATCGCGGATGACCGGCACGATGGCGGCGTCCTCGATGTCCAGCAATGCGCGCGAGGTGCGCTTCGGCAGCTTGCCCGGCATCGGCTTGTTGATGAAGTGGATCACCTGCGCCTTGATGGCGGGCTTGCCCAGCGTCGGCGGCGGTGCCTTGGTCTGGCGCTCGACCAGGCCGAGCGCCTTGCCGACCCGGTGCGCCATCCGCTGCGCCTTGTAGCCCACGCCCATCATGGCCACGCGCAGCGCCTTGATGGTGGCGGGATCGGTCGCATTCAGGAAGGCCATCGATGCGGCCGTGCCCGGATTGAACTTGCGCTTGCCCTGCTTGCGCAGTGCATTGCGCATGGCGATCGATACGTCGCCGAAGTCGATGTCCACCGGACAGGGCTTCTCGCAGCGATGGCACACGGTGCAGTGGTCGGCCACGTCGCTGAATTCGTCGAAGTGGCGCAGCGATACGCCGCGCCGCGTCTGTTCCTCGTACAGGAAAGCCTCGATCAGCAGCGAGGTGGCGAGGATCTTGTTGCGCGGTGAGTACAGCAGATTGGCACGCGGCACGTGGGTCGAGCACACCGGTTTGCACTTGCCGCAGCGCAGGCAGTCCTTGATCGAGCTTGCGATCTGTCCGATGTCGCTCATTTCCATGATCAGCGATTCGGTGCCCAGCAGCGAGAAGGACGGCGTGTAGGCACGCGACAGATCGCCACCCGGCAGCAGCTTGCCGGCGTTGAAGTGTCCGTCCGGATCGACCCGCTGCTTGTAGTCGATGAAGGGCGCCAGCTCCTCGGGCGTCAGGAATTCGAGCTTGGTGATGCCGATGCCATGCTCGCCGGAAATGACGCCACCGAGCGAGCGCGCCAGCGCCATGATGCGGGCGACCGCGGCGTTGGCTTCCTGCAGCATGCCGTAGCTGTCCGAATTCACCGGAATGTTGGTATGTACGTTGCCGTCGCCGGCGTGCATGTGAAGCGCCACAAACACGCGGCTGCGCAAGGCCTCCCTGCGGATGAGCTCGATGCGTTCGAGCACCGGCAAGTAGGTGGCTCCGTCGAATATCTCGTCCAGCAGCGGTTTGAGTTCGCGTTTCCACGAAACCCGGACCGAATAGTCCTGCAGCCGGTGGAACAGCGAGGGATTGTCGGCACGATTGAGCAGGGGGCCGATATCGACGCCGATCGACATCATCACCGGCTCGGCGTGCGCCAGCGGCATGTCAAGGTTGTCGAGCAGCCATTGCCAGCGGCCCCGCACTGCGGCCACTTGCTGCAGCGCCTGGGTACGGCGGTCACCGATCAGTTGTTCCGGGTCGACATTGGCGTCGCCCTCGTGCAGCGGCAGCGGTCCGCGCAGGAAGTCGATCAGCGCGTCGCACAAGCGCAGCTTGCTGGCGATCGACAGTTCGATGTTGATGCGTTCGATGCCGTCGCAGTAGTCGCCCATGCGCGGCAGCGGAATGACGACGTCTTCGTTGATCTTGAATGCGTTGGTGTGGCGGGCGATGGCGGCCGTGCGCGCGCGGTCCAGCCAGAAAGTCTTGCGCGACTCGGCCGACACGGCGATGAAACCTTCCGCGCCGCGCTGGTTGCACAGGCGCACGACTTCCGAGGCGGCGGCCATCACCGTCGTTTCGTCGTCGCCGACGATGTCGCCGATCAGCACCATTTTCGGCCGGCCGTGGCGGCGCGCCTTGGTGGCGTAGCCGACCGCACGTACGTAACGCTCGTCCAGATGTTCGAGACCCGCCAGCAGCACGCGCGCGTTGCCCGCCTTCGGCAGACCGTCCAGGTAGTCCTTGATCTCGACGATGGCCGGCACCGCTTCGCGTACCTGGCCGAAGAATTCGAGACACACGGTGCGGGTGACCGGCGGCAGCTTGTGCAGGATCCAGCGCGCGCTGGTGATCAGGCCGTCGCAGCCTTCTTTCTGCACGCCGGGCAGGCCGGCCAGGAATTTGTCGGTGACGTCCTTGCCCAGACCTTCCTTGCGGAAGCGGGCGCCCGGCACTTCGAGGATGTCGGCTTCGCCACGCGGCGTGCGGCCGTCGGTTTCGAAGCGCTGGATGGAGAAGCGCACGACGGGCGCGTCGTGGATCTTGCCGAGGTTGTGGTCCAGGCGCGTGACTTCCATCGGCCAGCCATCGGCGTCGACCATGCGCCAGCTCGCCAGATTGTCGAGCGCGGTGCCCCACAGCACGGCCTTCTTGCCGCCGGCGTTGGTGGCGATGTTGCCGCCGACACAGGAGGCGTCGGCCGAGGTCGGATCGCAGGCGAACACCAGGCCGGCGCTCTCGGCGGCGTCCATGACGCGGCGGGTGACCACGCCTGCGCCGGTGCGTATCGTCGCGTACGGCTCGGACAGGCCGGGCAGCACCATGGGTTCGACCGGACCGAGATCGATCAGCTTTTCCGTATTGATGACGGCCGATTTCGCTGACAGCGGTACGGCGGACCCGGTGTAACCGGTGCCGCCGCCGCGCGGCACGATGGTGAGCCCCAGTTCGATGCAGCCACGCACCAGCGGTGCGATCTCTTCTTCGCTGTCGGGGTAGAGCACGACCAGCGGATACTCGACGCGCCAGTCGGTGGCGTCGGTCACGTGCGCGACGCGGGCCAGTCCGTCGAAGGCAATGTTGGCCTCGCGCGTGTGGCGGCCCAGCCGCTTGCGGATGCGGGTGCGCAGCCGGCGTGTGTCGCCGAAACGTGCGGCGAAGGTCTCGACTGCGGCGTGCGCGGCGGCGAGCAGTTCGCCCACTTTCCGGTCGCGTTCCTGCGAGGCGGCGTCGCTGCCCGGCTGACGCCGCTGCTCGATTTCGCGCAAACGGTGGTGCATTGCACCGACCAGTGCGTCCTGCCGTTTCGGGTTGTCAAGCAGGTCGTCTTCGAGATAGGGGTTGCGCTGCACGACCCAGATGTCGCCCAGGACTTCGTACAGCATGCGGGCCGAGCGGCCGGTCAGACGTTCCTCACGCAGGCTGGACAGCGTGTCCCACATCGGCACGCCCAGCAGGCGGATGACGATTTCGCGGTCGGACAGCGAGGTGTAGTTGTAAGGGATTTCGCGCAGTCGGGTAGGGTCGCGCGAAGCTTGCAAATCGATGAGCGCGGTAGCGGATTCCATCAACAAGCCGGGAAGCGGATCGGGTGCGCATTATACGTCCGCAACTTGTGCACCGCGCCATGATTGGATGGACTGGCCCCATCGACTTCTTTTCCGGACACGGAATGGTGTCGTTCGGGCCGGGTCCGCGTTGCGCCATCGCGCCGGACAGCCGGAGAACCGGTCGGCTGCCGATGTCCGGCCTCGCGGAGCCCCGGCCGGAGACCGGTCCATCCCGCCCGACGAAACGCAACTCGCGCAACCGTCTTGACGGTGAAGCGTTCAGGTGCTGGCCCACATGCGCAACAGATTGTGATAGACGGAGGTCATTTTCATCACCGGTTCGATGTCGCCGACCGCGGCGCGCATGTCCATGATGTTCATGTCCATCTCGTACAGCAGCCGCCGCTTGTCGAGGTCGCGCACCATGCTTTCCATCCACATGAAGCAGGCGGTACGGGCACCTCGCGTGACCGGCGTGACGCGATGCAGGCTGCTCGACGGGTAGAGCACCATGTCGCCAGCGGCCAGTTTCACTGTGTGCGTGCCGTAGGTGTCCTCGATCACCAGTTCGCCGCCGTCATAGTCGGACGGAGGGCTGACAAACAGCGTCGCGGACAGGTCGGTGCGCACGCGCTGCGTCGTGCCACGGATCGTTCTCACCGCATTGTCGACGTGGTTGCCGAAGTGGTTCGACGCACCGGCATAGCGATTGAACAGCGGCGGGAAGATGCGCTTGGGCAAGGCCGCTGTGAAGAAGGTGGCGTTGCGTTCGAGTGCGCCGAGCACGATGTCGCGCGCTGCGTTCGATTCGGCGCAGAAATCGTCGAGTTGCAGATTGTTCTTGGCCTGCGCGGCAATACTGCCGGCAGTGATGCGCCCGTCCTGCCACGGCGCGTGTTCCAGGATATCGCGCACGCGGCCGAGTTCGTCGGCGGTGAGGACTTCAGGCAGGTGGATCAGCATGGTGTTTCCGTCGTTAAGTTCGAGCCCGCCGACATGCTGGCCGGCGGGCTCGCTCCAGGTTTGACTTCGATCAGAAGCGTACGGTCGTGGTGAGCTGGAACGCGCGTTCGGTGCCCGGAACCGCGAAACCTCCGTTCTCGTACAGCGCTTCGTAGTAGCGCTTGTTGAACACGTTCAGCACATTGAGCTTGATGTCGTAGCCGGGTTGCTCGTAGGCGATCATCAGGTCAGTACGCAGGAAGCTCGGTGCGCGGCCCTGGGCGATCGGCGCGCAGGCGTTGTAGGTCCACAGTCCGCTGGTGGCGTTCTGCGTGGCCGAATCGCACTGGCCGATTGCATAGGCCAGTCGCGAGCCTTTGCCTTCGACACCGACACCGGCGCGCCATGCGGGCGTGAAACGATAGGTGGTCCAAAGGTTGAAGGTCCAGTCCGGAGTGTTGCGCGGCGTGGCACCCACGCTGTACGGGTTGTAGCGACCGGAATAGACAGGCAGGGCTGCGTTGGCGGCCTGACCGCTTGCGAACGCGCCTCCGGATACCTGGGCGAAGGTGCCGAGGAAGGTTCCTTCGTACTGTTCGTCGATTTCGGCGTTCATCAGCGCGATGCCGCCGAATACGTCCCACTTCGGGGTGATACGCCCGGCCGCCTCGATTTCGAAACCGTCGGTATGGCGTTCCTTCGACAGAACTGCGGAATTGGCCTGTTCGAGGTCCGTGTTGCGTTCATTGAACTTGGTGGCGCGGTACAGCGCGGTACGCAGCGAAAGCGCGCCATCGAACAGTTCCCACTTGATGCCCAGCTCCAGGGTGCGGCTGCGTTCGGCGTCGTAGCGGATGCCGTTGTTCAACTGGTACAGGTCGGCGGTCGGATTGAACGAATCGCTCCAGGCGAAGTAATAGGTCTGTACATCGCTCGGCTGGAACAGCAGTCCGCTCCGGTAGCTCCACTCGTTGTACTTCAGGTTGAATGCGGTCGATGCGAGCGTGGTCGAGTTCAGGGTGTGGTAGTCGGCGTCCATGCGGTCGTGGCGCAGGCCCAGCAGAAGCTTCCAGTGCGGCACGAATTCGATCTGGTCCTGCGCGTAGACGCCTATCGAGTCGCCTTCGTAGCCCGCAGGGTTGAAGCGCACGCGATTTCCGTAGGCCGCAGGTACGGCGACATCCGGCTCGGGATCGCCGACCGTGGTGGACGGTGCCGTGACATTGACCGAGGTGTATGCCCAACGGTCGGCCTTTTCGCGCAGCAGTTCGAGTCCGAACAGAGCTTCGTGCTTCATGCCTGCAAACGCGAACCTGGTCGTGAGGTCACTCTGCAGCGTATAGGTGGACTCTTCTCCCCCGCGCGCCTGACGGCCGCGCGTGATGACCGTCGCATCATTCACGTTGGCGGTCGTGACGCCGGCCGGAAGACGCGGTGCAACGGCCCACAGGTCTCTCTTGTAGTCGGCGTATCGGGCGACCGTGCGCAATTCCGTGTCGGCCGAGAAGCGCCGCGTCCAGATGCCGGTGCCAATCTGCGTGTCGTTCTGTTCGTAGTCGGACGAAGTGCCATAGAAGCGACTCGCGGGCACGTCGAGCGGGCGGCGCGTGACCTGGGTGCTCGTGATGGTGCCCGGCTTGCTTATGAACGGCACGCCGTAGTCGGGCACGTTGTCGGTGGTGAGGTAGAGGTAGCCGAGCGAAAACTCGTCCGCCGTACCGATGCCCCAACGCAGTGTCGGCGCGAGGCCTTCACGATCGGACTTGACGCCCTCGCGCGAACTTTCGGCGTCGGTCTTCATCGCGCTGATACGCAGCGCCATGTTCTCTCCGAGCACCTTGTTCACGTCTGCCGTAACACGCCCGTATTCGTAGCTGCCCACGGTGGCCGACACTTCGGTGCGATCGACCAGGCCCGGCTGCTTGCTGACCCGGTTGATCACGCCGCCGGCCTGACCACGGCCGAACAGCATCGCAGCCGAGCCGCGGAGTACGTCGATCTGTTCGACGTGGAAGGTTTCGCGGTTGTACTGGGCGACGTCGCGGATGCCGTCCAGGTAGAGGTCTCCGAACGAATAGAAGCCGCGCAGCATGATGTTGTCGCCGATGCGGCCGCCTTCGCCCGAGTTGAAGGTGAGGCCGGCGACGTGGCGCAGCGCGCTCTTCATCGTGTCGGCGTTGCTGTCGAGCATCAGCTGCTCGGTCACGGTCGTGATGGCCTGCGGAATGTCCTTGGCCAGCTGCCTGGTCTTTGCCGACGAGACAATGCCCGACTGATAACCGCTGTTCGGTGAATTGGGACGATCCCGTACGTCGTGGACCTTCACTTCCGGGAGTGTGGTTGCCTCCTCGGTCCGGGGGGGATCGTCGGCGGCCGTGACGGAGCCCGAAAGTGCCATCAGCATGGCGGCAGCGATGGATATCGGTTGCGCTTGGGAAGTTGTTCTCATGTGCATGCAGTCCTGTGTGTTGAAAGGAATCTGGACTGGCTTGCAAAGGGACATGAGGCTGGCTTGGTCCGTGCGGCTGGCTGGTCCGTGGCCCGGTTGCATGTAAGTGCTGTTTTGGGCCCTCGTAACTAAGTGTAAATGATAATGGTTCGTGATGCGATTAATTTGTGCGAATGCAACACGAGGGAACGCGAAACGTCTCTGGCGGTCGGCCACCGGTCGGGTGCAGTCAGGCACCGGTGAGCACCCCGGCCCCTGTCGCGTGATATAGAATGACAACCATTCTCAGTTCAAGGGCGACAATGGCTGCCTGTTCGCCCGTCATGCGGTTCTCCTTTCCGGCCGTGTCGGGGATGCATCCGACCGGGATGCCGGACCGCGTTCGCTGGCTCAAGGTATGTCCTTACTTTCATGAACCGGACTCTTCCTGCCCCCGAGTGTGCCGTCGCGCTTGCCGATGCGGCGATCGGTGTGCCGCTGATCGTCAGCGATGTACGTGACGACGGCTTGTGCAAACGGGCCGATCGACTGCGCGAACTGGGCTTTGTCGAAGGTGAAACGGTGCGCGTCCTGCGGCGCGGGCAACCGGGCGGCGAACCGCTGGCGGTCCGTGTCGGCGTGTCGACGTTCGCACTGCGACGTGCCGAGGCGGCCTGCGTGCGGGTGAGCCCGGCAAACGGAGTCCAGGTGTGACGACGGCGGCCATCGATACGCGGATGCTCGGGCCGTCACTGGTTGCGCTGGTGGGCAATCCGAACTGCGGCAAGACTGCGTTGTTCAATCTGTTGACCGGCAGCCGGCAGAAGGTGGCGAACTACGCCGGTGTGACCGTCGAACGAAAGGAGGGGATGCTGCGCTTGCCCTCTGGTCGACGCCTCGCGGTACTCGATCTGCCCGGTACCTACAGCCTGGTGCCGCACTCACCGGACGAACAGGTGACCTGCGACGTTCTGGCCGGTCGCTTCACGGGAGAACGCACACCGGATCTGGTGCTGGCCGTGGTCGACGCCACCCGGCTTGCGCGCCAGCTCCGGCTGGTACTCGGACTGATACGTCTTGGTCTTCCGGTCGTGGTCGTGCTCAACATGACCGATCTTGCGCGCGCTCGTGGCATCGCGGTCGATGCCGCCGCACTCTCGCAGGTCTTGGGCGTTCCCGTGGTGTCCACCGTGGCGGTGAGGACCGGCGGGGCCGACGCGCTGCTGCAATGGCTGGATCAGCGGTCTTCCGCCGCCGTCGTCAGGGATGGAGCAACGGGCGCCGCTGGCAGTATCGCGGACGACCATCGCCGGGTGGGCCAGATCCTTGCCTCGCTGGGGCTGGATGCACAGCAGGCCCATGCTTTCAGCGACCGCGCAGATCGCTTTCTGCTGCATCCCGTGTTCGGACCGATATGGCTGCTGGCCGTGCTTTTCCTCATTTTCCAGGCGGTTTTCGCCTGGGCGGAGGCCCCCATGGGCTGGATCGAATCGGCCACGTCGGCTCTGGGCGACGCAGCCGGTTCGCCGCTGCCAGAAGGGCTGTTGCGCAGTCTGCTGGTCGACGGGCTGGTGGCCGGCCTGGGCGGCGTGCTGGTTTTCCTGCCCCAGATCGTCATCCTGTTCTTCTTCATCCTCGTGCTTGAGGAATCCGGCTACCTGCCGCGGGCCGCTTTCCTGCTCGACCGTCTGATGGGGGGTGTCGGCCTGTCCGGGCGTTCCTTCATCCCGTTGCTGTCCAGTTTCGCCTGCGCCATACCCGGCATCATGGCGACGCGCACCATCCAGAATCCGCGCGATCGCTGGGTCACCATCATGATTGCGCCACTGATGACGTGCTCGGCCCGGCTTCCCGTCTATGCGCTGCTGATCGGCGCTTTCATCCCGTCGCGCTCGGTGGCCGGCGGGCTGGAGTTGCAGGGGCTGGTGCTGTTCGCGCTCTACGCGGCAGGCATCGTGTCGGCGGTCGCGGTCGCCTGGGTGATGAAACGTCTGGGTTCGCGCGACCAGGTCCAGACCCTGATGATGGAACTGCCGGACTATCACTGGCCTTCGCCACGCAATATCGCGATCGGGTTGTGGCAGAGGGTGATCATCTTCCTGCGCAGGGTTGGCGGCATCATCCTCGCACTGACCATCGTGCTGTGGTTTCTCGCCACCTTTCCGTCACCGCCGGCGGATGCCACCGGACCGGCCATCGAATACAGTTTCGCCGGCATGCTCGGTCGATTCCTGCTGCCGCTGTTCGAGCCGCTGGGCTTCAACTGGCAGATTTCCGTGGCGCTGGTGCCGGGCATGGCTGCGCGCGAAGTGGTGGTGAGCGCACTCGGTACCGTGTACGCGTTGTCCGCCACGGCGGACGATACTGCCCGGGCGCTGTCGCCGCTGATTTCGGCAAGCTGGAGCCTGCCGACGGCCCTGTCGCTGCTCGCCTGGTTCGTGTTCGCTCCGCAGTGCCTGTCGACGCTGGCCACGGTGAAGCGTGAAACCGGCGGCTGGCGCATGCCGCTGGCGATGGCCGCCTATCTGTTCGGCCTTGCCTGGCTGTCCGCCTTCCTCACTTACCGTGTATCGGTAGCGCTGCTCTGATGGAGCGCTTGAGCGATCTCGTTGCGCTGCTGGTCGTGGCGATCGCCGTGTTCAAGGTCGGACGCGCCGTGCGGCAGTGGTGGCGTTCGCTTGACGCAAAGTCCGCTGCGAGCGGCGGCTGTTCCGCTTGTCCGACCGGTCGCTGTGCGCGCACGCAGTTGGAGGACCGGGACTAAGCGGACCGGAATCTCCGGCGTCACGCCGGTTCGGCCCGTAACAGCGTCTGACCGTCCACCGGGTCGCGCAGCAGGCGGCAATGCAGACCGAATGCCCTGCCCAGCGCGCCGGATGCCAGCACCGTGGCTGGCGGACCGTCGGCCGCAATGCGTCCGTCGGCGAGCAGTACCATGCGATCGGCGTAACGCGCCGCGAGATTGAGATCGTGCACGACGGCCAGCACGGCGCTTCCGCGCTCGCGGGCGAAATCGCGAGCGCAAGCGAGTGCGCGGTGCTGCCAGGCAATATCCAGCGCGGCCACCGGTTCGTCCAGCAGCAGCGCGTGCTCGCCCGCGCGCGCGGTCCAGACCTGTGCCAGCGCGCGCGCAAGATGTACCCGGGCCTGTTCTCCGCCCGACAAGGTGGCGCAGATGCGTGCCGCCAGATCGGTGCTGCCGGTCAGTGCCATGGCGGCCCTCGCGATGACTCGATCGGCCCCGGAGGGACGCCCGAGGTGGAAGGGATAGCGTCCGAGCTCGACCACCTGCTCTGCCGTGTATTCGAGGTCGGCACGCTGGTGTTGTGCGTGCACCGAGCGGGCTTGCGCACGTTCGAGCGTACTCAGCGTCTGCAGAGAACGGCTGCCGTAGAAAATTTCGCCCTCGCTCGCGTTGAGTTCCCCGGCCAGCGCACGCAACAGTGTGCTTTTGCCGGCCCCGTTCGGTCCGACCAGTGCCACCACCTGGCCGGCCTCCGTTGTCAGCGACACCTTGTCGAGCAAGGTGCGTCTGCCCAGTTTCAGCGTGATCGATCGGGCTGACAGCATCAGAGACCTTCGTGCGTCGCGCGTCGGCGCAACAGCATCAGGAAGAAGGGGGCGCCGAACAGTGCGGTGAGCACACCGATCGGAAGTTCGGCCGGTGCAACCCAGGTGCGCGCCGCGGTGTCCGCCAGCACCACCAGTGCAGCGCCGCTCAGCGCGCTCGCCGGCAGCAGCAGGGCATGTGTCGGGCCGACCATGCGCCGCGCCAGGTGGGGCGCGATCAGACCGATGAAGCCCAGTGTGCCGGTCAGCGCCGTGGTGGCGCCGACCGACAGGGCGATCAGCACTACGCAGGCGCGGTTCAGTGCGGCGGTGGATACCCCGAGATGGGTTGCTTGCGCTTCGCCCAGCGCCAGAGCGTCCAGTGGCCCGGCCCGGCGCGACAGCAGGGTCAGGGCCAGGGCAACGGCCAGCGCGCTGGCGGCGACGCCGTGCCAGGTGGCGCCGGCAAGGCTGCCCATCGTCCAGAACGTGAACTGGCGGATCTGGGCGTCGCTACCCATGAACATCAGCAGTCCGATGCCGGCGGTGGCGAGCGCATTGATGGCGATTCCGGCAAGCAGCATCAGCGCGGTGGAACTGCGGCCATTGCGTCGCGATGCGGCATACACGATGGCGGTGGTCAGCGCCGCGCCGAGGAAGGCGGCCGCGGGCAGCAGTGTGCTGGCGGCCCAGCCGCCTCCGCTGAGCGCGCGCTCGCCAAGCACCACCACGGTGGCGGCAGCCAGCGCCGCACCACTGCTGACGCCGACCAGACCCGGATCGGCCAGCGGATTGCGCAACAATCCCTGCATGGCGGCGCCGGCAATGCCCAGGCCGGCCCCGGCGATCGTACCGAGCAGTACGCGCGGCAGACGCAGCGTGCGGACCACCAGTCCGGCTTCGGGATCGTCGCCCGATCCCGAAAGTGCGCCGACCACGGCCGAGACCGGCAGGTCCAGCGCACCACTGCCCAAACCCTGGAGGACAATCAGAAGCAGCACGCCGGCCAGGACGACCAGCCTGCTGCCGGTCGGCAGCTTTTGCGGCAGAACGAGGGCGCGTACGTTCACGGTGCGCGCAGCCTTTGCGCCAGTTCGCGCACCGCCCCGGGCAGACGTGGTCCGAAACCAAGCATGCGGAGGGCGTCGAAGCTGACCAGGCGCCCCGCTCGAGCCGCCGCCAGCGCCGACAGTCCGGGTCGCGCGAGAAAGGCCGCCCGGCCGCCGGCGGCGACAATGGCTTCGTCCGTGGTCACGATGACATCGGGTGCCGCTGCCAGCGCCGATTCCGCTGTCAGCGGGCGGTAGCCGTGAAAGCGTCCCGACATCACGTTGCTTGCCCCGGCATAACGCAGTACCGCGTCTGCCGCGGTGTCGTCGCCCGCTACCATGGGACTTGCGCCCGCATGATCAAGGATGAACAGCGCGCGCGGCCGGCCGGGCAGGGCGCCGACATCGCGCTGCGCCGCGGCCCAGGACTGCTCGAAGCGCGCTGCCAGGGTGTCACCCGCCGCTTCCATGGACAGTGCGGCGGCGATGGTGCGGATGGCGACGCCGATCTGTTCGGCGCGGTGCCCGGTCGGCAGCTGGGTGACCCGAACACCTGCACTGCGCAACTGCGTCAGAACGACAGCCGGGCCGGCATCCGCGGCCGCGATCAGATGCGTAGGCTGCATCGACAGCACGCCCTCAGCGGCCAGTGCGCGCTGGTAGCCCACTTTGGGCAGGGCCTGAGCGGCGGCGGGCCAGGTACTGGTGGTATCGGTCGCGACGAGGCGATCCGCCGCACCCAGCGCATAGACGATTTCCGTCACCGCACCCCCCACGGTGACCAGGCGCGGGGACGCCGCGGCCGGACCGGCCGCGAGCAGCAGCGCGAGCAATCCGTGAAGAAGACGACCGGATTTCACGCCGCCGCCCCCTCAAGACGCCCGAGTGCCGCGACCCGTTGCCGCCAGTCCTCGCGTTCCGGTTTGCCCGGCTTGCGTTCGCCGAAGAACAGCGAAATCGTCTCGCCCGCCGCATCCAGCAATTCGACCGAGGTCACGATGCCATCGGCCGTCGGCTTGCGCACGATCCAGGTTTCCGCGATCAGGTCCAGGCGCAGATGCAGATTGAATCCCGGGTCGAGCACGTTCAGCCACGGCCCCATCATTTCCACCCTGTGCACCGGCCCGGTGTGGATCTGGATCATGCCCGGATTGCCGACGAAGCACATGATGGACAGTCCTTCGCGGGCCGCGGCTTCCAGCAGCGGACGCGCCGATTCGTTGCCGACGCGCTCGGCGTGACCGGCCGGCGCCAGCAGCATTGCCTGACGGCGCGACACACCATGACGGCGGAGCAGGGGGAAAAATTCGTGCGTGTCCTGCATGGCCAGCCAGTCCTGGCGGAAGCGGGCGGCGTCGATCGTTTCGATCGGCCTTTCTTCGGCCGCTGTCGCCGGCCGCGGTTGCACGGTGTCACCCGGCGACTGGTTGCCGGCTGCGAATTCCATGACCAGCGCTTCCCATGCCGTCACATCGGTACCGGCGCGCGCGAACACCTTATGCACAGCGTCGCCGTGCGCGTCGTAGAACTGCAGGCTGCGGGAAGTGCCGTTCGTGCCATGTTCGTTGACTGCGTATCCAAAGGCCCAGCGGCCGTAGAAGATGCGCAGGTCGATGGCGCTGCCCAGGGCAAGGCCGACCTTGTCGTCACCCGACATGGTTTCGAAGCGGCCTGTCTTCTCATGTACGGCCTGTTCGTTGCGGGTCAGCGCCATGACCTCGCCCAGCTCGGGCATGCGGCGGAACATCCGGTCGAACGGGGCGGACAGGCGTACGGCATCGGTACCTACGCCGCTGGCGATGGCCTCACCCTCGCTGACGCCCAGCTCTTTCGCCGCATCGCGGTTGCGCATCCGGCGCTCGGTCTTCAGCGCATGAAAATTCCGGTAAAGGGTTTCGGGGTTGCCGGGTTGAGTCATGACAGTCATCCTTTCCGGGTCTGACGACGGGCAAGGCGCAGCACGCCCAGACCCATGGCGAGCGACATCCACGCGTGAGGTTCGGGCACCGGTATCGTCAGCACTGCAAGCTGGTCCAGGCTCATGTGGGGGGCAGAACTGCTGAAAGAGAAATGCAGACTGGCCGGATCGGTCAGGATCCAGTTCCACCAGGCCTCTTCTTCGCTGCCGCCAAAGCCGCCGAGCGTCGTGCTGTAGCTGACCGTCTTGGTGGCCGCAAGACCGTTCAAGAAGGCCTGGCTGTCGGCCGCCGTGCCCTGGGTTGCAATGCGCAGCCAGACGCTCCACGTGCCGGCGGCCACGCTCTCCAGCTCGACCGAAAAGGCGGCTGCGCCCGCGGAACTGTAGAGATTGCCGGAGCCGGTCAGAAAGGTCCCGGCAGAGGGATTGAGCTGACGGACGCTTCCGTGACCGGCGATGTCCGGTGTGGCGTCAGTGGTGACGCTGTCAAAGAGGTTCCATTCGGCATAGGCGTCGCCTGCGGCCCACGGCGATGCCGCACTCGTTCCAGTGCCGTTGAATCCGGCAAGCGGGGTGTCCCAGCTTGCGCTGGCGGCAAAGGCGGGGGCGGTCGAGAGCGCGCATAGCGTGCAGCCGGCGAGCAGTGTGGAGAAGTGCATGGGTGTCCTTGTTGGCGGCCAGGCATCCCTTCCCCGCGAAGGCGATCTGTCAGGCAAATCCGGGTGATGCTGATTCAGTCCGCAGCCTCGCGCCGCCGGACGGATGTGTTCAAGCCGCGTGCGGTCAGCCGGGCGCGAAATCGATGACGTATCGATACTGCTTGCCGCAGTCGATGATGACCTCCTTCTGGCCGCGCTTGAGCAACCTGACTTCCACGCTGAGCGACCCGTACCCGTCGTGACGGATCAGTTCGTCGAGCAGATGGGTCAGACGCGTCTTGAGCGCCTCGCTGGTTCGAGCGCTTGAATCGGAGTTGGGCATCGAGACGTGAGCGCGGTGCGACGTGATGGAAACGAACGATTCAAATGATAATCATTCTCGTGTTTCTGTCAACAACCACGCTGCGTGCGGGATCGTTCGCGTGACTCAGTGTCCGATCTTGCGAAGTATGAAGCGGCCGGCGAGGCCGGTCGCGTCGCGACCGTCAGCCAGTACGTCCAGAAGAAGGCCTCCAGGCCCGAGATGTTCCAGCGCAAGCGGATCTATCCAGTACTCGCATCCCGATATCTCACCGAGCTTGATGTCATCGCCGCCAACCTTGAGCGAGCCCACCGGGCGGCAACGGGGCTGCATCGGGTCGGCGGAATCGTCGTGATGGAACATCAGTGGCCCGAAGCGGGCCGACAGGCGGATGATGAGCAGCACGGCATCCACGCTGGCGGTCAGGACGGGCAGATGGGAAGGGTCTGGCAGGAGGCCACTGCAGTAGGGATCGGATGGATGCGGCATGGACGTGACGTCAGTGAAGCGCGCGAGGGGGACGTGCACGGAATCCGTGCCGATGCACCGTGGCGGGGCAGATGCCGCGCCGGATGAATCCTTCGGGATCATGGGTCATGAGATGTTCGACTCCGCTCCGTACCGGGGGTCCGTATCGACCGAACCCGCCCTGTCGCATATCTGCGCTGAAAGTCGTTAGCAAGACACGCGCCACCGCCACACCTTCCTGCACATCACAAGGATCTGCACCGCGCTCTCGCCCGACCCATGGGGCGGGTGTGGCCTTGCTGTGTCCAGATACGGTGCATGTGAGTGTCCATCCGCGAGACGCTGTTGCATGCACCTGTCTCCGTTGAACCCGATATCCACGGTCGATCGACGTCGTGAGCATGCTGTCGGCGTAACCGGCCAGGTGGCACCATCCAGCGCACCTCGGATCCTTCCGTGCTCGCTGGCCGGCGTCTTCAGTAACGCAGCGTGAGCGCGACGCGGAGGTTGCGTCCCGGTGCTTCGATCCCCTGATACTGGCCGGCATTCGTGAAATACGCGGTATTTCCCAGATTCTCCCCGGCGACCTGGACTTCCAGATTCCGTGACGGCGTGAGGCGCAGTTGCACACCGTGCAACCGGTATCCGTCCTGGTTCACGATGGCGCCGGCGGTATTGAAGACATCGCGCGCTGACACGTCGCGCAACAGATAGCTCAACTCAAGCTTGTCGTCGAAGAATCGCGCGCCGATGCGCAGGTTGAGGGTATCGCCCGCGCCGAGCAAGGGATGTTCAACCGGAGGGCGCTTCAGGAAGGCCGACGCGAAACAGAAGCCGCCCGTGGTTTCCGGGCAGGTGTACTCGGTACCCTGAAGGCGGGAGTAGGACAGGCTTCCGAAACAGGCGCCGATGGTGGCATTCAGTTCGAACTCGACGCCGCTGCGTTCGGAATGGCCGGGCTGGACGATCTGCCCATCGACCGCGGTGAGCGAGGACAACAGCGCGCGCGTCCGCGTGCGGAAGTAGACGAGCTTGGCGTTTACTTGCCCGCGCCCGTCGGTGCCTGCCGGCGCTTGCAGTGAAACGCCCACTTCCTGGTTGTTGAAGGTCTGCGGCCGGTAGGCGTCGCCACACATGCCGGACGGCGGCGCTGCGCTGCCCAGATAGATGCTGCTGCAGCGCCCGAAGGTGCCCTGGGTGAAATACTCATCGACCAGTGGTGGCCGGAAGGAATCGAGATAGTTGTAGAAAACCGACCAGCCGGGAGAAGGCGCGAAGGCCAGGCCGAAACTGGGGCTCCATCGCGCAACCGATACGCTGTCGTCTTCGCCGAACAGGGCGAGACGTGCCGCGGCAGGGCCGCCGGCGCTGACCTTGTAGTGGTCATGGCGCAGGCCTGGCATCCAGGTCCATCGGCCTGTGGTCACTTGCGGTTGTACATAGACGCCGTAGTTGAAGCGGCTGCCTGGCGGTTGCTGGCTGTTGTAGCCGCCCGGATACAGCGCCGCCTGTACGGTTCGATTGACCACATAGGTCATCGACTGCCGGCTGTTTTTCTCGTACTGGACACCGGCCAGGACCTGCACGTCGTCCATCCATCCCAGGCGGCCGAAGCGTGCCCGGTTCGACAGATCGATGGACGTGTGTGCGTAGGACCAGTAGTCGTTGCGTTCGCCGGTCAGGGCGCTGGCGAAGGTCGACTGACCGACGCGATGCAGGTCGTGCAGATCGGTACTGCTGTAGCCGAACACCCCTTTGAGATCGATCAACGGCTGTCCGGCGGGCGCGTAGCGCACATTGTGGGAATGCGTAACGTCGTCGACCGCACGCTGCACGATGCCGCCAACCCCCGGGTTGCCGGTTTGCGCGTCGAAGGGTTGCAGGCCCTGATCCTTGAAAGTGGTCAGGGAGTAGCTCCAGACCAGATCGTCCAGCAGCCACCAGGACGCTTTCAGCAGCGCGCTGTCGGTACGCACCGCCGAGTAGGCGTAGCGCTTGCCGTTGGCCAGACGGAAGTCGTCTGCATCCCGTTCCAGCACATTGGCCAGCAGATCCAGCCGTTCATGGGGACGTCCGTACAAGGACATCGAGCGCATCCATTCATCGTTGTTCGAGGCATGGCTGGTGCGCAGCGAGGCGCCGATGCGCTCGCCCGGGGCGAGCAGATCGGAAGCGTCCTTGGTCGTGGTCCTGACGGTGCCGCCAATGGCCCCGGAGTTGCTGGCGATTTGCGGACCCCTCTGAATCTCGATGGATTTGAGCAATTCGGGTTCGACGAAAGTGCCTCCGAAGCGATACTTCTCGAAGCCCTTCGCAACGCCATCCACCGTGACCCGGACGTCCTCGTTGCTGTTGAACCCCCGTATTTCGAAACTCATGCCGCTGGCGCGCACACCTCCATTGATGGAAACGCCGGGCACTTCGCGTACCGCTTCAAACAGATTGGCCGGTACTTTTGCGCTCAGGCCGTCACCTTCGATCCGGGTGACCGACTGGGTCGGGTGGATTCTGTCGTCCGGCTCCTGCTTCTCCCTGACCTGGACCTCCTTCAGTTCGACCACATCGTCCTCCGGGTCGTCGGGCAGGGTCTGGGCGAGCGCAGCCGTAAGTTGCAGGCAGAGGCAGGCGACGAGCGCTGTCAGTCGGCACATCGCCGTGAAGTTCGAAGCGGGCATGTCGAGAGGCCTGGGTGTTTGCCGTGGCGACCGGCGGGACGCGCGCACGGCCAGACAGGGGCTATGGAAGACCGGTGCAGCATCCTCCGCTGTCATGTTCCGACGCGGGACGAAAGGGGCGGAGGCTTTGCCACCGCCCCTTGCCGTTTCAGAGGGCGCGACGCCGCGTACGGGCCAGCAACAGCCCGAGACCCGCGGTCAGCGTCGCCCAGGTCGCCGGTTCCGGTACCGAGGCGACGGTCAGTTGGCCGTAGTAGACGCTGGCTCGCGCCAGACTGAGGCTCGAACCGCTGGCATTGAAGTCGAAGGTAAAGCCGGCGCCGTTGCTCACGTCGTTCCAGACGAAGACCAGTTGCTGACCGCTGCCGCCGAAACCACCCAGCGCGATGTTGTCCAGCAGGCTGTAGCTGTCATAGGCGACGCCGCCCAGGGTGACCGAGCCCAGATCGAGCGGCGTGCCCAGCGTCTGCAAGCGGAGCACCACATCGCGCGTACCGGTGCCGCTGGTGGTCGGCGCGTATATCGTGAAGTCCATTGCGGCGGCAAAACTGTAGAGGTTGAGCCCCGAGGTGAGGAAGCCGGCGCCGGTGTTCTCCTTGAGCCATGCTCCGCTCAGATTGGTGCCGGCGTCCGGGGCGTTGTTGCCGCTGGCGCTCGTAAAGCTGTCCCACTCGGCATAGCCGCTTACGGCAAACGGGCTGCTGTAGTCCGAGTACCAGCTCTCCGCGTGAGCGAGAGAGGACATCAGTGCGAGGCCCGCTGCGGCCAGATGCGACAGAGTTTTCCGGATGTTCATATGCGTCCTTTCCTGTTCCATCAAGAAGCGATGGCAGTCGGCGCGCCTGTTTTTCGGCAGGCGCAGACTGCGCTCGGTGGGGACGGCCGTTCTCCCTGCGGAGACGGCCTGTCGACAGGCGAGGAGGCGAACGCGGGACGCGAGGTCGGATAACTGGCAAGCCGGCATGACGATGCTCCGTTCAGGTTGAGGGCATTTCGGCTGGCTACCCGTTGAACGGAGTTGCGGGCTTTTTCTGGATCGCCCGGCGCGACGCCGGGCACGGGAAAGTGCTTACACGCGCAGCGCGTAGAATTCGACGACTTTCTGCGCTTCGAATGCAAACGGCGTAGCGTCGCCCGGCGGAAGGTGGGCAAGGCGAAGGCTGGCGGTTGCTTCGTCGAAGGCGAGCCACTCGGCGCGTTCCAGTGCGGGCGTCTGCAGGGCATCCACCACGCTCTGCACCGTACGTCCCTTCGACGTCAGCGTGATCGTGTCGCCGACCCGAATCCGGATCGACGGAATGTTGACCCGCTTGCCATTGAGCAGGACGTGACGGTGACGGACGAGCTGGCGGGCTGCCGGAATGCTCGGGGCCAGACCGCCGCGGAACACGATGTTGTCCAGCCGGCGCTCCAGCAGTTCGACCAGCTTTTCGCCCGTCGGCAGCTTTGATCGTTCCGCCTCCTTGAATACGCCACGCAACTGGGTTTCGGTCAGCCCGTAGTTGTAGCGCAGCTTCTGCTTCTCCATCAGCTGGGCGCCGAATTCCGACTTGCGACGATTCGGGCGGTTGCCGTGCTGGCCCGGAGGCGCAGTACGGTTGTCGACCGTCTTGCGGGTCAGGCCGGGGAGGTCGGTGCCGAGTGCGCGCAGCACGCGCAGGCGGGGGCCGGTGTAGCGGGACATGGATGCTCCGGGGCAGGGATTTCAGTGCGCGGCACGCACGGCCAGGTCTCCGACCGTGTGCAGCGTCCAGCGGTTGATCAGGGCGCCGCAAACCTCGCGCATCAGCGGGTCGGCGCGTTCGTCGTCGGCCACCACTTCAAGATGGCGGATCACCATCTGCGCCACTTCCGGGCAGGGCCGCTCGGCGAAACGGGTCATCACGAACAGCGTGGCGGCGGCGAGCGTGCTCGGGCTGGCTTCGCCAGTGTGAAGGTGTTCCGGGCTCATGGTGCATCCTCCGTCTGGGCAGCGCCCGGGCTGCCTGGCGCGGGTACCGCATGTGCTGTCGGGGAGGCTGGCGGGTGTCTGCGGGGACCTGCTGTACAGACGGTGGCTGGCACACGTTCTTTTGAGTGAGAACGATTCGCATTACAACATCTGCGCGGAAAGCTGTCAAGCATCGTCCGCCGACCGATGCAAAGAAAAACGGCCACCCCGCGGGGTGGCCGTTTCGTTGTGCCGGTTGTGCCGATCTACTTCGCGGCGGTGGGATCCGTGACGAAGCCGATGCGGGTGAGGCCGAGGCGGGCAGCCTCGCTCATCACGTGCGCAACCGAGCGGTAAGGCACGTTCTGGTCGGCGCGCAGCTGGATCTCGGCGTTCTTGTCCTTCGCCGCGGCCTCCTGCAGCTTGGCTTTCAGCGTGTCGTCGTCGATCTTTTCGCCGGCCCAGTACAACTGCTCGTCGGGGCCTATCGCGATCTGGATGTTCTCCGGCGGCAGTGTGTTGGCGCTGGTCGATTCCTTGGGCAGGTCGACCTTGACCGCATGGGTCAGCAAGGGCGCTGTCACCATGAAGATGATGAGCAGCACCAGCATGACGTCGATCAGCGGAATCATGTTGATTTCCGCCATCGGTCCGTCGTCGTCCTGTTCGAAGCTGGCAAAGGCCATGTCGTGAACTCCGTGACTCAGTGATGGGTGCGCGCGTGCTCGACCAGCGACAGTACGCGGTCACCGGTGGCTTTCGGATCGTTCGACCCGCTGTCCTTGACGCCGGTCGACAGCATGACGAACACGTCATGCGCAAAGCTGTTCAACTCGCCCATGACGTTGCGCGTCGAGCGGGCAAAGAAGTTGAAGGCCAGCGCCGCCGGAATGGCCGTCGCAAGACCGATGGCAGTCATGATCAGAGCCTCGCCGACCGGGCCGGCCACTTTGTCCAGGGTGCCTTGTCCCGACATGCCTATCGCCAGCAGTGCGTGGTAGATGCCCCAGACAGTGCCGAGCAGACCGATGAATGGCGCACTCGATGCGACCGACGCAAGAAAGGTCTGTCCATACTCCATGCGGCTGCGGTCGCGTTCGATCGAACGCTTGAGCGCACGGGTCAGGAACTCGTCGGCACTGCCGGTAGCGATCAGGCCGCGCGTGCCCGTGCTGCCACTGCGCAGGGTCTCGACGGCACTGAACCCTTCATGTACCAGATGCGAGAAAGGGTCGGTCACGCCATGCGAGCGCATGTCTCGTGCCACATCTTCGAGCGAGGATGCATTCCAGAAGCGGTCGAGAAAGGTGCGGCTGGCACTGCGCTGGCGGAGGACGACGATGCCTTTCAGCACGATGAGGAACCAGGTGCCGACGGACGCGAGCACCATCAGAACGAGGATGGTGGTTGCCACACCGTCTGCATTCGTCAGAAAGTGGGCAAAACCCAATGAATCATTCATTCAACTATCTCCTGTTGGAAGCCTCTGATGCGGAAAAGTAGGCCGCCAGGCAATGTACTTCAGCGGCAGACCAGGTCAAATCAATCGCGGACCCGGAAATCAATCGGAACGTTGACCGCGGCGGCAACGGTTTCATCGCCACGGCGTGCCGGCACGAATTTCCAGTTCCTCACCGCTTCGAGTGCAGCCTGATCCAGCCGCGGGAAGCCGCTTGTCGTCCGGACCTCCACTTTCGATGGAAGTCCATTGGCTTCGACCATTACGCGCAGTACGACGCGCCCCTGTTCTCCCAGACGCTTTGAAAGCGAGGGATAGGCCGGTGCCGGGTTCTGCAGATAGTCCGCGTTGAACCGGGGCAGGCTGACCGGCGGCGGCGGTATCGTCGCGGCGGAGGTTTGCGACGGGGCAGCTACAGGCGCAGGCGCCGCATCGACCGCGACCGGTTCTGCGGGGACGGGCAGCGGTACGGCTGCGCTGACCGGGCTGGGCGCGTCGGCGGCCGCGACAATCTGCGGCAGTGCCGCTTCTTCGCGTCTGGGCTGCGGCCTTTTTACCGGCTTTGCCGGTTTGGGTTCGATGCGCTCCACTTCCTTCACGGGTTCCGGCTCTACCACGGGCATGGGCTGGGGAGCGATCAACGTCGCTTGCATCACCGCAGGCGGCGACGAGGGATCGAACGGCGCCGCGGCGATCAGGAACATCGCCATCGCATGCAGCAACAGCGCGCCCGCTACGGCCACCAGTCGCTGCGAGCCGCGGCCGTAGCGGCTGTTCTGACGATGCACATGCCGTGTCGCCGAAGGCTGCCGGGGGCGGACTGCCGGACGCGGAGACGCATCGCTCGACGGGGCGACGAATGCGATGCTGGTCATGCGCGAACTCCGGTGCGAGGTTGCACGAGAACGGTGCGGGAAAGGGATGGATAGCGGGACATTGGACCGGGGAGACGGCAGGAGGGCTTTGCGATGGCGACCGTCCGGCCAAGCGGCATGCCTGAAAGCATCCGTGCGCGAAGACCCGACAGCCTTGCGCTAAAGGGAGCGGGGAAGGTGGAAGGGGGCCAGCTCCGCTGCCGCAGCGCAAACGGTGACGCTCGCGTCGCGGGCAGTTCTTGTGCGGAACCGGGCGCCATGCCCGGTCGCGATGTCTTCGGTGCGTGATTCATGGCGGTTACTCGACTGCGTTGCGAAATGCGCTTCGCCCGAAGGCGTTGCAAAGCAGTTTCCTGTCCGAAACCGCCCTTTGCTTCAGCTGCCCACTTCTCCCATCGCGGATTGCGTGTAGTTCTGCAGGCCCATCTTGTCAATCAGGTCCAGCTGGGTTTCCAGCCAGTCGATGTGCTCTTCCGTGTCGTCGAGGATCTTGCGGAACAAGTCACGCGAGACGTAATCGCCAGCCGTTTCACAACAGGCGATCGCGTCTTTCAGCGTCGCATGCGAAACATGTTCGAGCTTCAGATCGGCGCCCAGCATTTCCGTGACGTTCTCGCCGATCAACAGTTTGTGCAGATCCTGCAGGTTCGGCAGACCTTCGAGCAGCAGGATGCGTTCGATCAGCTGGTCCGCGTGCTTCATCTCCTCGATCGACTCGTGGTACTCGTGGTCGCCGAGCTTCTTCAGCCCCCAGTTCCTGTACATGCGCGCGTGCAGGAAGTACTGATTGATTGCGGTCAATTCGTTGACCAGCTGCTTGTTCAGGAATTGCAGAACCTTCTTGTCGCCTTTCATATGACTTCTCCTGGTCAGGCGGTGCCCCGGAACGGTGGCGCCTGACCCGAATTCTAGGCTGCCGCGAGGCGAGTGCGGTATTCCCGGTGCGCATCACGCGGCGAGCGTGGCCGACTGGGCGCGATGAAGGGCGACGGCACGGGTTTCGTTACGCACGGAGTCGATCACTTCCTTCGCTGCGCGGACGCAGCGTCCGCAGTCGCGGCAGCAACCGAGCTTGCCGGCAATGTCGCGTACGGTGCGGCAGCCGGTTTGTACCGCGTCCTTGATATCGCGGTCGGTGACAGGTTCACACAAGCAGATGTACATGATACTTACTTGGTCAGGATGAGTTTGCCATTGCGGGTCACGCGCAGGGAGTACACCTCGCCGCCGTGATTGATCGCAACCTGAGTTCGACCGCCCAGTATCTGGGTCGAGTCCAGCGTCGGCGGCTGGGTCGCGGCTTGCTGCTGTTGGGCCGGCTGCGTCGCGGGCTGCGGTCTATCAGGTTGCGACATTCGCCAATACGCATAGAAATGAGAATGGTTCGTATTAATACAGAACTGCACGCTCCTGTCAACAGTGGGTGGCGGCATGCGGTGATTGTTCTTGCGCCGGGAGAATGGCGAGCACGTCTTTCGGGCAGACACGCCGCTGAGTATCCCGGGCCCGGGCAGCCTACAATCGCGCGATGAACAGTGCTCGCGACAGGAGCGGCTTGCCGCCGGAAGGAATGTGCTGCCCGGTCCGCTCCGCGGATTTCGGGCTCTGTCAGGAACATGCCGAAAGGGCGATAGGCCGCGTGCTGTTCCTGAGCGCCATCGCCATGGTGGTTGAGATCGTGACCGGTTTGATGTCCGGTTCGATGGCCTTGCTGGCGGACGGCTGGCATATGGGCACGCATGTCGCGGCCATGGGCATCAGCGCCTTCGCCTATCGTTTCATCCGCCGAAATGCGATGTCGGCGCACTACAGTTTCGGTCCCGGCAAGGTGTCCTATCTGGCGGCCTACTCCTCCAGCCTGCTGCTGGCCGGCGTCGCGGTCTCGATGTTGTTCGAGGCGGTTTCACGCTTGCGCGAACCGCTGCTGATACACCATGACGAGGCTCTGCTGGTCGCCGTACTGGGGCTCATCGTGAATGTGGTCAGCGCCTGGCTTCTTCACGGGCATGAAGGGCACGATCACGCGCACGATCATGACCACGAGGGCAGCCACGCCGGGCATGGGCACGATCACAATCTGCGTGCGGCCTACATGCATGTGATTGCCGATGCGCTCACCTCATTGGCAGCCATCTTCGCGCTGATTGCCGGAAAGTGGGGTGGAATGGACTGGCTGGACCCCGTCGTTGCTGCGACCAGCGGCTTGATCATATTGCGCTGGGCCTGGCATCTGGCGCGCGACAGCGCGGGCGTGCTCCTTGACCGAGAGGTCGGCGGAAAGCTGGGCCAGGGCGTTCGCGAACAGGTGAACGACTGGGGCGGGCGGGTCATCGACATGCATCTCTGGCTGCTCGCGCCACGCCGTCACGCGCTGGTGATCACGATTGCCGGCGAAGGCGATCTGTCGGTACTGCGGGAGTGCCTGGAAAGGGAGCCTTTGCTCGCGCATGTGACGATTGACCTGATCGGGGGCAAGGGTTCTTCTGTTGCATCGCAACAATCGATATAATCGCGGGCTTTCACAAGGAGCGAGAAATGGGTCTGGAACGAGTTCCGTCGGGCAAGGATCTGCCCAACGATTTCAACGTTGTGATCGAAATCCCGATGCATTCGGACCCGGTCAAGTACGAGGTGGACAAGGAATCGGGCGCCGTATTCGTCGACCGCTTCATGTCGACCGCCATGCACTATCCGTGCAATTACGGTTACATCCCGCACACCATCGCTGGCGACGGCGATCCGGTCGACGTACTGGTGATGACCCAGTTTGCCTTGCCGCCGGGCGTGGTTGTCCGCTGCCGTCCGATCGGCATGCTGAAGATGGTCGATGAGGCCGGCGAGGACGCAAAGCTCCTGGCCGTACCGGTTGACAAGCTGACGCCGATGTATCGCTCGGTGCAGAGCCCGCGAGATCTGCCGCAGATATTGCTGGACCAGATTTCGCACTTCTTCGAGCACTACAAGGATCTTGAGCCGGGCAAGTTCGTCAAGGTCCAGGGCTGGGCCGACATCGAGGACGCGAAGCGCGAAATCATGACGGGTGTCAGCCGTTACCAGCAGGCCGAAGAGAAGCCGAACTACTGATCGGACGCCTCCCCGCCGGTCGAGCGGTAGGGGGTGCGTTCTTCCAGTTCGTCGATATGAAGCGCCATGCCGGCGCGCTCCCTTTCCAGGTAACGCGCGACGGCATCGCTGAAATCCGCGTCGCGCAGCCAGTGTGCGGACCACGTGCGGACCGGCGCGAAGCCTCGCGCCATCTTGTGCTCGCCCTGCGCACCACCCTCGAAGGCTTCCAGTCCGTGCTCGATCGCGTATTCGATGCCCTGGTGGAAACAGGCTTCGAAATGCAGGCAAGGCACGTATTCCGTCTCGCCCCAGTATCGTCCGTACAGCCGTCTGTCGTCGCGCAGGTTCAATGCGCAGGCAATGTCCTGCCCGTCGCGCGAGGCGACAACCAGCATCAGCGACGCTGGCATGCGTTCCTTCAGCAGTTCGAAGAACCGGGCGTTCAGGTAGGGGCGCTGGCCGCGCACGCGGTAGGTGTTGCGGTAGCAGGCGACGAACAGCGCCAGCTCGTCCGCCGTGATGTCGGGACCATCGATGCGACGCAGCGTCACGCCCGCTTCCTCTACGCGCCGACGTTCCTGCCGGATCTTCTTGCGCTTCGAAGCCGTCAGCGTCGCCAGGAAGTCCTCGTAGTGGCGGTAGCCGGCGTTGTGCCAGTGGAACTGCACTGACTCGCGCAACAGCAGGGGCGATCCGTCCAGTACCGATCTCGTCTCCGCATCCGGAAACAGCAGGTGGGCGGACGATACATCGAGGGATTTCGCGTGTTCAAGCCAGGCATCGAGCAACAGGCCGCGGGCTTTGTCGCTTTGCGCCAGCAAGCGTGGACCGGGCACAGGGGTGAAGGGGACGGCGGCGAGCAGCTTAGGATAGTAGCTCCGGCCACTGCGCTCCAGTGCTTCTGCCCACGCCCAGTCGAACACGTATTCGCCGAAGCTGTGCGCCTTCTGGTAGCCGGGCAAGGCGGCAATCAGGTGCTCGCCCTCGTACAGTGCGAGATGATCCGGTTGCCAGCCAGTGGCCGCGCCGACGCAGCCCGACACTTCGAGGGCATCCAGCAGGCCGTGACGCAGTGTGGCCTGACCGCCGGCCAGGCTATCCCATTGCACGGCGTCGAACGCCGCCATCGACGTGTGTCGCTCGACGTGCACGTCGCCGCGCTGCAAGTCAGTCGTACTTGATGTACTTGAAGCGGGGGTCATCCGGTGTGCCAGTCAGTGCGCTTCCTTCTTCCATGCCTGGCTGCCACATGATCACCTCCTCGATCTTCCTCGCCAGCTGGAAGTCGCGCTCGGTGACACCCTTGGCTTCGTGATTCACCAGCTTGACGATCACGAAAGCATAGGACACGGCCAGGTCAGGGTGGTGGAAGGCGGCTTCGGCCAGGTGTCCGACCGTATTCACCACCATCAAGGTGCCCTTCCATCCGCTGGTCCTGTATTTGCGGCGTATCCAGCCATCTTCGAAATACCACCGGGGCAGTTCCGCCTTCAGGCGCGCCTCGATCTCTTCCGGTGAAAATGTTTCGTCAGGACCGGTTTTTCTCCATTCCGACATCGTGTCTCTCCTCGCGTACCGTTTGCCGGGACCGCCGCAGCCAGTGTCCGTTGCGGGGGGCCGGAATGGGAGCGCGCTGCAGCTGCCGGACTTGCCGGGGCTCGCAGCGCGTCGGGAATGCAGACCGGAGTGTGCGCTCCGGTCGTTCGCTCAGGAGGCGAAGTTCGCGGCAGCGAATTCCCAGTTGGCCAGGCTGGCGAGGAAGGTGTCCACGAAGTCCGGACGACGATTGCGGTAGTCGATGTAGTAAGCGTGTTCCCAGACATCGATGGTCAGAAGCGGCTTGGCATCGGACGTGAGCGGAGTCGCTGCGCCGCTGGTGTTCACGATGTCCAGCGTACCGTCCGTCTTCTTCACCAGCCAGGTCCAGCCGGAGCCGAAGTTGCCGACCGCAGAGGCCTTGAAAGCCTTCTTGAACTCGTCGAAGTTGCCCCACTTGGCGTCGATCGCTGCCGCCAGTTCGCCGGTCGGTGCGCCGCCGCCCGCCGGCTTCATGCTGTTCCAGAAGAAGGAGTGGTTCCACACCTGCGCCGAGTTGTTGAACACGCCGCCGGCCGGCGCCTTCTTGACGATGGCTTCGAGATCGAGGCTTTCGAACTCGGTGCCCTTGATGAGATTGTTGAGGTTGGTGGCATAGGCCTGATGATGCTTGCCGTAGTGAAACTCAAGGGTTTCACGCGAAATGTGCGGGGCCAGCGCATCGAGCGCGTAAGGCAGGGGGGGCAGCGTGTGTTCCATATTCGTTCTCCCAGTCAGTCGGTTCAAAGCCAAGTTTTGAAGTGTACGGCCGGCCACCGGCCAGCACAAGGCGGAATCAGTCCGCGACGCCGGAATCCGGGTATGACCGGCTGACCTCGACGTCCGCGTGACCGTGGGCGAAGTCTATGCGCAGCGACTGCCTGTGCATCAGCGACGAGGCGTTGCCGACGATCCGGCCCTCCTCGTCGCGCACGATGGCGTAGCCCCGCATCAGAACGGCGCGCGGGTTCAGTTGCTCCAGGCCCAGGGCGAGCAGACCGAGCCGCCGCTCGTGTGCGCCGATGCGTTCGCGGACCGCGCGCCGGAGGCGTTCGTCGAGTGCGTGCAGTTCGCCTCCGCGCAACTGCAGTGGCGGGCGCACTGCCTGCAGACGCAGCGCCAGAATCTCCGCGCTGCGCCGGTTCCGGGCAAGACTCGCGGACAGCGCGCGACCCATTCGTGCCGCCAGTTCGCGCGTGCGCTCGCCGGCCATGGACAGTCGGTGCGCGGGCGGGTGCAGCCTTGAGGCAAGGTCGTCCAGTTTCTGCGCCCGCGCATCGAGGCGTCCGCGCAAGGCGCGAACAAGCCGTCCAGAGAGGTTTTTCAGGCGGGCAGCCGCTTCCACATGACCGGCGCTGACCAGTTCGGCGGCAGCGGTAGGCGTGGCGGCACGCAGGTCGGCAACGAAGTCGGCGATGGAAAAGTCGGTTTCGTGGCCGACGCCGCACACCACCGGCACCGGACAGCTCGCAATCGCGCGTGCCACCCCTTCGTCGTTGAAAGCGGCGAGGTCTTCCGCCGAGCCGCCGCCGCGCACGATCAGAACGACATCCGCGCCGGTCGTTCCGGCAATGGCAATCGCTGCGGAGATTCTCGATGGCGCTTCACCGCCCTGGACCAGCGTAGGCACGAGCACGACGCGCAGATGGGGGGCGCGCCGTTTCAGCGTGGAAAGTACGTCCTGCAATGCTGCCGCGGCAGGAGAGGTGACGATGGCCAGCGTTGCTGGCAGGGCGGGCAGCGGGCGCTTGCGCGCGCCGTCGAACAGCCCCTCGGCGTCGAGCTTCGCCTTCAGCCGCAGGAAGCTCTCGTACAGGGAGCCGACTCCGGCCTGACGCATCGCATCGACGGTGAGCTGGAAGTCGCCGCGCGCCTCGTACAGTGATACCTGCCCTCTTGCCTCGACCCGCAGGCCGACGCGCGGCTCGAAGGCCAGCAACTGGCTGCGTCCGCGGAACATGACACACCTCACCTGGGCGATGTCATCCTTGAGCGAGAAGTACAGGTGGCCGGATGCTGCCCGTGTGACGCCGGACAGCTCGCCAGCCACCCAGAGCACCGGAAACTGGCGCTCCAGGGCGATTCTTGCGCGCCGTGCAAGTTCGGACACGGGTATGGCGGCCGATGTGGCGCTCTCGGCGTCGAAGGTGTTCATAAAGACTGTTCGGACCGGAACCGCGGGCTGGAAGCCGCTGTCATCGAAGCTTAATTTTTAGTCGGTGTAAGAAAAAGGCTTGTCCGGAGGTCAGTTAGCGCCATCGTCCGGACAAAACCCACACGGTTATCCACAATTTCTGTGGATAACCCGAATCGCGCCATGCCACGGCGCAGTCCAGGGTTGCTGTGCTTCTTCCCGCAAGCTACAGTTCGCCGCTTGTTCACGAAGGGACTGCACGTGTACGAAATCATCCGCGCAGCCGGCTGGCCGATCTGGCCGCTGATCGCCGCCTCCGTCATCGCCGTTGCACTGATCATCGAACGTCTGACCACTCTTCGCCGCAGCAAGATCGTGCCGGCGGGCTTGCTGGAGTCCATCGTCAGCGACCTCCGGAACGCTCAGCCCGGGCCCGACATGATACGCCGCGTTGCCGCCCATTCTCCGTTGGGCCGGGTGCTTGCCGCCGGCCTGCGCAATGTGCGCAGTTCGCGCGAGGCGATGAAGGAGAGCATCGAGGAGGAGGGGCGCGCGGTAGCGCATCTGCTTGAGCGCTATCTGACCACGCTGGGCACGATTGCGGCGACAGCACCGCTGATGGGCCTGTTCGGCACCGTGGTCGGCATGATCGAGATCTTCGGCTCGCAAACGGCGGCTGCGAGCAATCCGCAGCAACTCGCGAGCGGCATTTCCATCGCCCTCTACAACACCGGTTTCGGTCTGCTGGTCGCGATACCTGCACTCATTTTCCACCGCTACTTCCGTGGTCGCGTGGACGACCTGATCATCGATATGGAGCAGCAGGCGGTGAAGCTGGTCGAACTCGTGCATGGCGAGCGCGCGAATTAAGGGCGGATCATGAACTTCCGGCGCGGCCGCGGGCGAGAAGAGCTCGAAATCAATCTGATTCCGCTGATCGACGTCTTGCTGGTCATCCTCATTTTCCTGATGGTGACGACAAGCTATTCGAAGACGGCCGGTCTGGAGATCACGCTTCCCAGCGCCGAAGCCCCCGAGGCGGAGCAGACCGACCGCGAGATCAATGTGCTCATCACGGCTCGCGGCGACATCGTGATCGACCGGCAAGCGCTTGCCGTCGGCAGCGGCGGGTCACTGGTCGATGCACTGGCCCGGGCTGCCGCCGGCAGGCAGGATCCTGTTGTCATCATTTCTTCGGACAGGGATGCGCGGCTGCAGTCGTCCATCGACGTCATGCAGGCGGCCCAGCGCGCCGGCATCACCGGTATTTCCTTCGCCACCCAGTCGGACACTTCCGCAGGCCGATGAGCACCGCGCCCGCGCTGTGGCGCAGCCGCGGCGTCGCGGCCTGGCTGCTCTGGCCGCTCTCGCTGCTGTTCCGTGGTGTGGCGGCACTGCGTCGCGCCGCTTTCCGCGCACGGTTGCTGCGCGCCGACCGTCTGCCGGTGCCGGTCCTCGTCGTCGGGAACATCGTCGCCGGGGGGGCCGGCAAGACTCCGCTCACCCTCTATCTCGCACGTGGGCTGGCCGATCGCGGCTGGCGCCCGCTGATCGTGACACGGGGTTATGGCGGACGCACCGACACCGCGCATGAGGTCGCCGTACAGGCCGACGCCACCGACTCCGGCGACGAATCCGTGCTGCTGGCGCGGCGCAGTGGTTTGCCCGTCTGGGCGGGGCGCCGCCGTGCGGACGCCGCGCGCGCCGGGCTGGCGGCGCATCCGGATTGCGATGTCGTGTTGTGCGACGACGGTCTGCAGCACTACGCGCTGGTCCGCGACATCGAGATCGCGGTACTGGACCGGCGCGGCGTCATGAACGGGTTCCACCTGCCGGCGGGTCCCCTGCGCGAGCCGTTCGGGCGGCTGCGCACAGTTGACGCTGTGGTGCTCAACGGTTTGCCGACGGCACCGCCGGGTGTTCGCGCCGTCTTTCACATGCATTTGCGGGGCGAGCGCTTCCATCGGCTCGATCGTCCGGAACAGCAGGCCGACGCCGTCGATTTCGCCGGCTTGCGCCTGCACGCGATCGCCGGCATCGGCGAGCCGGCACGCTTCTTCGACCACCTTCGTGCGCTCGGGCTCGATTTCGTCGCGCACCCGTTTCCCGATCATCACGCGTATTCGGCGCGGGATCTCGCCTTCGCAGACTGCGATGCGCTGCTTCTGACCGAGAAGGACGCGGTAAAATGTCACGGATTGTCGGACACCCCGATGTGGGTATTGCCGGTCGAGGCGCACCTCGACCCTGATCTGGCGGGTTACATCGCGACCCGTCTAGCGGAGTTGAAGCATGGATCCACGTCTTCTTGAAATTCTCGTCTGTCCGGTCACCAAGGCACCGCTGGTGCTCGACCGCGCACGCAACGAGCTGCAGTGCAAGGCCAGCCGTCTGGCGTACCCGATCCGCGACGGCATTCCGGTCATGCTGGAGGACGAGGCCCGCGAGATGAGCGAGGACGAGATCGCCGCTCTGCGCGAACCACCCGGCCGCAACGGCTGAACCACGGGAAGGTCATCATGTTCAAGGTCGTCATTCCAGCCCGCCACGGCTCGGCCCGTCTGCCGGGCAAGCCCCTGCTCGACATCGACGGCCTGCCCATGGTGGTGCGCGTAGCGCAACGCGCCGCGCAGAGCGGTGCCGACGCGCTTCTGGTCGCCACCGATCACGAGGGCATCGCCGAGGCCGTACGCGCGAATGGCTACGAGGCGATACTGACGCGCAGTGACCACGCCACCGGCACCGACCGCATCGCCGAGGTGGCGGACAGGATGGGTTGGTCGCCGGCGACCGTGGTGGTGAATGTGCAAGGCGACGAACCGCTGATCGACCCTGACCTGATCCGCAAGGTTGCGTTGTCGCTGGATCGCGATCCCGAGTCGTCGATCGCCACCGCCAGCAGTGCCATCACCGATGCAGCCGATTTCTTCAACCCGTCGGTGGTCAAGGTGATCTGCGATATCCATGGTCGCGCCATGTATTTTTCCCGTGCGCCGATTCCCTGGGCGCGCGACGACTTTGCGACTTCGCGTGAGGGCTTGCCGTCAACGCTGGGGGCGCAACGCCACATCGGCATCTACGCGTACCGCGTGCGTTTCCTGCAACGCAACGCCCGCCTCGATCCGGCGCCGATGGAGCAGATCGAGGCGCTGGAACAGTTGCGTGCCTTGTGGCATGGCTACCGGATCCGCGTGGTCCAGGACGTACCGATGCCACACGCCGGTGTCGATACGCCGGACGATCTTGCGCGCGTGCGCGCCCTGTTCGCCGCCGGAGCGGTCTGAGGCGGCGCCGGGCGGCCGGCTTCTGCCGCATTGCGGTTTGACCGCGCTGCGCAATGGCGGTAAGTTCGCGCCCGCTGGCATCGCGCCTCGCCACGGATCTCACGAAGATCCAACCAGAACCGAAAAACAGACTCACATCAGGAGAGGACATGCGTCTCATACTTCTGGGCCCACCGGGCGCAGGCAAGGGCACCCAGGCGACCTTCATCAAGGATCGCTTCAACATTCCGCAGATTTCCACCGGTGACATGCTTCGTGCCGCCGTCAAGGCCGGCACGCCGCTGGGTATCGAAGCGAAAAAGGTGATGGACGCCGGCGGTCTCGTGTCGGACGACCTCATCATCGGGCTGGTCAAGGACCGCCTGAAGGAGGACGACTGCAAGGCCGGCTACATGTTCGACGGCTTCCCGCGCACCATTCCGCAGGCCGACGCGATGAAGGCGGCCGGAGTGCCGATCGATTTCGTGCTCGAGATCCAGGTGCCCGATTCCGACATCATCACCCGCATGAGCGGTCGTCGCGCCCACATCGCGTCGGGCCGCACCTATCACGTGGTGTTCAACCCCCCCAGGGTCGAGGGCGTGGACGACGTGACCGGCGAACCGCTGGTGCAGCGCGACGACGACCGCGAGGAAGTCGTGCGCAAGCGTCTGGACGTCTATCACTCGCAGACCCGTCCGCTGGTCGAGTACTACTCCGGCTGGGCGCAGCGCGGCGAGCCGGGCGCGCCGAAATACCGTGCCATTTCCGGCGTCGGTCCGGTCGATGAAGTGAAGCAGCGCGCCTTCGACGCGCTGGCCTGAGCCGCATGGCCGCAAACCTGTTCTACGCGCAGTCCGGAGGCGTGACGGCGGTCATCAACGCGACCGCCTGCGGCGTCATCCAGGCGGCGCGTGAGCACGGCGACAAGATCGGCAAGGTGTTCGCCGGGCGCAACGGCATACTTGGCGCGCTGCACGAAGACCTGATCGACACGTCCCTTGAAAGCGATGCGGCCATCGCCGGCCTGCGTTACACGCCGGGCGGTGCCTTCGGCTCCTGCCGCTACAAGCTGAAGGGGCTGGACGAAAGCCGCGCGCATTACGAGCGGCTGATCGAGGTGTTCCGCGCGCACGATATCCGCTGGTTCCTCTACAACGGCGGCAACGACTCCATGGACACCGCGTGGAAGGTGTCGCAGATCGCGGAGAGGCTGAACTATCCGCTGGTCTGCGTCGGCATTCCGAAAACGGTGGACAACGATCTGGTCGGAACCGACAACTGCCCGGGCTTCGGCTCGGTGGCGAAATACGTTGCGGTTTCGATGATGGAAGCCGGTCTCGATGTCGCATCGATGGCGCGCACGTCCACGAAGATTTTCGTCATGGAAGTGATGGGGCGTCATGCTGGCTGGATCACCGCAGCCGCCGGTCTGGCCGCACGCAGGCCGGCCGAGGCGCCGCATCTCCTGCTGTTCCCCGAAATTCCATTCGACGAGGCGGCCTTTCTCGCGCGCGTCGATGCCTGCGTGCGCGAGCACGACTTCTGCGCCATCGCGGTGTCCGAGGGCCTGCGCGGCGCCGACGGAAAGCTGCTGGCCGAATCGGGTACGCGCGACGCTTTCGGCCACGCCCAGCTGGGCGGGGTCGGCCAGCAGATTGCCGAACTGATCAAGGCGAAGCTTGGCCACAAGTATCACTGGGCGCTGCCGGATTACCTGCAGCGCAGCGGTCGCCACATCGCTTCCGGCACCGATGCAGAGCAGGCCCGCATGCTCGGCCGGCGCGCGGTCGAGCTGGCGATCGAAGGCCGCAATGCGGTCATGCCTGCCATCGTGCGCGTGTCCGATGCGCCCTACGCATGGAAGATTGACGTGGCGCAACTGCAGGACGTTGCGAACCGCGAGAAGATGATGCCCAGGCATTTCATTTCCGACGATGGCTTCGGCATCACCGAGGCCTGCCGGAAATACCTGCAGCCCCTGATCGAGGGTGAGGACTATCCGCCCTACGCGAATGGACTGCCGGCCTATGTCAGCCTGAAGAACGAGAGCGTGCCGCGCACGCTGCCGCCGTTCCAGGGCTGACCGGGTCGAAGACGCACCGCTTGTAGCCGTACGCCTTGCGGCGTACGGATGACTTACCAGGTCAGGCGCCGCAGGGGCGGCTGACCGGCAGCCCACAAGGTTGCTCGCTGCTTCCGGGACGACGTGAAAGCGCCGTCCTTTCGTTGCACGCAGTCAAAACAAGAGGAGGGGTGATGTCGTCGTCTTTCGGTCTGTGGTTCGCACTCGTGTGCGCCGTGGTGGCCATTGTCTATGGCGCCTTATCCAGCAAGTGGATTCTTGCCCAACCCACAGGCAATCCGCGCATGCGCGAGATTGCCGACGCGGTGCAGGAGGGGGCGAAGGCCTACCTCAACAGGCAGTACCGCACCATCGGCATCGTCGGCATCATCCTCACCGTGCTGCTCGCCGCCACGCTGGGCGTATCGACCGCCGCCGGATTCGTCATCGGCGCCGTGCTGTCGGGCGCGGCCGGCTACATCGGCATGAATGTGTCGGTACGGTCCAATGTGCGCACCGCGGAAGCGGCGCGCAAGGGCATTTCCGAGGCGTTCGACGTCGCCTTCCGGGGCGGTGCCATCACCGGCATGCTGGTGGTGGGGCTGGGCCTGCTGGGCGTGGCCGGTTACTACGCCATCCTGAAGGGCTCGGCGGCGCATGACGCGGCGATCGACCAGATCATCCATCCGCTGATCGGCCTGGGCTTCGGCTCCTCCCTCATCTCGATCTTCGCGCGCCTCGGCGGCGGCATCTTCACCAAGGGGGCCGACGTCGGCGCCGATCTGGTGGGCAAGGTCGAAGCAGGCATTCCGGAAGACGACCCGCGCAATCCGGCGGTCATTGCCGACAACGTGGGCGACAACGTGGGCGACTGCGCGGGCATGGCGGCCGACCTGTTCGAAACCTATGCGGTGACGACGGTGGCCACCATGCTGCTCGGCGCGCTGATGCTGAAGTCGAATGCCGAGGCGGCCGTGATCTACCCGCTGGCCCTGGGCGGTTTCTCCATCATCGCGTCCATCATCGGCTGCATGTTCGTCAAGACCAAGCCGGGCCAGAAGATCATGAACGGCCTGTACCGCGGTCTCATCGTCGCCGGCGTGCTGGCGCTGATCGCCTTCTACCCGCTGACCACGATGCTGATGCCGGACGACGCGCTGAACGCCTCGATGGGCATCTACGACGGTGCGCAGATCCGGCTGTACGGCGCGGCCGTCGTCGGTCTCGTACTGACCGGCCTGATGGTGGTGATCACCGAGTACTACACCGGCACCGATTTTCCGCCGGTCAAGCACATCGCGGAGGCCTCGACCACCGGTCACGGCACCAACATCATCGCCGGCCTCGGCGTGTCGATGAAGTCGTGCGCCTGGCCGGTGCTGGCGGTGTGCGCTGCGATCTGGGCGGCCTATACGCTGGGCGGCCTTTACGGCATCGCGATTGCGGCGACTTCGATGCTCAGCATGTCCGGCATCATCGTCGCACTCGACGCCTACGGCCCGATCACCGACAACGCCGGCGGCATTGCCGAAATGGCGGAACTGCCGGACTCCGTGCGTGCGGTGACCGACCCGCTCGACGCGGTGGGCAATACGACCAAGGCGGTGACCAAGGGCTATGCCATCGGTTCGGCCGGCCTGGCGGCACTCGTGCTGTTTGCCGACTACACGCACGCGCTGGAAGCGGTCGGCCACAGCGTGGCTTTCGACCTCGCCAATCCGGCGGTCATCATCGGCCTGTTCATCGGTGGCCTGATTCCCTACCTGTTCGGCGCCATGGCGATGGAAGCGGTCGGCCGTTCTGCCGGTGCCGTCGTGGTCGAGGTGCGACGCCAGTTCAAGGAGATCCCCGGCATCATGGAAGGTACGGCCAAGCCGGATTACTCCCGCGCCGTCGACATGCTGACCGTGGCGGCGATCAAGGAAATGATGATTCCGTCCCTGCTGCCGGTACTGGTGCCGGTCGTGGTCGCTTTCGGCATGGCCTTCCTGATGGGGCCCGAAGCCGGCGTGCAGGCATTGGGCGGTGTGCTGATGGGTACCATCGTGACCGGCCTGTTCGTCGCGATCTCGATGACCACCGGCGGCGGCGCCTGGGACAACGCGAAGAAGTACATCGAGGATGGCCACTTCGGCGGCAAGGGCTCGGAGGCGCACAAGGCGGCGGTGACCGGCGACACGGTGGGCGATCCCTACAAGGACACTGCCGGCCCGGCGGTGAACCCGCTGATCAAGATCATCAACATCGTGGCGCTGCTCATCGTGCCGCTGCTGCCGTCGGCGGCCGGTCCAGGCCACGCGGATGTGCCGGTCGTGGCACCGGTGCACTCGAGCGCGCCTGCGGAACACCTGCCGCCGGTGGCGCAACTGTCCAGGGAGCCAGCGCTGCGCCAGTCCAGATGATTTCCCCGCGCACAAAAAAACCGGCCCCTCGGGGCCGGTTTTTTTGTGCCGTCGTTCAGTGCAGCGGTGGAAACTGGCTGGCGCGAACCGCGGCCTTGATGGCGGCAGTGTTGTTCGGTTCGGCTTCCACCCATTCCTGGGCCACTGCCTGCAGGCGCCGCCAGTCACCATCGTTCTCGTGCTGTATGGCGCGCAGGAAGTAGGGCTTGTCTTCGTCGGAGGCCGCCCAGAAGGGCGGGGTGGCGTCGCGGATGGGCAGTTCGCTCGCCGCGTTGCCGCCGTGCATCCATTCCACCGGTACCGCGAAATGGCGCTTCATGCCGGGGATGAAGAAGGTGAGCACGCCGACCAGACGACCATCGCTGTCGAACAGCGCGCCGCCCGAAGCACCCTGCTGGAAGGACGCGTCGGTCTCGATCACCAGCGCGCCATCCATCTCGTGCAGCGCAGTCACCTCGCCATCGCTCATCGACAGCGTCTTGCCGCCGGAGAAACCGACCGCATGCACGGTATCGCCAATCTTCAGCGTACGCGATGTCGCCATGTCCACCGGACGGCCCATCGCGTGGGGTGTGGTCATCACACAGAGGTCGTGGCGCGGATCGACCGAGGTGGCCTGGGCGGGTGTGCCGCTGCTGCCGCGCGCAACGATCACATGGGTGGCAATGCCGACCACGTGGCAGTTGGTGATCACGTGCGTGTCGTCGATCTGCACGCCGGTGCCGGTGTTGATGCGTCCGTCGGCATTCGCGGCGAGTACCTTCACCACGTGCATCGACAACTGGATGTATCGCTCGGCACTCGCATGCGCGGTCTGAGCGACGGTGAGCAGGAACAGCAATCCAAGGGCACGCATGACGATCTCCTTGCCGGCTTCCAGGTCCCGATCGGACCCGGTGGCGATGAACTGACTAACGGAACATGGCTGTGAAATTGTTAGGTTGTGGATGTGTCGGCTGACGAACGGTAACAGCGAGAAGCGTGCCAGTCGTGCATCCGGAGAGGGCCGCGCGCATGCCGCCGGCAGCGGGTGACGGCCGGGTTGCCGGCACGACGGCGCGGAAACCCGCGTCGGGAAAGCTTCCCGATGTTGCGCTGCAACAAAGAAACAGGGCGCCGTGGAGAACACAGCGGGATGACAGGCGTACGACGGCTGGACATTCCGGCGGACGGAATGTGGAAGGTCATGACCGAAAATGAAGCATTACTGCCACATTCGTCGCACCGTGCTGGTGCGACGAATGTGTTCCAGAGCGCGATCAGGCTTCGATCAGACCGTTGCGCAATGCAATGAGCGTCAGTTCCGCCTGATTCGACGCGCCCAGCTTCTGCTTCACGTTGTACAGATGGGTGCCGACCGTGGAGGTCGACAGATGCAGCGTTTCGGCGATCTGGTTCACCGATTGTCCGCGGGCGAGATGGATGAATACCTCGAACTCGCGCTCCGACAGCGCCTCGACCGGGTTCTGTGTGCCGGTCACGTCCTGCATCGCGAGCTTCTGTGCGATTTCGCTATCGAGGTACATGCGTCCGGCGGCCACCGTGCGCACCGCGTCGATCAGCGCCTCGGGCGCACCGCGCTTGGACAGGTAACCGGTGGCGCCCGCCTTCAGCACGCGCTTCGGATGCGCCGTGTCTTCGTGTGCCGACAGAGCGAGTATGCGCACCCCCTTGTCGCGCGCGGTCAGTCGCCTGACGGCTTCGATGCCGCCCATGCCGGGCATCGACAGGTCCATCACGATCACGTCCGGCTTCAGTTCGCTGTAGCGCTGGTAGGCCGCTTCGCCGCTGTCGGCCTCGCCGATGACCTCGATGTCTTCGCAGGCTGCGAGCAGCAGCTTGAATCCCATGCGGACGACCGCGTGGTCGTCCACCAGCATGACCTTGATCGGTCCCATTCTTGTTCTCCCCCTCAATCCATCGGCAGTCGTGCGAACACACGGGTGCCCCCATCGTCGCGCGGCTGCAGTTCAAGTTCGCCGCCGAGGGCCTGTGCGCGTTCGCGCATGCCGCGTACGCCGTGGTGTCCGCGCTTCTGTGCCCAGCCCTGTTCGAGACCGGTGCCATCGTCCTCGACCGACAGATCCAGCGACCGTTCGGAACCATGCAGCGAAATCATGATTTTCCGGGCATGTGCGTGCTTGAGCGCGTTGGTCACCGCCTCCTGCACGATGCGGTAAGCCGCCAGTTTGAACGAATCGCCCGGCGATTCGGGCAGGTCGTGCATCTGCAGATCGAACTGCATGTCCGGGTGGTGGCGGCGCCATTCGGACACCAGGTCTTCCAGCGCATCTTCCAGTCCGAGATTGTCGAGTGCCAGCGGTCGCAACTTCGGAATGATGCTGTGCATCACGTCGTACAGGTGATTGGCCGTCTCGACGATCAGGTTGGCCGCTTCGGCGCTGCGCGGGTCGCTCTGCGCGTCGCGTCGCGCGATCGACAGGCCCATGCTCTTGATCGCGGTCACCGCCTGACCCATTTCGTCGTGCAGCTCGCGCGCGATGTCGCGTCTTTCCTCCTCGATGCGGCTCTGGATGAACTGCGTCAGTTCGCGGTTCTCTTCCAGATTGCTGCGCGCTTCCAGCGCCTCCTGGCGGGCGTTCATATTGTCCTCGATGGCCTGCGCCATCCGGTTGAAGGCCTGGGCCATCGAACCCGCTTCCTTGCCCGGCAGTGGCGGCAGCCGCGTGTGGTAGTCGCCGGCACGCATGTGTTCGAGCCCGCGCACGATGGTATTGAAGGGCCGCGTCTCGCGGCCGACCAGCCAGAACACGATGCCGTTGCCGAGCAGCAGCGCGATCGAACCGGCGATCAGCAGTTGCACCGCCTCGTCCCAGCCGTCGAGTATGGCGCGCGAGGCGTCGGCCTCGACCACCAGTCGCGCGCCGTCGTTCAGCGTGATTTCCTGACGCGGCCGCTTGGGCAGTATCGCGTCCGAGTACCACTCCGGCGCATCCCGTCCGGCCTTGTAGGGCGAGGGGGGCGAGGTATAGAGCAGCGCACCGCTGCTGTCGACCAGCCGGATTTCGGTGGCGCGAACGCGACCAAGGCGATACAGGAAATCGACCAGCGCGGGCGAACCCATATTGGCGTAGACCAGCGCCACCCGCGACAACAGCTGGGTGGCCACCCGGTTCGCCGCCTCGATCTCCTCGCCGACGGCACGCCGCGTGCCCATCAGTTCCATCGTCAGCATGGTGCTGGTGAAGGTCAGGATGACGGCGGCGATCAGCAGGTTCAACTTCAGTCTGAGGCTCACGACGACTCTCCGGGCCAGGCGTCGAAATGTCCGTCGCGCGCATGCGCGGCCAGTGCCGACCCGAGCAGTTGCAGGCTGGCCGGATGGAAAGGGTCATGACCGGCACCCTGCGCCCAGGCCAGGCGGCTGCCCGACAGCGTGCGGTGCGCGCGCCAGGCGTTCTGCGGCCGGCAGATCAGATCGTTGGTGCCGTGCACGAAAGCGACCGGCAGCCCGTGCAGGCGGGCGATCGCGTCCATCACCTTCGCTTCGCCGATGAAACAGCGGTGCGCCAGGTAGTGCGACTGCACGCGATAGCGGGCGCGCAGCAGCGGCCATTCGTCGGCGGCCGGCTCGGCCGGCACGGTGCGTTCCGGCCATGCGCCGAGCGCGTGTTCCCAGGCGCGCCAGGCCAGCGCGGCGCGGTCGATGCGCGCGCTGTCGCCGGACGAGAACACGCGGTCCAGCCAGACGACGACACGGCTGCGCCAGCGGGCCGGCACCGCCTGCATGAAGGCGTCGTGAGCCGCCGGCGCCAGCGCGCCGGCGCCATGGAAGAACCAGTCGATATCCTCGCGTCCGCCGAGAAAGAGGCCGCGCAACAGCACGCCGCTGCAGGCGTCGCGGTGTCGCGCGGCATAGGCGGTCGCCAGTGTCGCACCCCATGAGCCACCGAATACCAGCCAGCGGTCCACACCCAGGTGGCAGCGCAAGGCCTCGATGTCGGCGATCAGCGCATCGCTGTGGTTGTGCGCGGTATCGCCCAGCGGCGTGCTGCGGCCGCAGCCGCGCTGGTCGAACAGTACCGCACGCCACACCGCAGGGTCGAAGAAGCGGCGCTGGCGCGGCGAGCAGCCCGAGCCGGGGCCGCCATGCAGATACAGCGCCGGCTTGCCCTGCGGATTGCCGCACTGTTCGTAGTACACGCGATGGCCGCAGCCGACGTCGAGCCAGCCGTGATCGAAGGGTTCCACCGGTGCATGCAGCATGGGACGGGGCAGGGTGTGGGGGCGGGGCGCTGATGGTAGCCCATGCGTGGGCGGCACACATGTTGCGCCGGCACACGGGAGCCATGGGACAATCGTGCCATGAACGAAAGGAACCACCGGGTCGAGATCCTGGGTCAGGTCTTCACCCGCGACGACGTCGTTGAAGGCATGCTGGCGCTGCGCCGCAACCACGGCCGCACGCTTGAACCGTCGGCCGGCGACGGCGCTTTCGCGGCGCGCATTCCCGGATGCGTTGCGATCGAGATCGACCCGACGGTGGCGCCGGCCGGCGCGCAGGTGATGGATTTCTTCGCGTATCCGGTCGACGAGCAGTTCGACACCGTGATCGGCAATCCGCCCTATGTGCGGCACCAGGACATCCAGGCGGACACGCGGGCGCAGTTGCGCAGCGATCTGTTCGACCGCCGCAGCAACCTCTATCTCTTCTTCATCGAGAAGTGCGTGCGTCATCTGAAACCGGGTGGCGAACTGATTTTCATCGTGCCGCGCGATTTCATCAAGCTGACCGCCGCGCGCCGGCTGAACGAGTGGCTGTACGCCCAGGGCAGCATTACCGACTTCATCGAGACCGGCGACAGCCGCGTGTTCGGCCCCTATGTGCCGAACTGCGCGGTATTCCGGTTCGAGAAGGGACGCATGGACCGGCGCATGAGCGACGGCCGGCGCTTCCACTGCGAACGCGGACAGCTCATGTTTCTGTGCGGCGACTACGGCGTGCCGCTGGCTTCGCTGTTCGACGTGCGCGTCGGCGCCGTGTCCGGGGCCGACGATGTGTTCGTGCACCCGCAGGGCAATGTGGAGTTCGTCTGTTCGAGCACGGTCGACACCGGCCGCACGCGGCGCGCCTTTTTCGACGTGCGCAACGACTGGCTGGAACAGCACAAACCGCGGCTGCTGGCGCGGCGCGTGCGCGAATTCGGCGAGCACAACTGGTGGCAATGGGGGCGTCTGCACCACCGGTCCGACCGGCCGCGCATCTATGTGAATGGCAAGACGCGCAGGCACAGGCCCTTTTTCCTGCACGACTGCAAGGACTACGACGGATCGGTACTGGCGCTGTTCGCCCGGCCCGAGGTGGCCGATCTGGCACGCGCGACCGATCTGCTCAACGACGCGGTGGACTGGCAGGAACTCGGTTTTGTCTGCGACGGCCGCTTCCTGTTCTCGCAGCGCAGCCTGCAGACCTGCATGCTGCCGGCGGTGTTCGAAACCCTGCGCTCAAGAAAATCCTGAGTCGTCTTTCCAGAGTGGCGCGAGGTGGCCGGTGCCGTATCGGCGCACTATCCGCTCCGTGCACTGCATGTCGCAGTGAGCCAACGAAGCACCATCAGGAGACTGCCATGAACTGGGAAACCCCGAAGGCCACCGATCTGCGTTTCGGCTTTGAAATCACGATGTACGTCGCCAACCGCTGATTTCCGGCGCTTGAGCAGAAAAGAAAGCGGGCACTGCCCGCTTTTTTCTTTTGTGCTGCCGCAACGAAGGCGCTGCGGCAGCGATTCCATCCTCCGGTCTCAGACGACCTGCGCGTTGCGCCACTGCCGCGGCGACAGTCCGGTCGTCGCCTTGAAGGCGCGCGACAGCGCCGCTTCGCCGCCATAGCCCACCTCGTCGGCAATCAGTTTCAGCGCGCGGCCCTGGCGCAGCGCGCGCTGGGCGATGCCGATGCGCCAGCGTTGCAGATAGATGCCCGGCGTGCAGCCCACCGTATCGCGAAAGGTATGGGCGAACACGCTGCGCGACATGCCTGCCTGTTCCGCCAGCGTGTCCAGCGTCCATTCCCGTGCCGGGTTTTCGTGCATGGCCACCAGCGCCCGACGCAAGCGCGGGTGCGCCAGCCCGGCCAGCATGCCGGCGCCGGTCTGGCCTCCTTCCATCAGGTGTCTGAGCACCTGCACCAGCACCACCTCGAACAAGCGATCCAGCACCGCCTGCCGGCCGCAGTACGCGTGCGAAGCCTCGTCGAACAGCAGGTCGAGCACCGGCTTCGCGCCGAGTATCCGGTCGAGCGCCAGGCAGCTGAAGTCGGGCAGCGCCGATGCGATCGGATTGGCCGCACCGCCGGAGAAGTGCAGCCGTGCGCAGGCGAAGTCGGCGCCACGCTCGGGGTCGGTGACGAAGCGGTAGGGCGTCGGCCGCGGAAACAGCAGCAGGCTGGGCCGGCCCACATGCTCGATGCCGGCCGGATGGTGGATGTCTACCTCGCCAGCGCGCACCAGGTGCATGCGGCCGCTGTCGCCTGCATCCAGTTCGGTGATGCCGCACAGCGCGCCGGTGTTGAACACGCGGGCGCTGACCGAGAAGTGCTCCAGCAGGGCTTCGAGGCGATCCACCTGGGGTGTTCGAACCGAAGAAACCGCTTGATCGCTTGAAGCAGGGTTGAAAGCCTTCATCGTCCTTCCTCTCGTCGTTCATCGAGCCCTTCACCCGCCAGGCGAGCGCGTCTTGCCTTTGCGTGCGCGGCTGGCAGGGGCACTCCGCAGCCTTTCCGTGCCACGCCGCACACCCCGCCAGCCATGTCCGGGCTGGCGATCCAGCCGTTTCTTCAAGGTGAATACTCTTGGTTAAGTTTTCAGGATTATACGTTGCGTATGGTCTTGCCTGCGGGCGCAAAGTTCGTCCTGCCAACAGGCACTGCAACAAACCCCTCTCACTGCACAGGAGTTCATCATGTCGATCGAAAAAGTTCTCTACACCGCCCAGGCCACGGCCACCGGTGGCCGCGAAGGTCGCGCCGCGTCGTCCGACGGCGTGCTCGATGTCCAGCTGTCGACGCCCAAGGAACTGGGCGGCGCCGGCGGCCCCGGCACCAATCCCGAACAGCTGTTCGCCGCTGGCTACTCGGCCTGCTTCCTCGGCGCGCTGAAGTTCGTCGCCGGCCAGAACAAGGTCGCGCTGCCGGCCGACACGCAGATCACCGGCCGCGTCGGCATCGGCGCCATCCCGACCGGCTTCGGCATCGAGGTCGAACTGACCATCGCCGTGCCGGGCCTGCCGCGCGAACAGGTCGAGTCGCTGGTCGAGAAGGCGCACATCGTGTGCCCGTACTCGAACGCCACCCGCGGAAACATCGACGTCACCCTGGTCATCGCCTGAGTCATCGGCCTGACGGATAGCCACCGTCCCCAACCCGTTACCTGAAAGGAATCCATCATGAATGCAGTCCGCCGCACCCTTGCCCTGTCCGTGCTCGCCGCCGCGCTTGCCGCACCGACCTTCGCCGCCGAAGCCGCCACGCCCGCCGCGCGCACATCCGTCGCGGTCAAGAAGACCGAAAACTACGTCACCACCCGTGACGGCGTACAGATCTATTACAAAGACTGGGGTCCGAAGAACGGTCAGGTCGTCGTGTTCAGCCACGGCTGGCCGCTCAGTTCCGACAGCTGGGAAGCGCAGATGCTCTTTCTCGCGTCGCAGGGCTACCGAGTGGTGGCGCATGACCGGCGCGGCCACGGCCGCTCCTCGCAGCCGTGGGACGGCAACGACATGGACCACTACGCCGACGATCTGGCTGCGGTGATCCAGGCGCTCGACCTGAAGGGTGCGACGCTGGTCGGCTTCTCGACCGGCGGCGGCGAGGTCGCTCGCTACATCGGCCGTCACGGCACGAGCCGGGTAAAGAAGGCGGTGCTGGTGAGCGCGGTGCCGCCGCTGATGCTGCGGACGGCCGAAAATCCGGGTGGCCTGCCGATCGAGGTGTTCGACGGCCTTCGCAAGGCTTCGCTCGAAAACCGCTCGCAGCTGTATCTGGATATCGCGTCGGGTCCGTTCTACGGCTACAACCGTCCGGGTGCCAAGCCGTCGCAGGGGCTGATCCAGTCCTTCTGGGCGCAGGGCATGCAGGCCGGGCACAAGAACACCTACGACTCGATCGCGGCGTTCTCGGCCACCGACTTCCGCGCCGACCTGAAGAAGTTCGACGTGCCGACCCTGGTGATCCACGGCGACGACGACCAGATCGTGCCGCTCGACCTGTCGGGCAAGGCCTCGGCCGCGCTGGTCCGCAACGCCGAACTGATCGTCTATCC